>NZ_JBIBVC010000001.1:38922-616309 GCF_043080005.1 Streptomyces sp. NPDC015130 | reverse complement strand
GGGGCCGGGGGCCGCCCCTCCATTTGTGCCCGGGGGGGGGGGGGGGGGGGGGGGGGGGGGGCCGGGGGGGGGGGGGGGGGGGGGGGGGGGCGGGGGGGCCCCCCCCCACCCCTCCCTCCCCCGTTCGCTCCCCCGTCCGTCCCGGTGCTACTTCGCGGGCTCCTTCAGCCACTTCGGGCTCAGCGCGATCGTCTTCAGCTGCTCGACCGTCAGCGCGGGCTCGGCGCGCGTGGCCGCCTTGCGGTACCCCCCGGCGTTGAGGGTGGAGACGACGACCCTGAAGCCGTCGGCCGTCATGGTGTCGACGGTCCACATGACCGTGCCGGAGCCGCCCTTCTCCGCTGCCTGCTGGGTGACCTTGACCCTGCGGCCGTCGGGCAGGATGGTGACGTTCCCGCTGCCGTAGAGCTGGTGGGCCACGTCGCCCATCTTCGGCTGGACGTTGATCTCGACGAGGCTCTTGCCCTGGCCGTCGTCGACGACCGCGAAGCCGTAGCCGTAGTTCCCGTCCTTGTCCGTCACGCGCAGGCCCTTGGGCAGGAGCGAGCGCAGGGTGGACTGGATCTCGGCGCCGCTGGGCTCCCCGGACGGCAGCGCCGCGCCCGGGTCGGCCTTGAGCTTCTCGGGCTTGGGCAGCTGCGCGAGCAGCGGGCGCCAGTCGTCGGAGGTGACGAGGGCCTTCAGCTGGGCGGGGGTGAAGGGCGGGTTCTCGCGGGTGACGGCGGAGCCCTTCTGGGCGGCGGCGTTGTGCTCGCTCGCGTCGACCAGGAAGCCGTCCTTGGTGAGCAGGACCGCGCGCCAGTTCTTGGTGTCCTCGCGCCGGTCGGGGTACTCGTACCCCTGGATGACCATCAGCCGGTCGCCGCCCGCGAGCGTCTTGCTGGTGCAGGAGTCGAAGGAGACGTGGACCTCGCTCGGGCACGTGACCTGGCCCGCGCCGGCCTCGCCCTCGCCGCCGGCGGAGCGGTAGAGGCCGACGGAGACGGACGCCTTGCCGGCGCCGTCGTCGTAGACGCCGAGGGCGGACTGGCCCTTGCCGCCCAGGTTGTCGAACTGCCACTCGCCGTCGGGGGTGTTGGCCTCGATGACGGCCGCGATGTCCCGGACCGGGATCTGCCCCATGCCCTGGTTCGCGGCGTCGGGCGAGCCGACCTTGTCCCCCGGCCGGACTGTGGGGGCCGCGGCGACGCCGGCGGCCGTCGACTTGCCGCCGCCGATGAGCGATCCGCCGTACACCCCGCCGATGCCGACGGCGGCGAGCGCGAGGGCGCCGCCGGTCACCGCGAGGCGGCGGCGGACCAGGCGGCGCCGGCCGCGGGCGAGGCCGCCCGTGACGAGCTCGCGCCGGCCCTCGGTGGAGAAGCCCTCGCCCGTGCTGCGCAGGACCGCGCCGAGCTCTTTCTCGAAGCCCTCGTGCGGGGCGTCGTCGTGCTGGGAACCTTCGTTCAGAGGCATGCCGAGATCACCGTCTCCGGTCCGTGGGTGATGAGAAGTCTGATGGATGGGGTCCTGCGGGTGCGCCGGTCAGCGCACGGCGAACTCGGCGATGCTGCCGCCGAGCCGCTGCCGCAGCTTGGCCAGCGCCCGCACGGAGCGGGTGCGGACCGCCGCCGAGCTGACGTGCAGGGCGTCGGCGGTCTCCTCGACGCTGCGGTCCTCCCAGTACCGCAGCACCACGACCGCCCGGTCCTTGGGCGCGAGCCCGGCGAGCGCGTCGAGCAGGGCGATCCGGAGTGCCGGGTCCTCGCCGTTCTCGGGGGCGCGGTCGGGCAGCTCGCCCAGGGGGCGCTCGGTGGCGGAGCGGCGCCGCTGGTGGCTGAGGAACGTGCGGACGAGCACGGTCTGGGCGTACGCGGCGGGGTTGCCGATCCGTGCCATGCGGCCCCACAGGGCGTACATCTTGCCGAGCGTCTCCTGCGTGAGGTCCTCGGCGAGATGGGTGTCGCCGCTGGTCAGCAGGCATGCGGACCGGAACAGGTGCCCCGTGCGTGCGGAGGCGAACTCCAGGAACTCGTCCGCGCGGGACTTTCTCATGCCCCTCCTTTCCCTCGCGGTCACGTGGTGTGGTCGCCGTACACCTCATTGACGCGGCAGGGGCGCGGGAATGTTTCAGAAAACTTCGAAGGGTTCACCGCCCGACGGGTCCGAATAAGCGGAATCGGGTAATCCTGGAGTATGAACACTCTCAGCGCAGCAGAGGCCCTGGCCGCTGGGGTTTGGCAGTCGGGCCTCGGACAGGTCATCGGCGGGCTCGTACTCGTCGCCGTACTCATCGGAGCGTTCTGGTTCGGTTACCGGGTCCGCGACCGCGAGTCCGACACACCCAAGCCGGAGGAGCAGCCGCACCGGCCGGAGACCGACGCACTGCCCGGCGAGATGTCCGAGTACCGCAGGCCCGAGGTGATGCCGCAGACCGACGGCGAGCACCGCCTCATGCCGTACCAGCTCAAGAAGTCCGGCACCGAGACCTCGCCGGACCCGCCGACCGAGGAGAAGCGCAAGTGGGGCGGCATCTCCAGCGGAGGCTTCGGCAGCGGAGGCACCGGCCACGGCGACTGAAGCCGTGCGCGCCCCCGGCCGCGCCGGGACGTCCCCCGAGGGCGCCCCGGCGACGGCCGCACGCCGGCCCCGCCCCTGATCCGGAGGTCACGACCCGTGAATGACGACGACGACCTCGCGGCCCCCGCCGAGGAGCGCGAGCCGCGGCTGCACGCCGTGGCGTACCGGATGCTCGGCTCGTCCGACGAGGCCGATGAAGCGGTACGGGACGCGGTACGCGAGTCGGTACGGGAAGCGGTCCACGAGGCGATGCCGGAGTCGGTACGCGGTGCTGTACGGGAGCGGGCACCGAGGACGGCCCGCCGCCCCACCTCCGGCGGACGGGTGCTCGACGCCCTGGCCCGGAACTGCCTGGAACGCCTCCGCGCGCGCGAGAGCCACCGGGCGGCCCCCTGGGATCCCTGGGCCCCCGCCCGGCACGACCCGGCGGACCCCGACCCCGCCCTCCTGACGGCCCTGGACACGCTCACACCACCGGAGCGGCTCGCCTTCGTCCTCCACGACCTCTTCGACATCCCGTACGAGGAGATCGCCCGGATCCTGGAACGCACCCCGGCAGCCGCCCGGCAGCTGGCCGCCCACGCCCGGCACCGGGTGCGGGGCACCGAGGAGATGCCGGAACCCGACCCGGCACGCCAGCGGAAGACGGTCGCCGCGTGCCTGGCAGCCGCGCGGACCGGGGACGCCGAGGCGCTGCGCGCGCTCCTCGATCCGGACGTGGCGCTGCGGGCCGACCCCACCGCCGTACGGGCCGGGATGCGGCCCACGCACGGGGCGGGTCCGGTGGCCCCGGCCCTCGCCGGGCGGATCCTGGAGGCCCGCCCGGCCCTGGTGGACGGGACGGCCGGCCTGGTCCTGACCCGCGACGGGCGGCCTCACACGGTCTTCGCCTTCACCGTCCTCCACGGCCGGATCACCTCGGTCGACGTCCTGGCGGACGAGGGCCACCTCAGCCGCCTGACCCTGCGCCCCCTGGTGGGGAACACCACCGGCCCCTGAGCCCGGTCACTCCCCCGGGATCTCCCCCAGCACCCGCCCCGCGCGCGAGGCGACGTGCGCGGGCGGGGCGAGGTCCCCGGGCAGGACGGGGTCGGTGACCGGCTCGCCGAAGGTGGTCACGACGGGCAGGACGCCCGCCCACAGGCCGAGGGCCGCGTCCTCGGAGTCGCCGTCGTCCGGCGGGCCGCTCCGGGTCTTCACCGAGGCCTCGGTGAGGTCGAGGGCGAGGACCGAGGTGGCGGCGAGCTCCTTGCGGCTGGGCTGCCGCACGTACTCCCACTGGCCCGGCGAGCTCTGCTCGGTGAGCGCCCGCAGTCCGCGCAGCTTCTCCTCCGGGTCGGTCACCAGCCGCGGTACGCCGTAGACCATCGCGCAGCGGTAGTTGACGCCGTGCTCGAAGACGGAACGGGCGAGGACGAGCCCGTCGACGTGCGTGACCGTGACGCAGACGGTGGTGTCGGGGGCCTGGACCAGGCTGCGGCTGGCGACCGAGCCGTGGAGGTAGAGCCGGTCGCCGTCCACTCCGTACGCGGTGGGCACGACCATCGTCGTCCCGTCGACGGGCACCCCGAGGTGGCACAGGAAGCCCGCCGCGAGCACGGCGTCCAGGTCGGCCCGCTTGTGGCTGCCCTTCTCCCGCATGCGCCGCAGCCGGGTCCGCTCGGTGACGGGCAGGTCGCCACCCGTGGGGTCGGCGTCGCCGCCCCTCGGTTCGGCGGTGGCCTCTGTGGTGGCGCTCATGGTGCCCTCTCGTTCGGCGTGCCGGTTGCTGCTGGAGTTCTACGGGCTCACGCCCCGGCACCGCCACCCGCGCCCACCTGTCGGAACACCCCGCCCGCTCAGCGCCGTTCGGTCCAGGCGCAGCCGGCCGGGACCGGCTGCGCCTCGCGCGGGGCGCACCAACGGACCTTCTCCCAGGCGCCCGTTCGCTGTCCGAGGGTCACCGGGACGGTCCAGGGGCGGCCCGCGAAGCCCGTCCCGGTGGCCTTCACACAGGCCTCCTGGACCGTGAAGATCCAGGCGAACTCCCGTCTGCGGTCGTCCTCGGGCAGGGCGGAGAGCGCCTCGGCGTCGCCGGGCGCGCAGCACCGCCGCAGCAGGCGGTCGCCGACGGCGCGCGGGGCCTGGACGTCGACGCCGACGTCACGGTCCCTGGCGACGGCCGCGGCGACCCAGCCCGCGGAGTGCGAGAGGCTCACGCCCAGGTCGGGACGGTCGGGGAGGTACGGCCGGCCGCCCTGGAGGGCCGCGACCGGGCCGCCCCGGAGGTCCTCGCCGAGCTCCCGCAGCAGGGCCCGCAGCAGGGTGCGCGAGGCGGTGTGCTCCCGGGCCCGCCACGGCGGCAGTGCCGCGGCGGCCGCCCGGTCCGGCGCGGCGACGGGCAGCGCGGCGAGGACCTCGTCGGCGCGGCGGACCAGGTAGTGCACGCCCTCCGCGGGTGTGCGCGGCGCCCGGACGTCCGCCGAGGCACGTCCGGTGCGCGGCGCCCGGACGTCCGCCGTGGGACGCCCGGCGCGCCGCTCGGGCCCCGCGGGCCGCTGATGCCGCCCGTCCTGCCGATGCCGTCGCTCGGGCGCGCCGCCGGTGCCGCTCAGACGCGGTCCGGGACGCGTTCGAGGGTCCGTATCGGGCGGGCGGCCAGGAGCGCGGAGGCGGTGAGGAAGGAGACCACGACGCCCACCAGGAGCACGGTGTCCGTGCCGAACGCACCGACGGCGGGACCCGCCAGCGCGCTGCCGATCGGGTACATGCCGACGGAGCCCGCGACCTCGTAGGCGTGGACGCGGTTGAGCACCTCGCCCGGCACCTGGGTCTGCACGCTGGTGGCCCACATGACGCCCCAGACGCCGATGCCGGCGCCGACCAGGACCTGGGCGACGGCGAGGAGCCAGACGGGCCAGTCGAGGACGATGCCGAGCGGGTAGATCGGGTACGCCATCATCGCCACGGCCCCGGCGGCGAGCGGCCGTTGGGGCTTGTAGCGGATCGCGATGAGGCCACCGGCGACGGTGCCGGCACCCAGGGCGGCGTTGATGAGGCCGAAGGCGGAGGCGCCGTGCTCGGGCACGATGACGCCGGCGGCCACCGACAGCTGCGGGCCCCAGGAGAGCACCGCGTAGAACATCCAGATCAGGATGACGCCCCACAGCCAGCTGCGGGAGGTGAACTCCTGCCAGCCGACGGCCAGGTTGCGCCACAGGCTCTGCCCGGCCGGCGGGGCGGGCACCCTGCCGAGCCGCAGCACGAACAGGCAGATCGCGCTGGTCCCGTAGGCGACGGCGGAGATCACCATCACCCAGCCGGTGGACCCGAAGCCGACCAGGGCGCCGGCCAGGGCCGGGCCGCCGAGGCCGGTGATCGCCTCGGAGGTGCGCAGCACGCCGTTGGCGCCCTGCACGTCCCGGGAGACCAGCGGCACGGTCGAGGAGGCGCCCGGCTGGAACAGCGCGTTCGCCGTACCGGCCACGACCAGCAGGCCGTACAGCTGCCAGAGGTGGTCGATGCCGTGGATGAAGAGGAGCGCCAGCAGGATGTGGGCGGTGAGGTTGGCCAGGTCCGCGATGATCATCATCCGGCGGGCGGTGAACCGGTCGGCGAGCACCCCGCCGAACAGCACCAGGCCGGCGAACGGGGCGACCAGGAAGGCCATCGAGTAGCCGGCGGTGTCCAGTCCGTACCCGCCGGCGAGCAGACCGGCGGAGACCGCGACCGGCAGCATGGCCCAGCTGAGCAGACCGGCGCTGCGGGCCGTGAAGTAGTACCGGAAGTTACGGGACCAGATCGCCGGCTCCGAGGACGACGGGCCCGAGGGCGGGTCCGACGGCGGCCCCGCGGGCGGCGCTCCGTCGGGTCCCTCCTTCGTCCGCGGGGGCCCCTCCGCCGCGGTGTGCTCGGCGAGACGTTCTTCCATGGCTGTTCAACCCTTCAATCGTTGGTCGTGGTCTTCGAGTTCCGCCACCGTCACCAGCTCCAGGCCGCGTTCGAGCAGGCCCTCGACGATCGACGGAAGGGCAGCCACGGTCTGGGAGCGGTCTCCGGCGCCCTCGTGCATGAGCACCACCGAGCCGGGCCCGGCGGACTCCAGGACGGTCGCGGCGATCCGCTCCGGCCCCGGCCGCGCCCAGTCGCGGGTGTCCACGTCCCACATCGTCAGCGTGGTCGGATACCCCTCCAGGGCGGCGAGGACCTCGGGGCTCAGCGCCCCGTAAGGCGGCCGGAACCGGGTCGGGGCCTCCTCGCCGGTCACCTTGGCCACGGTCTCCGCCGTCCGGTCGAGCTGCTCGCGCAGCTGCTCCGGGGTCAGGTCGGGCAGATAGGGGTGCGACCAGGAGTGGTTGCCGAGCTCGTGGCCGGCCGCGGCGGTCCGGCGTACGAGATCGGGCAGTGCCGCGACGTGGTGCCCGACGCAGAAGAACGTCGCCCGGGCCCCGTACCGGTCCAGGATGTCCAGGACCTGCCGGGTGAAGACCGGATCGGGGCCGTCGTCGAAGGTGAGCGCGACCCGGGGGTCGTCCCGGCGGCCGTGCTCGAAGCAGCGTCCGGCCGCCGTCAGCCCGGCCACGATCGGCTCGCCGCGCTTCACGCCGTCGAAGTACTCCTCGGCGCGGCCGGTCAGCGTGCCGCCCTCGGCGGTGACCCGGGCCAGCTCGCCGGGCGCGGTCCTGGCCCGCTCCGCCAGCAGCCCGGCCGGAACGGAGCCGAAGCCGGGCCGCGGCGGCAGCAGCCAGGGGTCCGCGCGGTAGACCTCCAGGCCGGCCGCCGTCATCGGGCCGTCGAGCAGGCCGTTGGTGCTCTCCAGGACGACCGCCGGCGCCCGTCCGCCGTCGAAGTCCCTGAGCCAGGCGATGAGTTCGGCGGTCTGGGCGCCGCTCCAGCGGCCCGGCTCCGCGACCCGGCGCCCGGCGCCGTCCAGGACCTCGACCTGGTAGCCCTCGTCCGTCCAGGCGATTCCCGCGTACGTCCGCGTCATCAGTCCCCCAGCGCTATCGCCTCGGCGACGATCAGCCGCTCGACGCCGCGCAGGAACCGCTCCATGCCCTCGCGGTCGAGGACGGCCGGGTCGGCGGTCATGGCGAGGTCCAGGGCGCCCGGCGCGGTCAGCACGTCCACGGCCATCGAGACGTTCTTGCGGGGCAGGAACTCCGTCGGCCAGCTGAGCTCGGTCCGGCCGATCAGCTCGCTCAGCGGCGTCTTCGGCGGCTCCCCGCCGTCGAAGGGCCCGACGCCCGGGTCGCGGGTGTCGTTCCACCAGTACGAGTGGTCGGCGGCCTCGCCCTTCTCGACCAGCGGCGCCACCTCCCGGTCCAGCGCCCACTTGTCGTACGCGGCGTGCCGGAACGCGCTGAAGGCGACGGACCGGGTCCGCCGCACCGCGTCCTCGAAGTCCCGGTCCGCGTCCGTGAGCCGGAACAGGGCCTCCTGCGCGACCGTGCTGACCGCCGCGGCGGCGGCCGGCTGGAAGCGGTTGCCCACGACCACCTGGAACAGCACGTCGCTGCTCCCCGACATCCTGGCCAGCTGGTGGGCGGCCGCGCCGAGCAGCACCGCGGCGTCGCTCACCTCCAGCTCCGCCGCCACCCGCCCGACGGCGACCGCCAGCGCGGGCGAGCGCAGCAGCGCGTTCGGGAACATCCGGCCCGGGTCGTCCGCGAGCTCCGGCGCCGCGGGCTCCCGGAAGAGCTGCCGGGGTCCCGCGGTCAGCTGGTCGAGCCAGTAGCGGCGGGCCGCCTCGTCCCGGCGGCGGCCGAGCGGCGAGGCCTGGACCTCCGCGGCGTCCAGCGGCTGGAGCGAGGGGCGCGCCTGTCGCAGCGAGGCGGCGGTCTCCCCCGACTCGACGGACTCCAGGTCGCGGAGCAGCCGGCCGAGGCCCCAGTAGTCCATCCCGGTGTGCGCGCCGACGAGCACCAGGCGGTGGACCAGGCCCTCGCACTCCACCAGGCCGACCCGCAGGGGCCATTCCCGGGTGTGGTCGAAGGAGCGCCCGGCGAGCTCCTGGCGCAGGGCGGCGCCGGTCTCGGCGGCCCGGTCGGCGGCGCACGTGCGGATCTCCACCGGGAGCTCGCCGCTGCCGTCCACGACCTGCCGCAGACCGTCCTCGCCGTCCGCCAGGAAGCGGGTGTGCAGGCTGTCGTGGAGCAGGAGCAGCTCCGTGACGTCCGCGAGGACGCGGGACGCGGGGCGGGGCGGGGTGACGGGGAGGTCGACCGGCACGTTGTAGCGGGGCGCGTCGTCGCCGAGCCGGGTCACGACCCCCCAGATCGCCCGCTGCCCCCAGGTCGCCGGGCCGGCGCCGGCCCTCGCGGAGTCCAGCCTGATGGTCCGCGTCTCAGCCGTGGTCATCGTGTTCCGACCTTCCCTTCGGTTCGGTTCGGTTGCCTTGTCCGATGTCTGTCGAAGCCGTGCCGTACGCGCCCGCCACGAGCCGGGCGTCCGTGCGGCCGACCGGGGCGAGCCCGTCCACCACGGCGGGGGCGTGGTGGACGGGCTCTCCCGGGGCCGCGCGGGTGGGGTGCTATCCCTCGCCGCGGGCGAAGACCGCCACGTGGCTGCGGCCGGTGCGGGGGTCCGTGTCGCACAGGACGATCCGCCGGTGGTTCTCCCGCCACTCCTGCCAGTGGTCGGCCAGCTCCAGCCAGAGGCTGGTGCAGTAGCTGCCCGGGGCGACCCGGCGCGTGGCGGCGCGCTCCGGGACGTCCTCGGTGACCCAGGGGCCGAGGACGAGCAGGTCGCCGTCCTCCCCGAGGCCCCGGCCCAGGGCGTCCGCGCCGAGCGCCTCCGCCGCCGAGGCGGCCGAGTACGCCCGTACGAACCGCGGACCGTCCTCGGCGGCGCCGTCGCCGCCCCCGGTGCCGAGGACCAGCGCCGCCGCCGAGTCGATCAGCGGGGTGTCCTGAACCAGCGGGAACGGCGTCGGCAGCGTGGTCTGTTCGAGGACCGCGATCACCACCTCCGCGGCCCGGCCCGAGCGGTGGTACGCCGAGGCGATCCGCAGCGCGGTGAAGGGCGCGGCCAGGCCCTGCTCGGCGATCGCGAAGTTGGCCGCCCGGCCGCCGAGGCGGTCGGTCATGTGCGGTGCGACGGCCGTGAACGGCACCACGTCCGGCAGGGCGTGGGTGACGATCAGCAGTTCCGGCCTGCTCCGGCCGACGCCCTCGTCGGCGACGAGCAGGTCCGCGAGGTCCCGGTGCTGGACGTGCGCCCCGCTGTTCAGCAGCTCCTCGTCCGGCTTCTCGCCGAAGGGAGTGAGCAGGTCGCGGAAGTAGTCCAGCGCGGCCGGGCGGTCCTCGGGGGCCCGGCCCTCCGGCGAGCGCACCGCCGCGGCGGCCCGGACGACGAGTCCGGCCGCGCCCCCGCTCCTGACGTCCCCGCTCATGACGTCCCCTCTGCTTCGCGGAGTGCGGCCTCGACGTAGTCGGCGAAGGACCGCATGGTCCGCAGGTGGTCGATGTCGAGCTCGTCCGGGTCGACCGCGATGCCGGTCGCCTCCTCGACGGTCATGAGGAGCCCCAGGACGGCGATGGATTCGAGCTGGAGCTCGTCGAAGAGCGCGGTCTCCTCCGTGAGCCCGGAGACCGGCCGCTCCAGGACCTCGCTGAGCGCCTTCTCGATGACGAGCAGAATCTCCTGACGGTCCATCACTTCCCGCCTCCCGCCCGGTGGGTGATCACCATCGCGCCGAAGGTGGCGCCCAGGCCGACGGAGACCAGCAGGTAGTGCGCGCCGTCCACGAGGCGGCCCTCGTCCCGCAGGGTCGTGTAGTTGACGAAGACGTCCGAGGCGAAGGTGTGGCTGTAGCGCGGGACGTTGTCCAGGAAGACCTTCTCCGGCGCCACCTCCAGCACCTTGATGGTCTGCCGCCAGGCCAGCTTGTTGACGTTGTGCGGGATCACCAGGTCGACGTCGTCGAGCGTCAGCCCCGCCTCCGCCACGGCCTGGTGGATGACCTCGGCGATCCTGCTGCCGTACTGCTCGCCGAACTCCGTGTTCTGCTCGGCGGTCAGCTCCAGCCACTGGGCGTACTCGCCCAGGGTCCGGGTGGCGAAGGACCGGACGACATCGCCCTCGCCGTCCAGCGTGATCAGGCACGAGGCGGCGGCGTCGGCCATGATCGACGTGTTGGGGACGAGCTGGACCATCGGCGAGTACGCCTGCTCGCCGGTGACCATCAGGGCGTACGACCCCTCGGAGCCCTCCGCGCGCAGCAGTTCGCCGAGCACCTCGATGGCGCCCAGGCTGCTGACGCAGGCCTGGTGGCTGAGGCCGAACGCCTCCGTGTCGGTGAGACCGAGGTCCTTGCCGACCTCCTGGGCGATGTCCACGTCGGCCGGGGCCACGGCCTGGGTGACGTGGGCGTACGCCAGGTAGTCCACCGTGCCGCCCTCGGGGAGGGCGGCCAGGGCGCCGCGCGCGGCGGGCCGCAGCAGGTCGAGCAGCGGCAGCTCGGGGTCGAAGCGCAGCGTGTCCAGGCCGTAGAACTTCCGGAACACCCCGAGCTCGGCCCGGCGCAGACCGAGCCGCTCGCCCAGCTCCTCGATCCGTACGCTGCGCTCGGGCAGGTACGACTCGATCCGCTCCAGGGTGATCCGGCGGTCCGTGGTCGGCTGACCCATCAGCCCGTCGCTATCTCGGCGCGGATCAGCCACAGCCGGTTGGCGCCCCGGCGGTCCCTCGGCTGGACCTCGTACGGCCAGCGGCCCTCGCCGGCGCCGGGCTGGCCGGGCTCGCGCAGGTCGGTGGTCTTCCAGCCGTTGGCCGTCAGGAACTCCTCGGGCTCGTCGGTGCCGAAGATCCACGGCGTGCCGTCGGCGGCGAGGGTGTCCAGCCAGCGCTTCGAGAACGGGCTGCGCAGCAGGGCGCGGCCGAGGATGTCGAAGGCCAGGTGGCTGCCGGGGGCGGAGGCCGAGGCGAGCAGCTGGAGCAGCCCGGCGGCCTGGTCCTCGGTGAGGAAGAAGGTCAGCGCCTCGGCGACCCACAGGGTCGGGCGGGTCCGGTCGAAGCCGGCGGCCTCCAGGTCGGGCAGCCACTCCTTGGTGAGGTCGGCGGAGACCTCGCGCCGGTCGGTGCGCGGCTCGGCGCCGAGGGCGTCGAGGCGGCGCCGCTTCTCGGCGATGAGGAGGGCGTGGTCGACCTCGAAGACCTGGGTGCCCTCGGGCCAGTCGAGGCGGAACGCCCGGGTGTCCATGCCGGCCGCGATCAGCACGACCTGCTGGATCCCGCCCTCGGCGAGGACGTCCTTGATGGCGTCGTCCAGGAACCGGGTCCGGATGGAGATGAACGGCAGCAGGCCGCCGCCTTCGTAGCGGTCGATCAGCTCGAAGCCCCGGGGCGCGGCAAGGTCCTTGGCCAGCGGGTCGACGAAGAGCGCGTCCTCCCGCTGGGACTCCAGGTAGCGGGCGGCGGCCATCCACTGTGCGGTGTACGAGACTGCATCCATGGTGAAGATCCCTCCTCGGGATCAGGCGAAGAACGCCTTCTCGATGGTCGCGAGGGTCTGGAAGTCCTCGATGTCGATGTTGTCGAAGTCGATCTCGACGCCCGCGGCGTCCTCGATCGTGTAGACGAGCTCGACGAAGGCGAGCGAGTCGACGAGCCGGCTCTCGATGAGGTCGACGTCGGAGGCGAGCTCGGTGCGCTCGGGGTGACGGCCGAGGATCCAGTCCCGGACCTTGTCGATACCTGCGGAACTCATGGCATTCCCTTCGGAGTCGCTGACTGCTGCGAGTTGGGGTGGTCGGGAGAAGCGGCGGAGAAGGCCGAGGAGGCGGAGGAAGCGGAGGAGGAGGTCGCGACGGCGATCGCGAAGCCGGCGTCGTGGCTGATGCTCACGTCGATCGGGCCGAGCCCGGCGGCCCGGGCCAGCTCGGCGGCCCGGCCGGAGAGCCGGACCTCAGGCCGCCCGCCGGGGCCGCGCAGGACCTCGATGCCCTGCCAGGGGACGGGCCGTCCGACGGCACCGAGGAGCTTGAAGACGGCCTCCTTCGCGGCCAGCCGGCCGGCGATCCTGGCCTGGTCGGGCGCGCCGTCCGGGGTCCGGGAGCCGGACAGCTCCTCGGCGGAGAGGTACTTCCTGAGCAGCGGCCCGATGCCGGGATCGAGGAGCTCGTCGACCCGGGAGAGCGGCACGAGGTCGACGCCGATCAGGGGCTGGGTCACGACGGGTCGGCTGCGGGGGCCGCTGCCGCGGCGGGGGCCACCCGGGCCGCCGCGTCGCGCACGGCGGTGAGCGCGGCGTCGAGGTCCTCCCCGAAGTGCTCGGTCAGGACGGCGATCCAGCGCTCCAGGCCGAAGGCCACGCAGGAGGTGTAGGCGTGCTCGCCGGAGCCCAGCCGGATGCCGCACCGCTCGCCGAAGAAGTTGCGGTGGGTGTTGACGGAGGCGATGGCCAGATCGCCGTACTGGAACTCGTACTTGACCGGGCTGAGCTTCTGCAGCAGCGCGCGGCCGTTGTCGTTCCGGAAGAACGGGTCGCCGGCCGGCACCTTGCCCAGCTCGACGCCGAGCGCTCCGGCGAAGGCCTGGATCCGCTCGGTGAAGCGGGCCAGGACCTGCTGGGTGTGCTCGAAGCTGCCGATGGCGACGATCTCGCGCATCTGGAAGCTGGCGAGGCGGCGCAGCCCGCCGTAGTGGTCCTCGTTGCGGAAGCAGCGGTTGACCAGGGTCACCAGGGTGTCGTCGGCGACCTCGTGCCCCTCGTGGAAGAGGTACGCGCCGTAGCAGGTGGCGTGCGGCAGCCCGTACCGCGCCTCGGTCACGGCGCCGGGCCCGAACCGGCCGTCCACCGGCTTGAACTGGTCCTCGGTCAGGTCGAGGGAGCCCGCCACCCAGGCGAGCTGGGGGAAGTTGGTGTAGACGTCGAACTTCTCCAGGTCGGTCACCGGGAAGAGCGGCGGGGCGATGATCTCCTCGGCGCCGGCCTCGGTGCCCCAGCCGGCGAAGACCCGGTCCAGCTCCTTGACGAGCCGGGTGGCCGGCGGCCCGAGGATGGCGAGCGCGGGCGCGCCGTCGCTCCCGGTCAGGCGGTTCATCGGATGAGTCCCGTCTTCTCGAGGTACTTGGCGGTCTTGCGGAAGGTGCGCAGCTCGGCCTCGGCGCGGGCCGGCGACTCCATGAGGGACCGGCGCAGCTCGTGCGGGTTCTCCAGTCCGGCGTCGCGGTAGACCTGCGGGTGGTAGAGCGAGTCGAAGCTGTGCTTCAGGTAGCGGCGCAGATAGGTGGAGATCTCGTCGAGCTCCTGCTCGGTCGCCGTCTCCTTCAGGTCCTGGTGGAGCAGGCTGACCAGTTCGCGGCCGAAGGCGATGTGCCGGGACTCGTCCTGGTGGTGGATCCGGTTGATGCCGCGGATCGTCTCGTGCAGCCGCTCGTCCTCGGCCATCATCGAGTTGAAGTGGTCGACCAGCTCTTCGAAGATCAGGATGCGGGTGAAGACCAGCAGGCTCTGGATCTTGGCCGAGGATCCGGCCACCTCGGCGCCGCCGGCGGGCTGCTTGTAGATCTTCCCGCCGTAGCGGAGGCAGAACTCGGCAAAGAACCACATGTGCTCGTTCTCCTCACCGATGAAATGGTGGAAGAACTCCGAAGGCGTTTCAAAACCGGCGGTGTGAATCCGGGCGACCACCTCGATGAGCAGTTCCCGGATACCGTGCACATTGAGGCTGTAGAAATTGATGCTCTCGTGCTTGGAAAGCGTGTGGAGCTGCTGCGGAGTGAGCTTCTCGGCCCATTCCGTCCCGTACGTGGTGGTGAGCTCGGGGCTCATCCACCACATGTCCTCGGGCAGTCGGTCCGGCCACTCGAACAGCCGGTACGGGTTGTAGTAGTCGTCGATCGACTTCGTGGCGAGTCGGTCCAGGATTCCCCGGAACCGATCGTTTCGGTCGATCACGTCGCTGACCATCGCGCGATGTCTCCGTTCGCTTCGAGGGCTCTTTGCTGAATCCAGTCTGGATTCTCGCTAGAGGCGCTCTCAAGGACCGAAACCGGCTGCCGAATTCGGTCAGCGGGCAATCGGCCGGCGGCGGGCCGCCGACGGATCAGCCGGCGGCGGGCAGGCCGACGGATCAGCCGGCGGTCCGGGCGGAGAGTTCCGCGCGCAGGGCGGCGTTCTCCTTCTCCAGGCGGGCGACCCGGTCCAGGACGGGCGCCATGGCGTCGGAGACCTCGGCCCGGGTGAAACGGGGGGTGATGTGGTTGGGGCAGTTCCAGGCGAAGGCCTCGACCCGGATGGTGACGAGCTGCTCGACCGTGCCCTCGGTACGGTGCGCGTCGAGGCGCTCGACGAGCTCGACGGCCCGGCCCCCCAGCCGGACGGCCTCGTCGACCGACATGGCCTTCGCGCGGCCGAAGAGCTTGAGGCGGGTCTGCCGGGCGTGGTCGATGAAGAACAGCGCGACCCGGTCGTTGCCCCGCACGTTCCCGGTGGTGATGTACTGCCGGTTCCCCCGGACGTCCAGATAGCCGAGGGTGTGCTCGTCGAGGACGTGGACGAAGCCCGGCGGGCCGCCCCGGAACTGGATGTACGGCCACCCGGTCTCGCCGACGCTCGCGAAGAGGAAGCCGTCGAGGCCCTGGATGAATCCGGCCGCGGCGGCGGTGAGCGGCTCGGCCTCCTCCGCCGGCTCCCGCAGACGGCGGTCGGTCGCCGTGGCGCTGCCCATCTCCTCCTGGACCCTGCGCACCGAGGAGCTGTACGCGAGGTGGTCGTAGCGGCTCATGCGGCACCCCGCAGGGCCGTGTCGACCAGACCGGTCCGGGCGGCGAGCACCCCGGCCTGGAAGCGGCTGGAGGCCGACAGGTCCTGCATGATCGTGGCCACGTGGCGGCGGAGGGTCCGCTCGGACATGCCCACCCGGCGCGCGATCACCTCGTCCTTGGCGCCCGAGGCCAGCAGGTCGAGCAGGGTCGCCTTCAGGTCCCCCATCGTCCCCGCGTAGCCGGCCGCGGCCGAGTCGAAGTCGAAGGCGGACTCCCAGACCCGGGCGTGCAGTCCGGCCAGGAAGGCCGCGACGGCGCCGTCGTAGACGACGGCGATCGCGTCGCCCTCGCCGGCCGGGATGAAGGCCGTCTTCCGGTCGAAGACCAGGAAGCGGTCGCGCACCTCGTTGGTCGTCCGCACCTGGCCTCCCGCGGGCAGGAGTTCACCGAGGTGGGCACGGGTGTCGGAGTCGCCGCGGGCGGTGTGGGGGTAGAGGATCCGGCCCTGCGCCCCGCGCCGTACGGCCTCCAGGACGAGCGGGCGGGCCAGCCGCAGCTCACTGGTCTCGCGGGCGACACAGGGCTGCATCACGAGGACCTCGCGGGTGCAGCTCTGGGCGGCCTCCAGGAGGCGCAGTTCGATCTCCTCGCGGTCCTCGGTGATCACCACCGGTTCCGGCCGGCTCCTGGACTGCTTCTCGAAGGCCGTCACGAAGGAGCTCAACTGCCCCTTGAAACCTTCGAGTCGGTGGCGGCTGTCGAGGATCTCCCGCTCCAGGGGGACCAGCAGCTCCATCTGGGCGGCCTCGGGGCTGACCGCGACGAACCGGCCTCCGCCGCCCTCCGCGGGCTTGACCAGCCGTAAGGCGCGCAGCGTGCCGACGGCCTGCTCGGCTCGCTGCCGCGGGACGCCCAGCTCCTCGGCGAGGCCGGACGGACTGAACTCGGCACGTCCGATGGCGCGTTCGTAGAACGCGACCACGAACTCGTTCACCTCGGCTGTGAGCCGGGCTTCCTGACGTGGGGTCTGTGCCGGGGATTCCATCGTCACCTTTCTGATCGCGCGGTGGTGGTGCGGACGGTGGGCATGACCGAAGGGGAGGGTCCCGGAACGCGCTCGGCACGGGGCGGCTGCGAAGGCCAACGTGAGCTGTGGCAACGTGTCACCTCATGAATCGGCACGGGGAACGGCCTTCCGGTGCGGCCACCGTACGATTCCGGCCTGGGCGGGCTCCTACAGCCGGACCAGAGGACCGGAAGCCCCCGGAGGACCACCCGCACCGCCCCTGACCTACGGTTCTTCCGGTCGCCGCAGAACGGCCAGCAGGGACCGGCAGAACTGGGGCAACTGCCGGAGTAATGGTCCTGCCGCCGGACCGGCACCGCCCGGGACGGAGCCGCCCGCTCCTCTACGGCGGGGTGAGGATCCCCCCGGCCTCCGCCCCGCTGCCGCGCCGGGCGAGCTTCCGGGCCGCGGAGTGGTGGTCGCAGGCGGGCCGGAGACCGCCGTCCTCCTGGTGGGCGGCGCGGATGCGGCGCAGGGCGAGGGCCTGGCCCTCGTCCCAGCCGGCCAGCCGGGCGAGCTCCAGGGCGCTGCCGAACAGCTCCAGCGCCTGCGCGTTGTTGGCGAGGACCCAGTGGCATTCGGCGCGCCGCAGCTGCGCGGCGGCCTGGGCCCGCAGCTCGCCGTCGGCGACGGCGGCGAAGAGGCTGGCGGTCGCGACCTTGAGGCAGTCGCCGGTGTACATCCCCACCGAGAGGTAGTCGTGGAGGCTCTCCGCGAGCCGCCAGGCGAGGGCGGTGAACCCGGCGCCGGAGGCCTGCAGGACGGCTCCGGCCAGGTTCTCCCGCTCGCTGTCCAGCCACTCCGAGGCCTCGCGCCGGTCCACGAAGACGGGCGCGGAGGAGGGGGCGGGTCCGTTGGAGGGGTCCGTGCCCGGGGCCGCCGGGTAGAGGAGGCGGGCGGCGGCGTCGGTGTGGTGGAGGTACCAGTCGTAGAGCCGCTGCCGGGCGGCGTGGGCCTCCTCGCGGCTGACGAGCTCGCGGCCGTACGAGCGCAGCAGGTCGTGCATGCCGAAGCGGCCGGCGGCCCGTTCGCGTACGAGGTGGGCGTTGGTCAGGCTCACGAGGAGCGCCGCCGATTCGGCCGGGGCGGAGTCGGCCAGCGCGGCGGCGCCGGCGGCGGTGACGTCGGGGCCGGGGATGAGGCTGAGGAGCCGGAACATGCGCTGGGCGGCGGCGGGGAGCGCGCGGTACGAGAGGTCGAAGGCGGCGCGCACGGTCGAGCGCCGGTCTCCTTCGATGCGGAGCCGGTTGAGCATGTCGTCGCCGGCTAACTCGGCGCAGTAGTCGGCGATGCGGGCGTCGCGGGCGAGGAGGTTGGCGCCGGCGATGCGGATGGCGAGCGGCAGTCCTCCGCAGAGCCGCACGAGTCTGCGGGCCGCTTCCTCCTCGGCCGCGACCCGGCTCTCGCCGATGGTGCCGCCGAGGAGCTGGCGGGCCTCGTCGGGGTCGAGGACGTCGAGGACGAGCTGGCGGGCGCCGTCGCTCGCGACGAGGCCGGCGAGCCGGCTGCGGCTGGTGATGACGACGGCGCAGCCCTGGGCGCCGGGGATGAGGGGGCGGACCTGTTCGGCGTCGCGGGCGTTGTCGAGCACGATCAGCATCTGCTTGTCGGCGAGGAGCGTGCGGTAGAGGGCGGCGGCCTCGTCCTCGTCCGCGGGCAGCTGGTCGGGCGGGGCGCCGAGGGCGCGGAGGAACTGTGCGAGGACGTCGGCGGGGCGGAGGGTGGGGAGCGGGGAGTGGCCGCGCAGGTCGACGAAGAGCTGGCCGTCCGCGAAGTGCTCGCGCCGGGCGTGGGCCCAGTGCTTGGCGAGGGCGGTCTTGCCGACGCCGGGGGCGCCGACCACGGCCACGAGGTGCGAGCGGTGTGCGGGGTCGGGCGAGACGAGGGCGTCGAGCTCCCGCATCTGGCGCCGACGTCCGACGTACGAGCCGGCTCTGGCGGGCAGTTGGGCGGGGAGCGGCCCGCCGGGCTGGGCGGCCGGGCGGGCGGGGGGCGCCGCGGGGGCGGGGGGTGCGGGCTGCTCGGTGCGGCGCTGCGCGAGGGGGAGCGCGAGGGGCAGTTGCTGGCGCAGGACCCGCAGGTGGGCGTCGCGGACCTCCGCGTTGGGCGCGATGCCGAGCTCCTCGTCGAGCCGGTCGCGGAGCCGGTTGTAGACGTTGAGCGCGGCGGCCTGTTCGCCGCAGCTGGCGAGGGCGAGGACGAGCCGGGCGTGCAGGCCCTCGTGCAGGGGCTCGGTGTTGACCATGTCCCACAGCACGGGGACGGTCTCCTCGGGCCGGCCCAGGAGGAGTGCGGTGTCGGCGTGCAGCAGCACGGCCTTGACCCGGCGTTCGTTGGCCACGACGGCGGCCGGGTGCTGGCGCAGCACGGGGTCGGCGTCGGCGAGGACGGGACCCCGCCACCACTGGAGGGCCTGCGTCAGCGCCTCGTACGCGGCGCGCGGGTCGGGCGCGCGGTGCAGGCGCTCCGCCTCGGCGAGGAGGTCGTCGAAGTGGCCGAGGTCGATCTGGTTCCGGGGGGCCTCCAGGAGGTAGCCGGTGGGGGTCCGGACGACGGTCGGGGGCGGGACGGTCCGCAGGGCGCCCTGTTCGAGGAGCCGGCGGACCTGGCTGACGTAGGTGTGGATCAGGCTCTGGTGGGAGCTGGGCGGCCCCGAGGGCCAGAGGGTGTCGGTGATCTCCTGCTGCGTGGAGGGCTCGGGGTGCTTGAGGGCGAGGAGTCCGAGGAGCCGGCGCAGCATCGGGCTGGTGACGGGGACGGGGGTGCGGCCGCTCTGCAGGGAGAGCGGGCCGAGGATGAGCAGGCGCGGTCGGCCGGGGTCGCGCGGGGGCCCGGTGCCGGCGCCGGCCAGCAGGTCCGCGAGCTCGCCGTTGGTCAGCCCGAGGGCCTCGGCCAGCCGCTGGAGGGTGCGCGACTGGGGCCGCCGGACCCGGCCGCGCTCGATGTCCCGCAGGGCCCTGGTGCTGATCCCGGCCCGTGCCGCCGCCACCTCCTGGCTGAGCCCGGACCGTCTGCGGAACGCCTGAAGCCGTGGGCCGAACGAGCCGGACTCGCCCGCCGGACCTCCCCGGGGAAGCCCCGTGGCCGCCGTCCTCTCTGACATGGCATCCCCCTCATCCGATGACCGCGACGTGTCGGTCACGACCGGCGGTGGCATTGCGGGCTGTGCATGGCCGACTCCGCGGAGGCTTCGTCAATCGATCAGTTTGGACTAGACCAATGAGCCAAGCAAGGGGCCCCGACACCGCCCCGGGGGCCGCAGCCGCACCCGGGCACGAAAAAACCCCAGGTCACAAATGACGTGACCTGGGGTTCAACCGAGCCGCCTTCGGGATTCGAACCCGAGACCTACGCATTACGAGTTGTCCGGTCTCGATCCTGAGGCGTCTACGGACGCCCGCCCGAACCGCTGCGGCGCAGGTCAGCACAGCCAGTCGGACTGCACCGAACAGTCCTGGACACCTCTGGAATCAAGGCAGTCTGAGACCACAAATGAGACCACCGCGATCGGGCCGCGAGGCCGCGAGCAGACCAGGAGGGGGAAGCCCCTGGGTGCCGCGTGAGGAACTCGAGCCGCTTGATTCAGATGCGCACTGGCGTTCGAAACGTTACTCGAACGGCAGCCTTAATGTCCGAATTGCCGGTTGACCGTACGCCCCGTTCCCGTAGAGTAGAAGTGCACGGATGGTCGTCTGCTGATCGGAAACGGCAGCACCCGCGATTGCGGCTTAAGCCGGCCGACGTGCTTCACAGGGCCGCTACCCACGGGTAAGCGGCCTTTGTGCTGGGCCCCCACGGGTGCATCTTCATCCCGTACGAGGTGATCGCACCCGTTCCCCGCCGATACAGAAGCCCACGCAACTCCCGCAGGTAGCGCGGCTCCGTGTTGCCATACTTGTCGGGGTTGAATGCGGCAAAGGTAGCTGAGGCCGCAATGTCGGCCACCTGGAGCATCTCAACCCGGCTGGGCTGATCCATCCGCCCACCCGTCGGGTCCAAGGCCGCCCAACAGATCTGCGTCCCCTCGACTTGAAGCGCTGCCTCGTACGCCCGCAGCTTGGCCAGCTTCATCCGAACGATATGGGCCAGCGTGAACGTCAGAACCGAGCGGGAGTCGCGGGCGAACCACGACAGTCTTTCGAGGAGATAGCGAAGCGTGTACAGGTAGAACTGGTCCTCATCCATACTCGAGGAGCTGAGGTGCCGCTTACACACGACAACGGTCGAGATCGTTGCCCACTGCTGGCCGCCGAGGGTCTTCGCCGCGTGGACCCGGTCGATGTGCTTGAAGTTCTGCCAGTGCAGCGTCGCGCCTTGGCCGCGGCCGAGCTCGATGCGGAGCTTGGCCAGGAAGGCAGCGGCCTCGGGAAGGTCGGCCTCAGCCACGATTACAGCGGACATGACGAAGCAGTCGCTGGACTTGGCTGAGTGCGACCTCACGCCAGCCTCATCGATGAAGGCGTGAAGTCGTCGCGGCGACGCTGCCGGCACCTCATTCATGTGGGATCTCCGTCCCGACGAAGCGATACGAACGCGCTTGCCCGATGCAACCGTTCGCCACGCGAGTGTCCGGGGTTGACGCTCCGCTGATGTTCGCACCGACAAGAGCGGCGGCCAATCTGCTTATCCACAGGGCATGTTGATAACAATTCAAAACCTGTTCATAACCCCCGATTTTCTGTGGACGGGTCAGGGGATGACGCTGTTGAAAAGGCCGCAGCGGCGAGTCGATCAACCCTCTGATCTGCAGGTTCTTCAGGCACAAGCTGTGGAAGAGAAAAGATCTTCCACACGGAGCGTGATCGCCCAACACGACCTGCGTGGGGCACGGGTTTGGGCCACCCGAAGGGGGCCCAAACGGGTCACTCACGACCTAGTACGTCGAGGTCAAGCACGCTCCAGCAGGTGTCGACCGTTGTGCGCGCGAACATGGGGCGTCGACGCTGCGCCCAGGGCGTCCAGGACCCGCACGGCGTAGACCTCGCCCATCCGCTCCTCTACCTCCTCCCGGGTAAGCCACTCGACCGCAGTCGACTCGGCGGAAGTGCTCTCCTCGCCGCCTACAGGCCGGCATCGAAAGACGAGAGCGACCACGCCCCGCGTCATGTTCTTGTAGACCCCACTCAGGCGCTCAACCTCGACGCGCACGCCCGTCTCTTCGAGAACTTCCCGAGCCGCGCCCTGCTCGGGCCGCTCATCCAGTTCGAGCACCCCGCCCGGGGGCTCCCAGGTGCCGTTGTCCGCGCGCCGGATCGCGAGGATGCGGCCGTCTTCCCGCACCACCACTCCAGCTACCGACACCGAGTGCAGCGGCATAGTTGCGCCCTCCAGTAGCGTTGCTTATATACAGGAGCTTAGGAGGAACAGAAGGACATGGCATCCATCCCCTCACGGGACTCCGGAAAGCCGCGGTATCTCCAGATCGCCGACGACCTCGTCCAGCAGATCAACGAGGCCGCACTTGAACCCGGCGAACAAATGCCGAGCGAGTCGGATCTCATGCGGAAGTACTCCGCATCCCAGGGCACTGTCCGGAAGGCGATGGCTGAACTTCGCGCTACCGGCCTCATCGACACCCTCCACGGCAAGGGCTCCTTCGTGAAGCGGCGGCCACCAGTTCGCCGGAAGTCGTCCGATCGCTTCAGAAGGTCCCACCGCACCGCTGGCAAAGCGGCCTACCTCGCCGAAGCTGAGCAGTCCGGCAGTAAGCCGAGCGTCAGCGTGCTGTACGTCGGCCCGGTCGACGCCCCGGCCGACATTGCCGAGCGACTATCGGTCCCCACTGGCTCCAAGATCCTCGCTCGGCGCCGTCTCTACTTCAGCGACGGCATCCCGACGGAGGAAGCAATCTCCTACCTGCCCTGGGATGTCGCCAAGGACATCCCTCAGCTCTTCGAAGACAACCCGGGCGGCGGTGGCATCTACGCACGCCTGGAGGAGAACGGCCACTCATTGGTCGAGTTCACGGAGACCGTACGGGTACGCCTTGCCACCAAACAGGAGGTCGCGGCGCTGAGCCTCAGCCCCGGCTCGCCCATCATCCACCTAACCCGGAATGCTGAGACCTCGAATGGCCGAGTTGTAGAGGTCTGCGACACCTTCATGGCCGCTGACCAGTTCGTTCTGGAGTACCGCATCCCTGCTGGTGACTGAAAACAGTCCCTTCTGAACGCAACCCGCCGTGTCCGAGGCTGCACGGCGGGTTGACTCATGTGCAGGAGCTGGGCACTCTCATACACATCACTCCTGCACATGAGTGCATGAGCGCAGGAGTACCCGTGTTGCCTGCAGAGCTGCGCCGTCATTGGTTCAGGTCGGGGCGCACTCGCACGACAAGGGGCCCGGGACAGAGCGGGCCGAGGATGCCGGACATCCGTTTGCTTCCAGAGGAGCGGTCCTTGTCAGTCCGGACGGCAGATCTCTGCCTAAAGCGGGGCCCTAGCGACTGTTCCTTGAACCGGCAGGCGCGGCCTCGAAAGAGATCACTGATCTACCCAACTCCGCAGCTCTCAACTGCGGCCGGTTGCCTCCTCCGCCCGTCTCGTACGGGCGGGGTTGAGGGGAGCCGGATGGTTCCAAACGGCGTGAAGCCCCGGTGCTGGAACACCGGGGCTTCGGTTCGGGCCGTTCCTGTCTGAGAGGAACACACCCAATGAAGTCCATCATCACACTCCCCGCCACCAGCGGGGCCTTGGCGTTTGACGGTGAGCCGTCGGGCGCGGAGCTGGACGCGGTCGAGCTGGACATGCCACTGATCCTGGCGGAGGTCGACCTGCTCGACGCGGAGATCATGACCATCGACCGTCCGGCCACCGAGCTGGACGAGCGCAGGATCCGCCGGGCCCGCAACCGGGTCCTCGGCGAGCGCCGCAACCTGACCAACCGCTTGGGCCTGACTCAGGCCGGCGGTGCCGCATGAACACCCTCATCTACTGGCTCCTGATCGCCCTGTGCACCGGCGTCGAGATCTGGGGCCAGGTCATCGGCAACCACGACCTCGCCCCCGTCGGCTTGCTCGCCGGACTCTGCGTGATCGCCGTCGCCCGCCTCCTGTACCGCGCCAACCAGCGCGAGGGCGGTGAGGAGGGGTGAGCGTCACCGGCAAGGAGCTGAGCAGGCTCCAGAAGATCGTGTTGGGGGCGGCGTTCGTGCCGATGGTCGCCACGGGCGGCGCCGGCGGGTACGGCACCTACACGAACATCAAGGCCGCCTACGGTTCTGGCACTGCCGTCGGTGCCGTCGCGGCCGGTGAGGGCGCCACGGCCGTCCTGGCGATTGTGCTGCTCGGCTTGACCCTGCTCGGACAGTCCTCGCCCCGCGTGATCCGGGCGGGGCTGTGGGCTCTGCCCGCAGCGGCCGCCGCCATGTCCGCCACCGCCGCCACCTCTCTGGGCGAGGTGGTGATCTACGCGCTCACTCCTATGGGCATGACCGCTTCGGCCGAGGGCGCCGCGTTCCTGGCCCGCCGGATCGTCGTCTACCGCGACGGACGCGACGCCGAGACCGAAGCACAGATGGCGGCCATCGTGCAGGCGCTCGCCTATCACCGGGCTCGCGCCGCGAACCACCCCGACGAGAAGGTCCGGCAGAAGTCGGAACGGACGTCGTGGAAGCTGGCCCGGAAGGTCGGCGCCGGCGACATCGCCCTAGGCACTCGACTGGTCGACGTCCAACGCGATCGGGTCACCACGGGGGCCGACGCTGCCCTCGCCGCGATGTTCGGCGCCAGCATCGCCGTCCCGAACATCGCGGTCGACATGGACGCCCCGGTGGTCGAGTTGGAGGTAGACCGGTCCACCCGACCGATCCACCCCACTAATGCGGAGAATTCGGAACAGACTATTAAGAAACGGTCTACCTCTGACCTGCCTGTACCGGCTCTCGAACCGGTCCCGATGGACCCCGGCTCGATCGCGCAGGAAGAGCCCACCGTGGTGCCGTCCGAGGGGTCGACCGGTCGGGTGGTGGTTCGGGCGGTCGCAGCCGAGCAGTCGACTCCCCGCCGGGCAACCGGACGGGTACCGGCGGTCGCCCGATCTACCCAGCCTCGCCGCACGAAGGACGAACTGCTCTCTGAGGCAAGGCAGTTGACTGAGTCATGGCCGGTGGGTCAGTTGACTGCCGACGGGATCCGGAAGGCGCTGCGGACGTCGTCGGAGAAGGGGCGGTGGCTCCGCGACACCCTCAAGAGCGAGCGGAGTGAAGCCGCGTGAGCACGGTCCCCGTCTACCCCTGGCGGCTCGCGCCGGATGGGCTGGCGACGTTCCGGCAGCTCCGCGCGATCGGGCTCCGGCCCGGCGGTCAGGACGTCGCCGCCCAGCTCGAACGCCCCCGCCGCCGACGCGGCCCGCTGGTCGCCTTCCTCTACCGCATCGACCTGGCGCTGCCGGTACGGCCGATGACTCCGGCCCGGTGGGCGGCGCTGGAGCGGGCGAACGCCGCCCGGCGGCTCTGCCCCGAGTGCGGGCGGGACGCCGGGTACCGCGTCCCCGCCTCGCTCGGCATGTGCACCCCCTGCGCCTACCCCGACACCACGGCCGCGTGAGCGGCACCGAGGAGACACCCGTGTTCGCGACCGTGTTCGTGCTGCTCTACCTCGGTCACCTGCTGGCCGACTACCCCTTCCAGACCGACCACCAGGCAGCCCACAAGGCTGACTGCGGCGCCGCGGGCTGGCGCGCCAACCTCGCCCACGCCGCCACGCACGTCGTCCCGTGCGGCCTCGCTCTTGCGGCCGGCGCCGTCCTGCTCGACGACGTGACCGTGAGCGTCCCGGCCGCCGTCGTGGCTCTGGGCTGGATCGGCGGCACTCACGCGTTCATCGACCGCCGCTGGCCCGTCCGCTGGTGGATGGAGCACACCCGCCAGGGCTCATGGGCCCAGCACGGCGGGGCCGCCCACGTCGACCAGACCGCCCACGTTCTCGCTCTCGCCCTCGGAGCCCTCGCGCTGGCCGTCTGAGGCTCAGCGGTCAGGCGCTTGAGGCTTCTCCGACCAGCTCGAAGATCCGGGCGATCCACTTGCGCACCTGGTGCCACCGGTTGCAGTACCGGCGAGAGCGCCACCACGACCGGTACACGAGCTGGCGCCCGCACCACTTGCACGGCTTCGTACGCATCCTCTGATCCCCCATGGCCGCGACTCTAGCGGCCCCTCTGACCTGGGAGAACCGATGTCGAACCTCCCCGAACCCGCCCCCATCGTCCGACTCCCCGACGGCACCTACGCCTACGCCGACCAACTCCCCGCCGTACAGCCCACGGCCGCCGTGCCGCAGGTGGTGCATCAGCACATCCACCAGGCCCCGCCCGACCGCACCGTCCAGCGGATCGCGCTCGGCTCCGGGATCGGCGCCGGCACGGTGGCCGCCGGGGTCTACTTCGGCCCCCTCCTCGTCGGCGCGCTCACCGCGATCGCCGCGAACCTGGCCCTCCTCGCGTTCCTCGCCGCCGTCCTGTCCTGGGGCGTCGTGACCGTAGTCCGCTCCATCGGCGGCCCCGACGGCCGACGGGCCGCGAAGAGCATCGCGAAGGCCCGCAAGCGCCGCTGACGGCTGCCCGTCCACCCCCTGACCTGACCCGGGTCGGGGGTGGGCGGGGAGCCGGGACAGCCCCGCGCCCCATCGATCCAAGGAGTACCGGATGTTCGGGAAGCCGAAGTTCTTCGACTACAACCACTGCCCCGGCTGCCGCCAGCCCGCCCCCAAGCCCAACCCCCGCCTCTGCCCCAACCCCAGGTGCCAGATGCCGCTCAACCCCTACGCCCGCCGCTAACCCAGGATCCGCACACCACACCGCAGACGGAGGAATCCCGTGGCCAGCAAGAACAGCAACGAGCCCGATCCGAAGAACCCCAAGCTCACCGCCGGTGAGAAGGCACAGGTCGGCTGGTACGTCGCCCGCATGTGCAAGCGCGGCATCGCCAGCGAGACCGTCTACCAGGGCGACCTGGAGAAGAAGGTCGACCGGATCATCGACCGCGCCCGCGAGCGCGCCGAGAAGAACGCGAAGAAGAAGTAGCTGTGCCCCGAGGCGGCCGACAGCCGGCAAGCATCCCGACCGCCCCGGGCCCATCCCTCCGCCCTTTCGAGCAGCAGGAGTCCGTCCATCATGACTGAGCCCGTGATCGAGGCGACCGTGGTCGACCTCGACGAGCACCGCGCCGCCCGCACCGAGACGGCGGCCTTAGTCCTCGACAAGCCCAGCCCCGTCGAGTCCACCGTCGCGGAGGAGGACGGGGCGGGGGTCGACGTGGTCGACCTGCCCGGCAACCCGCTCGCGGACTGGCTGATCGTGCCCGACATGCCGGTGCTGCCGGTGTGGGCCCGCTCCCCGAAGTCGATCCTCGACAACGTCACCGCGCTGGGCCGCCTCATCTGGTGGCACACCCGCTACCACTCGGTGCGGACCCCGAAGTACCTGTTCAAGACCGTGCTCCTCGCGGCCCGCGGCTTCTACCGGGCCGTGAAGGGGCTGTGGCCGACGCTGTCCGCGCAGGAGCAGTCCGCGACCGTCAAGGCCCTGCGCGCGCAGTCGAAGCTGCGGCCGGAGGACATCGAATTGGCGGCCCGTCACCAGGCCGCCTATGCGGAGCGGACCCGCAGCCGCAAGTGGCGGTTCGGTCTCGCCGCTACGGGCGTTGCGGCGGCCGCGACCGGCATCATGCTCGCCGACCCCTTGCTCCAGGCCGCGATCGCCGGGGCCGTCACCATCCCGCTCGCCCACCTCGGGCGCGGCGAGGAGACGCGGCTGCTGGACCATGCCGCGCCGCCGATCCGGGTGGACATGTCCGCGCAGCAGCTCAACGACGCGCTGCGGGCCGCCGGCCTCCTCAAAAGCGGTGGCGGCAAGGACGAGAAGGACCTTCCGCGGGTGTCGTGCACGATGGGCCCCGTCCGGGACGGCCGTGGCTGGTCGGTGATCTTCGACATGCCCCGTGGCGGTGGCAAGACCGCGTCCGACGTCCTCGCGAAGCGGGAGGTCATCGCCCAGGAACTCGGCGTGGACGAGATCCAGGTCATCATGTCCCGCGTCCGCGCCGTCAACGGCGGCAACGCCGGCCGCGTCTCGATGTGGGTCTCCGACGACGACCCCTACCTCGGCACCCCGAACCCCTCCCCGCTGGAGAAGGCGGACACGTTCTCCATCTGGGAGCCGGTCCCCTTCGGGCAGGACGCCCGGGGCACGCGGATCAACGTGCCGGTCATGTGGCAGTCGATGTTCTTCGGCGGCCTGCCCCGCCGGGGCAAGACCTTCACCCAGCGACTCCTCACCGCCGCCGGACTCCTCGACGCCTACGTGCGGCACTACGTCGCGGACGGCAAGGGCGGTGCGGACTGGATGCCGATGAAGGCCGTCGCCCACCGGCTCGTGATGGGCGCCGAGGACGACGCGATCGACGCGCTGAAGGCCATGCTCGCGGAGCTGCTGGCGGAGATGGAACGCCGCTTCGCCCTGCTCCGCGACCTGCCGACGTCGGTGTGCCCGGAGGGCAAGCTGACCCCGGAGATCGTCGCCCGCTACAACCTCCCGGTCATCTTCGTCACCATCGACGAACTCCAGGAGTACTTCACCGCCATGGAACGCGAGGACCGCGAGCAGGTCATCAACGACCTGTGCCGGATCGCCCGCCGCGGCCCGGCCGCCGGTTTCATCTCCAACTTCGCCTCCCAGCGGCCCGACGCCGACTCCGTCCCCACGAAGCTGCGAGAGATCATCACCATCCGCTACTCCACGCAGGTCGTCGACCGCGCCTCCAGCGACATGGTGCTCGGCAAGGGCAAGGCCGCCCAGGGAGCCGACGCGTCCGTGCTCTCCGAGGAACACAAGGGCGTCGGCGTCCTCGTGACCGGTCCCGCGTCGTACGTGACCGTGCGGGCCGACTACCTCGACGGCACCAGCTTCGCGGCCCTGTGCCGCAAGGGCCGGACCTTGCGCGAGCAGGCCGGGCAGCTCACCGGCGACGCCGCCGGAGACGTCACCGCCGCCGCCGACGCGGCCGGCGTCGCCGTCCCGCCGATCGTCTCCGACGTCCTGGAGGTCATGCGGCACTCCCCGCGCATGTTCACCACCGACCTGCTCGCCGGACTCGTCAACATCGACGAGGACACCTACGGCGACTTCAACGCCGAGCAGCTGGCCGCCGCCCTGGAGAGCGCTGGGGTGAAGCGGACGAGCAAGCAGGTCAAGATCAGCGGCAGCAACGGCGCCGGATACCAGCGCCGCGACATCGAGGCCGCCGTGCCCGCCGAGATCCTCCTCTCGGCCGGCCGGTAGAGGGGGCCCCCTCTACCCACGCCCAGAACTCCACCCCGGATCCGGCCCCTCCCGCACATCCCGGAGGGGCCCGGAAGTAGCGGGGGCCCTTTACCCCGGTCAAGGGGGTGGTAAGGGCCCCTGACCTGCAAGGTAAGGCCGGTAAAGGGGGCCCTGGCGGCCCCCTTCCGGACCCTCACAGGCCCGGATTCAGGGCCTGCACCCTCCCCAGGGAGACACCGCCCCGTGGTCATCACCGTCTCGCTCGTCATGCTCTTCGGACTCGCCCTGTTCTTCCTCCTGCGCTCCAAGGAACTCGGCCCCGGCTCCGCCTTCACCGCCGTGATGTTCGGGTTCTTCCTCGCCTCCACCGGCGCCGCCGGACCCATCAACCGCGTCGCCGAGTCCCTCATCGACGCCGCCTCCAACCTCTGAGAGAACTCCCGTGCCCCGACTGCGCATCCACCGCACCGACTGGCCGCACCGGGCCCTGGTCCTGACCGACACCCCCCGGCCCGACTGCCCCGACTGCGGCGGAGGGGGCGGGTGGAACCACGACTACGGCGACTACGAGACCGGCGAGTACGCCGGCACCGAGTGGGAGCCCTGCCCGTGCTGGAACGAGGACAACAGGCGGACCCTGCTCCCCCCTCCCTCGCCTGCCGCGCCGCCGCACCCCGCCCACCGACCGATGGGCCCCGTCCGGTGGATACAGCGCCGAACCGCCCTTCTAGCAAGACCGAGGGCGGCCCCCTCTCGCCAAAGAACCGGGGCCGCCCTGCACTCCCTGCCCCTACCAAGAGACCTGGAGGCATCCAGCATGACCCATCCGCCCCTCACTCGGCGAGAGCGTGCCGCCCGGCCGCTACTGCTGGACTTGTTCTGCTGCGCCGGCAGCGCAGGGACCGGCTACCGGCGTGCCGGGTTCGACGTCCTCGGCGTCGACATCCGTCCCCGCCTCAACTACCCCTTCACCTTGGCCCGGATGGAGGTGGCCGCGTGAACAGCCTCCCCACCATCGCCCTCGGCCTCGCCGAGTACGGCCTGCCGGTGCTGCCGCTGCGGGCCGACAAGCGCCCGTTCGGGAACTGCCGCGCCTGCGACGACCTCGCCTGCGGCGGCCGGCCGAACATGCGCGTCCCCGGCCCGTGCGTCTGCCCGTGGCCGTGCCACGGCTGGGCAGCCGCCACCACCGACCACCGGATCCTGGCGTCCCCGCAGTGGGCGGCGGCATGGCGCCGAGCGAGGGCGATCGGCTACCACCCCGGCGGCGCCCGGTTCACCGTCGTCGACCTCGACGACGCCGACGCCGTCACCTGGGCCCGCAACACCCTCCCGCCCACCACAACCGTCACGACGACGCGCGGGGAGCACTGGATCTACTCCGGCACCGTCCGGTCGGTGAACGGCGTCCGCCAGGGCGTGGACATCAAATCGGCCATGTCCTACGCCCGCTGGCTCGGCCCCGGCACCGGCACCACGGCGGCCGTCCCCGCCGCCGTGCAGGCACTGGTCGAGGAGAAGCCCGCTGCCCGCCCGGCGCCCCGCGCTGTCACGGTGCCCGCACCGGCCAGCGGCGGGACGTGCCCGCACCGCTCGCCCGTCTACCTGGAGCGCGGGATCGCCATGGCCGAGCAGCGCATCACGGAGGCCCAGAGCGGGGTGCACACGGCGGTGTACCGGACGTTCCTGGCCGTGCTGTCCGCACACGGCCGGTGCGGCTGCCTCACCGAGACCCACATCGGCCGCCTGTTCACCGCCGCGCAGGCGAAGGGCGAGTCCCCGCGCCACTGCACGACCGCCTGGTCCAACGCTTCCACGGCTTTGGGGATGTGACGTGGCCGAGGAGGAGAAGAACCCCGCCCGCGAGGTCATCACCGACTACGCGCAGGCCAACTTCCGCTACTTCCGCACGGTCGACGGCACCGTCTACGCACAGCGCAACGGCCACCCCGTCGCCCGCCCGATCCGCTCCCAGGGCTCCACGGGGAGCCACCGGCAGGAACTCATGGTCGGCCTGTTCCGCGACGGGCTCGGCGTCTTCAACGGAACCGCCTTGAAGGAGGCACTCGACTTGATCGAAGCACTCGCGCTCACCGAGGACGTCCAGCCCGTCCACATCCGCGTCGCCCCCGGGTTCGACGGCGCTACCTGGCTCGACCTCGGCCGCGACGACGGCAAATCCGTCCGCATCCACCCCACCGGCTGGGACATCCTCACCCCCGACCCGCGCGAGATCTGCTGGCGACGCACCCAACTCACCGGCGAACTCCCCCTCCCCGTCAAGGACACCAACGGCAAGGGCATCGACCTGCTCATGCGACTCTGCAACTTCTCCGACGCCCGCGGGGAAAGCCTGGCCCTGGCCTGGCTGATCGGCTGCCTCGGCCCCGACGCCCCCGTCCCCGCCCCCTTCCTCACCGGCCCCCAGGGCGCGGGCAAGTCCACCGCCGGGAAGATGTTGGTGCGGATCATCGAGGGCATGAGCGGCGACCTCCGGCGCGCGCCGAAGGACGAGGAGAACCTGATCACCGCTGTCGCGGCGGGGTGGGTCACCGGCCTGGACAACCTCTCCCACCTCGGCCCAGACCTGTCCGACCTGATGTGCTGCATCGTCACCGGCGCCGAGAACATCAAGCGCGCGTTGTTCACCGACGGCGACGTCGTCCGCTCCCGCTACCGCCGGCCGATGCTGCTGACAGGCATCGACGTCGGCGTCATCCGACCCGACCTCGCCGAACGCCTCCTGCCCCTTCGGCTGGAGCGGCCGAGGGTGCGGCGGACCGAGGCGGAGCTCTGGGCCGAGTTCGCACAGTCCCTGCCCATGATCCTCGGGTCCGTCCTCGACCTCGCCGTCGAGGTCCGCGCCGCCGAGGCAGACATCCCGACCGACCTGCGCATGGCCGACTTCGCCCACCTGTGCGCCCAGCTCGATACCGCCCGGAACTTCGGGGCCCTGGACGCCTACCGGGCCAGTTTGGACGACCTCAACGACGACGTCATCGAAGGCGACCTCCTCGCCCAGACCGTCCTCAGGCACGCCGCCGGCATCGAGCCCGGAACCGAGGTCCGGATGACGTCCGCCGAGTGGCTGCACGGCCTGACCCAGCTCTACATCGGTGAGGGAGAGTTCAGGCCCCTGCCCAAGGGCTGGCCCACCACCGGCAAGGTCCTCTCCGACCGCCTCAAGCGCCTCCAGCCCGTCCTCGCCGCCCGCGGCGTACTCGTCGACTGGGGGCGGAAGAACAGCGCCCGCTACATCGAAATGGCCTGCCCCAAGCCCACGCACGACGAGCAGCAGGCGTTCTAAAACCGCGCCACACGGGACCAGCCGCACAGGCAAGAGGAGCACGCCGCGCCCAGCGACAGGCGTGCTCCTCTTGCTCCTCGGCGGCTCGCCGCCGCCCAAAGGGCGTGCCGCTTGCGGCTCCCCATTTCATGCCCGAAGGCGCACACCAACAGACAACAGACCCCGCCTTTTCCCTAAGTAGGAAGACGCTGCGTCACCTGCGTCACCACGGCCCCCAAAACCGGGCCTGACCTGCATCAACAAGGGTGACGCAGAGCCCGAAATCCTGCGTCACCCTTCGTCACCTGCGTCACCCGTGACGGACGGCTCCGTCACCGGTGACACAGACCGCTACCCCCTGCGTCACCGAAAAACCGCAGGTCAGCCCCCACAAGTGACGCTGATGACGCAGTGACGCAGAAATCCCCACCTCGGACAGGTGCCGCTCCCAGCATCTCGATCCTTAACCCCTGAACTCCGCCAAGGAGGCACACGTAGTGACCACCGCCGCGAACCCCTCTCCCACCCGCGCCCTGTTCACCGTCAAGGGAGCCGCCGAGTACCTCTCTCTCGGACGCTCAACCGTCTACGAACTCATGGCCGCGAACAAGCTGCCGTACGTCAAGGTCGGCCGTATCCGCAGGCTCCGCCGGACCGAACTCGACGCTTTTGTAGCCCAGTTGGACGTATCCACCAACTGACCATCTAGGAATGCGGGGCGGCCCTGGTCACCGCCGGGGCCACCTCTGGCGTGAAAGGCGAAGATGAACCGTAAGCCCAACATGGAGTCCTCCATCTATCAGGGGCACGACGGCCGGTGGCACGGTCGCGTCACCATGGGATTGAAGGCCAATGGAAGCCCCGACCGCCGCCACCGCAGCGCCGCGACCGAGACCGAGGTCAAGCGCAAGGTCAAGGAGTTGGAGAAGCTGCGCGACGAGCAGCGGGCGCCGAAGGCTGGCCGCGTGCCCACCGTCGGGCAGTGGATGGACACCTACCTGACGACGATCGCGAGCTTGACTCTCAAGCCTCGCTCCCTGGATGACTACTGGTCCAAGACCCGCAACGACATCATCCCCAGCATCGGCCAGCACCGGCTGAACAAGCTGGAGCCGGAGCACCTGGAAACGATGTACGCCGCCATGCTCCGCGAGGGGCACGCACCGTCTCACGTACTGAAGGTGCACCGCATCCTGTCGCGGGCGCTGAAGATTGCACACCGCCGCCGGATGATCGTGGAGAACGTCGCCACCCTGGTGGACCCGCCTACCGTGGACGAGACCGAGGCGAACCCGTTCACTCAGGAAGAGGCGAGGACCTTCCTGGAGGCGGCGGCCAAACGACCTACGTTCGCCCGCTGGCTGGTAGGTGTCGGCATGGGGTTCCGGCAGGGCGAGACGCTCGGGATGCGCTGGAAGTACGTAGACCTGGAAGCGGGACTCTTTCACCCACGCTGGCAGCTCCAGCGGCTCACCTGGAGGCACGGCTGCACCGACCCTCACCGCTGCGGCGAGCGGCTGCACCGGTTCGAGTCGTGCCCACCGACCTGCACCACCCACAAGGGCTACAAGCGGGGATGCCCGAAGTCGTGCGAGAAGACGTGCACGAAGCACGCCAGCACCTGCCCTGAGCGGAAGGGAGGCGGTTTGGTCTTCACTCGCCCCAAGACTAAGAAGAGCAAGGAGCCCGTTCCGATTCCCCCGCCCTTCGTGCAGCCCCTGCGGGACCTGCGCGCCCTCCAGGAGCAGGATCGAGCGGCGGCGGGTGAGCTCTGGCAGGAGCACGACGTCCTGTTTGCCCGGCCGGACGGGCGGCCGCTTGACCCCCGCCAGGACTGGGAGGAGTTCAAGGAGCTGCTCGATGAGGCTGGGATCGACGACCGGCGCCTGTATGACGGGAGCCGCCACACGGCCGGCACGATCCTGAACGAACTCGGCGTCCCTCTCGTGACCATCATGGAGATCCTGCGGCACACCCAGGTGACCCAGACTCGGCGGTACGTGAAGGGCCGGTCCGAGCAGTCCGTGGACGCAATGCGGCGGATGGGAGAGGCGTTCCTCCCGCAGCTCCTGCCCAAGCCAGAGCAGCCGATTGAGGATCGAAGCAAGAGCTCAGACAGCCGTTCAGCACGATCCCGTCTTCGGCGTCGGATCCGCTAAGCCTCAGGCTGGCACCATTCGGTCTGAGTTTCAGCGAAGCGGCCCCCGTAGATTGAAGCGGACCTCCCCTGGAAAAGATCGACTTCATGCACCAAGTCAACTGCGTTTTGGGGGACTTATGATCGTTCGACGCCACTTCGATGAGGATGGCGAGCTGGCTCAGTACGTCCGTAAGGAGCTCAACACTCCGTTGGACTGGCCAGAGGATGCGGAGCTGAACACTGAGCACGTCGCCGAGATCGCTGCCGCGGCAGCCTGCGACGTCTCGTACAACCAGGCCGCCAATGGGCACCTGGTTGATCTCTTCGCCGTTCTGCCCCTGCCCGACACGCCCGACGGACGTGATTTCTGGGATGCACTGCGGGACGCAGGTGGCAGCGCCACTCTCTACGTCGACCCCGCCAATGCGGGTGGCCCGTTCTTCGGCCGTCTAGTCAAGGGCAATGAAGGAGGTATCGCCAGCCGCGTTCTCAGCTTCCTGGGAGAACTCGACGACCCGCAGCGTGACGCTGTCGCCGAGGTGATCGGTGGAGCCGTAGGAGACGTCGAGATCGGTTCGGCAAGTCAGTACCTCGGCAGGCTGTGGATGCGTGACGCCGAGGTCTCCGCCTGGCACGTGCTACTCGCCAAGCATCGGTCACACGAGACGGAGGATGACCGCAAGCGATTCTTTGAAGCGTGGGGTAACGCATAGCGGGACCTTTCCCAGCAGGCGCCGCAGAGTCCTACTGAGACCAGGACTGAGACCGGGAGGACGGGCATCTCCCGCCGTCGGCTAAGGAGCCGCACCCGGTGAGCACAAAGCCCCAGGTCAGATACACCTGACCTGGGGCTTTCGTGGAGCCGCCTTCGGGATTCGAACCCGAGACCTACGCATTACGAGTGCGTTGCTCTGGCCAACTGAGCTAAGGCGGCTTGCCGTGCAGACCCATCGTGGGTGCAGCAGCGCGGCCAAGTCTACACAGTTTCCGGGGGTGCTCCGACCACCCCCGGATCATGGCTACGAGCAGCGCTTTCCGTCCTGCGGAGGAGTGCCTTCCAGGAGGTAGGCGTTGACGGCCGTGTCGACGCAGTCGCTGCCCCGGCCGTACGCGGTGTGGCCGTCGCCCTCGTAGGTCAGGAGGGTGCCCGAGGAGAGCTGCTCCGCCAGGGACCTGGCCCACTTGTACGGGGTGGCCGGGTCGCGGGTGGTGCCGACGACCAGGATCGGGGCGGCGCCCTCGGCGGTGATGCGGTGGGGGCTGCCGGTGGGCCGCATGGGCCAGTAGGTGCAGTTGAGGGCCGCCCAGGCGAGGCCCTCGCCGAAGACCGGGGAGGCCTTCTCGAAGGACGGCACCGCCTTCTCGGCATCCGCGGGGCCCGCGTAGGCGGCCGGCAGGTCGAGGCAGTTCACGGCGGCGTTGGCGTACATCAGGTTGGCGTAGGTGCCGTCCGCCTCCCGCTCGTAGTAGCTGTCGGCCAGGGCCAGCAGGCCCGAGCCCTCGCCGCCGATCGCCCGGGTGAGGGCCTCCCGCAGCTGGGGCCAGGCGCCCTCGTCGTACATCGCCGCGATCACGCCCGTCGTCGCGAGCGACTCGCCGAGCTCACGGCTCTCCCCCGTCGGCACCGGCTTCGCGTCGACGTCCCGGAAGAACGCCCGCAGCGCCTCGCCGGCCGCCGTGGCCGACTCCGTGCCCAGCGGGCAGTCCGGCTTCGTGACGCAGTCGGCGGCGAAGGCGCGGAAGGCGGTCTCGAAGCCGGCCGTCTGGTCGCGGTTAAGGTCGAGCGCGGACAGGGACGGGTCCATGGCCCCGTCGAGGACCAGCCGGCCGACCCTGTCCGGGAAGAGCTCGGCGTACGTGGCACCCAGGAACGTGCCGTACGAGGCCCCCACGTAGCTGAGCTTCTCGTCGCCGAGCACCGCCCGCAGGATGTCCATGTCCCGGGCCGTCTCCACGGTGGAGACGTGCGGCAGGACCTTCCCCGAGTTCTTCCGGCAGCCCGCCGCGAACTCCTTGAAGGCCGCACTCAGCGCGTTGGTCTCCGCCGCCGTGTCGGGGGTCTGGTCCACCTGCGTGTACGCGTCCATCCGCGGGCCCGTCAGGCACTCCACCGGCTCGCTGCGGGCGACCCCCCGCGGGTCGACGGCCACCATGTCGTAGCGGGCGCGGACGGGGGCGGGATAGCCGATGCCCGCGTACCCCTGGAGGTAGCCGACGGCCGACCCGCCGGGCCCGCCCGGGTTGACCAGGAGGGAGCCGAGCCGCTTCCCCGGGCCGGTGGCCCTGATCCGCGAGACCGCCAGCCGGACGTCACCGCCGTCCGGCTTCGCGTAGTCGAGCGGGGCCAGCAGCGTCGCGCACTGGAAGCCCGTCACACCGCAGTCCCGCCACTTCGGCTTCTGCTCGTAGTACCTCTTCAGCGCCTCGCCGTCGGGCGCGGCGGAGGCGGAGGCGCGGGCGGCCGCCTCCGTCGTCGTACGGGACGCGGCGGCGTCGCTTCCGCCCGTGCAGCCGGAGAGGATCAGTCCGGCGGCCGCGAGGGCCGTGGCGGACGTACGGAGCAAACGCCTGGAGTCCATCCCCGGAGCGTATCCGGGTGAGTACGGAACGTGTCCAATCGCGCGGGCAAGGCGGTCGAACAGGGTCAGTCGCGGAGCGCCATCGTCATCGCCTCCACCGCGAGCAGCGGTGCCACGTTCCGGTCGAGGGCGTCCCGGCAGGCCAGGATCGCCTCGATGCGGCGCAGGGTCCGCTCCGGCGCGCTGTCCCGGGCGACCCGCTCCAGCGCGTCCCGCACGTCGGCGTTGGCGATGGCCGAGCGCGAGCGGAGCTGGAGCGCGAGGACGTCGCGGTAGAAGCCGGTCAGGTCGGTGAGCGCGAGGTCCAGGCTGTCGCGCTGCGTACGCGTCCGGCGGCGCTTCTGCCGGTCCTCCAGCTCCTTCATCACACCGGCCGTGCCGCGGGGCATCCGCCCGCCCTGCGCGGCGCCGAGCGCCGCCTTCATGTCCTCGGTCTCCTTGGCGTCGACCTCCTCCGCGACCTGCTTCGCGTCCTCGGCCGCCGCGTCGACCAGCTCCTGGGCGGCCTTGAGGCAGCCGCCGACGTCCCCCACCCGCAGCGGGAGCTTGAGGACGACGGCCCGGCGCGCGCGGGCCCGCTCGTCCGTGGCGAGCCGCCGGGCCCGGTCGATGTGCCCCTGGGTCGCGCGGGCCGCCGCGTGCGCCGCCTCCGGCTCGATGCCGTCGCGCCGGACGAGCACGTCGGCCACGGCCTCCACCGGCGGCGTCCGCAGGGTCAGGTGCCGGCAGCGGGACCGGATCGTCGGCAGCACGTCCTCGATGGAGGGCGCGCACAGCAGCCAGACCGTGCGCGGCGCGGGCTCCTCGACGGCCTTCAGCAGTACGTTCCCCGCGCCCTCGGTGAGGCGGTCGGCGTCCTCCAGGACGATCACCTGCCACCGGCCGCCCGCGGGCGAGAGCTGGGCGCGCCGGACGAGGTCGCGCGTCTCCTTCACACCGATGGACAGCAGGTCCGTACGGACGATCTCCACGTCCGCGTGGGTGCCGACGAGCGTCGTGTGGCAGCCGTCGCAGAAGCCGCAGCCCGGGACCCCGCCCATCGCCCGGTCGGGGCTCACGCACTGCAGCGCGGCGGCGAACGCCCGCGCCGCGGTCGCCCGCCCGGAGCCCGGCGGGCCGGTGAACAGCCAGGCGTGGGTCATCTTCGACGCCTCGGGGACGGGCTCTCCGGCGGCATGGGCGGTCACGAACGCGTCGGCGTCGCGCGCGGCGGCGGCGAGCTGCTCCTCGACCCGCGCCTGTCCGACCAGGTCGTCCCATACGGCCATGTCTGCCCCTCCTCAGGTACGCCCTCCATTGTGGGGCAGTGCTCTGACAAGAGTGGGCAGCGCTCCGGGCGGCCCCGGCCGACGGCGGGTCAGGCCGCGCCGCGGGCTCCCGCTCCGGTGCGCGTCCGGGTCAGCCACAGGCCGACGGCGGAGCCGAGCACGAGGACGCCCGAGCAGACGCTCGCCGCGACGTGCGCGGCTCCCGTCCAGCCGGAGAGCGTGTTGACGAAGAGGTTGACGAAGGCGCCGGTCGCGAGCAGCAGCCAGAGCAGGAATCGCATGGGGATCTCCAGGGGTGTCGAGGGTGTCGAAGGGGAGGGGCGCCGCGAGGCGCCGCCGGGAGGCGGGGCCTCGGCGTCGTGTGGGTCCGTACGGGGCCTCGGCGTCGTGTGCTTCCCTGCCGTCGGGGCAGTGGTTCGATCCTCTCCGCTGCCCCGTCCCCGCACAGCGGTGCCTGCTCCCGGACCGATGGTGGAGCCCGCACCACCGTGCTCCTCGGGTCCGCCGCCTACCCTGGCGGGATGCGCGAGGCGATCAAGGAAGCGGCCCGGGCCTGGTGGCACCTGCTGACCGGGGCCGCTCTCGCGGTGCTCTGTCTGCTGATGGCCGCGGTCGCCCTCTTCACCGCCGTCCTCACTCTCACCGTCATCGGCGCCGGCGTCCTCCCCGAGAGCGTCCTGCTGCTCCGCGCCCTCGCGGGCCGGGAGCGGAGCCGTACCGCCGCCAGAACCGGGACGCCCGTCCCCGAGGCGTACCTTCCGCTCGACGGCCCCCTCCCCGCGCGCGTGCGGACCGCCGTCACCGATCCCGGCACCCACCGGGACCTGGTCTGGGCCGCCGCGCACGCCGTCTACGGCATGGCGCTGTGGTGCGTCTCGCTCGTGGTGTGGGTGTGCGCGCTGGCCGTCGACGGCGTGTGGACCGGGCTCGCGGGGCGCCGCCCGCTGGTACTGCCGCTGATCGGCCGGCTGGCCGCGCTGGAGACCGACTGGGCGCGCGTCCTGCTCACCCCTCCCCCGTCCGCCGCCCGGGACGCGGCGCTCGCCGCCCGTGTCGAGCAGCTGACGGCCACCCGGGCGGGGGCGGTCGCGGCGCACGGCGCCGAGCTGCGCCGGATCGAGCGCGACCTGCACGACGGCGCGCAGGCCCGGCTGGTTGCGCTGTCCATGCGGATCGGCCTGGCCAGACGGGCGTACGACTCCGATCCCGCGACCGCCAGGAAACTCCTCGACGACGCCCAGGAACAGGCCGAGGAGGCACTGGCCGAGCTGCGCCACGTCGTCCGCGGCATCCATCCGCCGATCCTCACCGACCGCGGCCTGACCGGAGCCGTGCGGGCCCTCGCCGCGAGCAGCGGCCTGGAGGTGGCGGTGTCCGTCACCGGCCTCGACGACCACGCCGACAGCACGGCCGGCACCGGCAGCAGCGGCGACGGCCACCGAACCCGCGCCCCCGCCGCCGTCGAGGCCGCCGCGTACTTCGTCGTCGCCGAGGCCCTCACCAACGCCGCCAAGCACAGCGGCGCCCCCGCCGCCTCCGTCGCCCTCGCCTCCGCGCCCGCCGGCCTGCGCGTCCGTGTCGAGGACGCGGGCCGCGGCGGGGCCGAGGCCGGCGAGCGCGGCGGCTCCGGCCTGACGGGCATGCGCCGCCGGGTCGCCGCGCTCGACGGCACCGTACGACTGACCAGCCCCCCGGGGGGCCCGACCGTGATCGAAGTGGAGCTTCCGTGCGTGTGGTGATCGCCGAGGACAACGCCCTCCTCAGGGAGGGCCTGGTCCTGCTGCTGTCCTCCTCCGGCCACGAGGTCGCAGGGGTCGCGGCCACCGGACCGGAGATCCTGCCGCTGCTCCTGGAGCACCGCCCGGACGTCGCCGTCCTCGACGTGCGGCTGCCCCCGGGCTTCCGCGACGAGGGGCTGCGGGCGGCGCTCGCGGCCCGCGAGGAGCTGCCGGGACTGCCGGTGCTCGTCCTCTCCCAGTACGTCGAGGAGACGTACGCGGCCGAGCTCCTCGGCGGCGGCGCCCGGGGGGTCGGCTACCTCCTGAAGGACCGGATCGGGCGCGTCGACGAGTTCCTCGACGCCCTGGAGCGGGTCGCCGCCGGCGGTACGGCCCTGGACCCGGAGGTCGTCGCCGAACTGCTCGCCCGCCGCCGCGACGACCCCCTGGACTCGCTCACCCCGCGCGAGCGCGAGGTCCTGGGGCTGATGGCCCAGGGCCACGACAACGGCACGATCGCCCGCTCGATGGTGGTGACCGAGCGGGCCGTGCACAAGCACATCGGCAATGTCTTCGCGAAGCTCGGCCTGCCGCCGAGCGACAGCGGCGGCCACCGCCGGGTCCTCGCCGTGCTCGCCTACCTCAACGCCTGAGGCGCCGCCCCGAGACGGGCAGGAACACGCCCGCCGCCACCGTGACCACCACCGTCCCCGCGATCAGCGCCGCCTGCGCGGGCGGCAGGTAGGGCAGCCCGCCCGTCATGGCCCAGGCGAAGGCGGTCAGCGGCAGCGCGGCCACCACGGCCCCGATGAGCAGCCCGGCGGCCGTGAGGAACCCGGCCTCCAGGCCGAGCATCCTCCGCACCTGACCGACCGAGGCACCCACCTGGCGCAGCAGCGCGAGCTCGCCGCGGCGGCCGGCGCCGATCAGGGCGAGGGTGCTCAGGACCGAGAGGACGGTGAGCGCGCCGATCGCGGTGACGACCGCCGCCGAGACGATCCCGTTCAGCTCGGCCCCGGCCGCCGTCACCTGTTCCGGCGCGACGGCCGGGGCGCCCGGACCGATGGCGGGTGCGACGGAACCGGTGGCGTGTGCGGCGCCCGAGCCGGTGGCGGGTGCGGCGGAACCGGTGGCGGGTGCGGCGGCCGAGCCGCCCGTACCCGTGGCGGGTGCGGCAGCCGAGCCGCCCGTACCCGTGGCGGGTGCGGCGGCCGAGCCGTCCGGTCCCGTGGCCCCGCCCTCCGTCGCCGCCAGCACGCGCGCGGGGAACGGGTCGGTCATGTGCGGGGCCAGCTCGGCCTTCGGCAGCAGGAACTCGCCGAGGGCGAGCGAGCGTTCGTACACCGCGACCACCCGCAGCCGCTTCTCCGTGCCGTCGCCGAGCCGCAGGGCGACCGTCGAGCCGGGCCGCACGTCCAGCGAACCGGCCATGTCCGCGCCGACCGCGACCGTCCCGCGCGCCGCGAGCCCGGCCAGGTCGCCCGCGACCACGCCCGGGTCGAGCGTGCCCGCCAGCCCGTCGGCGTCCACGCCGAGCACCGGGAGCCGGTCGAGGCGCGGCGCGCCGGCCTCCGTACGGGCCAGGACCACCGTCGAACGCAGCACGTCCGTCGCCGCGGTCACGCCCGGCAGCTTCCGCACCTGCTCCGCCGTCGTGCCGGAGACCGCGAGGTCGGCGGTGGTCGCCGCCCTCGCCTGCGCCTCGGCCGCCCGGCCCACGGTCGAGCCCGCGGTGAGCTGGACCAGCGCGAAGGCGGTGACGAGGACGACCGGGACGAGGGCGGCCCCGAGCCGCCGGGAGTGCGCGGCCGCACCGGCCGCCGTGAGCCGTCCGGGTGCCCCGCCGAGCCGCCGCAGCGGCCCGTCCAGGACCCGCATCGCGCCCCGCGCGATCCACGGCCCGAGGAGCGCGCACCCGGAGACCAGCGTCACCGTGGCCGCGCCGGCCGCGGCGCCGGCCGCCTCGCCGCCCTGGGCCGTGGCGGTCACGGCAGCCGCCGCGCCCAGGACGAGCAGGACGATCCCGCTGACCCGCCGTGCGGAACCCTTGCCCGCGCGGCCCCCGCGTCGGGCCGACCGGGTCGATCCGGTCGATCGGGTCGAGAAGAGGACGACGAGCCGGGCGAGGCCCACCACGAGGGCCGCGACGACGAGCACGGAGGCGAGCAGCCAGGGCGGGGTGGGCAGGACGAGGCCCTCGGGTACGACCCCGGTACGGGCCCGCAGCAGCGTCCAGGCGACCAGGAAGGTCGGCACGGCCGCCAGCGCGCCCAGTACCGCCGCCACGCCCGCCACCCGGGTCACCTCCCGGCCCGCGGCGGCCCGCACCTGACGGGGCGTCGCGCCGACCGCGAGCAGGAGGTCCCGCTCGGGGCCGCGCTGGCCGAGCGCCTGCGCGACGAGCGAGGAGAGGACGAGGACGGCGATGAGGAGGACCGTCCCGGAGACGGCCGCGAGGATCTGGAGGAGCTCGGTGCGGGCGGGCGGCGCGGCGAGGTGCTCGGCGCCGCCCCGGCCGTCGCCGGTGAGCGCCCGAAGGGGCTGCCCCGTCGCGGTGTCCTTGAGCCCTGCCTCGTCGAGGGCCGCCCGCACGCGCGCGTGGAGGGTGTCCACGGGGACGCCGGGCTCGGCGAGGACCCCGACGGCGTCCACGGCGCCCGGGTGTCCGGCGAGCCGTCGCGCCTCCTGGGCGGTGACGTACAGGGCGGCGGGCCCGTCGGCCACGCCGACGACCTTCCGCCCGGCCACGGTGTCCCCGACCCGCGCCCCGGTGCCGGTCCCGGTGACGACCTCTCCGGCCGTACGGGGCTCCCGCCCGTCGAGCAGCCCGTACGGCGCGAGCGCGGCGGCCTCCCAGGACCGCCCGCGGTGCACCTCGCCGGCGGCGGCACCCGAATCGGGCCCCGTCCCCCGTACGACGAAGGTGTCGTCCGGGACCGCGGCGCGGACGCCCGGGACCTCGCGCAGGACGTCGACGGCCGAGGCCGGGATCCGTACGCGCTCGGTCAGCCCCGCCGAGACGGTCGTCGGCTCGCTGCCCCACGGGTCGGTGGTCCAGCTGATCTCCTGGTCGCCCGCGACGACGACGGGCGCCGCCGCGTACCGCTCCACGCGCGCGTGGCCGACGCCGGCCGAACCGATCGCGAGGGCGAGCGCGCCGAGCAGCGCGGAGGTGACGACGACGGCCGCGAACACGGCCGCCCAGGCCTTGCGGTGCGTCCGCAGCGAGCGGGCGGCGAGCAGCCTCACCGCCGGGTTTCCGACGGCGCTCATCGTGCCACCGCCAGGTGCTGCCCGGCCGGCGCGCCGAGGGCCGCGCGGACCCCGGCCTCGTCGGGCCTGTCGAGGCGGCCGACCAGCCGGCCGCGCTCCAGGAACACCGCCTCGTCCGTCCAGGCCGCCGCCACCGGGTCGTGCGTGACGAGGACGACGGTCCGGCCGCGCTCGTCCACCGCGCGCCGCAGCAGGGCGAGGACCCCGGCGGCGGTGACCGGGTCGAGCGCGGCGGTCGGCTCGTCGGCGAAGACGACCTCGGGTTCGTTGACGAGGGCCCGCGCGATCGCCACCCGCTGCCGCTGACCGCCGGACAGGTTCTCCGGCACGTCCTCGGCCCGGTCGGCGAGACCCACGGCGGCGAGACCGGCCAGGGCCCGCTCGTCGAGCTCACGGCCCTCGCGGGCGCCGGCGAGCAGCAGGGGCAGGGTGACGTTCTCGCGCACGTTCAGCGCGGAGACGAGGTTCAGCGACTGGAAGACGAAGCCGACGCGGTCGCGCCGCAGCCGGGTGAGCCCGGCCGCCTTCAGGCCGGCGAGGTCGGTGCCCCCGATCCGTACCGTGCCCGTGTCCGGCCGTTCGAGGCCCGCCGCGCACCGCAGCAGCGTGGACTTCCCGGAGCCCGACCGGCCCATGACCGCCACGAAACGCCCGCGCGGGACGACGAGGCTCACCCCGTCGAGCGCGGGCGCGCCGCCTCCGTACGTGCGGCTCACCCCGTCCAGGGCGAGGGCGGCACCGTTCTCCGTCACTGCTGTCGTCGTCATACCGACCACGCTAGAAAAGCGCAGGTCGCAGCGGTATGGGGCTGGCTTCCAGGTCGATGGTGGGGCTGGCTACACCCTCGGCCCGGAAGCCCGCTGGACCTCAGCGGCGGCGACGGCCGTCGGTCTCGTCGTCGTGCGGGCCGAACAGCTCGTCCGCGAGGGTCGGCAGGTCGTCCAGCGGGGTCTCCTCGGCCCAGTCCGAACGGCGGCGCGGCTGCCCGTTCTCGTCGAGCTGGGGGAGCTCGCGGGTCCGGTCGTTCGCGCCCTCCGGCTGCGGCTGCTGCCGCTCGTCGCGGAAGATGCCCTGCGGCACCCGGTCGACCGGGTCGGACACCCGGGGGTCCTTCACGGCGGGCAGGACGGCGGTCTCGTCGGCGGCCCGCGGGTCGCGGATCTGCGGCAGGACGGCCGTCTCGGCCTCCGGCCGCACGATCGGCGTGGCCACGGTGACCTCTTCGGGCGACACGGTGGGCGCCTCGGACGCGGCGTCCGACCGCACGACCGGCGTGGGCACGGTGACCTCGTTCGCCGAGACCTCGGCGGCCCGGGCGGCCTCGTCCTTCTCGGCGGCTGCCCGAGCGGCGGCCGCCTTCGCCTCGGCGGCGGCACGCTCGGCGGCAGCCGTCTCGGCCGCGGCCTTCTCCGCGGCTGCGGCCTTCTCCGCAGCGGCCCGCTCGGCGGCGACCTTCTCCGCAGCGGCGCGCTCGGCGGCAGCCTTCTCCGCGGCTGCCTTCCTCTCGGCGGCGGCCTTCTGCTCGGCCGCGGCCCGCTGAGCGGCGGCCTTCTCCGCGGCGGCCCGCTCGGCGGCGGCCTTCTCCGCGGCTGCCTTGGCGGCGGCCTCGGCCGCGACCTTCTCGGCGGCGGCGCGCACCGCGGCCTCCTCCGCGGCCTTCGCGGCGGCGGCGGCCTCGGCCATCCGGCGGGCCTCCTCGGCCCGCAGCAGGGCCTCCTCGGCCTTGCGCTGCTTCTCCAGGCGCCGCTCCTCGGCCTCGGCCCGCAGCCGCGCCTCCTCCTCGGCCTCCTTGCGGATCCGCTCCTGCTCCTCCTGGCGGGCCTTCTCCTCGGCGGCGAGCCGCTTCCGCTCCTCCTCGGCGGCGAGCTCGGCGGCGATCCGGGCCTCCTCGGCCCGGCGGCGCTCCTCCTCGGCCTTCCGCTCGGCCTCCAGGCGGCGCGCCTCTTCCTCCTCGCGGCGCTTGCGCTCCTCCTCCTCGGCGCGGAGCTTGGCGAGCTGCTCCTGCCGCTCGCGCTCCAGGCGCTCCTCCTCGGCCTTGCGGGCGGCCTCTTCCTCCGCCAGGCGCCGCGCCTCCTCCTCGGCCTTCCGGCGGGCCTCCTCCGCGGCCTTCACCTCGGCCTCGGAGAGCGGCAGGACCCGGTCGAGCCGGTGGCGTACGACGGTGGTGACGGCCTCGGGCTCCTGCCCGGCGTCGACGACGAGGTAGCGGCTCGGGTCGGCGGCCGCGAGGGCGAGGAAACCGGCCCGCACGCGCGCGTGGAACTCGGGCGGCTCGGACTCCAGACGGTCGGGCGCCTCGGTGAAGCGCTCCCGGGCGGTCTCCGGGGAGACGTCGAGGACCACGGTGAGGTTCGGGACGAGCCCGTCCGTCGCCCAGCGCGAGATCCGGGCGATCTCCGTCGGGGACAGGTCGCGGCCCGCGCCCTGATAGGCCACGGACGAGTCGATGTACCGGTCGGAGAGGACGATCGCGCCCCGCTCCAGGGCGGGCCGGACCAGGGAGTCGACGTGCTCGGCGCGGTCGGCCGCGTACAGCAGGGCCTCGGCCCGGTTCGAGAGCCCCGCCGACGACACGTCGAGGAGGATCGAGCGGAGCCGCTTGCCGATCGGGGTGGCGCCGGGCTCGCGGGTGACGACGACCTCATGGCCCTTCGCCCGGATCCACTCGGCGAGCGCCTGGACCTGGGTGGACTTCCCGGCGCCGTCGCCGCCCTCCAGGGCGATGAAGAAGCCGGTCGCGGCGGGTGCCTGGGCCGGGTCGGAGCCGCGCAGCGCGTCGCGCAGGTCGCGGCGGAGCGGGACGCCGGCGCGGTCGTCGGTCTTCGCGAGGACGAGTGCGGCGACGGGCAGCAGCAGGGCGCCGACGAGGGCGAGCGTGAAGGCGGCGCCGCCGTGGTCGAAGACGAAGGTGCCGGAGTCGGAGGCGAGCCGGTGCGGTCCGATCGCGGCGGCGAGCAGCGGCGCGGCGAGCGCGCCGACGGCCATGCCGACGCGGGCGTTGGCCTGGAGGTACTCGGTGGTCCGGGCGCGGCGCGGCTCCTCGGTCTCCTGGTCGACGAGGGTGTGCCCGGTGTTGGCGGCGACCCCGGCCGCGTACCCGGCGAGGACGGCGAGGAACAGCACGGTCGCGGTGTCCGGGACCAGGCCCATGGCGATCAGTGCGACACCGGTGACGGCGGTCGCGAGGGCGAGCAGCCGACGCCGGGACAGGACGGGCAGGACCTTGCGCGCGGTGCGGATGCCGACGGCGGTGGCGCCGCTGAGCGCGAGGATCAGGAGGGCGTACGTGACGGGGCCGCCGCCGAGGTCGTACGCGTGGAGCACGGCGAGGGACGCGGCGGCGGCGATCGCCCCGGCGACGGTGGCGCAGGTCAGGACGAGCAGCGGCAGGGCGCCGGTGCGGCCCTTCTCGCCCGTGCGGCCCTTGCCCTCGGCGGCGCCGTCGGCGGCGGGCTTGGCGGCCGCCGGGCGGCGCAGGCCCTCCAGCGGCGAGCGGGGCCGCGGCGTGGCTCCGGCGGGCAGCGCCATGGCGTACAGGCCGGTGACGGAGGCGGCGAACAGGCCGGCCGCCACGTACGAGCCGAGGGCGGCCTGGTGCAGCGAGAACCAGTCGAGGCCGACGCCGAGCAGGTCGCCGAGGAGCGTGGCGACGAGCAGGACGGCGGCGGCAGCGGGCACGGCGAGGAAGCCGGTGCGCTGGGACAGCCGGCGGAGCGCCCCGTAGTGGTCGGGGAGGGGGCGTACGGCGTCGCCCTCCAGGGGCGGGGCGGGCAGCAGCGCGGGCGCGGCGCCCTCGCGGCAGACCGTCCAGAGCCGCTCGGCCGCACCGGTGACGAAGACGGTGCCGAGCAGGTACCAGAGCGCGTTCTCGGGGGTCCAGTCGATCCACAGGGGCGCGACGACGAGGAGCCCGATCCGCAGCCCGTCGGCGCCGATCATCGTCCAGCGGCGGTCGAGCGGACCGTCGGGCCCGGTCAGCGAGATGAGCGGGCCGAGGAGGACGGCCCCGAAGAGGAGCGAGGCGAGCAGGCGCGTACCGACGACGGCGGCCACGGCGAACGCGGCGCCCCGGTAGCCGCCCCCGAGCGCCCCCGCGGCGACGGCGGCCTGGAGGCCGAGCAGGACGAGGACGAGGAGGCCGAGGGCGTCACCGACGCCGCCGGCGACCTGGGCGCCCCACAGCCTGCGCAGGGGCTGATGGCGCAGGAGGGCCCGTACGGCACGCTCCTGGGAATCCGCGACGAGTGCGGCGTCGGAATCGCCGAGGCGGTCTGGCTGCTCTGCTCGCGTCATCCGTCCACCCTATCCGGACGCCCTTACTCCCGGCGGCCTCCGCCCGAACATCCGGACGAGCCTGTGACAGGACGGACACGCGAGGGGCGGAGGCCACCGGCCCCCGCCCCTCTCGCACGCCCTGCACGACCTCGGAACGGCTACTCCTGCTGTGCCGTCGCCGTCTTCTTGGCCGCGGTCGTCTTCTTCGCGGCGGTGGTCTTCGCCGCCGTGGTCTTCTTCGCGGCGGTCGTCTTGGCGGCGGTGGTCTTCTTCGCCGCCGTCTTCTTGGCCGTCGCCTTCTTCGCGGGGGCCTTCTTCGCCGGGGCCTTCTTGGCGGCCTTCTTCGCCGGTCCCTTGGCGCGCTTCTCCGCGAGCAGCTCGTAACCGCGCTCCGGAGTGATCTCCTCGACGCTGTCACCGGTCCGCAGGGTGGCGTTGGTCTCGCCGTCCGTCACGTACGGGCCGAAGCGCCCGTCCTTGACGACGACGGGCTTCTCGCTGACCGGGTCGGTGCCCAGCTCCTTCAGCGGCGGCTTGGCCGCCGCCCGGCCGCGCTGCTTCGGCTGCGCGTAGATCGCGAGCGCCTCTTCCAGCGTGATCGTGAAGAGCTGCTCCTCCTCGGTGAGCGACCGCGAGTCCGTGCCCTTCTTCAGGTACGGGCCGTAGCGGCCGTTCTGCGCGGTGATCTCGACGCCCTCGGCGTCCGCGCCGACGACCCGGGGCAGGGACATCAGCCGGAGCGCGTCCTCCAGGGTGACGGTGTCGAGCGCCATCGACTTGAAGAGGGAGGCCGTCCGCGGCTTCACCGCGTTCTTGCCGGTCTTCGGGGTGCCCTCGGGCAGGATCTCCGTGACGTACGGGCCGTAGCGGCCGGCCTTCGCGACGATCTGGTTGCCGCTGACGGGGTCGGCGCCCAGCTCGAAGTCGCCGCTCGGCTTGGCGAGCAGCTCCTCCGCGTGCTCGACGGTCAGCTCGTCGGGCGCGAGGTCGTCGGAGACGTCGGCCTTCTGGTAGCCCTCCTGGTCCTTCTCGCCGCGCTCGATGTACGCGCCGTAGCGGCCGACACGCAGCACGATGCCGTTGCCGACGGGGAAGGAGGAGATCTCGCGGGCGTCGATCGCGCCGAGGTCGGTGACGAGCTCCTTGAGGCCGCCGAGGTGGTCCCCGTCGCCGTTCCCCGCGTCCGCGGCACCGCCGCCGGACTCGCCCTCGCCGAAGTAGAAACGCTTCAGCCACGGCACGGACTGGGCCTCGCCCCGCGCGATGCGGTCGAGGTCGTCCTCCATGCGGGCGGTGAAGTCGTAGTCGACGAGCCGCCCGAAGTGCTTCTCCAGGAGGTTGACGACGGCGAAGCTCAGGAAGGACGGCACGAGGGCCGTGCCCTTCTTGAAGACGTACCCGCGGTCGAGGATCGTGCCGATGATCGACGCGTACGTCGACGGGCGGCCGATCTCGCGCTCTTCGAGCTCCTTGACCAGCGAGGCCTCGGTGTAGCGGGCCGGCGGCTTCGTCGCATGGCCGTCCGCCGTGATCTCCTCGGCGGTCAGCGCGTCGCCCTCGGCGACCTGCGGCAGGCGCCGCTCGCGGTCGTCGAGCTCCGCGTTCGGGTCGTCGGCGCCCTCGACGTAGGCCTTCATGAAGCCGTGGAAGGTGATCGTCTTGCCGGACGCGCTGAACTCGGCGTCACGGCCGTCGGACGCCCGGCCGCCGATCTTCACGGTGACCGAGTTGCCGGTGGCGTCCTTCATCTGGGAGGCGACGGTCCGCTTCCAGATCAGCTCGTAGAGCCGGAACTGGTCGCCGGTCAGACCGGTCTCCGCGGGGGTGCGGAAACGATCACCCGAAGGGCGAATCGCCTCGTGCGCCTCCTGCGCGTTCTTGACCTTGCCGGCGTAGACCCGCGGCTTCTCCGGCAGGTAGTCGGCGCCGTACAGCTGCGTGACCTGCGCCCGGGCCGCCGTCACGGCGGTGTCGGACAGGATCGTGGAGTCCGTACGCATGTAGGTGATGAAGCCGTTCTCGTACAGCTTCTGCGCCACCTGCATGGTCGCCTTCGCACCGAAGCCCAGCTTGCGGCTCGCCTCCTGCTGGAGGGTCGTGGTGCGGAAGGGGGCGTACGGCGAGCGGCGGTACGGCTTCGACTCGACCGACCGCACGGAGAACGCGGTGTCGGCGAGCGCGGCGGCGAGCGCCCGGGCGTTCGCCTCGTCCAGGTGAAGCACGCTGTCGGTCTTCAGGCGGCCGTCGGCGCCGAAGTCGCGACCCTGCGCGACGCGCTTGCCGTCGACCGTGTTCAGCCGGGCGACCAGCGAGGACGGGTCGGTGGGGGTCCCCCCGCCGAAGGCAGGGGGAGTGTCACCGGAGCGGCCGGTGCCGAAGGTGCCGGTGAGGTCCCAGTACTCGGCGGAGCGGAAGGCGATGCGCTCGCGCTCCCGCTCGACGACGAGCCGGGTGGCGACGGACTGCACACGGCCGGCGGACAGCCGCGGCATGACCTTCTTCCACAGGACCGGCGAGACCTCGTAGCCGTACAGCCGGTCGAGGATGCGGCGGGTCTCCTGGGCGTCGACCATGCGCTGGTTGAGCTCGCGCGGGTTGGCGACGGCCTCGCGGATCGCGTCCTTGGTGATCTCGTGGAAGACCATCCGGTGGACCGGGACCTTGGGCTTCAGGACTTCCTGGAGGTGCCACGCGATGGCCTCGCCCTCGCGGTCCTCATCGGTGGCGAGGAAGAGTTCGTCGGACTCGGCGAGCAGCTCCTTGAGCTTCCTGACCTGCGCCTTCTTGTCGGCGTTGACGACATAGATGGGCTGGAAGTCATGCTCGACGTCGACGCCGAGGCGGCGCACCTCGCCGGTGTACTTCTCCGGCACCTCGGCGGCGCCGGAGGGGAGGTCGCGGATGTGCCCGACGCTCGCCTCGACGACGTAGCCGGGGCCGAGGTAGCCCTTGATCGTCTTCGCCTTGGCAGGCGACTCGACGATGACGAGTCGGCGGCCGCCGTGTGCGGTCTCGCTGGTCGGGGACAACTTCGCTCTTCTCTCCGGATCGACACTCTCTGGCACGTACGGCACTGGCACGCACGGCAGCGGCACGGACGGTGACGCTCCCGTCGCTGCGGAGTGTGACGGTACAACCCGCCCCCGTGTCAAACGGCGAAAGCCCGCAACGGCCACTCGAACGGTAACCCGAGTCCTGGCATTCCTGCCGCCCGGACTCCCGGTCGGGCGGGGCGGGCGGCGGAGCGGGCGGCGCGCCGGAGCGCCGGAGCGAGTTCCGGAGAAGGCCCCGGGAAGAGCCCCGGAGAGGGTCCGGCCGCGAGGGTCAGAGCCTGCTGAAGCACCAGACGCCGAGGAGGACGGAGGCGGCGCCGAAGAGGCTCGTGGCCGCCAGGGCCGTCCGCGGCCCGACCCCGTACGCCACGGGCTCGCGGTGCAGCGTCCGCACGGTGGTCCACAGCAGCAGCGCGCCTCCGAACAGCGTGAACGCCGCCCCCGCGAAGATCGCCGGCCCGCTCTCCATGCCCGTACCCCGTTCCGTCCACGTGCGGTGATCGTTCTCCCGCAGCCGAGGCTGGCACCTCCGGGCGTCGGGGGCGCGAATTCCGGGTGAACGACGCGGACCGTCCCGTTCGGTTTCACGAAGATGGCCGGTAGTGACCCACCCCCTTCCGCCTCTCCTGTCACATCGTGTCGAGCGTGGCCCGGCGTCGGCTGCCGCGCTCGAAGACGGCGAGCAGGACGACGGCGAGCAGCGCCCAGCCGGCCCCGACCGCGAGCTCGGTCCCGAGCAGGGCCCCGTCCAGGCCGCCGCCCGCGGTCAGTCTCCGCGCCGCGTCGGCCGCGTGCGTGAGCGGCAGCAGCTCGCCGAGGAACCGCATCCACTCCGGCAGCGAATCCCGGGGCACGGCGGCGCCCGTCAGGAGGAGCAGCCCCGAACTCGCCACGGTGGACACCAGGAACACGTCCCGGAAGCGGAGCCCGAGCGCCCCCAGCGCGAGCCCGAAGGCCGAGCAGGCGGCGGCCGCGGCGAGCAGCACCGCTCCGAGCCCGGGCAGTGCCCCGGCGGGCACGGGCAGTCCGAGCACGAGCGCGGCGGCTGTGAGCACGAAGGCGCTGACGAACAGCCCGTTGAGCACGTACGGAAGGGCGCGGCCGATCCAGAGCGGGACACGGTGCCGGGGCGAGAGCAGGACGGCGCCGAGCGTGCCGTACCGGCGCTCGTTGGCGACGGCCATCGTGCCGCCGTACACGCAGGAGGCGGAAGCTGCGAGGACGGCGTTCCCCACGAGATGGAAACGGTCGTCGGCGACGCCGAGTTCCCGTCCGAGGAAGACGAAGAAGAAGACCTGGAGCAGCGGTCCCACCAGCAGGGTTCCGATGAACATCGGCGGGGTCGTCCAGTTGAGGAGCGCCCGGTAGGAGATCGCGCCGCCGACGACGACGAGCCGGGCGGCAGCGGGGAAGCGGAACATCTCTGTCTGGCCTTTCAGGCGAGGGCGAGGGTGGCGGCGGCGCGCGCCCGGCGCTCCACCCGCCCGAGGACGAGGACGGCGGCCAGGGCGTAGCCGGCCCCGAGCGCGGCGGCGGCGAGCAGCGGGGTGATCACGTCCCCGCCGGAGGTCGCCGCGTGGACGGCCCGCGCGCCCCAGGTGGTCGGCAGCGCCCAGGACAGCGGCTGCGTCCAGGCGGGCAGCACGGTGACGGGCACGAGGAGCCCGGACAGCAGCCAGACGGGCGTGTCCAGCGGGTTGGCCAGGGCGTTGGCGTTCCGCAGCAGGACGAAGGTGGCGGCGAGGAGCAGCCCCGTCATGCCGAGGGCGAGGACGCAGACGGGCACGGCGAGCAGGAAGAGCAGCGGGTGCGCGAAGTCGAGCGGGACGTCGAAGAGGACCACGCCGCACAGGACGGTCGCGCCCATCGCGTACGTGCCGATGACGGCGGTCGCGAGGGTGATCGGGAGCAGCACGAGCGCGAGCGGCGCCGGGGCCACGACCAGGGTCTCCAGGGTGCCGAGCCAGCGCTGGTTCTGCACGGCGCCGCCCGAGCCGAAGAGGACCGAGCCCCGGATGCCCATCAGCCCGGCGCCGACGGAGGCGGCGAGCAGCCGGTCGGGGTCGCCCGCGGCGCGGAAGAGGTAGACGGCGAGGGTCGCGTAGACGAGTGGGACGAGGACGGCGAAGGTGATCTCGATCGGGGAGCGCGACATGTACGAGACATGGGTGCGCACGCCGACGAGGACGAGCCGCAGGACGCGCCTCGTACGGCCGCCTCCTCGACACAGGCACCGGCACCGGTCCCTGAGGCGGCACCGGCACCGGAGGCGGTCGCCGCCGCCTCCTCCACGATCGTGATGTAGGCGTCCTCCAGGGACGGTTCACGGCTCGTGACCCGGCCGATCCGTACGCCGTCCAGCGCGCTCAGCACCGGCCCGTGCAGCTCGGCGGAGCTCCGCCCGGTCCGGACGGCGACGACCTGGAGCGCTCCCCGGTCCTCGACCGAGGCGCCCCGGACACCGGGGAGGCGCCGCACCCGGTCGAGCCGCTCCTCGTCGACCCCGTAGGCCTCGATCTCCAGCACGTCCCGGCCGCGCACACGGGACTTGAGGCTCCCGGGCGTGCCGAGGGCACAGATCCGGCCACCGGCGATCACGGCGATCCGGCCACAGAGCTCGTCGGCCTCGGCCCCATGTAGTGGGTGGTCAGCAGGACGGTGGTGCCGGCGGCCGACAGGTCCGCGACCGTGCGGCGCAGGTCGCGGGCGGCGACGGGGTCGACGCCGATGGACGGCTCGTCGAGGAAGAGCACGTCGGGCCGGTGGAGGAGGCCGCGGGCGATGTGGAGGCGCTGCCGCATGCCGCGCGAGTACCCCTCGACGCTCTCCCTCTCCCGGCCCAGGAGCCCGACCAGGTCGAGGAGTTCGGCGATGCGCCGCTTCTGTTCGCGGGCCTCGGCGCCGTACAGCTCGGCGAAGTAGCGGAGGTTGTCGAGGGCGGAGAGCCGGTCGTACAGGCCGCGGTCGCCGCCGAAGACGTACCCGATCCTGCGGCGCACGGCGACGGGGTCGCGGGCCACGTCGTGTCCGAACACCCGGGCCGTGCCGGAGGTCGGCAGAAGCAGAGTGTTCAGCATTTTGACGGTGGTGGTCTTCCCGGCGCCGTTGGGGCCGAGCAGGCCGAACAGCTCCCCCGGCGCCACCTCGAAGGTGACGCCGCGCACGGCCTCGGTCTCGGTCCGGCGGGGCTTCGGCCACCCGGTCCTGCTGGTGTAGGTGCGGCGCAGCGCGTCCGCCTCGATTGCGAGCATGCGGCGGACGCGAGAAGCCCGGAGGGGCCGGGCCATCGATTCGGGAGGCCCCGAATCGTCGGGCCACGGCCTCAGGCCACGGCCTTGAGGAGGCCCTCACCCGCGAGCAGCGCGAACAGCGAACGGCCGGTGTCCGTCAGCTGGTAGTACACCGAGCGGCCGACGCGGTGGCGGGTGACCACCCCGGCCCCGGAGAGCACCGACAGGTGCTCGGAGACCGTGCTGGGCGCGAGGCCGAGCTGGTCGGAGAGCCCGGCCGTGGTCAGCGGCCCGCCCAGCTCGCGCAGGACCGCCGCGCGGCCCCGGCCGAGCATCAGGCCGAGCCGGTCCTCGGCGACGGGCTCGGACGGTTCGCGCAGCGCGGCGGCGCCCCTGGCCTGGAAGCTGAGCGCGAAGACCTCGGGGTCGTCCGTCGAGTAGAGCCGGCAGCCCTCGGCGAAGACCAGCGGCACGAGCACGAGCCGCCGCTCCTCCGGCGCGTACTCGGCGTCGATGTGCTTGGTCAGTTCGAGTACGGGCGGCTGCCACCGCCCCCGGCTCTCCAGTCCGGCGAACAGCGCGTCGACGCCCTCGGTCGCGAACGTCCTGGCCCGGACGAGCACTTCGTCCTCGACGAGCCGGCGCATCGTCGGCCAGTACGGCTCGACGGCGCCCTCCCAGTAGGCCGCGTACGCGTCGGCGAGCGCCGCGCAGGCCGCCTCGGGGTCCTTCAGGTACGGCTGCACGAAGGGCGCGTCGGCCATGCCCGGGTAGCAGGCGGCCACCTGGGCGCGGACGAACTCCGGGTCGGTGTCCCGCAGCGCCGCCAGCTCCTCGTGGACGTGGACCGTGCCGAACGGGCGGGGCAGCAGGAAGTCGGAGACGTCGTACCGCCCCTCGGCGAAGAGGTCCCACAGCGGCCGCAGCCTGTCGTCCTCGCGCCACACCTCGCGCGCCCGCCCGACCCACTCCTGGTACGGCCAGGAGGGACGGCGCCACGGCAGCGCGTGGGGGTACCCCCGGACGGAGTCTGGGGGAGTGCATCGAGCAGAACGCGTCCCGCAGCGGGCTGATCGCGATCCGCGTCGCCCCGAGCGAGGCCTCGTCCAGCTCGATCCGTATCAAGCGCCGCTCCCCCCGCCGACGGCCTCGCCGTCCTCGCCGACGGGCAGCAGGAAGCCCTCCTCGACGAGCAGCCGGATCGCCTGCGGGGTGCGGTCCCGCAGTACCACCGGGTCCTCGCCCATGAGCTGTCCGATCGCGTCGAGGATGCGGCCGGCGCTGAGGGTGCCGTCGCACACTCCGGCGAAGCCGGCGCCGACGTGGTCGACCTTGGTGGCGCGGCGCATGCCGCGGTTCTGCCGGAGCACGACGTGCTCGGGGTCCTCGGCGCCGGGCAGCCCGACCTGCTCCTGCACGACCTCGGGCGCGAGCGTGAAGCGGTCGGCGAGCAGCGCGGCGTCGTCGTGGCTCCGCAGGTAGTCCTGGCGCTCGAAGTGGGCGCGGACGGTGTCGCCGAGGGGCTGCTCGACGGGGTGCGGCCACTCCTCGACGAGGATCGAGGGCTCGGCCCGGCCCGCCTCCACCTCCGCGTTCCGCCGGACGGTGATCCAGCCGAAGCCGATCGCCTTGGTCTTGCGGGCCTCGAACTCGTCGAGCCAGCGCCCGTACGCCAGCCGGTACTCCTCCGGGTCGCCGCGGTGGTCCCCGCTGTCCCGCAGCCAGAGCTCCGTGTACTGCGTGACGTCCTGCACCTCGCGCTGCACGATCCAGGCGTCGCAGCCGCGCGGCACCCAGGACCGCAGCCGGTCCTGCCACTCCTCGCCCTCCACGTGCTGCCAGTTGGCGAGGAACTGGGCGTATCCGCCGTCGTTGAGCCGCTCGCCCGCCTGCTGCACGAGCGTGCGGCACAGGTCGTCGCCGCCCATCCCGCCGTCCCGGTAGGTGAGCATGGCGCCGGGTGAGATCACGAACGGCGGGTTGGAGACGATCAGGTCGTACGTGTCGCCGTCGACCGGCTCGAAGAGGGACCCTTCGAGCAGCTCGGCCTCCCGGGCCCCGGAGAGGGCGAGGGTGAGCCTGGTGAAGTCCAGGGCGCGCGCGTTGAGGTCGGTGGCGGTGACCAGGGTGGCGTGCTGGGCGGCGTGCAGCGCCTGGATGCCGGAGCCGGTGCCGAGGTCGAGCGCGGAGGACACCGGCGTGCGGACGGTGATCCCGGCGAGCGTGGTGGAGGCGCCGCCGACGCCGAGGACGACTCCCTCGGCCTTCTTCCCGATGCCCCCGGCACCGCCGACGGCGCAGCCGAGGTCGGAGACGATGAACCAGTTCCCGCCGTCCTTGGCGTCGTCCGGGCCGCCGTACGGGCGGATGTCGACCGTCGCGAGCACGGAGTCGTCCTCGCGGACCACCCAGCCGTCGGCGAGGGCCTCGGCCAGCGGCAGCGCCGCGGCGGCCTTGTCGTGGTCGACGGCCCGCTGGAGCAGGAAGAGCCGGACGAGGGTCTCCAGCGGCGAGTCACCGCGGGTGGCGCGCAGGGCGGGCACGGTCTCGCTGCGGGCGAGCGCCGCGTAGGCGGGGGCGCCGAGCAGGTCGAGCAGGCCGTCGGCGGTGTAGTCGGCGGCGAGCAGTGCCTCGCGCAGACGGTCGGCGTGCGCGGGCACCGGGAGGCGGGGAGGCAGGCTGGTCGTACTCACGGATCCCATTGTGACGGCCGCCACCGACATCCGGGCGCCCGACCCGGCCACGGCCCGGCGTCAGCCGGCCGCCGAACCGGCCGCGGAGGGGCGCTTCGGGCACGGCGCCGCCCCGGTGTCAGCCGGCCGCAGAGGGGCGACGGACCCGACACGGCCCGGTGTCAGCCGGCCGCAGAGGGGCGACGGACCCGACACGGCCCGGTGTCAGCCGGCCGCAGAGGGTGGCACGGCGGGGGCCCGGCGGCAGGCGGCCGGTCGCCGCTGCCGCCGCCGGGGGGCCGGGCCCGCTCCGGGGCTACTCCGAGGACTTCTTGGTGGGCGTGGCCGAGGCGGAGGACTTGGCCGAGGCGGTCGCGCCCGCCTTCGGCGAGGCCGTGCCCGATCCGGAGGTCTTCGGCGGGACCGAGGCCGTGGGCTTCTGGCAGCCGGGCTGCTTGGCCATCGCCTGGCCCAGCTCGCCCTCCTCCAGCTTGGCGAGCGCCGCCTGGTCCATCTTCTCGATCTTGGTCAGCCCGTCGGCGACGTCCTGGAGGCCGTCCGCGAACTTCTGCTGGTTCGCCGGGTCGAGCGCGTCGACTTCCTTCTTGAGCCCCTCGTAGGCCACGGCGGTGGCGTTGAGCTCCTTGATCGCGTCCTGCTGGACCTTCTCGCCGTTCTCGACGGGCGGCGCCCCGGCGGCCTCGACGGCCTTCGCGAGCGCGCGGTCCGCGTCGGCGATGTCCTGGAACGCCTTGGAGTCGGCGGCCTGGATCTCGGCCGGCTGGCTGTCGGCGGCCGTCGAGATGATGATCTGGTGGGCGTCGGCCCGCTTCTGGATCTGCGGCTTGGCCTGGTCGCAGAACGTCTTCGCCCAGTCCTCCACCTTGTTGCCCTCGTCGTCGCTGCAACCGGACAGCACGAGCACCAGTACCGCACCGCCGGACAGTGCGGCCGCAAGCTTCTTGTTCACCGGATCGGTCCCTTCCAAGGCTCTCGGCCCCGGAACATACACGCCGAACGGGCTACTTCCACCTTTCGTGGGAGGGATTCATCCCACATTGCAGTCTTTTGAACCAAGCGAGATGGCCCCTCGGACCCGCCCCGCGCCCGGGGAATGAGACGGACGCCACGTCAGGAGACCGCCACCGAGCGCCGCTTGGAGACCCGGACCGCGACGACCACCACGAGCACCGCGAGTCCCGCGACCACCGCCCTCATCCAGTCGCTGGCGTCCTCCCCGTAACCGAACTTCACGACGGCGGGGGCGATCAGCAGCGCGACGAGGTTCATCACCTTCAGGAGCGGGTTGATCGCGGGCCCCGCCGTGTCCTTGAACGGGTCGCCGACCGTGTCCCCGATGACGGTCGCGGCATGCGCCTCGCTGCCCTTGCCGCCGTGGTTCCCGTCCTCGACCAGCTTCTTCGCGTTGTCCCACGCGCCACCGGAGTTGGCGAGGAAGACCGCCATCAGCGCGCCCGTGCCGATCGCTCCGGCGAGGTACGCGCCGAGCGGTCCGACGCCGAGCGCGAAGCCGACCGCGATCGGGGCCGTCACGGCGAGCAGCCCGGGCGTGGCGAGTTCGCGCAGCGCGTCCTTCGTGCAGATGTCGACGACCCGCCCGTACTCGGGCTTCTCGGCGTACGTCATGATCCCCGGGTGCTCGCGGAACTGCCGCCGCACCTCGTGGACCACCGAACCGGCCGACCGGGACACCGCGTTGATCGCGAGCCCCGAGAAGAGGAACACGACCGCCGCGCCGAGGATCAGCCCGAAGAGGTTGTTGGGCTGCGAGATGTCCATCGAGAGCGTCAGGAGGTCGGCGGCCCCGCCGATCGCCCTCGCCCCGCCGGCCTCGGCGACCGCCGCCCCGATGGCGTCCCGGTACGAGCCGAAGAGCGCGGCGGCCGCCAGGACGGCGGTCGCGATGGCGATGCCCTTGGTGATGGCCTTCGTCGTGTTGCCGACGGCGTCGAGGTCGGTGAGGACCTGCGCGCCAGCGCCCCGGACGTCCCCGGACATCTCCGCGATGCCCTGCGCGTTGTCGGAGACCGGGCCGAAGGTGTCCATCGCGACGATCACCCCGACGGTGGTGAGCAGGCCCGTCCCGGCGAGGGCGACCGCGAACAGCGCCAGCATGACCGAGGCGCCGCCGAGCAGGAACGCCCCGTACACGGCCAGTCCGATCAGCAGCGCCGCGTAGACGGCGGACTCCAGGCCGAGGGCGACGCCCGCGAGGACGACGGTGGCGGGTCCGGTGAGCGAGGACCTGCCGATGTCCCGCACGGGCCGCCTGCCGGTCTCGGTGAAGTAGCCGGTGAGCTGCTGGATGAGGGCGGCGAGGACGATGCCGACGGCCACCGCGACGAGGGCGAGGACCCGCGGGTCGCCGCTGTGGCCGGGGATGCCGGGCTCGGTGACGCCTTCGAGCTCGGCGTACGAGGACGGCAGGTAGGCGAAGGCGGCGACGGCGACCAGGACGAGCGAGACGCTCGCCGAGAGGAAGAAACCCCGGTTGATCGCGCTCATCCCGCTGCGGTCGGCGCGCCGCGGGGCGACCGCGAAGATGCCGATCACCGCCGTGACCACGCCGATGGCGGGCACCATCAGCGGGAACGCGAGGCCGTGGTCGCCGAAGGCGGCCATGCCGAGGATGAGGGCCGCGACCAGCGTCACCGCGTACGACTCGAAGAGGTCGGCGGCCATGCCCGCGCAGTCGCCGACGTTGTCGCCCACGTTGTCGGCGATGGTGGCGGCGTTGCGCGCGTCGTCCTCGGGGATGCCCTGCTCGACCTTGCCGACCAGGTCGGCGCCGACGTCGGCGGCCTTGGTGAAGATGCCGCCGCCCACCCTCATGAACATCGCGATGAGCGCGGCGCCGAGGCCGAATCCCTCCAGCACCTTCGGCGCGTCGGCGGCGTAGACGAGGACGACGCAGGAGGCCCCGAGCAGTCCGAGGCCGACGGTGAACATGCCGACGACCCCGCCCGTGCGGAAGGCGATCCGCATGGCCCGGTGCGCGACCTCGGTGAGGTCCTTCTCGGGCTCGCCCGGCCCCGGGGTGGCCTCCCGGGCCGCGGCCGCGACCCGCACGTTGGCCCGGACGGCGAGGCGCATGCCGACGTACCCGGTGGACGCCGAGAACAACGCCCCGACCAGGAAGAACAGGGACCGCCCGGCGCGCTGCGCCCAGTCGTCGGCGGGCAGCAGCATCAGCAGGAAGAACACGGCGACCGCGAAGACGGCGAGGGTGCGCAGCTGCCGCGCGAGATAGGCGTTGGCGCCCTCCTGCACGGCGGCGGCGATCTCCTTCATCCTCTCGGTGCCCTCGCCTGCCGCGAGCACCTGGCGGACGAGGAGCTGGGCGACGACCAGCGCGGCGAGCGCGACGGCCGCGACGACGACCACGATCGTCCGGTTCCCGCTCGTGAGCACCGCCGCGGCGAGCGAAGTGGGGTCCATGAGGACGGATCATAGGGATATAAACCGACACAAACGGGGACCTCGCGGAGCCACCGCGCGGATGCACCAATCCGACCGGGCGGGCGCGTCGAGTGCGCGCTGCGAGCGGGCCCGTCGGGCGAGCTCGTCGAGCCGGACGGGGGCGGGGACGGAAAAGAGGCCCTGCCGCTGGGCAGGGCCTCTTCCCTTCGCTCTTACCGCTCGGACGGTGTCAGGACAGGATGTCCGCCGGGCTGGTCGGCCAGCTCATGCGGATGGTCCCGCCGTCCTCGCCGGCGCTCACGGCGACGTCGTCGACGAGCCCGCGGATCACCGCGAGACCCATCTCGTCCTCGCCGTCGGCGTCGTCGAAGTCGTCGGTCGGGGCCGAGGACCGCGCACCGGGCACACCGACGGCATCCGCCGCCGCCACGCCCGCGCCCGGCACCTCGTCGCCGACCTCGATGGAGAAGGTCTTCTCCTCCTCGGTCAGCACGACCCTGATGGGGGTCGTGACGCCGTTGCTGCGATGCAGCCCGACCGCACGGGAACAGGCCTCACCGACGGCGAGACGCACCTCGTCGAGGACCGCCTCGTCCACTCCGGCCCTGCGGGCGACCGCGGCCGCCACCAGGCGGGCCGTACGGACGTGCTCGGGCTGAGCGCTGAATCGGAGTTCAACGGTGGCCATGCGATCTCCCTCGGTCAGTCGACCGCGTTGACGGCCTCGTCGACCGACTGGTGGATCGGGAACACCTTGGTGAGCCCCGTGATCCGGAAGATCTTCAGAATGCGCTCCTGGTTGCAGACCAGACGCAGCGAGCCCTCGTGCGCGCGGACGCGCTTCAGACCGCCGACAAGCACACCCAGGCCGGTGGAGTCGAGGAAGTCCACGCCCTCCATGTCGACGACCAGGTGGTAGCTGCCGTCGTTCACCAACTCGACCAACTGCTCGCGCAGCTTGGGCGCGGTATACACATCAATCTCGCCACCGACCTCGACGACCGTACGGTCGCCACCAGCGCCGGACACATTGCGAGTCGACAGGGACAGGTCCACGGATCCTCCAGCACCTTGCTATCGGGCGATCGCCCCCTCGGGCCTCCCAGGCGGAGCCAGGGAACTGATCGCCAGCCGCAATGGCATTCAATCACTTACGAGCAGCCATGCACGACGCCTTGGAAGCATTGTCCGTCCTGGCAGTGACACACTCGGTGCCGATGGCCAAGAATCAGCGCCCCCGTCACCCGGCCGGGGACACGGGCAGTCGCCCCTCCCCCGGCAGTGTCCTCGGCCGGCTCTCCGCAGGCGAGAGTCGGGCCGCGCGCATCACTCATACGGAGCACATGCCCGCCCGGGAGGGCCGTCATGCCGTCTGGCCGCACCTGATCCGCCCCGAGGTGATCAACGCGATCCAGGCGGCCGGGATCGAGCACCCCTGGGCCCATCAGGCCGAGGCCGCCGAGGCCGCGCTGAACGGCGATTCCGTGGTGATCGCCACGGGAACCGCCTCGGGCAAGTCGCTCGCCTACCTCGCCCCGGTCCTGACGACCCTCCTGGACGGCGCCGAGGCCCCCAACGGGCGCGGGGCCACCGCGCTCTACCTCTCGCCCACCAAGGCCCTCGCCGCCGACCAGCGCCGCGCCGTACGGGAACTGGCCGGCCCGCTCGGCACCCGGATCCGCCCCGCCGTCTACGACGGCGACACGCCGGTCGAGGAGCGCGAGTGGGTCCGCCAGTACGCGAACTACGTGCTGACCAACCCCGACATGCTCCATCGGGGCATACTCCCCTCCCACCCCAGGTGGTCCTCCTTCCTGCGCGCCCTGCGCTACGTCGTGATCGACGAGTGCCACACCTACCGGGGCGTCTTCGGCTCCCACGTCGCCCAGGTGCTGCGCCGCCTGCGCCGGATCTGCGCCCGGTACGGCTCCGATCCCGTCTTCCTCCTCGCCTCGGCCACCTCCGCCGAGCCGGCCCTGGCCGCCGGCCGCCTCACCGGGCTGCCGGTCACCGAGATCTCCGACGACGCCTCCCCGCGCGGCGAACTGGTGTTCGCCCTGTGGGAGCCGCCGCTCACCGAGCTCCACGGCGAGCGCGGCGCGCCCGTCCGCCGCACCGCCACCGCCGAGACCGCCGACCTGCTGACCGACCTGACCCGGCAGGGCGTGCGCTCGGTCGCCTTCGTCCGCTCCCGGCGCGGCGCCGAACTGATCTCGGTGATCGCCCAGGAACGGCTCGCCGAGACCGACCGCGCCCTGGCCCGCCGGGTCGCCGCCTACCGGGGCGGCTACCTGCCCGAGGAGCGCCGCGCCCTGGAGCGGGCCCTGCACTCGGGCGAGCTCCTCGGCCTGGCCGCCACGACCGCCCTGGAGCTCGGTGTGGACGTCTCCGGCCTCGACGCCGTCGTGATCGCCGGCTACCCGGGCACCCGGGCCTCCCTGTGGCAGCAGGCGGGCCGCGCCGGCCGCTCGGGCGAGGGCGCCCTCGCGATCCTCGTCGCCCGGGACGACCCGCTGGACACCTTCCTCGTCCACCACCCCGAAGCGATCTTCGAACAGCCCGTCGAGTCCACGGTCCTCGACCCCGACAACCCCTACGTCCTCGCCCCCCACCTCTGCGCCGCCGCCGCGGAGCTCCCGCTGACGGACCCGGACCTGACGCTCTTCGGCCCCGCCGCGCCCGGCCTGATGCCCCAGCTGGAGGGCGCCGGACTGCTGCGCCGGCGCTCCACCGGCTGGTACTGGACCCGCCGTGAGCGGGCCGCCGACCTCACCGACATCCGGGGCGGCGGCGGCAGCCCCGTCCGGATCGTGGAGGCCGGCACCGGCCGCCTCCTCGGCACGGTCGACGAGGCCGCCTCCCACACCGCCGTCCACGAGGGCGCCGTCCACCTCCACCAGGGCCGCACCTACCTGGTGCGGGAGCTCGACCTGAAGGACTCCGTGGCACTCGTGGAGGAGGCCGTCCCGCCGTACTCCACCACCGCCCGCGACACCACCTCCGTCTCCGTCCTCGAAACCGACACCGAGATCCCCTGGGGAGCCGGCCGCCTCTGCTACGGCTCCGTCGAGGTCACCAACCAGGTCGTCTCCTTCCTGCGCCGCCGTCTGATCACCGGCGAGGTCCTCGGCGAGACCAAGCTCGACCTGCCGCCCCGCACCCTGCGCACCCGGGCCGTGTGGTGGACGGTCACCGAGGACCAGCTCGACGCAGCCCGGATCACCCCGGAGATCCTCGGCGGCGCCCTGCACGCCGCCGAGCACGCCTCCATCGGCATGCTGCCGCTCTTCGCCACCTGCGACCGCTGGGACATCGGCGGCGTCTCCGTGCCCCTCCATCCCGACACGCTGCTGCCGACCGTCTTCGTGTACGACGGCCACCCCGGCGGCGCGGGCTTCGCCGAGCGCGCCTTCCACACGGCCAGGGCCTGGCTGACCGCGACCCGCGAGGCCATCGCCTCCTGCGAGTGCGAGGCGGGCTGCCCCTCCTGCGTCCAGTCCCCGAAGTGCGGCACCGGCAACGATCCGCTGCACAAGCGCGGCGCGGTCCGCCTCCTCACGGAACTGTTGCGGGAGGCCCCGGAGCCGCCGCCCGTGGAGGCCCCGCCCGGGAGCTGACGTCCGGCCGGTACGGCCCGCTCACCACCCTGGCCGTCACATCGGCGAGTTCGCCGCGCACGACGCACCGCAGCAGCTCGGCGCCCTGAGCCGCGGCGACCCGGGACGCCGCGGCGCACGCCTCGGCCTCGCCCCACAGGGCCCGGTCGGCCGCCGCGAGCGCGGCCAGGTCGGCCGCGCCGCCGGCCCTGTGCCGCGCCGTCACCGCCTGCCCCAACGCGAGCACCGCCCCGAACACCACACACAGCGCACAGGCCGCGAACGCCGCCCACACGGTCGCCGCACCCCGATCACCCCGAAAGCCCCGCCCGACGAGACCGGCCCGGCGACCGGAACAGGTCCGCCGGCCGGGACCGGTCCGCCTGACGAAACCGGTCCGGCGGCCGGGACCGGTCGTCCGACCGGTGCCGTTCCAGCGGCCCGCGGTCACGCCGACCCCCCGACCGCCGGCTCCCCGCCCACCGCGTCCTCCACGAGGGCCGTCGCATCCTCCGCGAGGGCCGCCGCGTCCGCCCGCAGGGTCAGCCCCATGCCCCGGGGGCCCGGTGCGGACACCTCCACCGTCACCCGCCACAGCTCGCCCGACCGCGTCACCGCCACCCGGGCGCCCTCGGGCGCGGCGGCCCGTGCGGCCGCCTCGGCGCCGGCGACCGGTTCGGAGCGGGCCGCCGCCCTGGCCCCCGCCCGCGCCGCGTCCACGCACCGGATCTGCGCGGCGGCCGCGGCCAGCGCCCAGAGCAGGGTCACCGTGAACAGCGCGACGACGGGCAGGACCATCGCCGCCTCGACGGTCACGAACCCCCGGTCAGAACGGCGCATCGAGGGCCTTGCCGATCACCGACTCGAGCGCTCCCGACACGGTCCCGCCCGTCACGAGCTTGTAGAGGACCGCGGCGAAGGCCGCCGCGGCGATCGTGCCCACCGCGTATTCGGACGTCGTCATCCCCGAGTCGGACCGCAGGCCCCGCCGCCGGGCCCGCCACCACTCCCGCACCGCACTCACCGGCCCCCTCCTCTCCGGGCGGCTCGCCGCCACCCCGCCGGTCACGCCCGCGCCCGTCTTCGCGCCCGTCGTGCTCACCGTGTTCGTCATGTCGATCTCCTTCTCTCGCCTTGTCCTCGTCATCGGTCCATCAGTCCCGTCGCCAGCCCGATCACCACGGGCGCCACCCCCACCGCCAGGAACGCGGGCAGGAAGCAGAGCCCCACGGGCGCGCTGATCAGCACCTGCGCCCGGCGGGCGCGGGCCGCGGCAGTCCGGGCCCGGGCGGCCCGCAGGCCGGCCGCGTGCCGTGCGACGGCCTCCGCCGCGGGTGCCCCCGAGGAACCGGCCCGCTCCATGCAGCGGGCCAGCTCTTCGGCGCCCGGTATCGCGCCGAACCTCCGCCACACCTCGGCCGGTTCGCCGCCCAGCCGCAGTTCGGCCGCCGTACGGGTCAGACGCTCACCGAGCGGCCCGCCGAGCGAGCGGCCCACGGCCTCCGCCGCCTCTCCCGGCCCCGCCCCCGCGGAGGCACAGGCGGCCAACAGATCGGCCGCGAGCGGAAGGTGACGCCCCGCCGACTCGGCCTCCCCGGACAGCACGGCCGTCCGCTTCCGGGTCCGCCGCCATCGCTCTCCGCAGGCCGCCAGGACTCCGGCGCCCAGTCCTCCGAGCCCGCCGAGGAGCGCCCAGCCGGCGAGCCCGGCCGCGAGCGGCACGGCCCACCGCTGCACCCCGGTCGACCACCGGCCCCCGGCCCTCCGGGCCCCCGGGCTGCTACCGGGCCGTGGCGCGGACGCCGCCAGCAGCCCGTCCACCCGCCGCCGCATGCCCCGCGCCCGCCGCTCGCGCAGCACTTCACGCCCGGCCTGCACGCACAGCACCATCAACAGGACCAGGAGTCCCGCGACCTGAGCAGCGCCCGTCATGCCCGCTCCCCTCCCCGGACGATCCGCGCGGCCCACCACAGACCGGCCGCCTCCAGCGCACCGCCCACCGCCAGGCACCCCAGGCCCGCCGGGGTGTGCAGGAGCACCCGCAGAGGATCGGCGCCCAGCGCCGCGCCGAGGGCGAGCCCCGCCGCCGGCAGCACCGCGAGGACCGTCACCGTCGCCCAGGCCCCGGCCAGCTCGGCCCGCAACCGCTCCCGCTGCTCGTGGTGGTCCCGCAGGGCCGCCTCCAGCCGATCGAGCCCCGCCGCCAGGCCCGCACCCCCGTCCACGGCCACCTGCCAACAGGCCGCCAGACCGGCGAGCCCGTCGGCGCCGTCCTGCCGGGCCGCCCGCCGCAACACCTCGGGCACGTCCCCGCCGAACCGGGCCGCCGCGAGCACCGCCGCCTCCTCGTCACCCAGCGCGCCCGTCCGCCGGGCGGCGAAGGACAACGCCTGTGCGGGCTGCCAGCCGGCCCTCAACTCCCCGGAGACGGCCCCGCAGAGGGCCACCACCCGCCCGGCACGCGCCTCGCACTCCTTCCGCCGCTGGGCCGCCCTCAGCCGCCGCGCCACGACCGGCACCGCGACCGCCCCGGCGAGCAGCGGCAGCGGCGACCCGCTCAGCAGAGCGACCGTCCCCGCCACCGGCAGACACAGCCAGGAGCGCCGCCTCCGCACCGAGGCCCGCCACCGCGCCCCGGCCGCCGCCCACCGCGCGCGGAGCTCGTCCCACTCCCGGGCCCCGTCCGGCACGACACCCGCGAGCACCATGCGGGCCCGGGCCGTCCCGCGCCGCCACTCGACGAGCCCCCACAGGCCGAGCACCGCGCAGAGCACCGCCGCGCCCTCCGCCACGGCCCGCACCGTCACCGCCTCCGCGATCACCACGTCCCGCCTCCGGTCAGCGAATTCAGCCGCTCCCAGCCCCGCTCCCGCTCGAACCCGGCGGCACCCCACCGCAGCGCGGGCACCGTCCGGACGAGCCCGTCGCGGTCCCGCTCCAGGACGTGGAGCTCGGCGATCCTCCGCCGCCCGTCCCGGTCCCGCACGAGGTGGAGCACCACGGACAGACCGGCGCCCAACTGGCTGTGCAGGGCCGCCCTGTCGAGCCCGGCCGCGGTCCCGAGCGCCTCGAGACGGGCCGGCACGTCCGCCGCGGTGTTGGCGTGGACCGTCCCGCAGCCGCCTTCGTGGCCCGTGTTGAGCGCGGCGAGCAGGTCCACCGCCTCGCCGCCTCTGACCTCGCCGACCACCAGCCGGTCGGGCCGCATCCGCAGGGCCTGGCGGACCAGGTCCCGCAGGGTCACGAGACCGGCGCCCTCCTGGTTCGGGGGCCGCGCCTCCAGGCGCACCACGTGCGGGTGGTCCGGCCGCAGTTCCGCCGAGTCCTCGGCGAGCACGATCCGCTCCCGATGGCCCACGAGACCCAGCAAAGAGGCGAGCAATGTGGTCTTCCCGGTCCCGGTACCGCCGCTGACCAGGTACGACACGCGGGCGTCGATCAGCGCCCGCAGGACCCGGTCCCCGCCCGGCGGCACGGTGCCCGCCTTGGCCAGCTCCTCCAGGGAGTAGGCGCGGGGGCGCACGACCCGCAGCGACAGACAGGTCGAGCCGACCGCCACCGGGGGCAGCACCGCGTGCATGCGGGTGCCGTCGGGCAGCCGCGCGTCCACCCAGGGCCGGGCGTCGTCGAGCCTGCGTCCCGCCACCGCGGCGAGCCGCTGCGCGAGCCTGCGGACGGCGGCGGCGTCGGGGAAGGCCACCGGGGCCCGCTCCAGGCCGGTGCCCCGGTCCACCCAGACCCGGTCGGGCGCAGAGACCAGGACGTCGGTGACCGCCGGATCGGCGAGCAGCGGCTCCAGGGGGCCGGTCCCGATCAGCTCGGACCTGAGCTCCTCTGCCGCGCCGAGCACCTCCGCGTCGCCGAGCAGTCGTCCCTGCGCCCGCAGTGCCGCCGCCACCCGCGCGGGTGTCGGTTCGGCCCCGCTCGCCGCGAGCCGCTGCCGCACGGCGTCGAGCAGCCCCGCACCGCCGGCCCCGAGCCGGCCGCCGTCCACGACGGCGGTCCCGGTCATGCCGCACCGCCGGGGGCGAGGGCGCGCTCCCAGAAGGCGGCGCAGAACCGGCCGAGCGCCCCTCGGGGCTCCGCGCCCGGCGGCAGGCCCGCGTCCTGGTCGGCGACGATCCCCGGGTCGTAGGGCAGTTCGCCGGCGAGCGGCAGCCGCAGCGCGTCGGCGACCCAGCGCTCGTCGAGCCCCGCCGCGTACGGCCCGCGGACCACGGCCCGGAGGTCGCGCACGACCATGCCGAGAGCCGAGGCCACCCGGTGGGCCGCCGCGACGGCCCGCAGCTCGCCCGGGACGACGAGCAGTCCGAGGTCCAGCTGGGCCAGGGCCTCGGTGGCCGCCTCGTCGGTGCCGCGCGGCAGGTCGACCACGACGACCCCGCCGCGCCGGCGAGCGGCGGCGAGCACGGACCGCACGGCCTCGGGCGGCACCGGCGCGGCGGGCTCCCTGCCCCAGCTGAGCACCCGCACACCGCGCACGGCGGGCAGGGACTCCTCCAGGGCTCCGCCGGCCAGCCGTCCCTTGGAGGCCGCGAAGTCGGGCCAGCGTCTGCCGTCCTCGCGCTCGCCGCCGAGCAACACGTCGAGGCCCCCGCCCAGCGGGTCTCCGTCGACGAGCAGGGTGCGCCGGCCGGTCCGCGCGGCGGCCAGCGCGAGGCCGCAGGCCAGCGTGGAGGCGCCCGCGCCGCCCCGGCCTCCCACGACCCCGACGGTCAGCGCCTGTCGTCCCACGCCCTCGGCCGCGTCGGCGATGCGGTCGACGAGGACGCTCTCGGCCTCCGGCAGCCGCAGCACGGACTCCGCGCCGACCTCGACGGCCAGCCGCCAGACCCCGGGGTCGTCCCGCTCACGGCCGACGAGGACGACTCCCGGGCGACGTGCCGCCGCCCGGCAGCGGGCCGCCGAGTCGTCGCCGACCAGGACGAGCGGCGGGTCGGTCCAGCTCGCCCGCCGCTCCGGCACGCGGTGGTGCACCTCGGGTTCCGCTCCGGCCGCCGCGCACAGCCGGAGCAGGTCGTCGAGGAGCGCGAGGTCCTCGGTGACGATCAGCGGCCCGGTCCGGCGCGCCTCGCCCGCGGCCCCGGCCGGGACCGCCGCGCCCACGGCCGCGCTCCCTCCGGCCCTCGCCGCACTCCTGGCCCCGGAAGTCCTCGTTCCCTCCACGGCGCACACCCCTCTCGTGATTCCTGTCGTCCGCGAACTTCGCGTCAGGAATCACCGTGAGGCCGTACCGGAAATCCTGGAGATCTCACCGAAAAACTGTGGATAACCGAGGGTCTGTGAATATCTACGCCACCCCTCCGGGGACTCCCCGGAGCGCAGCCCGACGGTTACCGTCAGTGATGAATCAAGCGCTCGGCGGCAGACCGGCCGAAGCGCGACCGAGGCGCGCAGAGAGAGGAATCCGCGATGAAACGGAGGGCCGAAACGGCTCCGGACATGCGACGACCCCCGCCGGGGGGGAGAGCGGGGGTCGTCTTTCCGGCCGACTCGGGGGGGGAGGAGCCGGACCGGGTTAGCACGGTCGCGAACGATCCGTGACTTCCATGGTGTACCCGAGAGCCTTCTCAGGCAAACCCACGCGCCCCAGCGTACGCCGAATGGCGGGCACCTATGCTCAGGCTTGTGGAAAACCACTCCTTGCCGCGCACAGCCGCCTTCTTTGACCTGGACAAGACGGTCATTGCGAAGTCCTCGACGCTGACCTTCAGCAAGTCCTTCTACCGGGGCGGGCTGATCAGCCGCCGCGCCGCCCTGCGGACGGCCTACATCCAGTTCGTGTTCCTGGTGGGCGGAGCCGACCACGACCAGATGGAGCGGATGCGCGAATATCTCTCCGCGCTCTGCAAAGGCTGGAACGTCGCCCAGGTCAAGGAGCTCGTCGCCGAGACCCTGCACGACCTGATCGACCCGATCATCTACGACGAGGCCGCCTCCCTCATCGAGGAGCACCACGCCGCCGGCCGCGACGTCGTGATCGTCTCCACGTCCGGCGCCGAGGTCGTCGAGCCGATCGGCGAGATGCTCGGAGCCGACCGCGTCGTGGCCACCCGGATGGTGGTCGGGGAGGACGGCTGCTTCACCGGTGAGGTGGAGTACTACGCCTACGGGCCGACGAAGGCCGAGGCCGTCCGGGAGCTCGCGGAGTCGGAGGGGTACGACCTGTCCCGCTGCTACGCCTACAGCGACTCCGCGACCGACATCCCCATGCTGGAGGCCGTCGGTCACCCGTTCGCCGTCAACCCCGACCGGACCCTGCGCCGCGAGGCCGTCGCCCGTGAATGGCCGGTGCTCGCGTTCCACAAGCCGGTGCGTCTCAAGCAGCGACTGCCGGAGTTCCGGATGCCGCCCCGACCCGCGCTCGTCGCCGCCGCGGCCGTGGGTGCGGCGGCGGCCACGGCCGGACTCGTCTGGTACGCCTCCCGGCGCCGCCAGGCCGCGCTGACCCATCGCCTCGCCGGCGACTTTGCCCGAATTTGAGCAATGAGCAAAGAAGCGGAGCCAGCACTTTCGCTTCCCCGCGGACAGGAGTAGAAAGGAATCAGGCCCGCGAGACCGAGGACATCCGAGAGGATCACCTGTTGAGCATGAAGGCCCCACGGACCTAGCACAGAAACCGAGCACCCACGCGACGTCGACCCGTCGATTACGGGCCAGCCGCACCAGGCCAAGGGCAAAGTACCCGGCCTGATGGGCACTTATCGAGGACGCATGGTAACTGGGTAGACGTGCCAGCGGCGGTACCAGACCTGGTGCCGCCGCAACCCGTTCAGGGCCGGTTCAGGCCGCGCCGCGCTGGAGCGCCTCGCAGACGGCCGTCGACTCCCGGACCCCGAGTTCGACCGAGCGGCCGCAGTGCGCGATCCAGCCGCCCACACCCTCCGGGGTGCCCGACAGATACCCCTCGAACGCGGCAAGGTACTCCGCCGTCCCCTGCTCGGCGTGGCCGACCTCGGCCGGACAGATCGCCTTGGGGTCGAGACCGCTGCCGACCAGCACGATCCGCTCCGCCGCCCGCGCGACCAGACCGTTGTACGAGGTGAAGGGGCGCAGGGCGAGGAGTTCGCCGTGCACGATCGCGGCTGTCACGAGCGCCGGGGCCTCGCCGCCGGCGACGATCAGCTCCGCGAGCCCGTCGAGCCGGCCGGCCACCTCGGAGGGCGACGGCAGCGGGGCGTCGATCAGGGGTTCGTCGACGGTCTCGCCGTCGAGCCGGGGCCGCCCGACCGTGTCGGCGGCGGCGCCTTCCGGGATTGCCGTGTCACCCGAGGCGACCAGGTGCAGCCGGGCGAGCACCCGCATGGGCGACTGGCGCCAGATGGAGAGGAGCTGCCCGGCCTCCGCGCCCAGTCGCAGGGCGGCGCCGACCGTGCGGGCCTCGGCGTCGGCGCTGAAGTCGGAGCGCCGACGGACCTCCTCCAGCGCCCAGTCGGCACCGGAGAGGGCGGCGGAGCCGCGCGCGCCGCGCAGTGCGGCCTCGGAGGAGATCTCGTTGCTGCGACGGCGCATCACGCGGTGGCCGTAGACCCGGTCGACGGCCTTGCGTACGGAGTCCACCGCGTCGGCGACGCCCGGCAGGGAGCCGAGGGCGGCCAAGGGGTCAGAGGCGTGCGTACTCATAAGTAGGGAGGCTACGCGCCCCGGCGGCCCGCCCCACGATGGAGTGGTCTTCTTCACGCACCTTGACCACGCGAAGCATCCGTGCGGCTACGCTAGGTGAACATGAAGATCGCTTTCGTCGGGAAGGGCGGCAGCGGCAAGACCACGCTGTCCTCGCTCTTCATCCGCCACCTCGCAGCCACCGAGTCCCCGGTCGTCGCCGTCGACGCCGACATCAACCAGCACCTGGGCGCCGCGCTCGGGCTGCCCGAGCCCGAGGCCGCCGCGATGCCCGCGATGGGCGCGCACCTGCCGCTCATCAAGGAGTACCTGCGGGGCTCGAACCCGCGGATCGTCTCCGCCGACACGATGATCAAGACGACGCCGCCCGGGGAGGGTTCACGGCTGCTGCGGGTGCGCGAAGACAATCCGGTCTACGAGGCCTGCGCGCGCACGGTCGCGCTCGACGACGGCGACGTCCGGCTGATGGCGACCGGCCCCTTCACCGAGTCGGACCTCGGGGTCTCCTGCTACCACTCGAAGGTCGGCGCGGTGGAGCTGTGCCTCAACCACCTGGTCGACGGGGCCGACGAGTACGTGGTCGTCGACATGACGGCGGGCTCGGACTCCTTCGCCTCCGGCCTCTTCACCCGCTTCGACATGACCTTCCTGGTCGCCGAGCCGACCCGCAAGGGTGTCTCGGTCTACCGCCAGTACAAGGAGTACGCGAGGGACTTCGGCGTCGCGCTCAAGGTCGTCGGGAACAAGGTGCAGGGCGAGGACGACCTCGACTTCCTGCGCGCGGAGGTCGGCGACGACCTGCTGGTGACCGTGGGCCATTCGGACTGGGTCCGTGCAATGGAGAAGGGCCGCCCGCCCCGCTTCGAGCTCCTGGAGGCGGAGAACCGCATGTCGCTCCAGGCCCTCCAGGACGCGGCCGACGACTCGTACGCCCACCGCGACTGGGACCGCTACACCCGCCAGATGGTCCACTTCCACCTGCGCAACGCCGAGAGCTGGGGCAACGCCAAGACCGGGGCCGACCTGGCGGCGCAGGTCGACCCCGGGTTCGTACTCGGCGAGCCCCTGACCGCGGGGCGGCTCGGCTGACGCGCCGCGTACGCGGGGACAAGGGGGCCCGGGGCCGGCCTGCCGGCGCAGGTCGGCCCCGGGTTCACGGTGCGCGAAGGGCTCAGCCTCGCTCGGACCGCTTGGCGCCGGGGGCCGGGGCGGCCGCCGGGGCGGGGGGCTGGGCGGCCAGGAAGGTCTGCCAGCCGCCCTGCGGGGCCTCGCCCACCTTCAGGGTGCGCATCTTGGCGACGACCTCGGGGTCCTGGGCGTCGAGCCAGTCGGCGAGCTGCCGGAAGGACACGCACTCGACGTCCTTCTGCACGCAGACCGTCGCGATGGTCTCCTCGATGGCGCGCATGTACGTGCCGCCGTTCCAGGACTCGAAGTGGTTGCCGATGATCAGCGGCGCTCGGTTGCCCCGGTAGGAGCGCTCGAAGGCCTGCACCAGGCCGTCCCGCATCTGGTCCCCCCAGTACGCGTGCTGCGAGGGGTCGCCCTGGGTCGTGCCGGGGGACTGGTTGACGAGGAAGTTGTAGTCCATGGAGAGCGTCTGGAAGGCGCGGCCGGGGACCGGCACGAGCTGCATCGACAGGTCCCAGAGACCCAGGTCCTTCTTGGGCCAGATCTGGTCGTTGACGCCGCTCGTGTCGTAGCGGAAGCCCATCTCCGCCGCGGCCTGGACGAAGTTCGTCCGGCCCTCCAGGCAGGGGGTGCGGGCGCCGACGAGCTCCTTGTCGTAGTCGAAGGGGAGCGGCTGCTCCGCGCTCAGCCCGGCGTTCGTCTTCCAGTTCTTGACGAAGGACTTGGCCTGGTTGATCTCGCTCTTCCACTCCTCCGGCGACCAGTTGCCGACGCCCGACTCCTTCCCGCAGAAGTGGCCGTTGAAGTGGGTGCCGATCTCGTTGCCCTCCAGCCACGCCGCACGCAGTTCGCGGACGGTGTCGCGGATCCCCTCGACGTCGTTGAAGCCGATGTCGGAGCGTCCCGCGCTGTGCTGCGGAGGGTCGTAGAGCTTCCGCTTCTCCTCGGGCAGCAGGTACACGCCGCTCAGGAAGTACGTCATGGTCGCGTCGTACTTCCGGCCGACCGAACGGAAGTGGGAGAACAGCTTCTGGCTGTCCTCGCCCGCGCCGTCCCACGAGAAGACCACGAACTGCGGCGGGGTCTCCCCCGGCTTGAGCCGCTGCCAGACCGGCTGGCGGGGCTGGGCTCCGGTGAAGGCCGTGGAGCCGTCGCCGATCAGGCGGACCGCGTTCGGCGGCGCCGCGGCCGGGGCCTTCTTGGCGCCCGCGCCACCCACCGGGGGCTTCGTGGAGGTGCCGTCGGAGCCCGAGCAGCCGGCGAGGCCGGTGATCAGGGCGACCGCGAGGGCACCGGCGGCGAGCACCCTCTTACGGACGGCCTTGTGGACGGCCCCGTGGACGCCCACGTGGACGGCCTTGTGGACTGCGGTCCTTCTCCCGGCGGCTGGCATCCGCCCACCTCTCCTCGAAGCACGTGTTCCGTACGAGCGGCATCCCGTACGAGCGGCGTCAACGTCGCACCACACCTGCCGGAGAGATGAAACGACAAGCGGCATTCCGTTTGGCTATCACCGGAACCGGTGAATCATTGCCCTGTTTGCCCCGAAAATAATGCCGGAGACTTTACTCTCCATTACGATCCATTTACCGAGCGTTGATCCTCCCCATCCCGAGGGTCCAGCCGGAATCCCGCCGCTGCACGCCGTGACCCACGGCCGCGACCCCCCACGTTCGTCCCGCACGAGCCGCGACCGCGCCGCCCCGGAGGAGACGGGAACATGACCCTCTGCACCCCTGCCCGCAAGCCCACCCACCACAAGACCAACCGGCCCAGGGCCCAGCGCCCCCACGGACCGCCGGGCGGACCGCGCCGCCTCCGCATCGCGGGCGCCGACCTGTCCGCCTCGATCGCCGTCTTCCTGATCGCCCTGCCGCTCTCGCTCGGCATCGCGCTCGCCACCGGAGCGCCGCTCCAGTCCGGGCTGGTCGCCGCCGCCGTCGGCGGCCTCGTCGCCGGCCGGTTCGGCGGCTCCCCGCTCCAGGTGAGCGGCCCCGCGGCGGGCCTCACCGTCGTGACCGCCGAGCTCATCCAGCGGTACGGCTGGCGCACCACCTGCGCCATCACGGTCCTCGCCGGACTCGCCCAACTCGGTCTCTCCGCCCTCCGCGTGGCCCGTTCCGCGCTCGCCGTCTCACCCGCGATCGTGCACGGCATGCTGGCCGGGATCGGCGTCACCATCGCCCTCGCGCAGCTCCACATCGTGCTCGGCGGCACGCCGCAGAGCTCCGTCGTGGACAACGTCCTGGGCCTGCCGGCCCAGTTGGCGCACATCCACCCGTCGGCGCTCGCCATCAGCGCCCTCACCGTGACCGTGCTGCTGTCCTGGCCGAGACTCCCGGGCAGGGCCGGCCGGCTCGTACGAAAGGTCCCCGCCGCGCTCGTCGCGGTGGCCGGGGCGACGGCGGTGGCCGTCGTCGCCGGACTCTCCGTACCCCGTGTCGACCTGCCCTCCTGGAGCAGCCACGCGCTGCCCGGCCTGCCCGAGGGGCCGGTCCTCGGCATCGCCGCCGGGGTGCTCACGATCACGCTGGTCACGAGCGTGCAGTCGCTGCTCTCCGCCGTCGCGGTCGACAAGCTGGTCACCGCCCGCGCCGACCACGGCCGAAGCGTCCCCCGCTCCCACCTCGACCGGGAGCTCGCCGGACAGGGCGCGGCCAACATGGTCTCCGGGGCGCTCGGCGGACTGCCGGTCGCGGGGGTCGCGGTCCGCAGCGTCGCCAACGTCTCGGCGGGAGCGGTGAGCCGGACCTCCACCATGCTCCACGGCCTGTGGATCGTGCTGGCGGCCCTGCTGCTCGTCCCCGTGCTCGACCTCATCCCGCTCGCCGCACTCGCCGCGCTCGTCATGGTGGTCGGCATCCAGATGGTCAGCATCACCCACATCCGTACGGTCACCCGGCACCGCGAGGTCGTCGTCTACGCGGTGACGCTGGCCGGTGTCGTCCTCGTCGGCATCCTGGAGGGCGTCGCCCTCGGCATCGCCGTGGCCATCGCCGTCGCCCTGCACCGGCTCGCCCGTACGCGGATCAGCCGCGAGGAGCGGGACGGCAACCAGCTGCTGCGCGTGCGGGGCCAGCTGACCTTCCTCGCCGTCCCCCGGCTGAGCCGAGCCCTGCACCAACTACCCCAGGGATCCCACGTCGTGGTCGAACTCGACGGGTCCTTCATGGACCACGCCGCCTACGAGACACTGAGCGAATGGACGACCGGGCACCTCGCCCACGGCGGGACGGTCGAGACGACCGGCCCGTCCGGCGCCCGGATCGCCGAGCCCTCCCCCGCCGCGGCCGCCGCCTCCGCCGCGCATGCCTGCTGCCGCCCCTGGACCCCGTGGCACAACCACCAGTGCGGGGAGCTGCCGGCCGACGGACCGGCCGCCCCGGAGGAAGGGCCCGAGAGGCCGGACGCGCCCGCCGAGGCCCGGCGGACGTCGGGGCTGCACCTGGCCAGCGGCATCGGCAAGTTCCAGCGGAACACCGCCCCGCTGGTGCGGGACGAGCTCGCCCGGCTCGCCCGCGAGGGCCAGCGCCCTTCGCAGCTCTTCCTGACCTGCGCGGACTCCCGGCTGGTCACCAGCATGATCACGTCCAGCGGCCCGGGCGACCTCTTCACCGTGCGCAACGTCGGCAACCTCGTCCCCCTCCCCGGCGAGGAGAGCGGGGACGACTCGGTGGCGGCGGCGATCGAGTACGCGGTGGACGTGCTCCAGGTCGCGTCGATCACGGTGTGCGGCCACTCCGGCTGCGGCGCGATGCAGGCCCTGCTGGGCAGCGGCCCCGACGATCCGGCGGTGCCGCCGACCCCGCTGCGGCGCTGGCTGCGGCACGGCCGGCCGAGCCTGGAGCGGATGGCGAGCCGGCGGCACGCCTGGGCCCGGATCTCCGGACGGCTGCCGGCCGACGCGGTCGAGCAGCTCTGCCTGACCAACGTGGTGCAGCAGCTGGAGCACCTCAGGGCGTACGAATCGGTGGCGCGCCGGCTGGCCGAGGGCAGCCTCACGCTGCACGGCGTGTACTTCCACGTGGGCGAGGCGCAGGCCTACCTGCTCTCCGGCACGGACGAGGTGCACAGTTACGACGACGTCTTCACCCAGGTCATGCCGGCGGCCCCGAGCGCGCCGGACGCCGGCGGGACGGAGCCCGGAGCGACGGAGGCGAGGGAGGCCGAGGCCGGAGCGGCGACCGGTCGCGGGCCGGTCGTCTGGGAGCCCGCGCGCGCGTCCTGAACCATCCGGCGCCCCCGTCCGTGAGACTGTGTGGCCCCTTTCTCCCACCGCTCGGGAGCGAGGGGCCACATCGCGTCAAGTCACTCACAGGTCTAAACCAATTCTCCGGAGACTCTTGTCACCCGGGCATCTGACTGATGAGGTATGACGCGGGACACATACGCACAGAGGACGCCCTGGGAAAGGGAGATGTCGTGAGCAACGAATCCTTGGCCAACCTGCTCAAGGAAGAGCGGCGGTTCGCGCCGCCCGCCGAGCTGGCCGCGGACGCCAATGTGACGGCGGAGGCGTACGAGCAGGCCAAGGCGGACAGGCTGGGCTTCTGGGCCGAGCAGGCCAAGCGCCTGACCTGGGCCACCGAGCCGACCGAGACGCTCGACTGGTCGAACCCGCCGTTCGCCAAGTGGTTCGCGGACGGCGAGCTCAACGTGGCGTACAACTGCGTCGACCGCCACGTCGAGGCCGGCCACGGCGACCGGGTCGCCATCCACTTCGAGGGCGAGCCGGGCGACAGCCGCGCCATCACCTACGCCGAGCTCAAGGACGAGGTCTCCAAGGCGGCCAACGCCCTGACCGAGCTGGGCGTCCGCAAGGGCGACCGGGTCGCCGTCTACCTGCCGATGATCCCCGAGGCGGCCGTCACGATGCTGGCCTGCGCCCGCGTCGGCGCCGCCCACTCGGTGGTCTTCGGCGGCTTCTCCGCCGACGCCGTCGCCTCCCGCATCCAGGACGCCGACGCCAAGCTGGTCGTCACCGCCGACGGCGGCTACCGCCGCGGCAAGCCGAGCGCCCTCAAGCCGGCCATCGACGAGGCCGTCGCCAAGTGTCCGCAGGTCGAGCACGTCCTCGTGGTCCGCCGTACGGGCCAGGACACCGCCTTCACCGAGGGCCGCGACGTCTGGTGGGACGACATCGTCGCCCGCCAGTCCACGGAGCACACCCCGGAGGCCTTCGACGCGGAGCACCCGCTCTTCATCCTCTACACCTCCGGCACCACGGGTAAGCCGAAGGGCATCCTGCACACCTCCGGCGGCTACCTCACCCAGGCCGCGTACACGCACCACGCCGTCTTCGACCTCAAGCCGGAGACCGACGTCTACTGGTGCACCGCCGACATCGGCTGGGTCACCGGTCACTCGTACATCGTCTACGGCCCGCTGGCCAACGGCGCGACGCAGGTCATGTACGAGGGCACCCCGGACACCCCGCACCAGGGCCGGTTCTGGGAGATCGTGCAGAAGTACGGCGTCACGATCCTCTACACGGCGCCCACCGCGATCCGCACGTTCATGAAGTGGGGCGACGACATCCCCGCGAAGTTCGACCTGTCCAGCCTCCGCGTGCTGGGCTCGGTCGGCGAGCCGATCAACCCCGAGGCCTGGGTCTGGTACCGCGAGCACATCGGCGCCAACAAGACCCCGATCGTGGACACCTGGTGGCAGACCGAGACCGGCGCGATGATGATCTCGCCGCTGCCGGGCGTCACCGAGACGAAGCCGGGCTCCGCCCAGCGCCCGCTGCCCGGCATCGCCGCGACCGTCGTCGACGACGAGGCGAACGAGGTGCCGAACGGCGGTGGCGGCTACCTGGTCCTCACCGAGCCGTGGCCGTCGATGCTCCGCACGATCTGGGGCGACGACCAGCGCTACATCGACACGTACTGGTCCCGCTTCGAGGGCAAGTACTTCGCCGGTGACGGCGCCAAGAAGGACGAGGACGGCGACATCTGGCTGCTCGGCCGGGTCGACGACGTCATGCTCGTCTCGGGCCACAACATCTCGACCACCGAGGTCGAGTCCGCGCTCGTCTCGCACCCGTCGGTGGCCGAGGCGGCCGTCGTCGGCGCCGCCGACGAGACCACCGGCCAGGCCATCGTCGCCTTCGTCATCCTGCGCGGCTCGGCCAGCGAGGACGAGAACCTCGTCGCCGACCTGCGCAACCACGTCGGCGCGACCCTCGGCCCGATCGCCAAGCCGAAGCGGATCCTGCCGGTCGCGGAGCTGCCGAAGACCCGCTCGGGCAAGATCATGCGCCGGCTGCTCCGCGACGTCGCGGAGAACCGGGAGCTGGGCGACGTCACGACCCTGACCGACTCCTCGGTCATGTCGCTCATCCAGACCCAGCTGCCGTCCTCCTCCAGCGAGGACTGACCGAGGCCGGTCGAGGACCTCACCGAGGCCGGTGCAGGACCGGATCGAGGCCGGTCCAGGACCGATCGACACGGAAACGCCCGTCCCGAACCTTCGGGGCGGGCGTTTCCGTGTGCCCCGCCCGAAGGGACGAAAGCCGTGAACATCCATAAAGTGAATCCCACCAGAGAACCCCGCCGGACACATCCCCCGCTCGTTAGGTAAAGTAAGGATCGCGTCAGGAACGCGTCAGAAAGACCCAGGTGAGCCGGGAAGTCTGGTCGGCATGTGCTTCGCCCTGCCTGCCCGACGGAGGAATCCCACGTGTCTGCGCCCACCGACCGCAAGTTCCTCGGCCGGCTCTCCCTGCCCGAGCGGCGCTACCTCACCGACGCCCTGCGCACCGAGACCGTCGGCGGCGTACTGCTCCTCGTCGCCGCCGTCGCCGCCCTCATCTGGGCCAACACCCCCGCGGCGGACAGCTACAAGGCCGTACAGGACTTCCACATAGGCCCCGCCGCCCTCGGCCTCGACCTGTCCGTCCAGCACTGGGCGGCCGACGGCCTCCTCGCCGTCTTCTTCTTCGTCGCCGGCATCGAGCTCAAGCGCGAGCTCGTCGCGGGCGAGCTGCGCGACCCCAAGGCCGCCGCGCTCCCCGTCATCGCCGCGATCTGCGGCATGGCCGCGCCCGCCCTCGTCTACGCCCTGGTCAACACCGTCGGAAACGGCTCGATGGACGGCTGGGCCGTGCCCACCGCGACCGACATCGCCTTCGCGCTCGCCGTCCTCGCCGTCATCGGCACCTCGCTGCCGTCCGCGCTGCGCGCCTTCCTGCTCACCCTCGCCGTCGTCGACGACCTCTTCGCGATCCTGATCATCGCGATCTTCTTCACCAGCGACCTGAACTTCGCCGCGCTCGGCGGCGCCCTCGCCGGACTCGCCGTCTTCTGGGTACTGCTCCGCAAGGACGTCCGCGGCTGGTACGTGTACGTCCCGCTGGCCCTCGTCATCTGGGCCCTCATGTACAACAGCGGCGTCCACGCCACCATCGCCGGCGTCGCGATGGGCCTGATGCTGCGCTGCACCACCCGCGAGGGCGAGGAGCACTCCCCCGGCGAGCACATCGAGCACCTCGTACGACCGCTCTCGGCCGGGCTCGCCGTCCCGCTGTTCGCGCTCTTCTCCGCCGGTGTCGGCGTCACCGGCGGGGCACTCGGGGACGTCTTCACCCAGCCGATCACCCTCGGCGTCGTCCTCGGCCTGGTCGTCGGCAAGGCCATCGGCATCTTCGGCGGCACCTGGCTCGCCGCCCGCTTCACCCGGGCCGAGCTCAACCCCGAACTGACCTGGCCGGACGTCTTCGCCGTCGCGTCCCTCGCCGGCATCGGCTTCACCGTCTCGCTGCTCATCGGCGAACTGGCCTTCGCCGACGACGCCGCCCTCACCGACGAGGTGAAGGCCGCCGTCCTCGTCGGCTCCCTCATCGCGGCCGTCTGCGCCTCCGTCCTGCTGAAGCTCCGGGTCCGCAGGTACCGCTCGCTCATCGCCGAGGAGGAGCGCGACGACGACCAGGACGGCATCCCCGACATCTACGAGGAGGACGACCCGGCGTACCACGTACGCATGGCGGAGATCTACGAGAGGAAGGCCGCGGAGCACCGCGAGCGCGCCCGAGCGGCGGGGGCATCGCGCGACGACGCCGACCGTCCGGCATGATCTGAGTCGGACCGTAGAAGTCGGACCGTGGAAGAGGACTCGCACCCGTGTGGAGAGCCTCGGACCGCAGAAGAGAAGAGGGAGCAGCGATGAGCGACCCGTTCGACGGCACCGAGCGCAGCCTCGGCCAGCTGGTCGCCTCGGCGACCGCCGAGATGTCCGCGCTGGTGCACGACGAGATCGCCCTGGCCAAGGCCGAGGTCAAGCAGGACGTCAAGCGCGGCGCGATCGGCAGTGCCGCGGGCATCGCCGCCGGCGTCGTACTGCTGTTCTCGCTGCCGATGCTGAGCTTCGCGCTCGCCTACGCCATCAACACCTGGACCGGCGGGCACAACGGCAACGGGGGCTGGAACCTCGTCTGGTGCTTCCTGCTCTCCTTCGCGGCGAACGTGCTGCTCGCGGGCCTCCTCGGCTTCGTGGCGTACGCCAAGTTCCGCAAGGTGAAGCCGCCGGAGAAGTCCATCGCCTCCGCGAAGCAGACGGCTGCCGTGATCGCCACGGTGAAGCCCCACCCGCGCCCGGAGGCGGCCAAGGCGCTGGACAAGGCCTCCGCTGTGGCACGCTCGTCCGTATGACCCTCCCCGAGAGCAGCAGCGGCAACGGCGGGCCCGTCCGGCTCGACGGGCCGTGGACCCATCGCGACGTGGCCGCCAACGGCGCCCGCTTCCACATCGCCGAGATGGGCGACGGCCCGCTGGTGCTGCTCCTGCACGGCTTCCCGCAGTTCTGGTGGACCTGGCGCCACCAGCTGCCGGCCCTCGCCGACGCGGGGTTCCGGGCCGTCGCGATGGACCTGCGCGGGGTGGGCGGCAGCGACCGCACCCCCCGGGGTTACGACCCCGCCAATCTGGCCCTCGACATCACCGGCGTCATCCGCTCCCTCGGGGAGCCGGACGCGGCGCTCGTCGGGCACGACCTGGGCGGCTACCTCGCCTGGACGGCGGCCGTCATGCGGCCCAAGCTGGTGCGCCGTCTGGCCGTCTCCTCCATGCCGCACCCGCGCCGCTGGCGCTCGGCGATGCTCGGCGACTTCGCGCAGTCGCGGGCCGGCTCGCACATCTGGGGCTTCCAGCGGCCGTGGCTGCCGGAGCGCCGGCTCGTCGCGGACGACGCGGCGCTCGTCGGGGAGCTGATCCACGAGTGGTCGGGGCCGCGCCCCGCCGACGAGGAGGCCGTCGAGACGTACCGGCGGGCGATGCTGATCCCGTCGACGGCGCACTGCTCGATCGAGCCGTACCGCTGGATGGTGCGGTCCCTGGCCCGCCCCGACGGCATCCAGTTCAACCGGCGCATGAAGCGGCCCGTACGGGTTCCGACGCTGCACCTGCACGGCTCCCTGGACCCGGTGATGCGGACCCGCAGCGCGGCCGGCTCGGGCGAGTACGTGGAGGCGCCGTACCGCTGGCGGCTCTTCGACGGTCTGGGCCACTTCCCGCACGAGGAGGACCCGGTGGCCTTCTCCACGGAGCTCGTCAGCTGGCTGAAGGACCCCGAGCCCGACCGCTGACACACCGTCCGCACCCTGTCCGGCCCGGCTTCTGACGTACAGCCGGCCACGCGGAGAACACACCTCGGACACCCGTGGGGCACACCGCGGACGCACGGCCGACGCACAACAGACGCACAGGAATGCGTCGAACGGCAATGTGCCCCGCGCATACTCCAATTGGCGGGCCCCCGGGCGGTTACCGACCTTGGGGCACGGGCAGACGTCGAGGTATGGGCTGGACGCACGACTACAGTGACACAGCACGCAACCGCCGCTCGGCCGCTGGGCCGGGCTCCCGAGAGAGGGGTGGCCCGCAGGATCAGGGCCACGCGCGCACCGTGCCAGAGGTAGGGATCTCACGCATTCTGCGTCGCCGGGCGCGATGGGTCTCGGCCCGGCTCCGGCATCCACGCGACACCCCTTAGGGGATACGGGTACGGCACCCGGGGCGGCGCCTCGCTACAGCGCGCAGCCCTGGGTGTCGACCTGCTGGACGGCGGTCCGACCGCGCTCGATGTCCTCGCGGATCTCGTCGACCGTCAGGGCGTAACCCGTGTTCACGTCGTCGAGGGAGCGGGCGAAGATCACTCCGGACACCTCGCCGTCCTCGGTCAGGAGCGGACCGCCGGAGTTGCCCTGGCGCACCGTCGCGTACAGCGAGTACACGTCCCTGCGCACCTCGTCCCGCTGGTAGATGTCGGGACCCTTGGCGCTGATACGGCCCCGCACACGCGCCGAGCGCACGTCGTACGCGCCGTTCTCCGGGAAGCCCGCGATGATCGCCCCGTCGCCGCTGCGGGCGTCCTGCTCGGTGAAGTTCAGCGGCTGCGCCTTGAGGTCCGGCACGTCCAGGACGGCGATGTCGCGCTGCCAGTCGTAGAGGACGACCTTCGCGTCGTAGAGCTTGCCCTCACCGCCTATCTGGACGGTCGGCTCGTCGACCCCGCCGACGACGTGGGCGTTGGTCATGACCCGGCGGTCGGCGAAGACGAAGCCGGTGCCCTCGAAGACCTTGCCGCAGCTCTGCGCCGTGCCGACGACCTTCACGATGGACCGCTGGGCGCGGGCGGCGACGGGGCTGTCGGCGAGCTCCGGGTCGGGCGGGGTGACCGGGGTGATCTGCTCGTTGGCGAAGGGGCTGAAGACCGGGGGGAAGCCGCTGCGGGCCAGCATGGAGCTGAAGTCGTCGAACCAGCTGGACGCCTGATCGGGCATCACCTGCTCGACCCCGAGCAGCACCTTGGAGTTCCGCACCTCCTTGCCCACGGTGGGCAGCGAGGTCCGCGCCAGGGCCGAGCCGATCAGCCAGGCCACCAGCAGCATCGCGACGACGTTGACCAGCGCGCCGCCGGTGGCGTCCAGGGCGCGCACGGGTGACCAGGTGATGTGCCGACGGAGCTTGTTGCCCAGGTGGGTGGTGAACGCCTGCCCGACCGAGGCGCAGATGATGACCACCATCACGAAGACGACCGTCGCCGTGGTCGACACCTCGCTGTTGTCCGTCAGCTGGTCCCAGAGGACCGGGAGCAGCAGGACGGCGACGAGGCCGCCGCCGAGGAACCCGACCACCGACAGGATGCCGACCACGAATCCCTGGCGATATCCGATGACGGCGAACCACACGGCGGCGAGCAGCAACAAGATGTCCAGCACGTTCACCGTCGATAGCCTCGCAAATTCGTTTCGGTCGCCCGGGATCAGACTGTCATGAGCGCCAGTCGAGCGGGACCTGCTTGGACCGGTCCCAGGGGCGCTCCCAGCCCGAGTAGTGCAGTAGCCGGTCGATCACTCCGGCCGTAAAACCCCAGACCAGAGCGGACTCGACCAGGAAGCCGGGCCCCTGGTGGCCGCTCGGGTGGACGGTCGTCGCGCGGTTCGCGGGGTCCGTGAGATCCGCCACGGGCACGGTGAAGACGCGGGCGGTCTCGCCGGGGTCGACGACCCCGACCGGGCTGGGGACGCGCCACCAGCCGAGGACGGGGGTGACGACGAAGCCGCTGACCGGGATGTAGAGCTGCGGCAGCACGCCGAAGATCTGGACGCCCGCCGGGTCGAGCCCGGTCTCCTCCTGGGCCTCCCGCAGTGCGGCGCGCAGCAGCCCGCCGTCCGCCGGGTCGCCGTCCTCGGGGTCGAGGGCGCCGCCCGGGAAGGAGGGCTGCCCGGCGTGCGAGCGGAGGCTGCCGGCGCGCTCCATGAGCAGCAGCTCGGGCCCGCGCTCGCCCTCGCCGAAGAGGACGAGGACGGCGGACTGGCGGCCGGCGCCGCTCGCGGGCGGCAGGAAGCGGCTCAGCTGCTCGGGCGCGACCGTGCGCGCGGCCCGGTCGACGGGGCCGAGCCAGCCGGGCAGGCCGCCTCTGTCGAGCAGACCGCCGTGGCCGGGGGCTCCGGCCCCGTCGCCGTGCACGTGCTCGTCGTGGATCTCTTCGTCAGTGCGCGTCATAGGCACCCCGTGTTTCACAACGCGATCGATGGACGTGTTCGTTCCCCGCGGGCCTGGAGCCTAGGGAACGGGAGGTTCCTGCTGCCCGGCGGCGCTCCGGCCGCTCGGACGTGGCGGGTGTGGCGGACGTGGCGGGCGGCAGCCGGCGTGGCGGGCGCTCGGGCGTGGCGGGCCCGGACTCGGGCGCTCCGGTGGTCCGGCGCCCGCGCGCAGGCCGCCCGCGCTCAGCCGCTCAGGCTCAGCCGCTCGTGCCCAGTGGGGGCGCGGGGCGGCCCGGGTAGCCGGGCGGCGGGTCGAGCCGCTGGCCGGGGAAGCCGCCCATCTCGTACTTGAGCAGCTTCCTCGCCTTCTCCGGATCCGTCTCGCCCTCTCCGTACGAGGGGCAGAGGTGGGTGATCGGGCAGGCGCCGCACGCGGGCTTGCGGGCGTGGCAGATCCGGCGGCCGTGGAAGATCACCCGGTGCGAGAGCATGGTCCACTCGCTCTTCGGGAAGATCTCGGCGATCTCCGCCTCGATCTTGACCGGGTCCTCCTGCTCGGTCCACCGCCAGCGCCGGACGAGGCGCATGAAGTGGGTGTCGACGGTGATGCCCGGGACGCCGAAGGCGTTGCCGAGGACGACGAACGCGGTCTTCCGGCCGACGCCGGGCAGCTTGACGAGGTCCTCCAGGCGGCCGGGGACCTCCCCGCCGAAGTCGTCTCGCAGGGCGGCGGCCAGGCCCATGATCGACTTGGTCTTGGCCCGGAAGAAGCCGGTCGGACGGATCAGCTCCTCGACCTCCTCCGGCACGGCGGCGGCGAGGTCCTCGGGCGTGGGGTACTTCGCGAAGAGCGCCGGGGTGGTCTGGTTGACCCGCAGGTCGGTGGTCTGCGCGGAGAGGACCGTGGCGACGAGCAGCTCGAAGGGGTTCCGGAAGTCGAGCTCCGGATGGGCGTACGGGAAGACCTCGGCCAGTTCGCGGTTGATCTTCCGCGCCCGCCGCACCATCGCGAGCCGCGACTCGGGCTTGACGCCCCGAACCTTCCGATTCGGGGCCTTCACCCGTTTCGACACGCCGTGTTCGCCCACAGCGGAATTACCTTCGGCCGACACTCTTTCAGCCCCCTTGGCCTGCGCTCTCACCGGCGAGTTGGACACCCGGCCAGCCTAGGGGCCACCACCGACATCCGCCGTGGGCACGGCCGATCGGAGCCCAATCGGGCCCCTGCCGTACGCACGGGTAGCCAAGTGCGTCAAACTTGTTGTGATTGATCGCACTGTTTTGTGCGTCCGGCATCATGGGACCCAGGTCCTTTGAGCAGGTCGACAGTATGGAGAGAACTCGTGGACGACGTTCTGCGGCGCGCCCCGCTCTTCGCGGCGCTCGATGACGAGCAGGCCGCCGAGCTGCGCGCCTCGATGAGTGAGGCGACGCTCGCCCGTGGCGACGCGCTGTTCCACGAAGGCGACCCCGGTGACCGCCTGTACGTGGTCACCGAAGGCAAGGTCAAGCTGCACCGCACCTCCCCCGACGGCCGCGAGAACATGCTGGCGGTCCTCGGCCCCGGCGAGCTCATCGGCGAGCTGTCCCTCTTCGACCCGGGCCCGCGCACCGCGACCGCGACGGCGCTGACCGAGGTCAAGCTGCTCGGCCTCGGGCACGGCGACCTCCAGCCCTGGCTGAACGCCCGCCCGGAGGTGGCCACCGCTCTGCTCCGCGCTGTCGCCCGCCGGCTGCGCAAGACCAACGACCAGATGTCGGACCTGGTCTTCTCCGACGTGCCGGGCCGTGTCGCCCGCGCGCTCCTCGACCTGTCGCGCCGCTTCGGCGTGCAGTCGGAGGAGGGCATCCACGTCGTCCACGACCTCACCCAGGAGGAGCTGGCCCAGCTGGTCGGCGCCTCCCGCGAGACGGTCAACAAGGCGCTCGCCGACTTCGCCCAGCGCGGCTGGCTGCGCCTGGAGGCCCGCGCCGTGATCCTGCTGGACGTCGAGCGCCTCGCGAAGCGCTCGCGGTAGGCAGACCCGCGCGTACCCCCGTACGCACCTCCGTACGTACGCGGAAGGCCGCCCCGGTCCGAGGACCGGGGCGGCCTTCCGTGCGTCAGGGCGCGGACCGTCAGCGCTTGGAGCCGTCCACGATCACCGGGGCCGAGCTGCCGCCGGCGCAGGGCACCGTGTAGATCGCGTTCTTCGAGGCGGCCTCCTTGAACGCGTCGATGCACTGGTTCATGAGGACCTTGTCCGTCAGCGAGTCGTTGAGGATCTTGTTGGCGCGGGCGATGCCCTCCGCCTCGATCCGGCGCCGGTCGGCCTCGGCCTTGGCCGTACGGGCGGCCTCGGTGGCCCGCTCGGTGGCCTGCTGCTGCTGGATCTTGCGGTCGATCTGGGCCTGGAGCGAGTCCGAGGGCTTCACGTTGCGCAGGTTGACGGTGGTCACGTCGATGCCGCGCGGGGCCAGGCGCTCCTTGATCAGGGAGCCGATCTCGGCGTTGATCTTCTCGCGGTCGGAGGCGTACCCCTGCTCGCTGGTGTAGCGGGCGAAGACGTTACGGACGATCTCCCGGCTGTCCGGGTAGACCAGCCGCTGCTGGATGGCGTCCTCGCTGCCCGCGAGCTTGTACAGCTCGACGGACTTGGACGGGACGACGGCCCACTTCACCGTCACCTCGGCGTACATGACACCGCCCTGCGAGGAGCGGACCTCGACCACGTCCTTGTCGGAGAGGTTGAGGTCGACGGGGCGGGTCGAGAAGGTCGTGACGTCGGTGAACGGCGACTTCACGTGCATGCCCGAGGTCATGGGCGAGCCGACCTTGCCGAAGGCGACCGGCACACCGACCTCGTACGCGCTGATCACGTACGTCATGCTCACGATCAGCGAGAAGACACCGGCCAGGACGGCGCCGAGGGCGCCGAACTTCAGCCCCTTCGAGCCGCTGGCGCGGCCGACGAAATAGAGCACCACTGCGGCGATGACCAGCAGGATGGCGATGACGAACACGGGCGTTCCCCCCGAAAGCTACGGCCAGAAGTAAACGGAGCGTAAAACACGGGGCAAGTGGGCCGCAGTGCCGGGGCCCACCTCGGAACAGGATCGTGACGACCGCCTTAAACCAGCCCGCGCTCCCTCAGGTACTCCAGCTGGGCCCGTACGGACAGCTCCGCCGCCGGCCACAGCGAGCGGTCCACGTCCGCGTACACGTGCGCCACGACCTCCGCCGCCGTCCGGTGGCCGCTCTCGACCGCCGTCTCGACCTGCGCGAGCCGGCTCGCGCGGTGCGCCAGATAGAACTCCACCGCCCCCTGCGCGTCCTCCAGGACCGGCCCGTGCCCCGGCAGGACCGTGTGGACCCCGTCGTCGACGGTGAGCGAGCGCAGCCGCCGCAGCGAGTCCAGGTAGTCGCCGAGCCGCCCGTCCGGGTGCGCGACCATCGTCGTGCCGCGCCCCAGGATCGTGTCCCCCGTCAGGACCGCACGGTCGGCGGGCAGATGGAAGGAGAGCGAGTCCGAGGTGTGCCCGGGCGTCGGGACGACCCGCACCTCCAGGCCGCCGACGTCCAGCACGTCCCCCTCGCCGAGCCCCTCGTCCCCGAGCCGCAGCGCCGGGTCCAGGGCCCGTACGTCGGTCCTGGTCAGCTCGGCGAAACGGCCGGCGCCCTCCGCGTGGTCCGGGTGGCCGTGGGTGAGCAGGGTGAGCGCGATGCGCTTGCCGAGCTTCCCGGCGGTCTCGACGACATGGCGCAGATGGCCCTCGTCGAGGGGGCCCGGGTCGACGACGACGGCCAGGTCCGAGCCGGGCTCGGAGAGCAGCCAGGTGTTGGTGCCGTCGAGGGTCATCGCGGACGCGTTCGGCGCGAGCACGTTCACCGCACGGGCGGTCGCGGGCCCGGAGACGACGAGCCCACGCGGCTGCCCGGGCAGGGCGGCGGCGTCGCTCATGACGCACCCCCGGCCGGGATGATCTTGGTGAACTCCTCGTGCCCCGGCCAGCTCAGGACCAGCTCGTCGCCCTCCAGCCGCGCCTGCGCGAGTACGGGGGTCAGATCCTGTTCCCGGGCCGCCTCCAGCGCCTCCGCGGCCGTGCCGAACGGCTCCAGGGTGCGCAGGGTCGAGATCGTCGGCGGCATCATCAGCAGCTCGCCCCGGTCGTAGCCGGCGGCGGCCTCCGCGGGACGGATCCACACCGTGCGGTCCGCCTCCCCGGAGACGTCCCGGGTGCGCTGCCCGGCGGGGAGCGCGGCCACGAAGAACCACGTGTCGAACCGCCGCTGCTCGAACTCGGGCGTGATCCAGCGGGCCCACGCGCCGAGCAGGTCCGAGCGCAGGACGAGCCCGCGCCGGTCGAGGAAGTCGGCGAAGGAGAGCTCCCGGGCGACGAGCGCCTCCCGGTCCCGCTCCCAGTCCTCGCCGGTGGTGTCGCCGACCACGGTGCCCGGGGTCTCGCCGGCGAGCAGGACGCCCGCCTCCTCGAACGTCTCGCGCACGGCGGCGCAGACCACGGCCTGGGCCTGCGCGGGGTCGTCGAGGCCGAGGCTCCCGGCCCACTCCGCGAGGGAGGGCCCCGCCCAGCGCACCGGCTGCTCGTCGCGCGGGTCGACCCCGCCGCCGGGATACGCGTACGCGCCGCCCGCGAAGGCCATCGAGGCGCGGCGGCGCAGCATGTGCACGTCGGGCCCCGCGGCCCCGTCCCGCAGGAGGAGCACCGTGGCGGCGCGCCGGGGGCTCACCGGGGTGAGCTCGCCCGCGGCGAGGGCACGGATGCGGTCGGGCCATTCCGGCGGGTACCACTGACCGTTCGGCTGAGCATTCGACATGGGCGGATGCTATGCGCAAGCACCGGAATGCACGAGGGCAGGACGGTGTGGGCCGGGCCTCGGACACGCGAGAGCCGGCTCCCCCACCCGTGAGGAAGCCGGCTCCAGGAACACCACGGACGGATCAGGCCTCGACGAGCTCCACCTGGACCTCGACCTCGACCGGCGCGTCGAGCGGCAGCACGGCCACGCCGACGGCGCTGCGGGCGTGCACGCCCTTGTCGCCGAGGACCGCGCCGAGCAGCTCGCTGGCGCCGTTGATGACGGCCGGCTGCCCGGTGAAGTCGGAGGCGGAGGCGACGAAGCCCACGACCTTCACGACCCGCTTGATCCGGTCCAGGTCACCGGCGACCGACTTCACGGCCGCGAGGGCGTTCAGCGCGCAGGTGGCCGCGAGCTGCTTGGCCTCCTCCGCGGTGACCTCGTCGCCGACCTTGCCGGTCACCGAGAGCTTGCCCCCCACCATCGGGAGCTGGCCCGAGGTGTAGACGTACACGCCCGACTGCACGGCCGGCTGGTACGCGGCCAGCGGCGGCACGACCTCCGGCAGGGTCAGGCCGAGCTCGGCGAGCTTCGCCTCGACGGCCCCGCTCACGACTTGGCCCGCTTCAGGTAGGCCACGAGCTGCTCGGGGTTGTTCGGCCCGGGCACGACCTGGACGAGCTCCCAGCCGTCCTCGCCCCAGGTGTCCAGAATCTGCTTCGTCGCGTGCACCAGAAGCGGCACCGTGACGTACTCCCACTTGGTCATGGAGGCGACTGTATCCGCTGCCGGAGGGCGGCCTCCTGATTGGGCGCCGCCGCCAGTGGTTAGGCTCGACAGCGTGAGCAGGCTCCAGGTCGTCAGCGGAAAGGGCGGTACCGGTAAGACGACGGTCGCCGCCGCCCTCGCGCTCGCCCTCGCGACGGAGGGCAAACGCACCCTCCTCGTCGAGGTCGAAGGCAGACAGGGCATCGCACAGCTCTTCGAGACGGAAGCGCTTCCGTACGAGGAACGCAAGATCGCCGTCGCGCCCGGCGGCGGCGAGGTGTACGCGCTGGCGATCGACGCCGAGCGCGCGCTCCTCGACTACCTCCAGATGTTCTACAAACTCGGCGGCGCGGGGAGGGCCCTGAAGAAACTCGGGGCGATCGACTTCGCGACGACGATAGCGCCGGGGGTACGGGACGTCCTGCTGACCGGCAAGGCGTGCGAGGCGGTCAAGCGGCGCGAGAAGCACGGCGGCCACACCTACGACCACGTGGTCATGGACGCGCCGCCCACCGGCCGCATCACCCGCTTCCTCAACGTCAACGACGAGGTCGCGGGGCTGGCCAGGATCGGCCCGATACACAATCAGGCGCAGGCCGTCATGCGGGTCCTCAAGTCGCCCGAGACGGCGGTCCACCTGGTGACGCTCCTGGAGGAGATGCCGGTCCAGGAGACGGCCGACGGCATCGCGGAGCTCCGTGCGGCCGAACTGCCGGTGGGCAGGGTCGTGGTGAACATGGTCCGGCCGCACGTCCTCGACGAGGCGGCGGTACGGGCCGCCTCCGGCGACCACCGGGACGCGATCGTACGGAGCCTGGCCTCCGTCGGCGTCCCGGGCGGCGCGCGGCTCGTCGAACCGCTCCTCGACCAGGCGGCCGAGCACGCCCGGCGGGTGGAGCTGGAGCGGGAGCAGCGCGCGGTCCTGGACGGCATCGGCGTACCCGCGTACGAGCTGCCGTTCCTCGGGGACGGCGGGGACATCGCGGGGCTCTACCGGCTGGCGAAGGAACTGCGGAAGCAAGGGGTGGGCGCGTGACGGAGAAGCCGACCGCCGGAACCGGCACCGACACGACGGGGGCGGCCGGTACGGATCCCGAAGCGGCCGCGCTCGACGCCGTGTCCGTGCTGGAGCTCGACCCGCTCATCGACGACCGGGGCACCCGCATCATCGTGTGCTGCGGCGCGGGCGGGGTCGGCAAGACGACCACGGCGGCGGCCCTGGGCGTGCGGGCGGCGGAGCGCGGCCGGCGGGTCGTCGTGCTCACCATCGACCCGGCGCGCCGCCTCGCCCAGTCGATGGGCATCGACTCCCTCGACAACACCCCGCGCAAGGTCGACGGGATCAAGGGGTCCGACGGCGGCGAACTGCACGCCATGATGCTCGACATGAAGCGGACCTTCGACGAGATCGTCGAGGCGCACGCGGAGCCCGAGCGGGCCCGGGCGATCCTGGAGAACCCCTTCTACCAGTCCCTGTCGGCCGGGTTCGCCGGTACGCAGGAGTACATGGCGATGGAGAAGCTGGGCCAGCTCCGGGCGCGCGACGAGTGGGACCTGATCGTGGTCGACACGCCGCCGTCCCGCTCCGCGCTGGACTTCCTGGACGCGCCGAAGCGGCTCGGGTCCTTCCTCGACGGGAAGTTCATCAAGCTGCTCATGGCCCCGGCGAAGGTCGGCGGCCGGGCCGGCATGAAGTTCCTCAACGTCGGCATGTCGATGATGACCGGGACGCTCGGGAAGCTGCTCGGCGGTCAGTTCCTCAAGGACGTGCAGACCTTCGTGGCGGCGATGGACACGATGTTCGGCGGCTTCCGGACCCGCGCCGACGCCACGTACCGGCTGCTCCAGGCCCCGGGCACGGCGTTCCTCGTCGTCGCCACGCCGGAGCGGGACGCGCTGCGCGAGGCAGCGTACTTCGTGGAGCGGCTGGCCGCCGAGGAGATGCCGCTGGCGGGGCTCGTCCTGAACCGCGTCCACGGCAGTGGCGCGGCCGGCCTGTCGGCCGAGCGGGCGCGGGCCGCCGCGGAAAATCTTGACGAGGGGCGCATGCCGGATCGGGCGGACGGGAAAGCTGGTTTGAGTGGCTCCCCGGCCACGTCACCCGAGCTGTCAGATCTCGCCACCGCCGCCGCCGCATCTTCCGTACCCGAGGCTGCCCCCACAGCCGAACCGGCCGCACAGCACCCCGACGTAGACGCAGACATCACGGATTCAGACGTACGGCATCTCACCGCGGGACTTCTGCGCCTGCATGCCGAGCGCATGCGGGTGCTCGCGCGTGAGCAGCGCACCCGCGACCGTTTCACCGCGCTCCACCCCGAGGTGGCCGTGGCCGAAGTGGCCGCCCTGCCCGGCGATGTGCACGACCTCGCCGGGCTGCGGGCCATCGGTGACCGGCTCACGGCCGGGCGCGTGCCTTCGGCCTGAGCCACCCTGCCGGTCCGTGGGCTAGCCCACCGCGGCGTACGCCTCGTACGTCGCGTCGTCCTCGATCGCCACGGGCAGCAGGCCCGCACCGCGCTCGTACTCCGTCCGCGCGGTCTCCAGGAGCCGGCGCCACGAGGTGACGGTCGGCCGTCGGCGCAGCAGGGCACGACGCTCGCGCTCCGTCATGCCGCCCCACACACCGAACTCCACGCGGTTGTCGAGGGCGTCGGCGAGGCACTCGGTCCGCACCGGGCATCCGGTGCACACCGCCTTTGCCCTGTTCTGTGCCGCTCCCTGCACGAAAAGTTCATCCGGATCGGTAGTGCGGCAGGCCGCCTGCGCACTCCAGTCAGCTACCCAGCCCATACCGGCGCCGTCCTCTCCCGAATCGAGGCTCCCCCACGGCGGTAGCGGCATATTCACCGCTGCCAGTTGGGACGTTACGGAAGGTGGGCACAGCGCAACACCCCCTTCGGGCCCAATCTTGAATGGCCCGAACGGACTATGCGTACGCGTCAGATCACCCAGGGGAGTGACCGAAGGACATGCGTGCGATAGTGGACATATCCCCATGGATACGCCCTTCCTCACCAGCCCCACTTCGGGCACCGGGTGACGCATGATCCGGAAACGGACACGAGCTTCCCGTGTTTCGGGGTCACGGAAATTCATGCCGATGTCACGCACGGGTCTTGATGCGAGACCGCACTGCTGTGACAGTTGTGAGCAGCTTAGGCCAAGGCATATACGCGTGTCCGGCGAATGAGAACGTAGGCTGCCCCCATGGCAAAGAAGCGCTCGGGCGGTGGTCTGACCGGGACCCAGCAGGCCGCCAAGTTCCTCGGTGTCAGTGTGCTCTCCGGAGCCGTGCTGGCGGGCATCGCCCTGCCCGCGGCCGGAGCACTCGGGCTGGCCGCGAAGGGCACGGTCGAGGGATTCGACGAGATCCCCTCCAACCTGAAGACCCCGCCGCTGAGTCAGCGCACCACCATTCTCGACGCCGAGGGCGGACTCCTCGCCACGGTGTACTCGCGGGACCGGAAGGTCGTCCCGCTGGACAAGATCTCCCCGTACATGCAGAAGGCGATCGTCGCGATCGAGGACGGCCGCTTCTACGAGCACGGGGCGATCGACCTCAAGGGCGTGCTGCGCGCGATCAACCGCAACGCGCAGTCGGGCGGGGTCGCGCAGGGCGCGTCCACGCTCACCCAGCAGTACGTGAAGAACGTCTTCGTCGAGGAGGCCGGTGACGACCCCGAGAAGGTCGCGCAGGCCACCCAGCAGACCATCGGCCGCAAGGTCCGCGAGCTGAAGTTCGCGATCCAGGTCGAGGAGGAGCTGGGCAAGAAGAAGATCCTGGAGAACTACCTCAACATCACGTTCTTCGGTCAGCAGGCGTACGGCATCGAGGCCGCCTCCCAGCGGTACTTCTCCAAGCCGGCCGCCAAGCTCGAACTGGGCGAGGCGGCGATGATGGCCGGACTCGTCCAGTCGCCGAGCCGCTACGACCCGATCAACGACATCCAGGAAGCCACCAAGCGCCGCAACGTGGTCCTCCAGCGGATGGCCGACGTGAAGGACATCAGCCAGGCGGAGGCCGACAAGGCGAAGGCCGCGCCGCTCAAGCTGAAGGTCAAGACGCCGAAGAACGGCTGCATCACCGCCGTCGACGGCGCCGGCTTCTTCTGCGACTACGTCCGCAAGACGATCCTGACCGACCCGGTCTTCGGGAAGACGGTCGAGGAGCGGCAGAAGCTGTGGAACCTCGGCGGCCTCACCGTCAAGACCACGCTCGACCCGCGCGCGCAGGCCGCCGCCAACGAGGCCGCCGTCGCGAAGATCGACAAGGACGACCCGGTCGCCGCCTCGGTCGTGCAGGTCCAGCCCAAGACCGGCCGCATCCTGTCGATGGGCCAGTCCCGTCCGTACGGCCTGGACCAGAAGCAGCACCAGACCACGCTCAACCTCGCCGTCGGCAGCAAGATGGGCGGCACGACCTACGGCTTCCAGGTCGGCTCGACCTTCAAGCCGATCACGGCCGCGGCGGCGCTGGAGAAGGGCCTGAGCCCGGCGCAGAGCTTCGACACCCCGTGGAAGATCAACATCCCGGAGAAGGACTACACCCGCTGCGACGGCAAGCCCGCCGGGTACGCCACCTGGGAGATCGGCAACGAGCTCCAGTCGGAGAAGGGCGCGTTCGACATGACGAGCGCCCTCGGCAAGTCCATCAACACGTACTTCGCCAAGCTGGAGCAGATGGCCGGCCTCTGCGAGACGCTCACCATGGCGAAGAACATGGGATACGAGCGTGAGCTCGGCAAGAAGCTTCAGCAGCTGCCGTCGGTCACCCTCGGCGCGCAGGAGAGCACCCCGCTCGACATGGCGAGCGTCTACGCGACCTTCGCCAACCGGGGCATCTACTGCACCCCCGTCGCCATCGAGTCGATCAAGGCCGCCAACGGCGACAAGCTGAACGTGCCGCAGACCAAGTGCACGCGCGCGATGAGCGACCGCACCGCCGACATGATCAACCAGATGCTGAAGGGCGTCGTCGAGGACGGTACGGGCCAGAAGGCCGGCCTCAGCGACCGCGACAACGCGGGCAAGACCGGTACGACCAACGACCGCAAGGACGCCTGGTTCGTCGGCTACACCCCGAACCTCTCCACCGCCGTCTGGGTCGGCGACGACGTCGGCGAGAAGAAGTCGATGTACGACATCACCATCGGCGGCGAGTACTACGACAAGGTCTGTGGTGGCTGCCTCCCCGGCCCCATCTGGAAGATCGCGATGACGGGCGCGCTGGACGCCTCCGAGACTCCGGGCTTCAACACCGTCTCCGTACCGCGGGCCGAGAAGCCCAAGGACAAGGAGAAGGAGGGCGACGAGGGCCCGAACAAGCCGCGGAAGCCGCGCGACAACAAGCCGGGCGACACCAAGCCGCCGACGATCCCCGGGATCACGATCCCGCCGGGCATGTTCGGCGACGGTGACGACACCGGCAACGGCAACCGCCGAGGCGGAAACCGCTGACGTACGGCTCCGGCCACCGGCACGAGGAAGGGCGCCCCACTTCGGTGGGGCGCCCTTCCTCGTTCTCTCGTACGCGCTCGGGTTCTCAGCCCGCGAGCAGCTTCTTCACGGAGGCGGCGACGCGGCCGCCGTCGGCCTGGCCGGCCACCTTCGGGTTCACGATCTTCATGACGGCGCCCATGGCACGCGGCCCCTCGGCACCCGCCGCCTTCGCCTCCTCGACGGCCGCCGCGACGATCCCGTCGAGCTCCTCGTCGCTGAGCTGCTTCGGCAGGTACGCGTCGAGGAGGACGCCCTCCGCGCGCTCCCGCTCGGCGGACTCGGCCCGGCCGCCCTGGGCGAAGGCCTCCGCGGCCTCGCGGCGCTTCTTCGCCTCCTTGGCGATCACCTTCTGCACCTCGTCGTCGGAGAGTTCGCGCTTGGTCTTGCCCGCGACCTCCTCCTTCTGGATCGCGGTGATGGTGAGCCGCAGGGTCGAGGAACGCAGTTCGTCGCGCTCCCTGATCGCGGCGTTGAGGTCGGCCTTGAGCTTCTCCTTGAGCGTGGTCATGGGGACAAGTGTGGCAGGTGCCCCGCCCCACCCGCCCGCACATTTCCACCCGCCGGGTCTGCGACGATGGTGCGATGCGCGCACGGTACGGGATTCCCCTGAAGGTCACGGCAGGTCTCGCGGCGACGGCAGCCGCCGGAATCGTCTACGCGGCGGGCTACGAGGCCCGCTCCTTCCGGCTCCGCCGCGTCACCGTGCCCGTACTCCCGCGCGGCATGCGCGACCTGCGGGTCCTTCAGGTCTCCGACATCCACATGGTCAGCGGCCAGCGCAAGAAGCGGGCCTGGCTCCAGTCGCTCGCGGGGCTCCGCCCGGACTTCGTCGTCAACACCGGCGACAACCTCTCCGACACCGAGGCGGTACCGGAGGTCCTGGACGCGCTCGGGCCGCTGATGGAGTTCCCCGGCGTGTACGTCTTCGGCTCCAACGACTACTACGGGCCGATGCTCCGCAACCCCGGCCGCTACCTGATGGAGAAGGTGCAGGGCCGCCACGGGCTCAACGGCAACAAGCCGGTCGTCGGCGCCGTCCACAACCCGTGGGAGGGCCTGCGGGACGCCTTCGACGCGGCGGGCTGGGTGAACCTCACCAACACCCGCGGCACGCTCAAGCTCCCCGAGGCCGAACTGGCCTTCACCGGCCTCGACGACCCACACATCAAGCGCGACCGGTACGAGCGGGTCGCCGGCGGCCCCGACACCTCGGCCGACTTCACCGTGGGCGTCGTCCACGCCCCGTACCTGCGCTCGCTCGACGCGTTCACGGCGGACGGGTACGAGCTGATCCTCGCCGGCCACACCCACGGCGGCCAGCTGTGCATCCCCTTCTACGGGGCGCTCGTCACCAACTGCGACCTCGACACCGACCGGGTCAAGGGCCTCTCGACCCACACCGTCGGCGACCGCACCTCCTACCTGCACGTCTCGGCGGGCTGCGGCACCAACCGCTTCACCCCGGTCCGCTTCGCCTGCCCGCCCGAGGTCACCCTGCTCACGCTGACGGCACGCGCGTAACCCCCTACGGTGGGGTGATGATCACGCCCCGCTCCGCCGGCTCCTCGGCCGTGCCGGCCTCCGCCGTCGTACCCCCCGCCGAGCGCCGCCCCCTCGCGGCGGCGTTCCGGGGCCTGATCGCGCTGTGCGCGGCCACCGGCATCGTCATCGAGTGCGTCCACGGGAGCGTGCTCGTCGTCCTGAGCTTCTTCACGATCTGGTCGAACATCCTGATCGCCGTCGTCCTCGGCCTGAGCGCCGTCCGCGCCTGGACCCGCCGCCCGCCGCTCCCCGCCCTCTGGACCGGCGGCGCCCTGCTCTGCATCTCGGTGGTCGGCCTCGTCTTCCACCTGGTCCTCGCCAACCCGTCGAGCCCGTTCGACCAGGCGGCCGAGATCTCCCGGCTCACCGGCGCGAAGGCCGTCGCCAACCAGCTGCTCCACACCGTCACCCCGATCGGCGCGGCACTCGACTTCCTCCTCCTCACCCTCCCCGGCGCCCTCCGGTGGCGCCACGCCGCCCAGTGGCTCGCCGCCCCGGGCCTCTACCTCGCCTTCGCCCTGATCCGCGGCGAACTGATCTCCCCGGACGCCCCCACCCGCTACACGTACCCGTTCCTCGACGTCACCGCCCACGGCTACGCCGGCGTCCTCACGAACACGGTCGTGCTGGGCGCCGCCTTCTACGCCCTGGGCCTCGCCATCGTCGGCCTCGACCGCGTCCGACCTGCGGCGCGGCTCTCCGAAAACCGGATTTCGTCTCAGCGCGCGCGTGGGCTAAAGTAAGCGATGTCGCCGCGACGTGAAGCACAGAGCAGCGACATCGGGGTGTAGCGCAGCTTGGCAGCGCGCTTCGTTCGGGACGAAGAGGTCGTGGGTTCAAATCCCGCCACCCCGACAGCCGAAACACCAGGTGAGGCACCTACCAATTTTGGTAGGTGCCTCACCTGTTTTTGCATGCTTGTCCATCCGTCCGGCCCCCGGAGTGCTCCGGGAGCCGGACGGGCGGGCACTAGATGATCGGCGGGCGGCCCAGGCGGGTCATGCGGGCGACCGTGGACCAGCGCATGGGGCGGCGGGGGCCGCAGGGGCGGCGGACGCCTTCCGCGAAGCCGGCGAACCAGGCGCCCAGGCCCGGGAGCGAGCGGGTGCGGGCCAGGGTCAGGAGGGTCCAGACGCCCAGGTAGACGGGGACCAGGACGACGGGCAGGTTGCGCTTGGCGAGCCAGACGCGGTTGCGGGCGGTCATCCGGTGGTAGACGGCGTGCCGGGCGGGGCTGGTCTTCGGGTGCTGGAGGAGGAGCTCCGGCGCGTACACGACCTTCCAGTCCGCGTCGAGGGCCCGCCACGCCAGGTCGGTCTCCTCGTGGGTGAAGAAGAAGTCCTCCGGCCAGTCCCCGACCTGGTCCAGCATCGGCATAGACAGGCCGTGGCCGCCGCCGAGGAACGTCGTCACCTCGCCGCCGACCAGCGGGTCCTTCGCGCCGAGGCGCGGCACGTGGCGGCGCTGCGTCTCGCCCGTCTCGTCGGCGATGCGGAAGGAGACGATCCCGAGGGCCGGGTCGGCCTCGTACAGGTCTCCGAGGCGGCGCAGGACGTCCGTGTCGACCAGCAGGCCGTCGTCGTCGAGGTCCACCACCACGTCGACGTCCCCGAAGGCGCGCAGCGTCTCGATCGCGACGTTCCGGCCGCCCGACACTCCCCTGTTCTCGGGGAGTTCGACCCCGGTGACGCCCTCGGGGAGCTCCGGGAGCGAGCCGGTGCCGTTGCCGACCACGACGATCCTGGCCGGCGGCTCGTCCTGCCGGGCCACGGCGTCGAGCAGGGCCCGCAGCTCGTCGGGGCGCGTGCCCATCGTCAGTACCGCCACACCCATACGCGGTCGTGTCACGACCCACTCCGTCCCACGCTGACCGACACTCGCCCCGGATGCTAACCGCCGGACGTCACCTTCCGTTCACCCGCGTCACGTCTCGACGACACGGTCCTCGCGGTGGCGGGCGAGGGCGCGGCCGTAGCGTTCGGAGACGCCCGGCATCAGGCTCTCCCCCTCCGCCGGGCGGTCCAGGCCGAAGACGTAGCCGGGGAAGTCCAGCGCCTTCTGCGTCTTCCAGATCTCGCCGTGGTCGTTCGGCGGGAGGATCCGCGCCGGGTCGCCGACCGCGACCCAGCCGATCGGGACGGTCGAGTCGGCGGGGAGGACCGTCCGCAGGTGCACGATCCCGTTGATACGGACCTCCGAACGCGTCCCGATCCGCGCCCCGTTGAACACCCTGCTGCCGGTCGCGAGGAAGGCCTCGTCCTCCACCGTGCAGCCGGCGAGGGAGGACATGGGGCCGACCAGGACCTGCCGGCCGAGCGTCAGGGGGTCGCGGGCCGTGCCGCGCAGGACGGCGTTCTCCATGACGATGCAGCCCTCGCCGAGCTCCACCGGGCCGCCCTCGGCGGTCAGTACGGCTCCGAAGAGGATCCGGCAGCCCGCGCCGACGCGCACGTCGCCGGAGAGCGTCGCCGTCGGGGCCACGTACGCGGTCGGATGGACGGTCGGCGCCTGGCCGTCGTGTTCGATCAGCATCCCGTCATCATGCCGGGCGGGGCGCTGAGGGGACGCGCGGCGAAGTGCGTGTTCCGGCGGCTCTACGCTGGTTCCCTTCCGTCAAGTTGATCGATCGTCGAAAGGGTGGTGTCCAGGTGCTGGTCGCGGACCGATATCGGCTTCATGTGTGTATCGGCCGGGGCGGCATGGGCGAGGTGTGGCAGGCCACGGACGAGGTCCTCGGCCGGCCCGTGGCCGTGAAGCTGATGCTGGGTCACGGCACCGACCCGTCCGCGGGCGACCGCTTCCGGCTGGAGGCGCAGACCGCCGCCCGGCTGAGCCACCCGCACGTCGTGGGCGTCTTCGACTTCGGTACGTGGGACGGGAAGCTGTTCCTCGTCATGGAGCTCGTCGAGGGCGACAGCCTCGCGGGCAGCCCGTCCGATCCGCTGGTCCTGCCCGCCGAACGGGTCGCCGTCGTCGCCGCCCACGCCGCCGCCGGGCTCGCCGCCGCCCACCGGCAGGGGGTCGTGCACCGCGACATCAAGCCCGGGAACCTGCTCGTCGACTCCGAGGGCACGGTGAAGCTGGCCGACTTCGGCATCGCGCGGTTCGTCGACGACCCCTCGGCGGCGCTCACCACGACCGGCCAGATCGTCGGCACCGGCCTCTACCTCGCGCCCGAGCGGGCGCTGGGGCAGCCCGCCTCCTCCGCGTCCGACGTGTACTCGCTCGGGTGCGTGCTCTACCAACTGCTCACCGGTCAGCCGCCGTTCCGCGCGGACACCGCCACGGCCCTGCTCTACCAGCACATCGACACCCCGCCGGTGCCGCCCGGCCGCCTGGGGGTGGCGCTGCCGCCCGTCTTCGAGACGTACCTGCTCAGCCTGCTGGCGAAGCAGCCCGAGCAGCGGCCCTCGGCCCAGGCGATCGCGGACTGGTTCTCGTCGGGCGCCTGGCGCGGCTACCCGCAGCCCGTCCACCAGGCCCCGCACCCCCAGCCCGGTCATCAGGCCCCGCACTCCCAGCCGGTCCACCACGCCCCGCACTCCCAGCCGGTCCACCAGCCCCCGCCACCCGTCCGCCAGGCGCCGCACGCCCAGCCCGTCCACCAGGCGCCCCCACCCGCTCATCGGGTGCCGCAGCCCGTCCACCAGGCCCCACCCCCCTCCCGGCGGCGCCAGCCCGCGGGCCGGAGCGGGGGCAGCGGCGGCAGCGGCGGGCTCGCCGAGCTGTCCCGGCGCCGTCCCCGTAAGACGGCCGCCGTCGCCGGGGCCATCGCCTTCGTCGTGTTCCTGGTGATCGGCATGGCCTGGCTGTCCTGAGCGGCCGGGGCCCCCGGTGCCGGGGTCCCGGTGCTCCGGGGACCGGAGCACCGGGGCACCCGTCAGTACAGCCTCGGCGCCATCACGTGCGGCTCCCCGTCCGCCGTCGCCAGCAGCAGGCAGCGCGGTACACCGGGCCCGGGTGTCGCCCGCACGGACACGGCGGTCGGCGGGTCGGTCGGCAGCTCGATCGGGACGGTGACCGGCCGGTCGTCCTTCGTCGTGGCGTGCCCGGTCTCCTTGCCGTCGACGAGCACCTCGACGACGGACGTGTGCCCGGTCTGGACGGTCACGGAGACCGAGTGCCCGAGGTAGTCGGTGTGGAAGTGGTGGCGTCGGCTCATGGGTCACCTCCGTACCTCAAGAGTAGGTACGGAGGGGCTCCCCCGCCCGCTTCCCGCCACTCTCCGCCGGTCTCCGCCGCCCCCCGCCCGCTCCGGAGTGCGGTCGTGGAGGCCCGGTGTTCAGATGGACCGGAAGGCCGATCAGCGCCCGCGCGGAACGGAGCACCTCGTCCATGAGTGACACCCTGCCCTCCTTCGAGGACACCACCGACTTCGAGAACGCGGACAGGGGCTTCATCGGCGCCCTGGTCCCCGGTGCCGTGACGGCCGCCGACGGCCGGACCGTCTGGGACGGCGACGTCTACGACTTCCTCAAGGCGGAGTGCCCCGACACCGCGCACCCCAGCCTGTGGCGCCAGGCCCAGCTCTGCTCGCGCCAGGGCCTCTACAAGGTCACCGAGGGCGTGTACCAGGTGCGGGGGCTCGACCTGTCGAACATGACGGTCGTCGAGGGCGAGCGCGGGATCGTCGTCATCGACCCGCTGATCTCCACGGAGACCGCCGCCGCCGCGCTCGCGCTCTACCGGGAGCACCGCGGCGACCGGCCCGTCACCGGCCTGATCTACACCCATTCGCACGCCGACCACTTCGGCGGCGCCCGCGGGGTCCTGCCGCACGGTGCCGAGGAGGGCGTGCCGGTCATCGCGCCCGTCGGCTTCCTGGAGCACGCGGTCAGCGAGAACGTGTACGCGGGCAACGCGATGACCCGCCGCGCGACCTTCATGTACGGGGCGAACCTGCCGAAGGCCCCGGACGCGCAGATCGGCGCGGGGCTCGGCCAGACCACCTCCCTCGGCACCGTCAGCCTCATCGAGCCGACCGTGGACGTCACCGCGACCGGTCAGGAGGAGACGGTCGACGGCGTGCGGATGGTCTTCCAGCTGACGCCGGGCACCGAGGCCCCGGCCGAGATGAACTTCCTCTTCCCGGACCTGCGGGCCCTGTGCCTGGCCGAGAACGCCACGCACAACCTGCACAACGTCCTGACCCTGCGCGGGGCGGTCGTCCGCGACGCGCGCGTGTGGGCCGCGTACCTCGACGAGGCGGTCGAGCTCTTCCACGGGCAGTACGACGTCGGCTTCGCCTCCCACCACTGGCCCACCTGGGGCCACGACGACGTGGTGGAGTTCCTGACCGGGCAGCGGGACCTCTACGCGTATCTGCACGACCAGTCGCTACGACTGCTCAACGAGGGCCTCACCGGCCCGGAGATCGCCGAGCGGATCGAGCTGCCGCCCGGCCTGGCCACGTCCTGGCACGCGCGCGGCTACTACGGCTCGCTCAGCCACAACAGCAAGGCCGTCTACCAGCGCTACCTGGGCTGGTTCGACGGGAACGCGGCCCACCTCTGGGAGCATCCGCCGGTCGAGTCCGCGAAGCGGTACGTGGCCCTGGCCGGCGGCCCCGCCGAGATGCTCGTCAAGGCCCGCGAGTACGTCGACGCGGACGACCTGCGGTTCGCGGCGACCCTGCTCAACCACCTGGTCTTCGCGGAGCCGGGGAACATCGAGGCGAAGGAGGCCCTGGCCTCGGTCTACGACCGGCTGGGGTACGGCTCCGAGAACGGCCCCTGGCGCAACTTCTACCTGACGTCGGCCCTGGAGCTCCGCGAGGGCGTCGTGAAGACGGACCTCGACACCACGAACCCCGAGCTGGCGAAGGCCCTCACCGTCCCCATGCTCGTCGACTCGGTCGCCGTACGGATCGACGGGCCGCGCGCCTGGCGGGACGACCTGACCGTCGACCTGCTCGTGCTGGACGGCCCCACGGGCGCGGGGACGCGCCACCGGCTCACCCTGCACAACGGCGCCCTCACCCAGCGGGTGGTCACGGGCCCGCCCCGGACCCCCGCCGGGCTCACGCTCACGCTGGCCAAGGCCCAGCTCCTCGGTCTGCTGGCCGGCCAGGACCTCCAGGAGCTCGGGGTCGGCGTGGAGGGCGACCCGGCCCTGCTCACACGGCTCCTGTCGTACGTGACGACGCCCGACCCCCAGTTCCCGATCGTCACGCCGTGAGCGGCCACGGGGCCCGCGGGGCGCACCGGGCCGGGCGCGCGCCGGGGGGTCAGCGGACGAACCAGGCCACGACGCCGAGCAGGATCAGCGCCGCGCAGATCCCGAGGTTCACCACCTTGTACTGGAGGAAGACGGCGACGAACTCGCGCATGGTCGCCGACGGCCAGAAGTAGGCGGCGGTGGGCGAGCCGACGACCTGGCCGTCCACCCCCGCGCGCCGGGCCATCAGGGCGGCCCGGAAGGCGTGGAAGTTGTTGGTGACGATCACGCAGGAGGAGCCGGGCCGGTCCCGGTCCATGAGCTCCTTGCTGAACAGCATGTTCTCCTCGGTCGTGCGTGAGCGGTCCTCGCGCACGACCGCCCCGGCCGGGAAGCCGCGCTCGACGAGGTAGTCGGCCATCGCGTGGGACTCGGGCACCTCCTCGTCGGGGCCCCGGCCGCCCGAGGTGATGAGGACCGGCGCGTCCCCGCCGCGCGCGGCCAGCGTCTCGTACACCTGTCGGCCCCGGTCCAGCCGGCTCGCGAGGAGCGGCGGCACCCGGCGGCCGCCGATCAGCCCGGAGCCGAGGACCACGACGTAGTCGGCGTCGCGGCGGAGCCTCATCCGGCCGTACAGGAAGGCGTACCCGACGAAGCAGAGGAACAGGAACGAGACGTAGCCGAGGACGAGCAGGGTGGTGACGGCGATCAGGCCCACGGCCCGCGAGTGGGTGGCGACGGCCGCCGCCATCAGGCCCATCACCCCGAAGATGCCGAGGCCCGCGAGGAGCGAGAGCAGGTTCGCCGGGCGTCTGCCCTCCTTGCGGACCATCTTCACGCCGTTCATGCAGAGCAGCACGGCGAGCACGAACGGGCCGAGGCCCAGCACGAGCAGCACCAGGATCATCACGGTCTCGGCGACGCCGGGCGGGGCGGCGTCGATCTCCGCGAGGAGGCCGAGACCGAGGAAGGTGACGGCCAGGCCGAGGTACACGGCATTGCCGAAGCGGCGCCGGTCGCGCAGCACACCGGCTCCGAAGAGCAGCAGGAAGACGGCGGCCACGACGAAGGCGATCATTTCGACATCGTAGACATCGCCGCTGACACGCGGTCGGCGTACCGGTGCTCCTACTCCTCGCCCGCCAGGGCGAACAGGCCCAGACGGGCGCCCTCTTCGTAGGCCCGGCGCAGTTCGCGGGCGTCGAGCCGCCCGCGCAGGAGCGCCTCGCTGCGGTCGCGCGAGGTCGCGCAGTACTCCGCGGGGCGGTACGTCTCCTCGAAGGCCGAGGCCCTCAAGAGGTCCGCCGCACCGAGGAGATGGGCGGCGGAGGTCGTCCGGCCGACCATGACCCGCATCTGGGCGAGGAGTTCGGCCGCGCAGGCCGCCCCGACGGCCGTCCCGAGGAACAGGTGGGCGCGGAGCGCGCGCCGGGCGTGCTCGGCGGCCCGCTCCCGCTCCCCGTCCCAGGCGAGGAGTTCGGCGCGCGCGTGGTGGGCCCAGGCGTCGGCCCACAGGTCGCGCCCCGTCCAGGCCCGCCGGGCCGAGGTGTCGAGGACCGCCTGGTCCAGGGCCTCCTGGGCGGCCTCCGGGTCGGTCCGGCTGAGGGTCAGGGCGAGCGCGACCCAGCACAGCTCCCGGCTGGGCCCGAACTCCGGGTGCTCCTCCATGAGGGCGAGCGCCTCCCGGAACTCGGCCGCCGCCTCCCGCGCGCGCCCCTGGAAGAGGGCCGTCGCGCCGCGCAGATGGGCCAGCATGCCGAGGCAGCGGTCGTCCCCGTCCCGTACGGCCGCGGCCCAGGCCTGGACGAGCAGCGGGTCGGCGTCCTCGGGGCGGCCGGACTCCAGCTCCAGGTAGGCGGCGAGCCAGAGGGCGCGGGCGGGCGGCGGGCCGGAGTGCAGGGAGAGGGCGTGCCGCAGCCGGGTGCGGCCCTCGGCGACCCGTCCGCAGGCCACCCAGAGGAACCACAGGGAGACCGCGATCTCGACGGACGTGTCGGCCTCGGCGCTCGGCGAGAGCGGGGCGGTCGTCGGGTCCATGGCGGCGGCCAGGTCGGGGAGTTCCCGCAGGGCGAGGTTCCGGGCGTCGATCTGGCGGCCGCTCTGCCACCAGTCGGCGGCCTGCCGGGCCAGCTTCACGCACCACCTCCGGTGGTGCAGGAGGACGGCCCAGCGGTCGCCGCGTGCGGTGAGGTGCCGGGCGCCGACGGCCCGCATCGGCTGCGGCATCCAGAAGCGGGGCGCGCCGTCCTCGCCGTCGAAGAGGTCGTCGACGGGGAGGAGCGCGAAGGGGGCGAGCCGGTCGAGCACCGCCTGGACGTCCCCGGCGGGCAGGGTGCCGGAGGCGCAGACCTCCTGGACGGCCTCCCGGCCGAAGGCGCCCTCGAAGACGGAGAGCCGTTCCCAGAGGAGGCGCTCGGCGGCGTTGCAGCGCTCGTAGCCCTGCTCGGCGGCGGCCAGTTGGCCGGGGCTCACCGGCTCGCCCCAGAGCAGCTCCGCCTCGGGCGGCTCCGCCGTGCTCCCTGGCAGGCGCGCGATCTCGGGCAGGCGTGCGATCTCGGGATTCCCCCGTGTGGTTCCCGTGTTCCGCGGGTCTTCCGGATTCCCCAGGTGCCCCATGGATCCCATCCCCCGTACCACCTTGTCCCGTTATGTCCCGGCCTGATCCTGTCATGTCTGCGACTTATGCCGACCCTCATGGCGAACAATCGCCGATGCGGCTTGAATGCATATGCCCCAGTCCACATCCTGGGGCGCCCTGGTGCCCACACCCACGGTTTCCCAGGTATCGGCCAAGGAGGCACATGCATACCGGGGAATCCGTCCTCGGAGAGCCGGATCTGTCCTTGATCCACGCACTGCAGCTCGCTCCGCGCGCCAGCTGGACGCAGCTCTCGGCGGTGCTGGGGTCGAGCCCGGACACGCTCGCCCGACGCTGGGACCACCTCACCTCGGGCGGGTGGGCGTGGAGTTCGCTGATCGTCGCCCGCGGCGGGGACTCCACGCTGTACGCCTGGGTCGAGCTGGAATGCGCCGCGGGTACGGCCGAGGCCACCGCGACCGAGCTCACGAACGACCCGTACACCCTCGGCGTCCACCAGGTCACCGGCGAGGCCGACCTGCTGCTGCTCGTGGTCTCCCCGGACCTCCACGCCCTCGACGCCTACCTCGCGGGGCGGGTGCGCCGCCTGACCGGAGTGCTCCGCTCCCGTACGCAGGTCGTCACCCGGCTGCACAACCGCCCGTACCGGTCCCGGATCGAACACCTCGCCCCCGGGCAGGTCCGGCTCCTCGCGGAGGTCACGGGCGGCGACCGGCGCCCCCGCCCGGCCGGCCGGCCCAGGACGCCCCTCACCGACCTCGACCGCGAGCTGGTCGCGGAACTGGCCGGGGACGCCCGCCGCAGCGCCGCCGAACTGGCCCGGCAGTGCGGTACGAGCGAGTCGACCGTACGGCGCAGGCTCGACGCCCTCATGGCCTCCGGCGCGCTGCACCAGCACTGCCTGCCGGCCCCGAGGTTCTCCGGCCGGCCGGTGTGGGCGCTGGTCACGGCCGACGTCCCGCCCCTGGAGGTGTCCTCGACGGTCTCGGCGCTGACCCGGCTGCGCAGCACCCTGCTGATCACCTCGGTGACGGGGCCGCACAACCTGGCGCTCGCGATGTGGCTCCGTACGGTCGAGGAGCTGCACGAGGTGACGGCGACGCTCGTCCGGGCCGCCCCCACGCTGCGGATCACCGGCACCCAGGTCGCGCTGCGCACACACAAGATCGGGGCGCAGGTCCTCGGCCCGGACGGCCGGCGCACGCACCACATACGGCCCGACGTGACGATCTGAGGCCGGAGGCGGGTGGTCTGAGGCCGGAGGCCGGTCGGCCCGTTCCGCCGCACGGGCGCGCGTGGTCTCATGGGGCCATGGAGTTCGCCGTGTTCGTGACGCTGCCCGGCCTCGTCATCCTGCTGACCGTGGTCGCCTTCGCCGACCAGCTGCTGCGCGCGACCGGGCGCGGCAAGCGCACCGGCCAGGTCTCCTCCACGGGCTTCGAGCAGCTCCACGCGACGTTCTCGCCGGGCAAGCAGAACGAGCTCAAGGAGCGTCAGAGCGCCCTCGTGATGCGCGACGACGAGGAGGACGGCGCCCCGCCGCACCACTCGACGGTGGACCTGAAGGGCGGGCGCGCCGTCATCCGGATCGCCCGCTCCTGATCGCCCGGTCCTGAAGGCGGCGTCGCCCTACGCCGGGCGGGACGCCTTGATCGAGTACATCAGCGGGATCCGGGGGCGGTCCGCCGGGAAGCGGTAGTAGCCGTCCTCGTGCCGCTGGAGCGCGCCGTAGCGCGGGTACAGCGAGGCGTCGTGCTCGTGCAGGAACTCGATCCTCAGGCCCGCCCTCGCGATCGCCGTGACGACCTCGCCGACCGGGTGCACCCACTCCACGCTGCGGTTGTGGACGGTGTCGGCGTCGAGGTCCGCGTACGTCCCCGGGGAGCTGTCCACCCACGGCTCGCGGATGAAGTAGTCGTTCACGATCCGGGTGCCGGTCTCGTCGTCGAGCGAGTCGGTCAGCGGATGGAACTCGGCCACGTAGAGGAAGCCGCCCGGGGTGACGAGGGAGGCGGCGGTCTCCGCCCAGCGCTCGATGTCCGGCAGCCAGTTCAGCGCCCCGCCACCGGTGTAGACGATGTCGTACGCGCTGTCCGGGACGGCCTCGGCGGCCTCGTACACGTCGGCGGCGACGAAGGCCGCCCGGTCCTGCGCGAAGCCGAGGTCGGCGGCGAGCGAGCGGGCCGTGTCGACGGCCGGCTCGGAGAAGTCCAGGCCGACGACGTGCGCCGCGCCGTGGCGCGCCCAGGAGAGCGTGTCCAGGCCGATGTGGCACTGGAGGTGGAGCAGGGAGCGTCCGGTGACGTCACCGACCTCCGCGAGCTCGAAGTCCCGCAGGGCCTCCTTGCCCGCCCGGAAGGAGTCGAGGTCGTAGAAGTCGCTGGAGGCGTGGATCGGGACGCGCTCGTCCCAGCGCGCGCGATTCGCCTCGCGCCAGTCCTCAGGGGTCGGGGAGTACATGTCGGCGAGGTTATCCACAGCTTGCGGACGACGCGACCGGATTGTCGGCCGCGCGGCGCATCATGGGTGTCATGACTGAGAGCAAGGACTTCAACCGGATCCCGGCGTGGGAGCAGCGGTTCCGCGCGCCGCGCGTCTCCCTGCCCGAGTGGGCCGAGGAGGCCCCGGACCGCTCGCTGTTCGTCTCCAACGCCACGGGGACGTACGAGCTGTACGCCTGGGACCGGGCGAGCGGCGGGCAGCGGCAGGTCACGGACCGGCCGAACGGCACGACGGACGGGACGCTCTCCCCCGACGGCGCGTGGATCTGGTGGTTCGCGGACACCGACGGGGACGAGTTCGGGGTGTGGATGCGCCAGCCCTTCGCGGGCGGCGCGGACGAGCCCGCCGTGCCGGGGCTCGACGCCTCCTACCCGGGCGGCCTGGCCATCGGCCGGGACGGCACGCTGGTGGTCGGCCGCTCCACGGACGAGGACGGCTCGACGGTCCATCTCGTACGCCCGGGGGCCGACGCCCCGGTCGAGATCTACCGGCACCGGGAGTCGGCCGGGGTCGGCGACCTCTCGCACGACGGCTCGCTGATCGCGATCGAGCACACCGAGCACGGGGACGCGATGCACTCGGCGCTGCGCGTGCTGCGCGCGGCCGACGCGAGCGTGCTGGCCGAGCTCGACGACACCAAGGGCGGCACGGAGGAGCTCGGACTCGCGGTCCTCGGCTTCGCGCCGCTGGCGGGGGACTCCCGGCTGCTCGTCGGGCACCAGCGGCGCGGCCGCTGGGAGCCGATGCTCTGGGACGTGGCGGCGGGCACCGAGACCGACCTGCGGCTCGACCTGCCGGGCGACGTGTCGGCCGAGTGGTACCCGGACGGCTCCGGGCTGCTGATCGTGCACAGCTTCGAGGCCCGCAGCGAGCTCTTCCGGTACGAGATCGCCACGCGCGCCCTGGTGCGGGTGGAGACCCCGGCCGGTTCGGTGTCGAGCGCGACGGCCCGGCCCGACGGCAGCGTCGAGTACCTGTGGTCGTCGGCGGCCGAGCCGCCGGTGGTGCGCTCCACGGACGGCGGGATCGTCCTCGACCCTCCCGGCCCCAAGGCGCCGCCCTCGGTGCCGGTGGAGGACGTGTGGGTGGACGGGCCCGGCGGCCGGGTCCACGCCCTCGTGCAGCGCCCGCCGGAGGGCGAGGGGCCGTTCCCCACGGTCTTCGAGGTGCACGGCGGGCCCGCCTGGCACGACAGCGACGCCTTCGCCTCGGGCCCGGCGGCCTGGGTGGACCACGGCTACGCGGTGGTGAGGGTCAACTACCGGGGCTCGACGGGGTACGGCCGGGAGTGGACGGACGCGCTCAAGCACCGGGTCGGTCTGATCGAGCTGGAGGACGTCGAGGCGGTCCGCGAGTGGGCGGTGTCGAGCGGCCTCGCCGACCCGGCGCGCCTGGTCCTCTCCGGCGGCTCGTGGGGCGGCTACCTGACGCTCCTCGGGCTGGGGACGCGGCCGGACGCCTGGGCGGTCGGTCTCGCGGCGGTCCCGGTCGCGGACTACGTCACGGCGTACGAGGACGAGATGGAGGCCCTGAAGGCGCTGGACCGGACCCTGCTGGGCGGCTCGCCCGAGGAGGTGCCCGAGCGGTACGCGGCCTCCTCGCCGCTGACGTACGTGGACGCGGTGAAGGCGCCGGTCCACATCTCGGCCGGGGTCAACGACCCGCGCTGCCCGATCCGGCAGATCGACAACTACGTGGACCGGCTCGCGGCCCGGGGCGCGGTCCACGAGGTGTACCGGTACGACGCGGGCCACGGCTCGCTGGTCGTGGAGGAGCGGATCAAGCAGGTCGCCCTGGACCTGGCCTTCGCCGCGAAGCACCTGGGGGGTGACGCGCCGGACGCCGCGAACCCGGCCTGATCGACAGGGCGCCCCCGGGTACCCGGCCGTCGGGGAGCCGAGCCGGCTTGCGTACCGTGGGGGTGTGTACCGGTTCCTGAGAACGCCCCGCTGGTGGGGGATCAACGTCTTCGTCCTGCTGGCGATCCCGTTCTGCGTGTTCATGGGGACCTGGCAGCTGGGCAAGTTCGAGGATCGCGTCGACTCCCATCAGGAGGCCGAGCAGCGGCCCGCCGCGAGCTCGCTGAAGGCGGCCCCGCTGGACACGCTCCTGCCGGTCGACAAGGAGACCTCGGGGCGGTCCGCCGAGGCGCGCGGCCGGTTCGGCGACCAGTTCCTCGTCCCGGACCGCGACCTGGACGGCAGGACCGGCTCGTACGTCCTGACGCTGCTGCGGACGGACGGCGGCCAGTCGCTGCCGGTGGTCCGGGGCTGGCTCCCCACGGGCGCGAAGGCCCCGGCCCCGCCGTCCGGCGAGGTCACGGTGGTGGGCGCGCTCCAGGCCTCGGAGAACCCCGGGACGAAGGGCGCCCACGCGGCGGGCGGCCTGCCCGAGGGCCAGCTCGGCATGATCAGCGCGGCGGCCCTGGTGAACGTGGTCACCGACGACGTCTACGACGCCTGGATCACCCTCGCCGACTCCCCCGCCGGTCTCACGCCGGTCCCGGCGGCGGCCGCCGCGGGGACGAGCCTGGACGTGAAGGCCTTCCAGAACCTCGGCTACACGGCGGAGTGGTTCGTCTTCGCCGGCTTCGTGCTCTTCATGTGGTTCCGCCTGGTGCGCCGTGAGGCGGAGGCCTCGCGGGACGCGGCACTGGGCCTGTAGGCCCGTAGGCCGGCCGGTACGAGCAGGCACGGGAAAGGGCCCGGAGGACGGCGATCCGTCCTCCGGGCCCTTTCCCGTCTGTCGCCGCGGGCTCCGCTCAGGGGCCGGCGAGGATGCCGGTGCGGTAGATCGTGCCCGCGCAGGCGTTCGGGACGGTCGCCACGGCGACGGGGCCGCCCGGCTCCGCCGTGTGGCTGACCGAGACGCTGCCGTCCGCCGGCCCGCCGTCCGCCCGGAGGAGCTGCGGCGCGACGCCGCCCTCCGCCTCCGTACCGGTCCCGGTGTCCGTGCCGCCCGTGCCCCCGCCGGGGTCCTGGGTGGCCGGCTCGGTCGTCGGGGGCGCCGTCGTCGGCGGGACCGTCGTCGGCGGCACCGTGGGGGTCGGCTCGGTCGGGGTCGGCTCGGTCGTCGGCGCCGTCGGGGTCGGCTCGGTCGTCGGGGTGCCCCCGGTCGTCGGGCAGGTCTCGCTCGGCAGCCAGGCGAACCGCACCTCGTAGGAGCCGCTGGGCTTCAGGAGGAGCACGGTGGCCTCCTGCGCCGGATCGGGAAGCCCGCTGCCGTCGCCGGCGGTGTGCCGGACGACCGAGATCCGGCTCGGGTCGGCGGCGCCCCTGGCCTCGAAGCTGACGATGCCGCTGCCGTCGACGACGCAGCTCTTCCCGGAGACGTTGGCGACGCGGAACGTGCCGTACACGCTTCCCGAGCCGTCGGGGCCGCTCGTCTGGGTCGAGCTGACGCCGAGCTGGCCGGGCTCGCACTTCGGCGAGTCGCCGGGGACCGGGTCCTGCGTGATCTGCGGCCCCTGGGTGCTCGTGCCGCTTCCCGGCTGCTGCGGCTTGCCCGTGGCCCCGTCGACCGCGCCCTGGCTGGGGGAGACGTGGGAGGCCGGCGACTGGGAGGTCTTCCCGCCCTCGACGCCCGTCTCCGCCCCGGTGCCGCCCTGGGCGTCCTGGCCGTGGCCCGCGTTCACGGGGTTGGCGGCGGTGATCCCGCCCGAGCCGGCGACGTGGACGAAGGCGGGCACGGCCGTTCCGATGAGGACGGCGGCAGCGGCGGCGCCGACGACGGCCTGCCGCTTGCGGGCGCGCCGCGCGGGCACGGCACGGCGCAGGTGGTCAAGGGACCCGGCGGTGGGCTCCAGGCCCGCGACCGCGCCCTGGAGCAGCCGCCGCAGCGCGAGCTCGTCCCCGAGCTCGCCTCCGGGACCGCCGCCGGACTTCGGGTCCGTGCCTGGGTCGGGCTCCGGATCGGATTCCGAACCAGGCTCGGAATCGGGCTCGATGTTCAGCATCCGTCGTCCACTCAGGTCGTCACGTTCGTCACGGGCGTCACGCACGCCATGGGCGTCACGCCCGACAGCACGGGCATCGCGCTCGGCATCGAGGGCGTCCCGCTCGACCGCGTCGGCGTCACGGGCGGCACGCTCGACCGCGTCGGCGTCACGGGCAGCACGCTCGACCGCGTCGGCGTCACCGGTGTCCCGCTCGACCGCGTCGGCGTCACCGGTGTCCCGCTCGACCACGTCGGCGTCACCGGTGTCCCGCTCGACCGCGTCGGCGTCACGGGCGGCACGCTCGACCGCGTCGGCGTCGCGGGCGTCGCGCTCGGCGCGGGGCTCGTCCTTCTCGTGGCTCATGCGTTCGCCTCCATCGCGACGCGCAGCGCCGCGATGCCCCGCGAACCGTACGCCTTCACCGATCCCAGCGATATCCCGAGCGTCTCGGCGACCTGGGCCTCGGTCATGTCCGCGAAGTACCGCAGCACGAGCACCTCGCGCTGCCGCCGCTGAAGGCCCTTCATCGCCTTGATGAGGTCGTCGCGCTCCAGCTGGTCGTACGCCCCCTCCTCCGCGCTGGCCATGTCCGGCATCGGCTTGGACAGCAGCTTGAGGCCGAGGATGCGGCGGCGCAGCGCGGACCGGGAGAGGTTCACGACGGTCTGGCGCAGGTAGGCGAGGGTCTTCTCGGGCTCGCGGACGCGCTTGCGGGCCGAGTGGACGCGGATGAAGGCCTCCTGGACGACGTCCTCGCAGGAGGCCGTGTCGTCGAGGAGAAGCGCCGCGAGGCCGAGCAGCGACCGGTAGTGGGCGCGGTAGGTCTCGGTCAGGTGGTCGACGGTGGTGCCGGCGGCCATGTCCCCTTCAGAGCTCGTGCGGGGGGACGGGATGCCGTCCACCGCTCTCATGCGGGATCCGGTGGGCACGGGGGCGATCACCGGCATCCCGCCGAGCCCGCGCGGACGTCCGAACGGACGGACCGCGGAGCCGCGTACGGGGATGACGGCGGCGCTCCGCACGGGGAGCACCGCTGTGCCCGCGCCGCGCAGCGGAGCGATGGTCGCGATGTCGAGTACCTCTGCCACGCCTGTTGGACACGCCTCCCCCCGCCAGGGTTGTACGCGTTCGCCACCGAAATCGACGGTGACCCGTTTGTCCTCATGCGTAACCGTTCTCCCCCGATGCCCCGCTTTCGCAGCGTGCTCCGCGCCACACGATGGTGAGTGAACGCAGAGACGCGCCCCGCTCAACTCGTGGTTGCAACACGGGTGAACAGCATCGTCGAACACGGAATCACCGCAGTTCAAGAGGTATCTGACGCCTTTTTGCTCACAGCGCCTTCACAGATCCCACAAATCCGTGACAACCGATTCCGCGATCTGCAGCGCGTTGAGCGCGGCGCCCTTGCGGAGGTTGTCGGCGCAGACGAAGAAGTCGAGGGCACGCTCGTCGTCCATCGAGCGCCGCACCCGCCCGACCCAGGCGGGGTCGGTGCCGACGACGTCGGCCGGGGTGGGGAAGTCACCCGCCGCGGGATCGTCGTACAGCACGACCCCCGGTGAGGTCGCCAGGACCTCGTGCGCGCGCCCGACCGTGACGGGGTGTTCGAAGCGCGCGTGGACGGAGACGGAGTGGCCGCTGACGACGGGGACGCGCAGACAGGTCGCGGCGATCCGCAGCGCGGGCAGTCCGAGGATCCTGCGGGTCTCGTCCCGGACGCGCTCCTCCTCCGAGGAGGCGCCGTCCTCGCCGGCCGTGCCCGACCAGGGCAGGACGTTGAGCGCGAGCGGCCCGGGGAAGGGTCCGGTGTCCTCGCCGACGGCCCGGCGGACGTCGCCGGGCTGCGTGCCGAGCTCCCCGCCGCCGGCCACCAGGCCCAGCTGTGCGCGGAGCGCGTCGACGCCCGGCTGCCCGGCGCCGGGGCCGCTCGCCGCCTGCTGGGCGGTGACGACCAGTTCGGCGACCCCGAACTCGGCGTGCAGGGCGCCCACGGCGGCGATCAGGGCGAGGGTGGTGCAGCCGGGGCTCGCGACGATGCCCCGGGGGCGTACCCGGGCGGCGTGCGCGTTGACCTCGGGGACGACGAGCGGCACGTCCGCGTCGCCCCGGAAGGCCGCGGAGGTGTCCACGACGACCGCGCCCTTGGCGGCGGCGACGGGCGCCCACCGGGCGGCGACCTCCTCGGACACGAGGAAGAGCGCCAGGTCGACGCCGTCCAGGGACTCCTCGGAGTCCTCGTCGAGCGTGAGGACCTCGCACTCCACCCCCCGGACGGCGGCCTTGGAGCCGGCCGCCCCCGGGGTGTCGAGCAGGCGTATCTCGCCCCAGACGTCCGCATGGTGCGTGAGCAGCTGGAGCATCACCGAGCCGACGGCTCCGGTCGCACCGACGACCGCGAGCGTCGGCTTCGGCGTCATCGGCCGGTGCCTCCATAGACGACGGCCTCGTCCGAGTCGCTGTCCAGACCGAAGGCGGTGTGGACGGCGCGCACGGCCTCGTTGACGTCGTCGGCGCGGGTGACGACCGAGATGCGGATCTCGGACGTCGAGATGAGCTCGATGTTCACGCCCGCGTCGGAGAGCGCCTTGAAGAAGTCCGCGGTGACGCCCGGGTTCGTCTTCATACCGGCGCCGACCAGGGAGATCTTGCCGATCTGGTCGTCGTAGCGGAGCGAGTCGAAGCCGATCGCGCTCTTCGCCTTCTCCAGCTCGTCGATGGCCTTGCGGCCCTCGGCCTTGGGGAGGGTGAAGGAGATGTCCGTCAGACCGGTGGAGGCGGCGGACACGTTCTGCACGATCATGTCGATGTTGATCTCGGCGTCCGCGACGGCGCGGAAGATGGCCGCGGCCTCACCCGGCTTGTCCGGCACGCCGACAACGGTGATCTTCGCCTCGGAGGTGTCGTGGGCGACACCCGAGATGATGGCCTGCTCCACCTTCTGGGCTCCTTGCGGTTCGTTGCTGACCCACGTGCCCTGCAGCCCCGAGAAGGACGAGCGGACGTGGATCGGGATGTTGTAGCGGCGCGCGTACTCGACGCACCGGTGCAGCAGCACCTTGGAGCCGGAGGCGGCGAGCTCCAGCATGTCCTCGAAGGAGATCCAGTCGATCTTCTTCGCCTTCTTCACGACGCGCGGGTCGGCCGTGAACACGCCGTCGACGTCCGTGTAGATCTCACAGACCTCGGCGTCGAGCGCGGCGGCCAGCGCCACGGCGGTCGTGTCGGAGCCGCCACGGCCCAGGGTGGTGATGTCCTTCTTGTCCTGGGACACGCCCTGGAAGCCGGCGACGATGGCGATGTTGCCCTCGTCGAGGGCGGTGCGGATCCGGCCCGGCGTGACATCGATGATGCGCGCTTTGTTGTGGACCGAGTCGGTGATGACACCTGCCTGGCTGCCCGTGAACGACTGGGCCTCGTGGCCCAGGTTTTTGATCGCCATGGCCAGCAGGGCCATGGAGATCCGCTCTCCGGCGGTCAGCAGCATGTCGAACTCCCGCCCGGCAGGGATCGGGGATACCTGCTCGGCGAGATCGATCAGCTCGTCCGTCGTGTCGCCCATCGCGGAAACCACGACGACCACCTGGTGGCCGTTCTTCTTGGCGTCCACGATCCGCTTGGCGACGCGCTTGATGCCTTCGGCATCGGCAACGGAGGAGCCTCCGTACTTCTGCACGACAAGGCCCACGTGCGCTCCTCGCTCAGTGTGTGCCGCAGCCGGCGCTGCGATCGGCTCAGTCTAACGAGGGACCGAAAAACACCAGGGTGATATCGAATGGTGAGATGCGGTGATCGAGGGGTGATCACTCGGACAGCTCCGCGGGTCCCTTCGACGAGCGGGACCCTTCGACGAGCGGGACCCTTCGACGAGCGGGTCCCTTCGACGAGAGAAGCGTGCAGGGGTGCTGGTCCCGAGGGGCCGGTCCCCCGAGGCGGATACGCCCCCGCTCACGCGTCGCCCGTGGACACCGTCCCGATGTCCCCGCCCGCCGCGACGGACCGGTCACCGGAGGCGGTGACGGACCCGGGGGCGGGCCGCGCGGGGGCGGGCGGTGTCGTGGGTGCGGGGGCCGGAGCCGGTGTCGTGCCACTGCCCGTCGCCGCGGACCCGATGCTCCCGCCGACGGCGACGGCACCGGTACCGGAGGCGGTGATGGTCGGGGCGGCGGGGGACGGCGGGGCGGGAGCGGGTGCCGCGCCGCTCCCGAACTGCCCCCAGAGGGAGAGCCCGAGGCCGACGGCTGCCAGGACGGCACCGATGACGCTCGCGAGCTGGTCGGCCTTCCCGAGGTCGGTGACCGCGACGGCGATCAGTGCGCCGATCCCGAGGACACCGACGCCAACACCGGTCCGGAGCACCCTCTTTGAGCGTCCGCTTGTCTGCGCTGCCATGTGTTCATGATGGCAGCGCGAAGACGCCCCGGCGGGACTACCGCACGGTCATCCTCACCAGGCGCGCCAGTTCGCCTTCTCCGACCGTCCGCAGACACTCCTCCAGCACCGCGCGTCCCAGCAGACGGGCTTGTTCCACCCGGCCGCTCTGCGTCAGAGCGTGCACCAAGAGCAGGCGGGAGATGAAGGTGCGCGTGTCCGCGTCGCCGTGCACCCGGAGGGATTCCTCGGCAGCCTCCTCCGCGAGGGCGAGCGCGCGCTCCGTCTCTCCGGCGGCAGAGAGCCGCAGAACCAGCGTCCGCTTGATCGTCCCGCACAGGGCGGGGTCCTCGGGCGACGCCTTCTCGGCATCGGCGCAGAGCTTCTCCAGCTCGGCCACGTCCCGCGCTGCCACGTCCGACCCCAGGATCAGGTCGTACCGGGCCCGGATGGACTCCGAATGCCTCGGTCCCAGAACACGATGGGTGTGCGCCACGTTCTCCCGGAGCAGCTCCTCCGCCCGCTCCGGCTCGCTCGCCAGCAGTGCGCGCGCCAGGTACCTACGGGTCGACAACGTCCCTGGATGATCGGGTCCGAAGACGCTCAGCCGGCTCGCGAGGCCTTCCGACAGAAGCTCCGCGGGCACCCACGTTCCGCTGCCCGTCATACCCGCCGCGATGGCGAGGACCTGCGCGGCGTCCATCGTGCGTGTGTGGTCCGGGCCGTGGAGCCTGCGCATGGCCTGCAGTGCCCGCTCGCCGAGCCACTGGGACCGACCGAACGCCGTCACCGTGCCCAGGAAGGTAGCCGCCTGGAGGAACACTTCGGCCGCCACCTGGTCGTCGTCCCCCGGGTCGGTGAGCCCGGCCAGCGCCTCCGCGTGCACCGCCACGTGCCGGTCCCCGAGGGCCTTCCCCTCGGGGAGACTCAGGAGCAGCAACGCCGAAGCGCTCCCGCGCGCCCGGTTCGTCGCCTCCGACTGATCCGCCCTGACCACCGCCTGCACCAGGCGGTGAACGCTCAGCATCCCGCCCCCGAGCGTGATCATGCTGTGCGCGGCCAGGCGTCGTACCGCCTCGGTCACCTCCAGGGGCGTCCCCAGCGGATCGAGGAACCGCCTCGGAATGTCCTCCGGCGCCCACCACGCGATGACCTGAAGCACGGAAACGGCCAGCGGCGTGTCCCGCAGCCGCTCCAGCGTCACCTGCCACACCCGCGCGAGCGTCCGCGCCGCCTCGCCCCCCTCCGCAGTCGCCGCGAACATCTCACCGGGGTACTCGGCGAGCAGCCCCAGGTACGCGCGCGGGGTGATGCCGGCCTCCGCGCAGTAGGCCGAAGCCTGCTTCAACGCGAGGGGCAGGTATCCCAGCTCCGCGCAGAGCTCGTCGAGGCCGTCCTGTTCGGCGGCCCCCGCGCACACCCCCCTGAAAAGCTCCGCCGCCTCCCCCGGGCTCAGGACGTCCAGGACCACCGTCCGCGCCACGTCCTGCCAGCCGCTCGCGCGCCGGGAGGTGACCACGATCCGGCCGTCCCCGACCCGTGCCAGCAGGGGGCGGAGGTCGGCGGGGGCGGAGACGTTGTCGAGGACGAGGAGCCAGTCGTCGTGGGTGGCCAGCCACTGCAGCGCCCGTTCGCGCAGCGCGTCCTCGGGCAGGACGCCCACGACGCCCGGCTGCATGGCCCGCGCCAGACCGGCGAGGCCCGCGTCGAGTTCGGCGGGCGTCTCGGCCGTGATCCACCAGACGACCGAGTGGCCGGCCACCCGGTCCGCCGCCCAGCGCGCCGCCAGCGTCGACTTCCCGATGCCGCCGAGCCCGCACAGGACCTGGACGCCCACGCCCTCGTCCAGCAGGGCCAGTTCACGGGCCCGGCCCACGAACAGCTGGGTGCGCTCGGGGAGATGGACCAGTCCGGCCGGGGTGATGGCGAGTGCCTCCGGCGGCAGCAGCGTCGCCTTCTCCACCTGGGTGACGAAGTCACCCGTGTTGACGCTTCCGATCGTCCCGCCGGCCGCCACCGCCCGCTCGCCGGACGCCTCGGCACTGCTTGGTACCGCTCCCCCAGTCATCGGCCCATGATGACAGGGGGCAGTGGGAGCGGTCCGCTACTTCTTGGCCCGCAGGCCCAGCGGCGCCGCGATCTCCTGCAGCATCACGCGGCCCGCCTCCTCCGCGAGGTCGTCCTCCGTCAGGTCCTCGTCCGTGTCGAGGCCGTCCAGCTCGGCCAGGGGCTGGTCGAGACGGACGTGGGCGACCAGGGACTGGAGGGCGCGGAGGGTGGCCGAGGCGGTGGGTCCCCAGTTGGAGAAGTAGGAGAACTGCCACCACCAGAGCGCCTCGCTGGTGCGGCCCGCGCGGTAGTGGGCCAGGCCGTGCCGGAGGTCGGTGACGATGTCGGCGAGGTTGTCGGAGATCCGCGCCGGCACCGGGGCCTTGCGCGGCTCGTACGGGTCGAAGACCTCGGAGAACACGTCGACCGGGTCCAGCATGACCGCGAACCGCTCGCGGAGGTCGTCCACGTCCGGCTCCGGGCCCGTGTCCGGCTCGTACCGCTCGTCGGGGACGATGTCCTCGTGCGCGCCGAGCCGCCCGCCCGCGAGCAGCAGCTGCGAGATCTCCAGGAGCATGAACGGGACCGCGCTGTCGGGCTCGTCGCCCTTCGCGACCTCGGTGGTCGCGACGATGAAGCTCTCGATCGAGTCGGCGATCTGGACCGCGAAGTCGTCGGGGTCCTGCGTGACGGAGTGAAGCGTGGCGTCAGACATCGAGCAGCCTTCCTCGGGGCGCACCTGCGTGGGCTCGGTCCTCGTCATACATCTAGCAGTCGCCGCCCCTCGAAGGCACGGCCGAGGGTCACCTCGTCGGCGTACTCCAGGTCGCCGCCGACCGGGAGCCCGCTCGCGAGTCGGGTCACCTTCAGCCCCATGGGCTTGATCATCCGCGCCAGGTACGTCGCGGTGGCCTCGCCCTCCAGGTTCGGGTCGGTGGCGAGGATCAGCTCGGTGACCGCGCCGTCCGCGAGCCGTGCGAGGAGCTCCCGGATGCGCAGGTCGTCCGGGCCGACGCCCTCGATCGGGCTGATCGCGCCGCCGAGGACGTGGTACCGCCCCCGGAACTCGCGCGTCCGCTCGATCGCCACGACGTCCTTCGGCTCCTCGACCACGCAGATGACCGTCAGGTCGCGCCGCGGGTCCCGGCAGATGTTGCACTGCTCCTGCTGTGCCACGTTGCCGCAGACCGTGCAGAACCTGACCTTCTCCTTGACCTCCAGGAGCGCGTGCGCCAGCCGCCGGACATCCGTGGGCTCCGCCTGGAGGATGTGGAAGGCGATCCGCTGCGCGCTCTTGGGACCGACGCCGGGCAGCCTGCCCAGTTCGTCGATGAGGTCCTGAACCACGCCTTCGTACAACGGAACGCCCTTCTCGGGGGTGCTTGATTCTTACGGTAGTGGCTGGAAGTGCACCTTTGAAGGTGTACGGGGATTACGGGTCAGAAGCCCAGGCCCGGCATGCCGCCCATGCCCTGCGCCAGCGGGCCCAGCTTCGCCTGCTGGAGCTGCTGCGCGTTCTCGTTCGCCGCGTGCACGGCCGCCACGATCAGGTCCGCCAGCGTCTCCGTGTCCTCCGGGTCGACGGCCTTGGGGTCGATCGCCAGGGCGCGCAGCTCGCCGGAGCCGGTGACGGTCGCCTTGACCAGGCCACCGCCCGCCTGGCCGTCCACCTCGGTCGCGGCGAGCTCCGCCTGCGCGCGGGCGAGGTCCTGCTGCATCTTCTGGGCCTGCTGGAGAAGCTGCTGCATATTGGGCTGGCCACCACCGGGAATCACGGGCACTCCTGAGGTTCGATACGTCCGAATGTCGGGTACGCACGAGCCTACGTGCTCGCCGCCCGCCCTGCCTCCATCACTCTTTCGGGTGAGAAACTGCGGGCTTCTCTACCTGATCAACACCCTCTTGCGGGCGGAAATCCCGGGATTCCGGGCCCATCGCCCACCATTCGGCGGTAGGAAGGGCAGGCACCACGTGCACCGCACGTCACAGAAGGACACGCGCGCTGAGCTGAACAGAGGAGTCCCCCGGTGAGCCAGCAGCCGGACATGCAGCCACCGGGTCAGTCCGGGGAGAACCGGGAAGTCACCGAGCGGCCGGACCGCGACCTCACCGGCGCGCCCTTCCCCCTGGGCGACTGGGGCGAGCCCGCCGAGCGGCTCGACGAGCTGTACCGCTGGGTCGAGTCCCATGCCCTGCGCACGGCGGAGTGGTACCTCTCCGACCGCGTCTGGAAGCGCCGCGGCGCCCGGATCCTGCGGCTCGGCACCGCCGCCGGCGTGATCGCGGGCGCCGCGCTGCCGCTGCTCGACCTGACCGGGGCGGCCGAGGGCGCGGCCGGCTGGGGCTATCTGTCGCTGCTGATCGGCGCGGCCTGCCTGGCCTGCGACCGGTACTTCGGGCTGACGTCCGGCTGGATGAGGGACGTGGCGACGGCACAGGCCGTGCAGCGCCGTCTCCAGGCCCTGCAGTTCGACTGGGCCTCGGAGAGCGTCCGCGAGGTCCTGGGCCCCACGGAGGGCACGGCCAGCGAGGCCGCCGAGCGATGTCTGGGCGTGCTGCGCCGCTTCTCGGAGGACGTGACGGAGCTCGTACGGGCGGAGACCGCGGACTGGATGGTCGAGTTCCGCTCGGGCCCGGCGCCGCTGATGCTCCAGTCGGTGGGCGCGGGGCCCACGCGCGCGGAGATCCCCCACCCGTCGGGCCGCTTCCCGATGCCGCCGGGCACCCGCCCGAACATGCCGCGCCAGCGGCCCCCGGAGGCCCGCTGAGCCTCCGGAGGGGCCACTGGAGGGCTTCCGGAGGCCTTCTGGAGCACTCCGGGGGGGCGCTGAGCCTCCGAGGACGGCCGCCGGGTCCCCCGGGGCGCTCAGCTCAGGATGATCATCGAGCCCTGTGCGAGGCTCCTGGTCGCCGCCGCGTGCAGCCCCAGCCACACGTGCCGCTCCCGCGCGAAGGGGCTGCCGTCGTACGGGACCGGGCCGGCCGGCTCCTCCAGGGAGGTCGGCCGCTCCGGCGGCACGGGCAGCGCCGGCGGGTTCATCGGGTCGATGCCGATCGAGGGCGCCACGAACTCCAGCTCGCGCAGGAGTCCGTACGAGGAGCCGAGCGGGCCGCCGCCTTCCAGGAGCTCGTCGTTGGAGAGCGGCGCCGGGAAGTCGACGGGCACGTACGAGCCCGCGTGGTCGTAGTGCCAGACCAGGTGCGACTGCTGGGCGGTCGCCTCGAACATCTCCAGGAGCTGCTCGTAGTCCCCGCCGAGCTCGCCGACCGGCTCGACCGGCAGCCCGCACACCTGGAGCAGGTACGCGCGGCGCAGGAAGTGCAGGGCCTCGTAGTCGAAGCCGGCGACCGGGGCGACGTCGCCGGAGAGACCCGGCATGTACGCGTAGACGGGCACGGTCGGCAGGCCGGACGCGGTCAGCACGGCGTCGTAGGCCGCTATCTCTTCGGCGAAGGGGTTGTCGGGGCTGTGGCACAGCAGGTCGACAAGGGGGACCAGCCACAGGTCACAGGCCAAGGGAGGCTCGCTCTCCGTCGGTTGCAGGGACGGCCAGGGTAGTCGGCGGCGCCGACGACGCCCACCCGCTCAGGAACTGCCCCCGGAGCACCGGCCTCAACCCCACGCGCCCCGCCACTGGTGCACCCCGGCCCACCCCGGCCTCAGCGGGCCTGCGCCTCCAGATACCCGGCCCACTCCAGGGAGTGCGCGTTGTAGTCCCGTACGATCGCGACGGCCGCCTCCGCGTCGCCGCGCGTGACCGCGTCCACCAGGTCGACGTGACCGCTCCACAGCCAGCCGTTCATGTCCCGCTCGGAGCGCAGGTAGGGCACGGAGAAGACCCAGGCCTGGACGCGGAGCCGGTGCAGGAACTCGGCGATGTAGTCGTTGGCGGCGACCAGGCGGGCCAGTTCGCGCCAGTAGCGGATGTCGTAACCGATGAGGACGTCCAGGTCGCCGGCGCGGGCGGCGCGGGCCGCGGCCTCGCCCCTGCGGCGCACGGAGACCAGCGCGACACCGACCCCGAGGTCGGGTTCCGTGGCCACCGAGCGGGGCGGCACCCGGGCGGCGTCGCGGCGGAAGATGCCGTCGACGACGAGCATCCGGGCCTCGACCATCCGCCGGTAGTCGTCGACCGAGTACTGGTGGACGCGGAAGCCGCGGTGCTGGTCGGAGTCGAGGAGGCCCTGCGCGCAGAGGTCGACGAGGGCTTCCCGCACGGGCGTCGCGGACACCCCGTACTGCTCGGCGATCTGCTTGACCGTGAACTCCTGGCCCGGCTGGAGACGGCCCGCGAGCACCTCGTCACGCAGCGCGTCCGCGATCTGCTGTCGCAAGGTGTTGCGGGTGACAGCTCCGCTCGCGGGCATGTGGTCGGCCCCCTCCGTCCGGCTGCGGACACCCTAGTCCAAACGGAGGGAACCTCCCCGTAACGCCCTTACGCGACGAGTCGGTTACGCGGTGTACTCGTCGGCCACCGTCAGCGCGGCGTCCAGGGCCGCCAGGCCCTCCTTGACCTCGGCCTCGGAGGCGTTGCAGGCGGGGACGGCGTGCGTGCGGTTCATGTTGATGAAGGGCCACAGGCCGTTCTTCTTCGCCGCGGCGCCCAGGGCGGCCATCGGCGCGGCGGCCTCGCCCGCGGCGTTGTACGGGACGAGCGGCTCGCGCGTCTCGCGGTTCTTCACGAGCTCCAGCGCCCAGAAGACGCCCAGGCCGCGGACCTCGCCGACGGACGGGTGACGCTCGGCGAGCTCGCGCAGGCCGGGGCCGAGGACGTTCTCGCCGAGGTGGGCGGCGTGCTCGACGACCTTCTCGTCCTCCATCACCTGGATGGTGGCGACGGCGGCGGCGCAGGCCAGCGGGTGACCGGAGTAGGTCAGGCCGCCGGGGTAGGGGCGCTTGTCGAAGGTCGCGGCGATCTCGGCGTTGATGGCGACGCCGCCGAGGGGCACGTAACCGGAGTTCACGCCCTTCGCGAAGGTCATCAGGTCGGGGACGACGTCGAAGTGCTCGGCGGCGAACCACTTGCCCGTGCGGCCGAAGCCGGCCATGACCTCGTCGAGGACGAAGACGATGCCGTACTTGTCGCAGATCGCGCGGACGCCGGCGAGGTAGCCGGGCGGCGGGGTCATGATGCCGGCGGTGCCGGGCACGGTCTCCAGGATGATCGCGGCGATCGTCGCCGGACCCTCGAAGGCGATCGTGTCCTCCAGGTGGGCGAGGGCGCGCTCGCACTCCTGCTGCTCGTTCTCGGAGTAGAACGGCGAGCGGTAGAGGAAGGGCGCCCAGAAGCGCACGACGCCGGCGGAGCCGGTGTCGGAGGCCCAGCGGCGCGGGTCGCCGGTGAGGTTGATCGCGGTGGAGGTGGCGCCGTGGTACGAGCGGAAGGCGGAGAGCACCTTGTGGCGGCCCGTGTGCAGACGGGCCATCCGGACGGCGTTCTCGACGGCCTCGGCGCCGCCGTTGGTGAAGAAGATCTTGTCCAGGTCGCCCGGGGTGCGCTCGGCGATGAGGCGTGCGGCCTCGGAGCGGACGTCCACGGCGAAGGCCGGCGCGAAGGTGGCGAGCTTGCCGGCCTGCTCCTGGATCGCGGCGACGACCTTGGGGTGCTGGTAGCCGATGTTCGTGTAGACGAGGCCGCTGGTGAAGTCGAGGTAGCGGTTTCCGTCGTAGTCCCAGAAGTACGAACCCTCGGCGCCGGCGACGGCGAGCGGGTCGATCAGACCCTGGGCGGACCAGGAGTGGAAGACGTGCGCGCGGTCGGCGGCCTTGACGGCCGCGCCGGCCTGCGGATCGGGTGCGGCGACATGAGGGGTCATGCGGTCGAGGGTAAGGAATCGCAGGTGGGGCGGGCCATGGCCATCTTGTCCACCGAGACCGGGCCGGACGCGACACCTTGCTCTGTCCCTCGCTCCACCCCTTGCCCCGTCGGCGCTCTGTCCCGTTTCGTGCCGGGCCGGGGCCCCGGAGGAAATCGACGGAGGACGGCTGCCGGGATGCCGGCGACCCCGGAATCCCATTGACAGCAGGCTGTCATCATGACAGTCTTCTGTCATGGGAACCGAGAGCGCCACCACGACCGTCCACCTCGCCGTCTACGACACGCTCGCCGACTGGGAGACGGGCCACGCCACGGCCTGGCTCGCCCGCGCCGGATTCACGGTCCGGACCGTCGGCCCGGCCGCCGGGGAGCCCGTCACGACGATCGCCGGAATGCGGATCGTCCCCGACCTCGGGCTCGACGAGCTCCGCCCCGAGGACAGCGCCCTGCTGATCCTTCCGGGTGCCGAGAAGTACGACGAGGGCGACGAGCTCGCCCCCTTCACCGCCAAGGCCCGGACCTTCCTGGACGCCGGCGTGCCGGTCGCCGCGATCTGCGGCGCCACGGCGGGCCTGGCGAAGGAGGGCCTGCTCGACGACCGCCCGCACACCAGCGCCGTCTCGTTCTACCTCGCCGCCACCGGCTACAAGGGCGGTGAGCACTACGTCGACGCGGACGCGGTGACGGCCGGCGACCTGATCACGGCGGGCCCGACGGAGCCGGTCGCGTTCGCGCGGGAGATCTTCGCCCGGCTCGGCGCGTACGAGGGCAAGCGCGACGCCTGGTACCGCCTCTTCCACGACTCGGACCCGGCGGCCTTCGTCGAGCTGAACTCATGAGCCGCAGGCAGGAGCAGGATGCCCTGTCCCGGACGGCCCTGGGCGTCTTCCGTCTCAACGGCCAGTTCCTCGCCGTCTCGGAGAGGCTGGCCGAACCGGCCGGCCTGACCGCCGCCTGGTGGCAGGTCCTCGGCGCGGTCCTCCCCGAACCGCTTCCGGTCGCCGGGATCGCCCGCGTCATGGGCATCACCCGGCAGAGCGTCCAGCGGATCGCGGACCTGCTCGTCCGGGAGGGCCTGGCGGCGTACGAGCCGAACCCGGCCCACCGGCGCGCCAAGCTCCTCGCGCCCACGGAGGCGGGCCGGGCGGCGATCGACCGCATCGGTCCGGGCCACGCGGAGCTGGCGGCCCTGCTCGTGCGGGAGCTGGGCGGCCAGGAGGCCTTCGACGAGACCGTACGGGTGCTGGAACGGCTCTCGGGAGCGCTGGACGCCGTCAGTGCGCGCCACGGCGCCCCCGATCCGACGTGATCAGCCCCTGACGATCCGGTCGAGGACATCCAGGCCGCGAGGACGCCGCTGCCCCGCGCCGACAATTACGGCGCGGGGCAGCGGTACTGATTCAGCGTCACCGATTCAGGGGTACGGACCCAGGGGTACGGACTCAGCCGTACGGAATCCGCGGTGCGGGGTCGGCTCAGCAGGACAGGTTCGCCCCCGCGGGGACGCCCAGGATCTGGGTGAACTGCTGGTACTTGGCGACCCGGCTCTGCACCTGCGCCGGGTTGCCGCCGTTGCACTCCAGGCTGCCGTTGATCGCCCAGATGGTCTGCCCGAAGCCGGCGCCGTTGACCATGGCGTTGTGGGCGGTCATCGTGCCGGGGCCGTTCTGGGTGTTCCAGTACCAGAGGCCCGTCTGCATGGCGACGGCCGGATCCTGCTCGACCCGCCAGGGGTTGTTCAGCAGGTCGATGCCGAGGGCGTCACCGGCCGCCTTGTAGTTGAAGTTCCAGGAGAGCTGGATGGGCCCGCGGCCGTAGTACGCGGCCTGGCCGGCCGGGCAGCCGTAGGGCTGGTTGCGGTCGCAGTAGTGCGGGTAGTTGGCGGTGTTCTGCTCGACGATGTGGACCAGGCCGCCCGTCTCGTGGGAGACGTTCGCGAGGAAGGCCGCGGCCTCCTGCTTCTTCACGGTGTCGCTGCCGGTGTTGGCGAAGCCGGGGTACGACTTGAGGGCCGCGGTGAGGCCCGCGTACGTGTAGAAGGGGTTCCTGTTCGGGAACATCTGGTTGAACTGGGCCTCGGAGACCACGAATCCGGAGGTCGGCGGCGTGGTCGGCGGGGTGGTGGGCGGGGTGGTGGGTCCGCCGCCGCAGACGCCCTGGTCGGCCCAGACGCCCCACTCGCCGGTCGTGCCGGGGGTCTCGTTCTGGGTCCACCACTTGGCCTGCCAGTTGCGGCCGTTGTGCGAGGCGGTCATCCCGCCCGTGTAGACACTGGAGGAGTTCCACGCGGCCGCGCAGGCGGCTGCCGCTCCTGCCGAGGCGGCGGGGAGGAGGAGCAGGGCGAGTCCAGCGGCCGTACAGAGCGCGGCCAGCGAGGTGACCAACTTACGCAGCATGCGTGCTTCCTTCCGGGTGGGGCCGGGTCGGGGAAGCACAGCGAAGCGCTATTGGTCTGGACCTGTCAAGGTCTAGACCAGAACTTGTGACAGTTGGGGTTCCGGTTGCATACGAAACGGCCCCGGGAACGCAAGAGGCGGCCCCGGACTCGGAGTTCCGAGCCCGGGGCCGCCGTCGGCCGCGTGAAGCGGTACGACTAGAGCAGGTTGAAGTTCTGCAGACCGGTGTTGATCTGGACCGGCGCCTTGAACGGGGCCGCGGCGTTGCCGGTGCCCGAGTAGCGGAAGAGCTTGCCGTCCGCCTTGCGGGCGAGCAGGTCCGCCTTGCCGTCGAAGTCGATGTCGCCCGTCGACAGGAGGCGGTTGAAGGTGTTCCAGCCGCTGCCGACCTTCGTGCGGGTGGTGAACGGGGCGCGGTAGTTGCCCGTGCCCTTGTAGAGCCACAGGACACCGGCCGTGTCGCGGGCGACGATGTCGACCTTGCCGTCACCGGTCAGGTCGCCCTGGCCCGCGATCTGGTTGTACGCGTTCCAGCCACCGCCGACCTTCGTGCGGGTGGTGAGGCGGCCGTCCGGGTAGGACAGGTAGCTCCACAGCACACCGGCCGAGTCGACACCGAGCAGGTCGGCCTGCTGGGCACCGCCGATGTTGCCGGGCGAGATGACCGTCTTGTAGATGTTCCAGCCCCGGCCGACGGTGTTCGCGTCCTCGGCGTCTCCGTCGAAGGAGAAGAAGTCCAGACGCCCGTTCTTGTAGAGCGTCCACTCGGCCTCGCCGAAGCCGTCGTTGTTGTTGTCGGCGACGATGATGTCGGCGAGGTCGCCGGCGCTGTCCGCCGTGGGAATCCCGGCGCTGAAGCCGCCGTTGCCGTTGGCGATCCACGTGTAGAGGTCGCCGGTCGTCTTGTGGACGCCGTACATCTCGAAGCTGGGCGTCACCGTCGCCGCGGCGGGCGCGGCGGAGGCGGTGCCGACGGCGGTCGCGGTCGCGACGGCGACGGCGGTGGCGACGAGCGCGCCCTTGAGCACACGCTGACGATTGATCTTCATCAAGATCCCCCCCTGGGATTCTCGGTCCTCGACGACGCGCGTCCCGCGTCGTCGATCATGGAAAATCTTGCCACAGTGACCGGAACGTGTGTGCCATCAAGGCCTGTTACAAAGCAACAGCTCCGGGGCGGCGAGGCGCCGCCCGGGAGCCGACGGGGAGGGTCTGGATCGGAACTCGCGCAGGTTGGGGTTCCGGTTGCGTACACGGCGGCCCCGGCTCGGAGATCCGAGGCCCGGGGCCGCCGCTGGGTGAGTAACACCCGTACCACTACAGCAGGTTGTACGCCTGGTAGCCGGTGCCGATCTGGGTGGGCGCCTTGAACGGGGTCGCGGCGAGGCCCGTGCCGTAGTAGCGCATCAGCGCACCGCTGGGCTTGCGGGCGAGCAGGTCCGCCTTGCCGTCGAGGTTCAGGTCGCCGACCGCGAGGAGGCGGTCGTACGCGTTCCAGCCCTGGCCGATCTTCGTGCGGCCGCTGAAGGGGGCCTTCCAGTTGCCCGTGCCCTTGTAGAGGTACAGGTAGCCGGTGGACTTCTCCTTGGCGACGATGTCGGGCTTGCCGTCACCGGTCAGGTCGCCCTGGCCCGCGATCTGGTCGTACACGTTCCAGCCGCCGCCGACCCGCACGCGGGGGGTGGTCTTGCCGCTCGGGTACGTCAGGTAGCTGTACAGCACGCCGGTCTTGTCGACCCCGATGAGGTCGGCCTCCTTGGCCCCGCCGATGTTGCCGGGCGAGAGAACCGTCCTGTAGATGTTCCAGCCCCGGCCGACGACGTCCGCGTCCTGCGAGCCCGAGTACTCCCCGAAGAAGATCAGCTCACCGTTCTTGAGGACGGTCCACTGGCTGTCGGAGAACCCGTCGTTGTCGTTGTCGCCGTCGATGATGTCGGCGACGTAAGAGGCGTCGTCCTCGGTGTTCCACTTGTCGAAGCCGCCGCTCCCCGTGGAGAACCAGATGGTCAGGTCCTGGGTCGTCTTGTGGACGCCGTACATGTCGAAGAGAGGCTGCACCGGCGGCTCCGCCGCGGTGGCGGTGCCGGCCACGGTGGCGGTCGCGACCGCGACGGCGGTGGCGACGAACGCGCCCTTGAGCGCACGACGACGAATGATGTTCACCGAAATCCCCCCCTGGGGCTCTTCAGCGGCTTACTTTGCGCGCCGCCAGTGGTCCGAATCCTGCCACAGCGTTCGAACGATTTCGGACACACCAAGCCCGCACACGGAGAACGGCCCCGGGGCGGCGAGTGGCCGCCCCGGAGCCGGCCGGGAGGGGAGCGAAAAGCGGGCGTCCTAGGGCGTGCTGCGAAAGTAGCGCCGGCCGCCCGAAGGGCGGGCCCGACGGCGTCTGGTGCGTGCGATCGCAAGGCGGAGGGTCGCCCCGATACTGGAGGTATCGGGGCGATCCCGACAACGCGGCGAGCGTGCGTGCCAGGCGCCGTCGGGCAGGCGGGACTTTCGCAACACGCCCTAGAGGGGCAGGGCCTTGGTGACGTCGCCGAGCGCGGCGGGGTTCGCGGCGTCCGTGACGGCGCTCAGCGGGGAGTCGGGCTGGGTGGCGGCGCCGCTGACCGGGCCGAGCAGGCCGGTCGCGCCCGCCAGGGGGTCCGCGGCGGCGGCACCCGCGCCGATACCGATGGCGGAGGCGGCGAGGGCGAGGGCGGTGAGGACGCGCTGGGAAGAGTTCATGCCCCGCTAACGATCCCCCGCGCCGCAGGTACCGGCGATTCCGCATCCGCCGACGGTTTCCGCCCGGGTCGAGGGGACCCGGGCGGACGAGGTTGACGGAGCCGGCGACCCGGATCACGGGGCCGACGCGGGCCGGTCGGCTGCTCGGATCATGAGGCTGACGCGCGCCGACAGCTCAGATCATCAGGATGATGCGGCCCGGGCGGTGCCCCGACTCCGCGCGGCGGTGGGCCTCGGCGGCCTCTTCCAGGGGGAAGACATCGGCCACCCGGGTGATCAGCTCGCGGGCCGCCACCTTCTCCAGCGTCTGCTTGAGGCGGGCGGCGTCCGGCTTGGCCCGGATGGCCTCGACGCGGACGTTCCGTTCGGCGGCCGGGATCCGGTCGGGAGCGATCGCGACGAACACGCCGTCGTCCTTCAGCAGCGGAAGGAGTCCCTCGACGACGAGCGCCCCGTCGAAGACACCGTCCACCGGGTCCGGGGCGACCGCGCGCACCCTGGCCGACACCTCCTCCGGCGCACCGCGCGGCACGGCGTGCTCCGCGCCGAGGATCTTCAGCTCGCTCTCGTCGCCCTCGTGGACGACGGCGATCACCCGTACTCCGGCCGCCGCCGCGAACTGGACCATGAAGCGGCCCACCACGGCGCTCGCGCCGGTGACCAGGAGCGTGTCGCCCTGGGAGAGCCCGAGCTTCTCAAGGCCCAGCTGGGCCGTGGCCGAGGCGAGCGGGACGGACGCGGCCGTCGTGAACTCCACGTCGTCCGGGATCGGCGCCAGCCACTCCGGGGCGACCCGTACGACCTCCGCGTACGTGCCCTCGCCGGTCAGCTCCTCGTACCAGGGCACGTAACCGGCCACACGGGTCCCCGGAGCCATCCCGGGCACGGGGTCGAGCAGCTTGCCCGCGAAGTCCGTCCCCAGGACGAACGGGGGCGTGAGCGAGCCGACCGCGTCCGCGTACCGGCCGGCCCGGATCCGCAGGTCGGCCTGGTTCACACCGGCGGCTTTCAGCCGCACACGCACCCTGCCCGGTACGTCCCCGGCCTCCGGCTCCGGCCGGCGGGCCATTCTGAGGACCTCGGGTCCGCCGTAGGCGGTCACTTCGACGACACGCATGGGGTACTCCTCAGACGGAAGGCCCCCTCGTCGCCATTACACCCACGCCCTCGACCCCCGGGCAACCCGTGATCGCCCGCCTGAAGGACCCGCTGAAGGGCACACCGAGGGAGTTGTCCCGCCGACAGGGCCTGGGGACGGCCGGGGCGTGGTCTGGCATGCTCGTCGCCGTGGAGCCTTTGAACGCGGAAGACCCGGTCGGCATCGGTCCGTTCCGTCTGATCGGCCGTCTCGGGGTCGGGGGGATGGGCCGGGTGTTCCTCGCGCGCTCGGCCGGCGGCCGGACGGTCGCGGTGAAGGTGGTGCACGCCGAGCTGGCGGCCCAGGAGGAGTTCCGGCGGCGGTTCGCCCGCGAGGTCGCCGCCCTGGAGCGGGTCGGCGGGACGGGCACGGCGCCCGTGCTCGGCTCGGACACCTCCGCCCGGGCCCCGTGGGTGGCCATCGGATACGTGCCCGGGCCGTCGCTGCGGACCGTGGTCGGTGACGAGTACGGTCCGCTGCCGCCCGCGACCGTACGCGCCCTCGCCTCCGGGCTCGCCCGCGCCCTCGTCCACATCCACGACGCCGGGCTCGTCCACCGCGACCTCAAGCCGTCCAACGTCCTGCTGACCGTCGACGGGCCCCGGCTCATCGACTTCGGCATCGCCCGTGCCGTCGACACCGTCGCCGACGGCGGCGGCCTGACCTCCACCGGCGCGGTCGTCGGCTCCCCCGGCTTCATGTCGCCCGAGCAGGTCCGCGGCGACCGCGTCACCCCCACCTCGGACGTCTTCTGCCTCGGCTCCGTCCTCGCGTACGCGGCGACCGGCCGCTCGCCCTTCGGAACGGCCGACAGCGGCGTCCACGCCACGATGTTCCGCATCGCCCACGACGAGCCCGACCTGACGGACCTCGCTCCCGAGCTCTCCGGCCTCATCCGCGCCTGCCTCGCCAAGGACCCGGAGGCCCGCCCCTCGGCCGCCGAGATCGTCGAGACGCTGCCGGTCCTCGCCGACCCGTGGCTCCCGGCCGACGTCCTGGCCCGGCTGGGGCGGCACGCGGCCCGGCTCCTGGAGGCGGAGGCGGGGACGGACCCGGTGGCCGAGGCGGGTCCGGTGGCCGGGGCGGGTCACGCGGTCACGGGCGGCTCCACCGGTCACGCGGTCACGGGCGGCTCCACCGGTCACGCGGTCTCGGGCGGCTCCGCCGGCGACCCGACGCCCGCCACCCCGCTGCCGCCCACCGCCCGCACCGGACCCCGCCCCCGGCCCCTCCGCCGGACCGCCCTGATCGCCGCCCTCGCCGCCCTCGCGGTGGCCGCCGCCGCCACCGCTACGTACACCTTCTGGCCCGACCCGGACACCGGCGGCGACGAGCAGAGGAACCGCGGCAAGGGCCAGACCGGCGGCGTCTCGGCCCGGCCCGCCGGGATCGTCCCCGGCGGCTTCCTCGGCGCCTGGGAGGGCGTCATCCAGGGCACCGCGGACCACCCCCGCGAGACCGCCCGCATCGAGCTCACCCAGGGCGCGGCGGGCGCCAAGACCGCGGTCTACGTCCAGGCCTCCGAGAGCCGGTTCTGCATGGGCCGCTCCCGGCTCGTCTCGGCCGACGAGGACAAGGTCGTGCTCGGCGAGTCCGACGTCACGACCAGCGTGCCCGCCCAGCGCTGCACCCCCGCGGCGCACCAGACCCTCACCCTGCGCTCCCCCGACGTCCTGGAGTGGACCTCCGGCGCCGCGAAGGCCACCTTCCGCAAGGCACCCACCGGCACCGCCGTCGTCCCCGCCCGCTTCCTCGGCCGCTGGCGCAGCAAGCCCATGACGGAGATCTACGGCGACAACGACGACCGCTACCGCACGGAGGTGACGGTCACCCAGGGCCCGATCGGCACGCCCGTCGTCCGCATCACCGACGTCTTCCCGCGCATGAACGAGGCCGGCGAGCTCACCCCCGACGTCGTCAGCTGCGCCTCCACGTCCGTCCTCGCGGGCGTCGGCGACTTCCTCGTCATCGGCCCGCAGGTCAAGGAGCCGGGCAACACGGACTCCGAGTGCCCGGAGAACGGCTCCAGTTACGTGGTCGTGGACAGGTGGGAGGGCAAGGAACGGCTCCTCGTCTACCCGATGGTGGACGCGGAGCCGGGTGAGTTCCTGCGGTTGTAGGGCTGTTCGGGCTATTCGGGGATCCGGTTGGTGCAGGTGCTGAACGGCTGGTCCAGCACGCACTCGAAGAGGCCGTTCCAGTCGCTGTTCGTGTCGGCCGCGCCGGCCTGCACGGTGTCCTCGCAGGCCTTGTCGGTCAGACCCCAGAGGGAGCCGTCGGGCCAGCCGGCCTGCTGCGTGCGGTTCTGCACGACGTCGAGGCAGGACTGCGGTGCCTTCAGCCGCTTCAGCTCCTCCACGAGCGCCTGGTACTGGGAGTTGTTCACCGCACCGGCCTGCTCGTCGAGCGTCGCCTTGGCGGCGGAACGGTCCGAGTCGGACGAACTCGCGCTCTGGTACACCTTCAGCGCCGCGGCGCTCTTCGCCAGCTTCTCCTTGACCTTCTTCTTGTCCTCGGGCTTCGTCGGCGCGGTACCCGTCTGCTCGGCGGCCACCAGGCCACCGAGGAGCACGTCCGCGTACTTGGCGTAGAACGCCTTCGCCTCCGGGGTCACGTTCTTGTCCGTGAGGTTCGTGACGACCAGGTTCAGGTCTTCCAGCGCCTTCCCGTAAATGATCTTGTCGGCGATGGTCGCCTTCGGGTCGGTGAACTTCCCCGCCGCCTCGCTGATGCCGCGCGCGATCTTGTTGAACCTGGCCTGCTCCGCCTTCGACAGTGTCGGGTCCTGGCTGAGCCTCAAGGCCTCTCCCATCCCCGTCGCGAGGCTCTCCGCGGCTTCCTTCTGCGCCTTCGTCGACGTCGGGTCGTTGATGATGGCGAGGAGGCCGTCCAGCGACTTCTGGGCCTTCGCCTTCTCCGCGGCGGAGAGGCCGGACGTCGAGATACGCGTGTCCACCTGCTGCTTGATCTCCGTGGCGGTCAGGGTCTGGAGCGCCACGTTCTGCACGGCGGGAACTTCCTCTCCCTCGGCGGGCAGCTCTCCCGGCTGCTCGGCGGGGTTCGCCTCCTCCTCCGCGGGGTTCTGCTGTTCCTCCCCGTCGGGGTACTGCGGCTGCTCCTCGCCCGGTGGCACCTGCTCCTCCTCAGGCGGCACCTCCTCCTCGACAGGCGGCACCTGCTCATCGACCGGAGGCTCTTCGACGGGAGGCTCCTCGACCGGGGGCTCCTCGGCCGGAGGATCGACCGGCACCTCCTCCTCGGCGGGTGGTGGCGGTGTCGGCTGAGCCCTTCCGCTCTCGACGGCCTGAACCTGCGCCGGGGCTGCCGATGCCGCCATGGCGCTCATCCCTGACGACAAGGCCAGGCCGGCCGCCAGGAGGGACGCGCTCGCAGCTCGGACGACTCGTCGCTGGGCGGTTGTGGTCATGGTGAATCCAGGTGGCTGTCAGTGTGCTGCTTCGTCCTCGGGGGCCGGCCCTCCGAAGGCGGCCCATGGTGACCGGAGTTCCACGACTCAACGGTTCACAGGGATCACACGAACCACTCTTCTCCCGTGGCCCCGAGTCGGCAACTCGGGGCCGGAGCAAGCGAACACACTGCGTGAGCGCAGCCCCCGGAGGGGCTCTATCCGCCTACGCCGAGTAGTTCCAGGGCGGCGCGGGCCGAGTCGAGGAGCGGCGCGCCGAGTGTCCCGAGCATCGCGGCGATCCCCGCGACCGTCAGCAGCGCCCGGCGCCGTACCGGCGTCTCCACGGCCGCGTCGGTCGCGTCGGCGGCGAGGACGGGCAGGGCCTCGTCGAAGGACTGCCGGTCCTCCGGCCCGACCTCGGCCCGCAGCTCCCGCATACACGCGACGACGATCCGCAGGGCCTCGTCCAGGGTGGCCGGCGGCGGGGGCGCGTGGTGGTGATGGACGATGCCCTGGTTGCCCTGGCCGCCGAACATGTTCACCTGGTCGCCGTAGCGGTTGCCCTCGGCCGTCACTTCGACACCCCGGTGTTGTTGTGTCCGCCGATCATGTTGACCGTGTCCCCCGTGTAGTTCTTCATGTTGACCGTGAGCCGCTCCACCCGGACCTGGAACTCCGCCTCGGGGTTCTCGATCGCGTCCGCGATCTGGCGGACGAGATCCGCGAGCACCTCCTTCTCACGACTGGTGACCAGCGCGACCGGGTCGCCCGTGGTCTCGACCGCCAGGACCGTGTGCGACGCGCCGCACACGACGATCAGCATGTCCACGAGGGCGTAGACGAGGAAGCAGATGAGGACGAACCGGATCATGTCCAGTGCGTCGCCGAGGTCCTCGCCGAAGGCACCGACGACGGCCAGCCCCAGCACCACGACGGCCAGCCTCTTCAGGAACCGCATCATCGCCGCCCCACGGTCGGGCGACACGACGAAGGTGTGGACGCGGGCGATGTTCCGCAACGGATAGCACGCGTCGTTCACCCACAGCAGGCGCTTCCGGACGCTCACGTCGACCGAGGTGTAACCCCGGGGCGGAAGCGGCGGAGCGGCGGGTGCCGCTGCGGGCCGCTGCCACGGCCGGGGCGGTGTGGCGGGAGGTTCGGGCGTTTCCATGCTTCCCCCTGAGACGGAACCACGCACGAGCGGGAACCCATTAAGCGCTCGACTCCCTTGAGCCGCAAGGCTCGTTCAGGACTCACGTCGGTGGAGTTCGGCCGCCGCGCGGGGCGGGGCCGGACGCGGGAAGGGCCCGCATCCCGGCGGAAGCCGGGGTGCGGGCCCTTCCCGTACCTCTTCGCGGAGTACCTCTTGGAGGAGCGCCCCTCGGAGCAGTACCTCTTACAGGAACGAGTTGATCTCGATCGTCTCGGTCCGGCCGGGGCCGACGCCGATCGCGGAGATCGGGGCGCCCGACATCTCCTCCAGGGCCTTCACGTACGCCTGCGCGTTCTTCGGCAGGTCGGCGAAGGTCTTGGCCTTGGTGATGTCCTCGGACCAGCCCGGCAGCATCTCGTAGATCGGCTTCGCGTGGTGGAAGTCGGTCTGCGAGTACGGCAGCTCCTCGACGCGCTTGCCGTCGATCTCGTACGCGACACAGACCGGGATCTGCTCCCAGCCCGTCAGCACGTCGAGCTTGGTGAGGAAGAAGTCGGTCAGACCGTTGACGCGGGTCGCGTAGCGGGCGATGACCGCGTCGAACCAGCCGCAGCGACGGTCACGGCCGGTGGTGACACCGCGCTCGCCACCGATGCGGCGCAGCGCCTCGCCGTCCGCGTCGAAGAGCTCCGTCGGGAACGGGCCGGCGCCGACACGGGTCGTGTACGCCTTGAGGATGCCGATGACCCGGCTGATCTTCGTCGGGCCCACGCCGGCGCCGGTGCAGGCGCCGCCCGCGGTCGGGTTCGAGGAGGTGACGAAGGGGTACGTGCCGTGGTCGACGTCGAGCAGGGTGCCCTGGCCGCCCTCGAAGAGCACGACCTTGTCCTCGTCGAGCGCGTTGTTGAGGATCAGGGTGGTGTCCGCGACGAACGGCTTGATCTGCTCCGCGTACTGGAGCATCTCCTCGACGATCTGGGCGGCGTCGATGGCGCGGCGGTTGTACAGCTTGGCGAGCAGCTGGTTCTTGCCCTCCAGCGCCGCCTCGACCTTCTGGGTGAGGATCGACTCGTCGTACAGGTCCTGGACCCGGATGCCGACGCGGTTGATCTTGTCGGCGTAGGTCGGCCCGATGCCGCGACCGGTGGTACCGATCTTGCGCTTGCCGAGGAACCGTTCCGTCACCTTGTCGAGGGTGACGTTGTACGGGGTGATCAGGTGAGCGTTACCGCTGATCAGGAGCTTCGACGTGTCGACGCCGCGCTCGTTCAGTCCGCTCAGCTCGGAGAGCAGGACCGCCGGGTCGACGACGACTCCGTTTCCGATCACCGGGGTGCACCCCGGCGAGAGGATTCCGGAAGGGAGAAGATGCAGCGCGTACTTCTGGTCGCCGACGACGACGGTGTGGCCGGCGTTGTTGCCGCCCTGGTAACGCACTACATAGTCAACGGATCCACCGAGGAGATCGGTGGCCTTTCCCTTGCCCTCGTCACCCCACTGAGCACCGAGCAGCACAAGTGCGGGCACAGGCGTACACCCCTTCCGGGTGGGGCATGTCCAAGGTCAGGGGGCGTACGCCGCCTCACCGGTGTGCCCCGGAATAGACGAAGCCCCTGGCGCAATAGCGCAAGGGGCTCTTGCACAAAGATGCTACCCGAGGAAGGACCGAGGTGTCGGATCACGACCAGCTGCTGGTCATCGTCGACCCGGTCGCCCGCCGAAGTGACGGCGAGTCCGTACGGATCGCGAAGGATGTCCTGTCCGCGCGCGCAGAAGCGAAGATCTGCCTGCCGGACAGTCCCGAGGAATTCGTCCGGGCCCTGGCCCGGCGCGGCTCCCGGCACCCCGTGGTGCTCGGCGACGACCGCGCGCTGCTCCGCACGGTGACCCTGCTGCACCGGGAGCGGGAGCTCGCCGAGGGGGCGCTCTCCCTCGTCCCGATCGGCCCGCCGGACGCCCTGGAAGTCGCCCGCGCGCTCGGCGTGCCGCACTCCACCCCGGCGGCGGCGCGGGCGGTCCTCGACGGGGTGGTCCGCCGCCTCGACCTGCTCGTCGACGACAGCGACGGGGTCGTCCTCGGCGACCTCCGCATCCCCGGCGGATCGGCCGGCCGCCTCCTGGACGCGCCGACCTCGTCCGTCTGGGGCACCTGCCGCTCCCTGGTCCGGACGCTGGTCCGCCCGGCCCCGACGGCCCTCGCGGTCCGCACCCACCGGCTGCGGGTGGAGGCGGACGGGGTGCTCCTCGCGGACGTGGACACGCCGGTGGAGGGCGTCTCGGTCCGCTCGGTCGCCGGGACCGCCGAGGTCACGGTCCACCCGTCGGCCGCCCCGGAGCGGCACGGGACCGCCCGCACCCTCACGGTCTCGGGCCCGGACTTCCGCTACCGCGCGGACGGCCGCGTCACGGGCCCGGTCCGGCGCCGTACGTGGACGGCCCGGGCGGGCGCGTGGGGGCTGACGCTGCCCCGGGACCCGGCCCAGGAGCTCCGTGCGGCGACCTGACGCGGAGCGGGCCTCCGGTCCGGCCGGTTCGGCTACTGTCGGCTCACGGCCTGGCGCGCACGCCGGGTGGGACCTCGCGCGCCGGCGGACATCACCGGGCGGGGCGGGGGACGTAGTGACGACGTGTGCGCTGGACGTCGAGGAGACGGCGAGGGCGCTGGAGCGGACCCGGCGAAGAGCCGGCGGGCTGATCGTCGCGGGGCTCGCGACGATCGCGGTGGCCGGCGGCCTCGGCCTGCTCTTCGCGGACACCTGGCCGCGCGGGGCGGTCACCTGGCCCCTCGCGCTCGGGATCGTCTCGCTGCTCGGCGGGGCCGCCACGCTGTTCGGCGCCCGCCGGATGCGGCGGACGCTCGGCGCCGACACCTGGTCGGCGCACCCCGCAGTGACGGTCGGCGGCAAGGGCCACGCGACGAGCCTCGTGCTGCGCGGCCCGGACGGCCCCGAGATGTGGCCGCTTGCCGTGGTGGCGACCCGGCAGCGGTACGAGCTGGTGCGGCCGGGTCCGGACGGCGTGCTCTGGTGGTGCGGCGACCCGAACGTCGGCGGGGTCCTGGCACCGCCCGGCGGCGGGCCGCTGATCTGGGCGAAGCCGCTGCGGGGCGAGCGGGTGCGGCGCCGGATCGTCGCGCGCGCCGAGGCCCAGGGGCTCCTGCACCGGTCGGCCCCGAGGCAGCCGCAGAGTCCGGGGGTTCCCGATGCCCCCGCCGTCTCCGAGGCCCTCGGCCGGCCCGGCGCCTACGACGTCCACGACGCCCCCGAGTTCGTCGAGGGCCCCGACGGCCCGGTCTTCCTCGCCCCCGACGGCCTGGTCCACGTCACCCCCGACGGCGGGACCGGGCCGCTCGGCACGGAGCGGGCCCCGTCCGGTCCGACGTACGGGGTGCTCGCCGCCCACGCCCAGCGGCAGGCCGAACCCCCGGGCAGGGCGCCGCGCCCGGAGGCCGACGTGCGCGAGGTGCCGTGGTGGCGGGTGCGGAGCCTGCGGCGTGTCGCCGGGGTGCAGTCGGTGCTGATCTCGCTGGTGTTCTGCGCGGTCATGGGCGCGGTCGCGCTGACCGGGCCGCCGGAGCGGGACCTCCCGAAGCTGTACTTCGCGGGTGCCGTGTGCCTGGCCGGCCTCGGGTTCTCCGGCTACCGGATGCTGACCGCCGGGAGGCCCATGGTGCGGCTGCTGACCCGGGCCGCGACCACGTTCACTCCCGTCCCGCGCCGGTACGTCCTGCTGTACGACCCGCACGGCGGCGCCCCCGTCCTGGTGTTCTTCCCGATGCACGGCGGCCTGGACGACGTACCCGAAGGGGTCCTGCCGCTGATCCCGCCGGGTCCGCCGAAGCACCCCCGCCGCGGGCTGCCGGTCCGGCCCGTCGGCCCCGCCGGGCTGCACGGCTGGCGGGACCACACGCGGGACGGCGACGCGTTCGTCGTGCCCTGGATCGACGGGCGTCCCCTGTGGCCCTCGGGGCCGTACCGGGAGGCGGGCGGGACGGACTTCCCGGCGCTCCTCGACCGGCTCGCCCCGCCCCTGGAGACCCGCGCCCGCTGAGGTCCCGTCGGGGGCCTCACACCTCCACGAGCAGCTCGTCGAAGCCCCGGATCACGTACCCGGGCTTCCACACGGGCTCCGCCGCGAGGCGCAGGCCCGGGGCCTGGCGGAGGAGCTCGCCGAAGACCGCGTCCAGTTCGAGGCGGGCGAGCGGGGCGCCGAGGCAGTAGTGGATGCCGGCGCCGAAGGTGATGTGCGGGTTGTCGGCGCGGGTGAGGTCGAGGTCGTCGGCGGTCGGGCCGAAGCGGGCCGGGTCGCGGTTGGCGGAGCCGAAGAGGAGCGCGACCTCGGAGCCGCGCGGGATGACCTGGCCGCCGACCTCGATGTCGTCGAGGACCCAGCGCTCGAACATCTGGAGCGGGGTGTCGTACCGCAGAAGTTCTTCCACAGCTGTGGACAACTTTTCGGGATCCGGCCGGACACCGTGCCTGAGCAGGGTCCACCAGCCGTTGACCGTGGTGTTCACCGTGGCCTCGTGGCCCGCGTTCAGGAGCAGGACGCAGGTGGAGATCATCTCCTGCTCCGTCAGCTCCTCCACCGCGATCAGCGACGAGACGAGGTCGTCCCCCGGGTTCTTCCGGCGCCGCGCGATCAGCTCCCGCAGGTAGTCCGAGAACTCGACCGAGGCCTGGACCGCCTGCCGGGCCGTCTCCTCCGAGGGGTTCAGCTCGAACATCCCGCAGATCGCCGCCGACCAGGGCCGCAGCCGCCCCCGCTCCTCGTCGTCCTCCGGGACGCCCAGCATCTCGGCGATCACCGCGACGGGGAGGGGTTCGGCGACCGAGGCGAGCAGATCGCCGCCGCCCGCCGCCACCAGGTCCCCGACGAGCCCGGCGGCCAGCCTCCGTACCGTCGGCGCCAGGTTCTCCACCGTCCTCGGCGTGAACGCCTTCGACACGAGCCGCCGGATCCGGGTGTGGTCGGCGGCCTCCAGGTCGAGCAGCCCGTGGTCGTTGAGCGTGTGGAACGGCTCGTGCGCGGCGGACGGAGCCTCCCGCCCGAACTCCTCGTGCGTGAACCGGTGCGTGTACGTCCGCCCCAGCCGCCGGTCCCGCAGGAGCGCCGACACGTCCGCGTGGTGCGGGATCAGCCACTGCCGGGTGGGACCGTGCCAGTGCGCGCGCCCGGCGGCCCGCAGCCGGGCGTAGGCGGGGTAGGGGTCGGCGACGAACTCGGGGGACCAGGGGTCGTACAGGGCGTCGACGTCGACCTGGACGTCGTTCACGGACTTCTCGGCTTCCATGGGCGGACGCTACCCCCGGCCCCTGAGCGGTTCTAGGGCGTGTTGCGAAAGTAGCGCCGGCCGCCCGTCGGGCAGGCGGGACTTTCGCAACACGCCCTAGCCGCCGACGCGCACCAGACCCGCCTCGTACGCGAAGACCGCCGCCTGCGTCCGGTCGCGCAGGCCCAGCTTCACCAGGATCCGGCTGACATGCGTCTTGATCGTGGACTCGGCGACGACGAGGTGCTCGGCGATCTCGACGTTCGACAGGCCCTGCGCGATGAGCACGAGCACCTCCGTCTCCCGCTCCGTCAGCTCCCCGACCTGTGACATGGCCGGCGGCTTCGGGGAGCTGCCGGGTGCCTTCGCGAACTCGGTGATCAGCCGCTTGGTGACGGTCGGCGCGAGCAGCGCCTCGCCGGCCGCGACGACCCGCACGCCCTCCGCGAGCTGCCGGGCCGAGGCGTCCTTGAGGAGGAAGCCCGAGGCCCCGGCGCGCAGCGCCTGGTACACGTACTCGTCCAGGTCGAAGGTGGTCAGGACGAGGACCTTCGCGTCCGCGTCGGCGGCGACGATCTCGCGCGTGGCGTCGATGCCGTTCAGCTCGGGCATGCGGATGTCCATGAGGACGACGTCCGGACGGAGGGCGGCGACCTGGGAGATCGCCTCCCGGCCGTTGACGGCCTCACCGACGACCTCGATGTCGGGCATCGCGCCGAGGAGCACGGAGAAGCCCTCGCGGACCATCATCTGGTCGTCGACGATCAGCACCTTGATGGTCATTCCCCGGCCTCCTCGCGGATCTCGTCACGGCTGACGGGGATGAAGGCCGCCACCTCGTAGCCGCCGTCCGCCGTCACCTCGGCGGTCATCTCCCCGCCGAGCATCGTCACACGCTCCCGCATGCCGGTGATGCCGTGCCCGGCCCCGGGCGAGGGTTTCACAAGCCCTCGCGCGGGCCCGTTGGCGACGCGCAGCCCGAGTCCCCCCAGGACATAGCTGACCTCGACCTTCGCCGCCGCGCCCGGCGCGTGCCGCAGCACGTTCGACAGGGCCTCCTGGACGATCCGGTACGCGGAGAGCTCCACGCCCTGGGGCAGCTCCCGCACCGAGCCGGTCACCGTCTTCTCGACGACGAGCCCGGCCTCCGTCACGTTGCGGACGAGCGAGTCGAGGTCGCCGAGGGTCGGCTGCGGGGCGTCGGGCGCCTCGTAGTCCTCGGCGCGGACGACCCCGAGGATGCGGCGCAGCTCGGTGAGCGCGGCGACGGCGTTCTCACGGATGGTGAGGAAGGCCTGCTCCAGCTCCGGCGGCGGGTTCTCGACCCGGTAGGGCGCGGCCTCGGCCTGGATGGCGACCACCGACATGTGGTGGGCGACGACGTCGTGGAGCTCACGGGCGATGGTGGTGCGCTCCTCCAGGACGGTCCGCTTGGAGATCTCCTGGGCCGTGACGGTCTTGTGGGCGGTGACCTCGCGGTCGGCCTGGCGGCGGACCTGGATGATGGAGACGGTGAGCAGGACGAGGGCCGAGACGAAGAGCAGCGGGACCGAGACGGAGCTGCGCCCCATGCCGAGGAACATCTCGGCGAAGAGGCAGTAGGCGGCCGTCACCAGCCACATCCACACGGCGGTACGGGGCCGGGTGCGGGCGGCGACCACGCCGAGGACCACCACGTGGGCGACGAGGCAGGCCGACGACCAGGGCCAGCCGCCGTCGAATCCGCCGATGTACCCGACGAAGGGGGCGGCGCCGAGCGAGGCCCAGAAGGCGAGGACCGGCCGGATCAGCGTGAGGAGCACGATCGCGGCCGGCAGGAGGCTGAACACGAATGCCGACACGCCGAAGCCGTAGTAGATCCGGTCGTATCCCATGGCGAAGACGATCACGGCGCAGAACGCGACGAAGGCGTGCGGGAGCAACCCCGCGAAGACGCGTATCCGCTTCGGAAGGAAGCGGGTGGGCCCGCTGTCCACGTCCATGCGTGGCAGCGGGCGGTAGGCGAAGGCATCGTGGAAGAGCTCCTGGCGCAGCCCGCCGAGGGCTTCCTGCACCAGGTGCAGCTCGGGGCTGCGGCTCGTCTCGGAGGTCCGTGTCTCAGTCACGCCGACCACGGTACGGGCGGCGGGGGACCCGGTCGTCCCGCTCGTTACGGATCCTCCGGCGTCCCCCCTGAGGACTACGCGCGGCCCCTCGGGTCCGTCACACGCCTCACCAGGCCAGCTGGGCGATCTCCTCCGAGACCACTGCGCACGCGTCCGCCGACGGGTCGATCAGGGGGAAGTGGCCGATGCCTTCGAGGAGGGTGAGGCCGACCTCCTCGCCGGCCTTCGCCGCCGCGTCCGCGTACGCCTCGGCGACCGGGTGCGGGACGTCGGAGTCCTCTCGGCCCTGGACGATCGTGGTCGCGATGCCCGTCGGGAGGAGGACCGCCGGGTCCGCGAAGGGCGCCCGGCGCTCGTACTCCGCCTCGCCGCCGAGGAGTTCGGTGACCGCGCCGCCGCAGACGCCGAGTTCCACCGCCCGCCCGAAGTGGGCGATCGGGGCGAGCGCGACGACGCCGCGCAGCGCGGGCGGGGCGGGCAGCCGCCAGGGGGAGTCCGCGGGCAGGACGTGCCGGGCGGCGGCCCAGAGGGCGAGGTGGCCGCCCGCCGAGTGGCCGGTGAGGACGATCCGGCCGGTGTCGGCCTGCGGCAGGTGGGCGGCGGCGAGGGCCGGTACGGCGTCGAGCGCGGCCGCCACGTCGTCGAAGGTCTCCGGCCAGCGCCCGGCCACCGGGGCCGTACCGCCCTGCCGGGGGATGTCGCTGCCGCGCCGGTACTCGACGCTGGCCACGGCGAAGCCGCGGCGGGCGAGGAAGTCCACGAAGGGGGTGAGGTGCTGCCGATCGTACGGGGCGCGCCACGCGCCGCCGTGCAGGGCGACGACCAGCGGGGCCCGGGTGCGGCCGTCGCGCGGGGCGTAGAAGTCGACCACCTGGTCCGGGTGGTCGCCGTACGCGGCGGAGGCGTCCGGGGGGACGGCCGGGTGCGAGAAGGCCGACGCTTCTTCGGCGGCATCGCGCGCGGCGGGGTCCGGCATGCTGTTCCAACCTCTCGGAGACGCGGCCGAATTGGCCTGACCTGCGGGGACGGTACCAGCACCGGAGCCCCCGCAGATCAGGCGATCATCGGACGGTCATGCCTCAGGCAGGGAGGTCGGCCAGGACCTCCGCGAGGACCCGCGCCGCCTTCTCCGCGTCCGCGAAGCCGACGTACAGCGGGGTGAAACCGAACCGCAGGACATCGGGGCGGCGCAGGTCGCCGACGATCCCGCGCTTGATCAGCTCGGCCATCACGGCCGGAGCGTTCTCGCAGCTCAGCGCGGCCTGGGAGCCCCGCTCCCCGTGCGCGTCCGGCGTCACGGACACGACGCGGCCCTCCGGCACGTACGCCCGCACGCACCGCAGGAAGAAGTCCGTGAGCGCCAGGGACTTGGCACGCACGTCCTCGATCGCGACCCCGTCCCACACGTCCAGCGCCGACTCCAGCGCCAGCATGGAGAGGATGTCGGGCGTCCCGACCCGGCCCTTCAGCGCGCCAGCGGCCGCCTCGTAGCCGGGGGTCATCGCGAACGGGTCCGTGTGCGAGTTCCAGCCCGGCAGCGGCGAGTCGAAGGCCGCCTGGTGGCGCTCGGCGACGTACAGGTACGCGGGCGAACCGGGGCCGCCGTTCAGGTACTTGTAGGTGCAGCCGACGGCCAGGTCGACCCCGTGGGCGTCCAGGCCCACGGGCAGGGCGCCCGCGCTGTGGCACAGGTCCCAGACGGCCAGCGCGCCCGCCGCGTGGAGTGCGGCGGTGAGGCCGGGCAGGTCCTGGAGCCGGCCCGTCCGGTAGTCGACGTGGTTGACGAGCGCGAGGGCCGTGCGGTCGCTCACCGCGCCGGCCATGTCGGCCGGGTCGCACGCCACGATCTCGTGACCCGTCATGCGCGCCGCGGACTGCGCGATGTACCCGTCCGTGGGAAACGTCGTCGCGTCCACGAGGATCTCCGGGCGGTCGCCGCCGTTGATCCGGGCCGCCGCGACGACCGCCTTGAAGACGTTCACGCTGGTCGAGTCGCCGACCACGATCTGCCCGGGGGCGGCGCCGACGATCGGGGCGATCCGGTCGCCGATCCGCTCCGGCGCGGTCCACCAGCCGGACTCGTCCCAGGAGCGGATGCGCAGCTCGCCCCACTCGCGGGTGATCACGTCGGCCATGCGGGCCGGGACGTGCGCGGGGAGCGCGCCGAGGGAGTTGCCGTCGAGGTAGACGGTGCCGGCGTCGAGGGCGAACTTCTCGCGGTGCTCGGCCAGCTCGTCGGCAGCGTCGAGGCCGAGGGCTGTCTTTCGCAGGTCCTCGGACCCGGTCTCGGTCTGTCGCAGGTCGTCAGACATGGCTGCGGGCCGTCCAGAGCTCGGGGAACACGTTCTTCTGGGCGCGCTTCTCCAGCCAGGCCACGCCGGCCGAGCCGCCGGTGCCGGTCTTGGCGCCCATCGCGCGGCGGGTCGCCACCAGGTGGTCGTTGCGCCATCGCCAGACGAGCTCGGCGACGTCGCTGAGGGCCTCGCCGAGCCGGACCAGCTCGGTGTTCTGGTCGGCGTCCGCGTAGATCCCGGCCCAGATCGCCTCGATCTCGGGGGACGGCTCGTACCGCTGCGCGAGGTCACGGCCGAGGACCGACTGCGGTACGGGCAGACCGCGCCGGGCCAGCAGGCCGAGGACCTCGTCGTACAGGCTCGGCTCCTGGAGGGCCTTCTCCAGCTCGGCGTGCACGCGGGGGGCGCCCCGGTGCGGTACGAGCATGGACGCGGACTTCTCGCCGAGCAGGAACTCCATGCGGCGGTACATGGCCGACTGGAAGCCGGAGCCCTCGCCGAGCGCGGCCCGGTAGGCGTTGAACTGGCCCGGGGTGAGCTGGGCGAGCGGGCGCCACGAGTGGTTCAGGGCCTCCAGCTCGCGGACCGACCGCTTGAGCGCGTCCATCGCGACGGGGACGCGGTCCTCGCGCAGGGCGCGGCTCGCGGTCTCCCACTCGTGGACGATGACCGTGAACCACAGCTCCATGACCTGGGTGGTGACCAGGAAGACCATCTCGCCGGGGTCGTCCGAGCGGAGGTGCTGGAGGTGGGTGAGGACGTCCGCCTGGACGTAGTCCTCGTACGGCGTGGTACCCGCGAAGTCGAGGTTCGGGTCGACGGCTTCGGCGGCGACCGGAGCGGCTCCGGATTCGGGAGAACCGGGGAAGGGTGACATTGCTGTCTCCTCGATACGAACTACCGGGTAGCGGTCTGCTCCACCGTGCGCGCCGTCGTTGCTGCGGCACGGGAGCCCCGGTCCCCTCGGGAGGCGTGCTTCGTCGCGCGCCGTCCCAAGCGCATCATGACACGATCGGACCCGTGATGTAGCTACCGTCTTCGTCATACGGAAACGCGTTCGAACGGCAGCCGTTCAGGCCCTTGATCTGCTGCATCATCGCGGGCGCGAGCTTGCCCGGCCCCGGGCAGCCCATGTGCTGCCGGATGCCGATCTCGTGCCCGACCTCGTGGTTGATGATCAGGTGCCGGTACTCGGCCGCCTCTCCCGCGAAGGTCGGCGAGCCGAGCATCCACCGCTTGAGGTTCACGACGACGCCGTCGGCGGTCTCGCAGTTCAGCTCGCCGTGGGTGTTCAGGCCCTGCCGGGCGCAGAGGGCGTCCGCGGTGTCCGGGGTGGCGATCCGGATGACGAAGTCGGCGTTCTGCGAGACCAGCTGGAAGCGGCCCCGGCCGTGCGCCGCCCAGCTGCGCGGGTGGGCCAGGATCTGCTGGATCTCGGCCGCCGCCGAGCGCGCCGACAGCTCGATGCCGTCCTCGACCTGGACGCGGTAGCGGCGCAGCGAACCGCCGGTGCCGACCGCGTCGCCGGAGGCCTGCGCGGTGGTGAAGGTCCCGGCACCGGACTGCGGCACGGTCGTCTTCTTCGGGGTCGGCTTGGGCTTCGGCTTCGCCGTCGTGGCCTTCGGCCTCGGCTTCGCCGTCGTGGGCCGGGGCGTGGGCGCGTCCGTCGTGGGGACCGCCGTCGTGGTCGTCGCCTCCGGCGCGGGGGCGGGGGCGGCCGCATCGTCGGCCACCTGGCCGTTGAAGTGCGCGAGGGCGGCTCCGCCGCCGAGCGCGAGGGTCGCCAGGACCAGGACCGGCAGCGCGAGCCGGCGCACGGGGCCGCGTCTGCCTCTGCCCCGCCGGCGGCTCTGTTTTCCTCGCCGTCCTGCGGGTGCGGCACGCTTGCCCACGACAGACTTCTCCCCTGTGTCGGCCGGTGTGGGGGAGGAGGCGGGGCCTCGGAAACCGGCGTCTTCGGTCCTGCGGTCCCGGGGATCGTACCGGCCCCGTTCCTCCGTTCTCGAACGCGCTCGAACACGTCGAGGGGTCTGTCCCGATTTCCTCCTGCCCCGCGAGACGGGGGAAATCGGGACGGATCAGGGCGCCCGGAGGGCCGAAGGGAAGGTCTTCCGGAGAGTGCTCCGGAAGACCGTTCGGAAGGTCAGCCGAGCGTCTCCGCGGCGGTCTCCGAGGAGTCCCGCAGGAAGGTCGTGCAGCGCTCGAACTCCTCCTTCTCGCCGATCGCGCCGGCCGCGCGGGCGAGGGCGTGCAGCGCGCGCAGGAAGCCGCGGTTCGGCTCGTGCTCCCACGGCACCGGGCCGTGGCCCTTCCAGCCGCTACGGCGCAGGGCGTCCAGGCCGCGGTGGTAGCCGGTACGGGCGTAGGCGTACGACTCGACGACCCGGCCGCCCTCGAAGGCGTCGTCGGCGAGCTGGGCCCAGGCGAGCGAGGAGGTCGGATACTGCGCGGCGACCTCGGCCGGCGCCGTGCCGTTCGCGAGCAGCTCGCGCGGCCCCGGGTCGTCGGGCAGGTGGGTGGGGGCCGGTCCCCCCAGGAGGTTCTCGTGGATGGCCATGGCCCCAGCCTAGGTCCTGTCGTCACACTCCCGTCGTCCGCCCGGAGGGCGGACGGTGCGGCGAGAGTGCGTGCATGTCGTCGCAGGGCAGGCGGGAGTTCGACGACAGGACCTCGGGCGTGTTGCGAAAGTAGCGCCGGCCGCCCGAAGGCGTCTGGTGCGTGCGATCGCAAGGCGGAGGGTCGCCCCGATACTGGATGTATCGGGGTGATCCCGACAACGCGGCGAGCGTGCGTGCCAGACGCCTTCGGGCAGGCGGGACTTTCGCAACACGCCCTAGGGGGCGACCGGCTCCGGCCTCCGGCCTCCCGGTCTCAGGGCGGGGCGTCCTGGTCTCAGGGCGAGGCGTCCCGTCGGCCCGGGTCCAGCGGCGGGGACGTCACCCCGCAGTGCACCCGGCACTCCGGGTGGCAGCCGGGTCCCTCGGCCGGGGTGCGCATCGTCGTCCAGGCGAGCACCGCACCGACCACCAGGATCCCCGCGCACATCGGCATCGCGCGCCGGAAGGTCTCGTCGAACTCCTCCGCCGAGCGGTACGCCTCCGGGCCCATCCCGGCGAGCAGCGGCAGCGCGGCCACCGCGAGCAGCCCGGCCGCCCGCGCCGCCGCGTTGTTGATCCCGCTGGCCAGGCCCGCCCTGGACACGTCCACCGAGGCCAGGACGGTCGCGGTCAGCGGCGCGACCAGGGCCGTCATGCCGAGGCCGAGCACCAGCAGGGCCGGCAGCACGTCCCGGACGTACGAGGCGTCCTCCCCGACCCGCAGCATCAGGAGCATCCCCGCGGCGCACAGCAGCGGCCCCACGGTGAGGGGGATGCGGGGCCCGATCCGCTCCCCCAGCTCCCCGGACTTCGCCGACAGCAGCAGCATGAGCACGGTCGTCGGCAGCAGGGCCGTACCGGCGCCGAGCGCCGAGTAGCCGCAGACCACCTGGAGCTGCAGCGCGGCCAGGAAGAAGAAGCCGCCGAAGGCCGCGTACACGCACAGGGTGACCAGGTTGACCGCCGTGAACAGCCGGGACGCGAAGATCGACGGCGGTGTCATCGCGCGCTCACCGCGCCGCCGCTCCACCACCACGAACGCCGCCCCGAACACCAGCCCGGCCGCCCCCGCCCACCAGGCAGCGCCGATCAGCGCGTACGTCACGAGGCCGAGCGCCGCCGCGCCCAGGAAGGCGCCGAGCACGTCGAAGCGGCCGTGCGAGGTCTCGTCCCGCGACTCGGGCACATGGCGCAGGGCGACGGGCACGCAGACCGCGGCGAGCGGCACGTTCAGCAGGAACACCCACCGCCAGCCGGGCCCGTCCACCAGCCAGCCGCCGACGAACGGCCCGATCGCCGCGCCGACGCCGCCGAAGCCGGACCACAGGCCGACCGCCCTGGCCCGGTCGTCCTCGTGGAAACTGGCCTGGATCAGCGCGAGCGAGCCGGGGGTGAGCAGCGCCCCGCCCACGCCCTGGAGCGCGCGGGCCGCGATCAGCACCCCCATGTTCGGCGCGAGCCCGCACAGCAGCGAGGCGAGCGCGAACCACACCACGCCGATCACGAAGACCCGGCGCCGTCCGTACCGGTCGCCGAGCGCCCCACCGAGCAGGATCAGCCCCGCGAGGGTGAGCATGTAGGCGTTGACGGTCCACTGGAGCGCGCCCAGGTCGGCGTCCAGGTCCTCGCCGATGTGCGGGAGGGCGACGTTGACGACGGTGGAGTCGAGCAGGGCCATGCCGGAGGCGAGGACGGTCGTGAACACGATCCACCGGCCGGTCCCCGAGGCCATCCGTACGTCCCGCTCACCCATGCCTGCATGGTCCCGCGAAGCCCCCGGCACCGCTCGCCGACACCACCGCCTTTCAGCCGACGGCCCTCGCCGGCTTCCGTCCGCCGCCGGCTTCCGTCCGCCGCCACCGTCCGCTCGACGCCCCACGCCTACCGTCAGCCGTCAGCCGTCAGCCGTCAGCCGTCAGCCGCTTGCTGCCCGCTGCCCGCTGCCCGCCGCCGTCAGCTCGTCCGCAGCCGCGTCGCCGCCCGGATCAGCGCGTCCACGCCCCGCTCGGCCTTCTTCCGCGGGCAGCCCACGTTCAGCCGGACGAAGCCGGGCGTCCCGTACACCCCGCCCGGCATGATCGCGACCTTCTCCACGGACACCAGCTCCTCCTGGAGCCGGGTCTCCTCGATCCCGAGCGGGCGCAGGTCGATCCAGGCCAGGTAGCCGGCCTGCGGGGGCTCCCAGCCGACGCCGGGCAGCCCGTCGGCCAGCCGCTCCCGGAGCAGCTCCATCGTGCCCGCGACATAGCCGCGCAGCTCGTCCAGCCACGGCGCGCCCTGCCGGTACGCGGCGATGTGCGCGGTCAGGGAGAGGACTGCGGGCGAGGCGAGGCCCTCGCCGGTCTCCATGCGCCGGACGAACGCAGTGCGCGCGTCGGGGTCGCCGACGATCCCGTACGAGCCGGAGAGCGCGGGAAAGTTGAAGGCCTTCGTGCCGGAGGTGACCAGCGCCCAGCGGCGGCCGCGACCCGGCTCGGCCACCCGGGTCCAGGGGATGTGCCGGTGGCCGTCGGTGGTGAGGTCGGCGTGGATCTCGTCGCTGACGACGGCCGCGCCGTGCCGTTCGGCCAGTTCGGCGAAGGCGGTGAGCTCCGCCTCCGTCCACACCCGGCCGGTCGGGTTGTGCGGGGAGCAGAGCAGCAGCATCCGGCTGTCGGGGCGGGCGAGCTCCCGCTCCAGGGCGTCGAGATCGCCGAGCGGCACACCCCGCAGCTCGCGCCCGAGTCCGGTGACGGCCTTGCGGAAGCCGTCGTAGGTGGGGGTGTGCACGACGACCCCGTCGCCGGGCTCGGTCCACATGCGCAGGAGCTGGGAGAGCTGGTTGAGGACGGACGGCGCGTACACGAGCGCCTCCGGGTCGATCTCGGTCGCGTACCGGCTCGCGTACCAGTGCCGGATCGCGTCCCGGAACTCCCCGAGCCGCCAGTCCGTGTAGCCGAAGACACCGTGGTCGACGCGGTCGCGCAGGGCGGCGAGGACCTCCGGCGGGGAGGCGAAGTCCATGTCGGAGATGGTGAAGGGCAGCAGGTCGGGGACGCCGAAGCGGTCCGCGATGCCGTCCCACTGGACCGACCAGGTCCCGTGCCGGTCTATCTCGCGGTCGAAGTCGTACATCGTGCCCTCCCCTGGTGGGTGTTCTCGTCGCGGACCCACGTGTCGTGGACACACGTGTCGTGGACGCACATGTCGTGGTGGACCCGCGTGGTGTGGTGGATCCACGTGTCGTGGACGCACGAGGGCCCGGCACCTCGGGAGGTACCGGGCCCGTCGTTCACCTGCTTACTTCAGCTTCGTGCCGGTCGAGCGCAGCGCCGCGCACGCCTCGGTCACGCGGACGGCCATGCCGGCCTCGGCCAGCTTGCCCCAGGTGCGCGGGTCGTAGGTGGACTTCTTGCCGACCTCGCCGTCGACCTTCAGGACACCGTCGTAGTTGCGGAACATGTGGTCCGCGACCGGGCGGGTGAAGGCGTACTGGGTGTCGGTGTCGAGGTTCATCTTCACGACGCCGTTCTCCAGCGCGGTGGCGATCTCCTCGGCGGTCGAGCCCGAGCCGCCGTGGAAGACGAAGTCGAACGGGTTGACCTTGCCGAACTTCTCGGCGACGCCCGCCTGGAGGTCCTTGAGGAGCTCGGGGCGGAGCACGACGTTGCCCGGCTTGTAGACGCCGTGGACGTTGCCGAAGGACGCGGCCAGCAGGTAGCGGCCCTTCTCGCCCAGGCCGAGGGCCTCGGCGGTGCGGATGGCGTCCTCGACGGTGGTGTACAGCTCGTCGTTGATCTCGTGGGTGACGCCGTCCTCCTCGCCGCCGGTCGGGGTGATCTCGACCTCAAGGATGATCTTGGCGGCGGCGGCCTTCGCCAGCAGCTCCTGGCCGATGGCCAGGTTGTCGGCGAGGGTCTCGGCGGAGCCGTCCCACATGTGCGACTGGAACAGCGGGTTCTCACCACGGGCGACGCGCTCGGCGGAGATGTCGAGCAGCGGACGCACGTAGCCGTCCAGCTTGTCCTTCGGGCAGTGGTCGGTGTGGAGGGCGACCGTGATGTCGTACTTCGCGGCGACGATGTGCGCGAACTCGGCCAGGGCAACGGCGCCCGTGACCATGTCCTTGTTGTACTGACCGCCCAGGAACTCGGCTCCGCCGGTCGAGATCTGGATGATGCCGTCGCTCTCGGCCTCCGCGAAGCCGCGCAGCGCCGCGTGCAGGGTCTGGGTCGAGGTGACGTTGATGGCCGGGTAGGCGAACTTGCCTGCCTTCGCCCGGTCGAGCATCTCGTTGTAGACCTCGGGGGTTGCGATGGGCATTCGTCCGCTCCTTGTGATGTGCGGGGTGTGTGCGTTGCTGTCCCTGACCTGGGGGCGACGTCATCGTCGCCCCCATCCTTTCAGACTCTCGTCCTGGCTCCCACGGGCGCGGCACACCAAAGGCGGGGTGTTTCACGTGAAACACCCCGCCTCTGGAGGAAAGCGCAGGTCAGGACCCGTATCACCAGGGTCCGGGACCTAAGTCACGACTTCGCGGCGGTTACGCCAGGTCCAGATCCGCGAGCTCGTAGCCGGTGAGGTACCGCAGTCCCGCCCCGGCGATCGCGTCGGCCGCGCCGCGGTCCACGATCGTGGCCACGGCCACGACCTCGCCGCCCGCCTCGCGGACGGCCTCGACGGCCGTCAGCGGGGAGCCGCCGGTGGTCGAGGTGTCCTCGACCACGAGGCAGCGGCGGCCCTTGACGTCCGTGCCCTCGATACGGCGCTGCATGCCGTGCGCCTTCTGCGCCTTGCGCACGACGAAGGCGTCAAGGCGCCGTCCGCGCGCGGCGGAGGCGTGCAGCATCGAGGTGGCGACCGGGTCGGCGCCCAGCGTCAGACCGCCCACGCAGTCGAAGTCCAGCTCGGCGGTGAGGTCGAGCATGACCTGACCGACCAGCGGCGCGGCCTCGCCGTCCAGCGTGATGCGGCGCAGGTCGATGTAGTAGTCGGCTTCCAGACCCGAGGAGAGGGTCACCTTGCCGTGCACCACGGCCTTGTCCTTGATCTGCTGGAGCAGGTCAGCGCGTACGTCAGTCATGGTCAGCAGCTTAAGGGCCCGCCGTGCGCGATCGCCTACAGCCGTCGCCAGCTCCAGACGCTCTCGACCTCCAGGGGGTTGATCGGGGTGACGTACCGCGGGTGGGTGTTGAGGCCGTTCGGGGGGCCGGACTGCGGTTCGACGCAGACCGCCTCGGCCTGCTCGTCGTAGATCACGACCCACTCGGCGCGGCTGCGGACCTTCAGCTCCAGCTCCTCCGGCCAGGTGAGGGTGACGTCGACGCCCCCGGGCATCCCGAAGCAGTCGTCCCAGGGGCCGGGGAGGGGGTCGATCCGGCGGCCGGTGGGCAGGTGGTTCTCGCCGCGCTCCTCCTGCCAGCCGGGGGTGAAGTCGAGCTCCGCGTCCTGGCCGCCCTTGCCGAGGTTGCGCAGGAACCAGGGGTGCCAGCCGGCCTGCGCCGGGAACGAGGCGTCGTAGGTCTCGACCCCGAAGCGGAGCGTCAGGGAGTCCTCGGCCAGCTCGAAGACCTGGGTCACCCTGCCCTTGTACGGCCACGGGTCCCCGAGCTCGCAGGTGAAGACCGCCTCCGTCCCGGAGATGCGGGCGGTGTTCCAGGCGAGGTCGCGGACGGTGCCGTGGATGGCGTGCGGAGGTGCGTTGACCGGCAGCTGGTGCGTGGTCGCCCCGTCGCGGAAACGGCCGTTCTCGGTCCGCCCGCACCAGGGCGCCATCGGAAAGGCTCCGAACCGCTCGCCCTGGCGCAGCACCTCGGTGCCGCCGATGCGCAGGCTCTCGATCCGGCAGCCGTGCTCGGGGCTGATGGTCAACTCGGCGGCGCCCGCCGTCAGTCGCGTCTGCATCGTCACATCCCGACCCTAGCCGCGGTGGGACCGTTTCAACGACGGCGGCGCAGCGCCCGTCCGACGACGACCGCAGAGGCGATGGCGAGCGCGGCGGCGGGGGCGATCCAGCGCAGTGTGGCGGTCGCGCTGGTGGCCTCGGGGGCGGGGACGGGGGCGTACCGGCCGCGCGGCGGGGCGTGGTCGACCTCCTCGGCGCTGCGCCCGATCATGGTCCGCCGCGCGTGGGCGGCCTCGACGGGGGGTTGCGGGGCGGGGAACTCGACGGGGGTGACGCCGAAGTCCTGGTCGTGGAGGGGGTCGAGGGAGGGGGGCGGGACGGGAGCGTCGAAGACCGAGGAACGCGAAGGCTCCTCGACCCCGTCGTCCACACCGTCGTGGTCGGAGTCGGAGTCGGAGTCCGAGCCGGATTCGGAGTCGGAGCCGGATGCGGAGTCGGAGCCGGCGTTGGAGCCCGAGTCGGAGCCGGAGTTGGAGCCGGAGCCGGGGCCGGAGACACCGTCGGAGTCGGCCAGGCTGCCGGAGCGGTCGGCATCGTCACCGCCCCCGGCACCGCCACCGTCACCGCCACCGGCACCGGCACCGGCACCGGCACCGGCGGAGTCACTGCCCCCCGAGTCACCGGCCGCCGGACCACCGGCCTTCACGTCACCCGCCTCCGCACCACCGGCCTTCGGCTCCTCCGGCTCCTCCGGCTTCTCCGGCTTCTCCGGCTTCTCCGGCTCCTGTGCGAGCGCGGCCAGCGCCTCCACGAACTTGTCGAGCAGCCTGGCGCCGGCCGTGGCCCGCGCCTCGTCCGTCGCCTCGGCGAGCCGGCCGGCGGCCGTCAGCGCGCCGGTGAAGCCCAGGGACGTGCCCTCGCCCACAGGGGTGAGGACGACGGTCAGGGAGAGCTCGGCCGTGCCCTTGCCCCGGGCCTCGGCGCCCTGCCCCTCGTAGGTGATGGCGCCGTCCCGTTCGACGACCTTCAGGGCGCCCCGGTAGGTGATGGTGTGGCCGCCGACCCGGATCTTGAGCCGGCCCGCGAGGGGGCCCGCCGCCGCGTCCGCGTCCCGCTGGAGGCCGGGCACGCAGCGCACCACCCGGGCCGGGTCCGTGAGCGTCGCGCGCAGGGCCTCGGCCGGGACCGGAACGAACACCTCATGCTCCATGGAAGCCGAGCCTACTCAGGCCGGGGCGCGGCGTCGCCTCTTTGTGCCGGGGCCCGCGCGCCCCCCGGGAGCGAGGCCCGCCGTCCCTCAGTCGCCGTACCGCGGGTGCACGAGGGTGGAGGGCGGCAGTTCGGCGCCCCTGGCCCGTTCGGCGCGGCGGGCCGCGGCCTCCAGGGTGCCCGGGCCGAGGGAACGCAGCCGGGGCGCGTCGGGCGGGAGGCCGAGGGCGGGCGGCCGGGCGCCCGGGACCGCGAGGAGGAAGCCCCAGTCCCCCGGCCCCCGCTCCGTACCGCTGGTGCGGTCGGCGCGGTCGGGGCCGGCGGCGAACCCGGGGGTGCGGCCGCTCGCGCTGTACGGGCGGGTCGCGAAGCCGGCGGCGCGCAGGGTGGCGTCCACCGTCCAGTAGGTGTGGGGCCGGTCGGCGACCGATCCGGCGTGCACGGCGAACCGCCCCCGGGCGGTGAGGACGCGGGCCACGAGTCCGTGGAACTCCTGCGAGTAGAGCTTGGTGCTGGGGGTGATCCCCGGGTCCGGGAGGTCGGAGATCACCACGTCGTACCGTTCCTGCACACGATCGGCGGCGCCCCGGAGCCAGTTGAAGGCGTCCGCGTAGACCACCCGGACGCGCGGGTCGCGGAAGGCCTGCGCGTTGAGCGTGGCGAGGGCCGGATCGGTGCGGGCGAGGCGGACGACGCCGGGGTCGAGCTCGACGACGGTGACGGCGGAGACGCCGGGGTAGCGCAGCGCCTCGCGGGCGGCGAGCCCGTCGCCGCCGCCGACGATCAGTACGCGCTCGTGCGGGCCGTTCATCGCGGGGTGGACGAGCGCCTCGTGGTAGCGGTGCTCGTCCTGGCCCGAGACCCGCAGCCGGCCGTCGAGGAACAGGTCGGGCGGCCCCTCGCGGCCGCCCGTCACCACGACCTCCTGGAGGTCGGTGTGGACGGCGACCCGCACGCGTTCCCCGTAGACGGCCCGGCGCGCGGCCTCCTCGAAGTCGTCGACGAGCACGGTCGCCGTGGCCAGGACGGCCAGGACCGAGACGTTCACCCCGATCAGCAGGGCGCGGGAGCGGGAGGTGAGGTCGCGGCGGAACACCCAGAGCACGAGGCCGCCGCCCGCGATCACGTTGACAGCGCCGGTGACGAGCGCGCCGGTGAGCTGGCCGAGCCAGGGCAGGAGGAGGAAGGGGAAGGCGAGGCCGCCGACGAGCGCGCCGACGTAGTCGGCGGCGAAGAGGTCGGCGACCGTCCCCGCGGCGTCGTCCTGCTCGCCGCCGGCCGCTCCCGCCGCGGCCCGCACCCCTGCCTCGGCCGCAGCCCCCGACCCTGACTCGGCCCCTGCCCCCGTCCCGGTACCGGTCCCGGTACCGGTCCCGGTACCGGTCCCGGTACCGGCGGCCCGCTGTATGAGGGACATGAGGAGCGGGATCTCCGCGCCGATGAGGACGCCGATGGCGAGCGAGAAGGCCACGACGACGTACCGCGACTCGCCCAGCCAGGCGAAGGCCGCGTACAGCGTGAGGGCCGAACAGCCGCCGATCAGTGCGAGTCCGGCCTCGACCATGCCGAAGCCGACGGCGGCGCGGCAGCGCAGCCGCTTGGCGAGGAGCGAGCCCACTCCCATCGCGAAGACCATCACGGAGAGCACGACGGAGGCCTGGGTGACCGAGTCGCCGATCAAGTAGGAAGCGAGTGCGACCAGTTCGAGTTCGTACACCAGCCCGCAGGCGGCGCAGACGAAGACCACGGCGAGGACCGGGAACCGCACCGCGTCGGCCGACCGGGGCGACCTCGGCGGCCGGGGCGCCCTGGGCCCCTTGGACGATCCGGGCGGCCGCCCGCGCCGCCGCACGGGCGGTTGTCGCACCCTTGTGGGTGGCATGGTCACGGTCGGCTCGATCATGAACGTAACGCTACGTCACGACTTACGCACTCCTTGTCACCCACACGAGTGCATCTGGAGCTCTGAAGGGTCGTATCAGAGCGTTGCGGGCATACGTGCGCCGATTCGGGTCCTGGTCACCACGAGCTGCCCTTCCTGCGGGTAGGCGTGCCAGGTGCGCCAGCGCACCTGCCCCTCGTGGCGCTGCGCCAGCATCGCCGTGAAGGCGTGCGGGGAGCCGGGGAAGGTCCCCGCCAGGCCGTTGGGATGGTCGGCGACGAGCGCGAGCAGCTCCTGCGCACGGCCCGCGAAGGAACCGTGCGAGAGCGTCTCGACGCGCGCCGCGAATTCGTACTCCCATTCGCCGACGCGCTTGGAGACGCCGAGCGGGAGGGGGGTGCTGCTGCCGGGCATGCAGGCGACGGTCTCGGAGCAGCTGCGCCCCTCCTCCTCCAGGAGTACCTGGTGGGAGGCGCCGAGCAGTCTCAACTGGAGACTGGCGCCGGAGAGTTCGAGGTCGAGTACGGCGAGGGCGGGCAGCGGCTCGCGCCCGAGGGCCCAGGCCAGATCGGCCGCGCGGGTATCGGTGTAGGAGGTTTTCAGGGTGGTGAGCATGGGTCGGCTCCGCAAACACGGTTTGACGGGTGGGCCGGGGGCGCCCCGGAGAGGGTCCAACGGGAGTGGGGGATCGCCGGCTCGGTTCCACACACGGTCCGAGGGCTGTCTCTGTCAGGAGCAAAAGAACCACGGACGCCGGGCGACTCGCAGCGTTTTTACCCAACTTGCTGTGTTTTCCAACCCCTTCGGGGACCCCACAGTTCAATTGTTCAATCAGAATTGATCGACAACGTCCGCCGAAATGCCAACGTCACGTGCCTCCGGGGCCGTTGCGTCTCAGCTGCCGCCGCAGCCTCCGCCACCACAGCTGGACCCACAGGAGCTGGAGCCGCTGCCGCAGCCACCGGAGCCGCTGCCGCCACCGTCGGCCCAGCTGCGGCCCTTCTTCCGGCCGCCCCGCCGGCTGCCGGAGCCGGTGACGCCGCGGACGAAGGAGATCAGCGTGATGAGGACGATCGCCCCCATGAAGATCATGAAGAGTTCCATGTGCACTACCCCCGTTCTTCTGTGCGAGGGAGATGCCCCCTGTGGGCCTCCCTCAAAGACGACTTGAGCGGTTCCAGAGCTTCAGCTGCACGAGGACGAGGAGCTGGAGCAGGAGGAGGACGAGCACGAGGAGCTCGAACACGACGAGCTGGAGCTGGAGCAGGAGGACGACGAGGACGAGGAGGAGCAGGACGACGAGGACGACCCGCCCGAGCTCGACGCCGCCCCGGTGGCCCACCAGCTGTCGGAGGCGGCGGACCCTCCACCGGACCGGCCACCGGACCGACCGCCGGACCGCACCGTGCCGCGCAGGGAGAACGCGACGACCCACACCACGATCGCGATCACGGCCGCGATCCCGAGGATGAAGAATGCGATGTTCATGCCAGGGCGATCCCCTCGGCGGACCGTCGCCAAAGCGCACTTGAGCAAGTCCAGAGCTTCCCCCCAGGATGGCGGTCATGACACGACCGCTGCTCAACCGCCGGCTCGCCGAATTCGGTACGACGATCTTCGCCGAGATGTCCGCGCTGGCCGCCAGGACCGGGTCGATCAACCTCGGTCAGGGCTTCCCCGACACCGACGGCCCGGAGGAGATCCGCGAGGCCGCGGTCCGCGCGCTGCGCGACGGCCTCGGCAACCAGTACCCGCCGGGCCCGGGCGTCCCGGAGCTGCGCCGGGCGATCGCCGACCACCAGCGTGAGTGGTACGGCCTCACGTACGACCCCGACACGGAGGTGCTGGTCACCGCGGGCGCGACCGAGGCGATCGCGGCGGCCCTGCTCGCGCTCGTCGAACCGGGCGACGAGGTGATCGCTCTGGAGCCGTACTACGACTCGTACGCGGCCTGCGTCGCCATGGCCGGCGGCACCCGCGTCCCCGTCACGCTCCGCCCGCACGAGGGCGCGTACGTCCTCGACCTGGACGAACTGCGGGCCGCCGTCACCGACCGGACCCGGCTGATCCTGCTCAACACCCCGCACAACCCCACCGGCACGGTCCTCACCCGGGCCGAGCTGACCGCCGTGGCCGAGCTGGCGATCGAGCGGGACCTGCTGGTCGTCACCGACGAGGTGTACGAGCACCTGGTCTTCGACGACGCGGAGCACGTGCCCCTCGCGAGCCTCCCCGGCATGCGGGAACGGACGGTCACCATCGGTTCGAGCGGCAAGACGTTCTCGTTCACGGGCTGGAAGGTCGGCTGGATCACCGCGAACCCCGAGCTGACCGCCGCCGTCCGCTCGGCCAAGCAGTTCCTCACGTACGTGTCCTCCGGCCCCTTCCAGTACGCGATCGCCGAGGCACTCCGCCTGCCGGCCGCGTACTTCGAGGGCCTCCGCGCCGATCTGCGCGCCAAGCGGGACCTGCTGAGCGAGGGCCTCGCGCAGGCGGGCTTCGAGGTCTACCGCCCGGCGGGCACCTACTTCGTCACCACCGACATCCGCCCGCTCGGCGCCGCCGACGGCTTCGCCTTCTGCCGCTCGCTCCCGGAGCGCGCGGGCGTCGTCGCCATCCCGAACGCCGTCTTCTACGACCACCGCGAGGCCGGCGCCCCCTTCGTCCGCTTCGCCTTCTGCAAGAAGACGGAGGTCCTGGAAGAGGCCGTCTCCCGCCTCAAGCGCCTGGGCTGAGGTCAGCGCCTCCTGCGGCCGTCAAGGCAGTCGAACAGGTGGGCGAACGCCTTGTCCACGAGGCGCGCGCTCTCCTCCCACCGCCGTTCGCGGCGCCGGGCTTCGTCACGGCTCTCCCGGGAAGGAGCGGTCGAGTCGGCGACGAGAACCGAGAACTGTCGGGCGAGGTCTCGGACCGCCCTGTCCAGGTCGGAATCCGAGGTGGCCCGGCGGCCCGCCGCAGTCAGTGTCGACCAATGCCGGCGGGCCTCCTCCAGCAGTGCCTCGTTGAGCGGCAGGCCGTCGCGCGCCATCGTCACGAACGTTTCCTGGGCGCGCACGGCCGGGGCGCGGAACTCGTCGGTCCTCGCGCGCCCCTTCTGCCACCGGGCCACCCGGTACCCCGCGAAGCTGAGGTCACCCTGCTTGCGGGCCCCGGCCGCATGTTGATGAGCGCGGCAGACCGTGGAGTCGACGCTCAAGTCCCACACGATCTCGCCCTTTGCGTCGGCCAGGGACTGGAGCCGGGTGAGGAGCCGGTGCCAGGTACCGGCCCGCTGCCACCGGCGGAACAAGTCGTAGACCCGGCCCCACGGCCCGTACTCGACGGGCACGTCCCGCCACGGAACACCGGTCCGGACCCAAAACCGTATGCCGTCGATCAAGCGCCGCCGAGACCAGACCGGCGGCCGCCCCGCCTTCGTGCCCTTCGGCAACAACAGCTCCAGCACCGCCCACTGCTCGTCCGTGAGATCTCCCCGACCCATGAACCGAGATCATTCACAAACCAAGATCTGCTTTCGACAACGGTCTACCTGCTGGTGGGCGCAGTGAACTTCTCAGCGGGCCCGAAATCGCTGAAAGCACCCTTGTTGGCGGCCTTGACGCCGCGCAGTTCGAATCGTTGCTCAAAGCGGATGGTGCGGCCCCTGCTGTCGATCCACTGGTCGACATCGAAGCCGGTCACACCCTTGGTCTTCACATGGGTGTGGGTGCGCGGGTCAATTGAGGCGATCTGCGCCAGGCTGAGGTATGCCCGGAGGTGGTAGGTGGCGATGCCGGCTTGCTCCTCCATACCGATGCGCGCCGAGGGGCCTGCGTCGAGCAGCAGCTTCGCGTATTCCTCTTAGCTGGCCAGGGAGTTGTCGGTGCGAGGGGCCTTCGTCCACTCGGCCCCGGCCGCATCGGCGGCTCGGATGTAGTTGGCGGCGTCCGTCATGACGACCTCGGTCGTGAACTTGTCAGCCTTCATGTTCACGTGATCCTGTGAAGAGACCGTTGAGATTGCCCCGGCCGCTCATGGTCATGACACGGCCTAGGGCCGGATTCGCGACGATCAGGCGAGCCGAGAGCGGGTCCGTACTGATCACCGTGACGTGCCCGCCTCTGCGGGCCAGGCCGCGCTCCAGGGTGCCGACGATGTCGCCCATGGGCGCCGGGTTCTCGGTGGCTACGTCGAGGTCCTGGCTCAGTCTGTCGACCAGACCGTGAGCCTGTACGGCGTATCCCCCGGTGAGCACCAACGGATACGGGGTGCCGATGGCGAGAACGTCTGCCAGGAGGCGGCGGTGCAGTTCGCTCAGGTTCACGCCGCGGCGGATGCCGATCGGGAGAGGTCGGGGAACGCCTCTTCCCACACCTGGCGGATGTGCCGGCTGATCAGCGTGCGCAGCACCGGCCACTGGGCGAGCAGCAGCTCCTGATTGAGGAGGGCGGCGAGGTCGTCGTGCTGCCCTTCCGCCAGGACGGTTCGGTACAGGCTCATCCGCAGGCGGGGACGGTCCAGGTCGTACGAACGGAGACCGGACCACGCGACGTGGAGCGGAAGCTCGACCTGCCCGTGCGCGGGTCCGGTGAGATCCGCGAGCGTGGCAGGCAGTCTGCTCGCGTACCGCGCGCGGAGTACCTCCGCGGCGGGTGGCGAAATGAGCGTCTGTGCCATGCGCCTGATTACCCGCGCCGCGCCAGCCTCCGGTACCGCCGGCGCGACATCCATCGCACGCGCCCCTCCTTCTCGTCCCGTCATCCCTCGTCACGAGTTCGCGACCCCGACCGGGACATGCGACAAACGGGTGAACGGTCACACCTGGCGGCGAGCGCTCTTCCGCCGGCGGCGCCGGGCGTACGAAAGCCCGGCCGGGGCCGTGACCACGTGGGTCACGTTTCCCGGCCGGGCTTCGTAGTGCCGCGGACAGCGGTCGATGGAGGCTCAGGCCTCCTCGTCGCCGGCCTTCTGCTCGGGGGTCTCCAGACCGAACTGCTCGACGATCCACTTGTCGAACTCGATAGAGGCGCGGACCCAGCTGACCGTGGAGGACACGAAGTGCTCCAGGGCGACGCCGGTGCCGATCAGCATCTGGGCCTCACCGATGAGACGGAGGGTGGCGGAGCCGTCCTCCTCCTCGTGCAGGTGGGTGTAGACCTTGGGCCACAGGGTGCGGCGGTTCCAGTCGTCGATCGCGTCCAGGACCTTGGCGCGGTCGTCGGCCGAGTGCGGGCGGTCGTAGAACGTCCGCACCGAGAAGACCTGCTGCTCGTCCTCGCCGCGGAACATGAAGTACGTGCGGAATTCCTCCCACGGCGCCGCGAGGTCACCCTCGTCGTCGACGACGTACTTCAGCTCCATCTGCTCGAGCAGCTGCTTGACAAGGTCCTGGTCGGGGACGACGGGGCCCGCCGGTCCTGCGGCCTGAGGCTGGGGCTGGCCCCCGAAATTCGGAATCGAGGACGGGTCGATGCTCACCGTGAATTTCCCTTCGTACGGATGCTCGCCATCCTCCCCCATGTCGGGCGGTTCGGGGGAGCCCCGCCGGCCGCGATCCGCTGCCGGCTGACAAGAACGTGCCCGCTCACCGGGCCGGACCCACGATCAGGCCGTCCTCGAACCGGTCCACGCGGACCGTGTCGCCGTCGACGACCTCGCCCGCGAGGATCTCCTTGGCGAGCCGGTCGCCGATCGCCGTCTGGATGAGGCGGCGCAGCGGCCGGGCGCCGTACGCCGGGTCGTTGCCCTCCTCGGCGAGCCACTCCAGGGCCGCCGGGGTGACCTCCAGGGTGAGCCGCCGGTCGGCGAGCCGCTTCGCGAGGCGGTCGATCTGGAGCCGCGCGATCCGGCCCAGCTCGGCCCGGTCGAGCGCCGAGAAGACCACCAGGTCGTCGAGGCGGTTGAGGAACTCCGGCTTGAAGCTGGCCCGGACCACGTCCAGGACCTGCTGCTTCTTCACGTCCGCCGAGGTCAGCGGGTCGACCAGGTACTGGCTGCCGAGGTTCGAGGTCAGGATCAGGATGGTGTTGCGGAAGTCCACCGTCCGGCCCTGGCCGTCGGTGAGCCGGCCGTCGTCCAGAACCTGGAGCAGGACGTCGAAGACCTCCGGGTGCGCCTTCTCCACCTCGTCGAGCAGGACCACGCTGTACGGGCGGCGGCGGACCGCCTCCGTGAGCTGGCCGCCCTCCTCGTAGCCGACGTAGCCGGGAGGCGCGCCGACCAGCCGGGCGACGGAGTGCTTCTCGCCGTACTCCGACATGTCGATGCGGATCATGGCCCGCTCGTCGTCGAAGAGGAAGTCCGCGAGCGCCTTCGCCAGCTCCGTCTTGCCGACGCCCGTGGGGCCGAGGAAGAGGAAGGAGCCGGTCGGGCGGTCGGGGTCGGCGATCCCGGCGCGCGTCCGCCGCACGGCGTCGGAGACGGCCTGCACGGCCTCGGACTGGCCGATCAGCCGGCGTCCGAGCTCGTCCTCCATGCGCAGCAGCTTCTGCGTCTCGCCCTCCAGGAGGCGGCCGGCGGGGATGCCGGTCCAGGAGCCGACGACGTCCGCGATGTCGTCGGGGCCGACCTCGTCCTTGACCATGGTGTCCTTGGACGTCTCCTGCTGGGCCTCGGCCTCGCTCGCCTCCTCCAGCTCCCGCTCCAGGGCCGGGATCTCCCCGTACAGCAGCTTGGAGGCGGTGTCGAAGTCGCCGTCGCGCTGGGCGCGCTCGGCCCGGCCCCGGGTCTCGTCGAGGCGCTCCTTGAGCTCGCCGACCCGGTTGAGGGACTGCTTCTCCTTCTCCCAGCGGGCGGTGAGGCCGCGCAGTTCCTCCTCGCGGTCGGCGAGGTCGCGGCGCAGCTTCTCCAGGCGCTGCCGGCTCGCCGGGTCCGTCTCGTTCTTCAGGGCCAGCTCCTCCATGCGGAGCCGGTCGACGGAGCGCTGGAGCTCGTCGATCTCGACGGGCGAGGAGTCGATCTCCATACGGAGCCGGCTCGCGGCCTCGTCGACGAGGTCGATGGCCTTGTCGGGGAGGAATCGGGAGGTGATGTACCGGTCGGAGAGGGTCGCGGCGGCCACCAGCGCGGAGTCGTTGATCTGCACCTTGTGGTGGGCCTCGTACCGGCCCTTGAGGCCGCGGAGGATCGCGATGGTGTCCTCGACGGTCGGCTCGGCGACCAGGACCTGCTGGAAGCGGCGCTCCAGGGCGGGGTCCTTCTCGATCCGCTCGCGGTACTCGTCGAGGGTGGTCGCGCCGACCATGCGCAGCTCGCCGCGGGCCAGCATGGGCTTGAGCATGTTGCCCGCGTCCATGGCGGAGTCGCCGCCGGCGCCCGCGCCGACGACCGTGTGCAGCTCGTCGATGAAGGTGATGATCTGGCCGTCGCTCGCCTTGATCTCGGAGAGGACGGTCTTCAGGCGCTCCTCGAACTCGCCGCGGTACTTCGCGCCGGCGACCATCGCGCCGAGGTCGAGCGAGACGAGCCGCTTGTTCTTCAGCGACTCCGGCACGTCGCCCTTCACGATCCGCTGGGCGAGGCCCTCGACGACGGCGGTCTTGCCGACGCCGGGCTCGCCGATGAGGACCGGGTTGTTCTTGGTGCGGCGGGACAGCACCTGCACGACGCGCCGGATCTCGTGGTCCCGGCCGATGACCGGGTCCAGCTTGCCCTCGCGCGCGGCGGCCGTGAAGTCCGTGCCGAACTTCTCCAGCGCCTTGTACTGCCCTTCCGGGTCGGGTGTGGTCACCCGGCGTCCTCCCCTGCTCTTCTCGAAGGCGTCGAGCAGCTTGTTCGCGCTCGCGCCCTGCCGGTCGAGGATCTCACCGGCCTGCCCGCCCTTGGCGGCGAGCCCGATGAGCAGGTGCTCGGTGGAGAGGAAGTCGTCGCCGAGCTCCTTGGCGCGCTTGTCGGCGTCGGCGATGACCGCGAGGAACTCGCGGTTGGGCTGCGGGGGAGCGACCGTGGACCCCGTGATGCTCGGCTGGGCGGCGATGAGCCGCTCCGCGCCGGAGCGTACGGCCGCCTGGTCGGCCTCGACGGCGGCGAGCAGGTCGGTGATGTTCTCGTTGTCCTGACCCGCCAGCAGGGCCAGGAGCAGGTGCGCGGGGATGAGATCCGGGTTCCCCTCGGACACGGCGCGGCTCGTGGCCGCGTTGAGCGCGTCCCGGCTCCGGTTGGTCAGTTCGACGTCCACGTGCGGTGTTCCTCCTTGGTGCTGTGGCTACCCTGCCTTCTCTGACTCTTCCAACGTACACAAAGTTGAGTGCATTCCGCTCAATCTTTCGGCGGGACTCCTGCCACGGGTAGTTTCCGGGGCATGGCCACAGACCCGAGGAACCCTTCCGACTCGTACCTCAGCTTCTGGCGCGAGTACCACATGTGCACCCTGACGACCCCGCGCGCGGACGGCACCCCGCACGTCGTGGCGGTGGGCGTCACGTACGACCCCGAGGGCGGGTACGCGCGGGTGATCACCAACAAGAACAGCCGGAAGGTCGCCAACGTCCTGGCGGCGGGCGCGGACGGGGCGCGCGTGGCGGTCTGCCAGGTCGACAAGGGGCGCTGGGCCACCCTGGAGGGCGTCGCCCACATCCGTACGGAGGCGGACACCGTCGCGGACGCCGTCGAGCGCTACGCCGCGCGGTACGGCCGGACGCCGGCCCCGAACCCGGACCGGGTCGTCATCGAGATCGCCCTCACCCGGGCGATGGGCCGCGCCTGAGAAACGCCTCTTCGGGCGCAGCACAGCGGCGCCATCGCGTTTCAGGTCCGCGATGGCGCCGCTGTGTGGGGGAAGTGCCGGAGCGATCTACAACGACGGGGGAATCGCTCAGGCACTGCGGGGGGTGGCGGTGATGGTCTCGGGCTCGATCAGCTGGTGGTCCCGCTGGTCGAGATTGACGAAGATCATGCCGTACCGGATGGCACAGCGGATGGGCTGCGGCGCACCGCGGGGGCGGCGGAGACAGCGGTACGCACGGACGTCCTCGTCCTGTTCGCGCGCCACGACGATCGGTTCTCCGAAGAGGGTGACCTTCAGCGCGTCGCCACGGTGGGGGATGGCCGTGGCGAGGTCGACGAAGTGCCAGCCGGAGCGATAGGCCGAAGCCATCTCCCGGCGGAACCGGCGATCATCGGGCGGAACGCTCACTCGCCCGCACCCTTGGGTGCGATTTCCCAGGAGGGCTCCTCGGGACTGGCGAGAACGACGTGCGCCGGCGCGCTCTCCCACGAGGGCTCGCTCGGGCCCGCCACCACCGCATGCGCCGGGTTGCTCTCCCACGAAGGCTCGCCGATGCCTGCGAGCGCACCGAGAGCAGCCGCCGCAACGGCTATGGCGCTAAGTGCACGAACCATCCTGGTCATGGCCGATCTCCACCTCTTTTGATCACTACCTCCCCCCCGCGCTAAGACGATGGCTCACCATCGCCCCTTTCCACCAGCCAACCCGGGCATCATGTTCCTGTAATTCATGACCCTGAGGGGGGTGCGAATGATGCGCAAGGGTGACGAATCAGGCCATAAGCACAGTCACGGTGAGCTATGCGACGTCGGGAGGGAGCTGTACGCGACCGCCCTCCGCACAGGCCGGATCGCCCGTTCCGAGGCCGAGGCCGCCCCCTGCCTGACGGAACTCTCCCTCCTCCACCCGGACCCGGACGACAGCCAGTGGCTGCGCGCCGTGCCGCCCTCGATAGCGCTCAACCAGCTGATCCACCCCATCGAGCAGGAGATACAGGCCCGCCGCCAGCACGCGATATCCCTGGCCGACGCGTTCGAACCGTTTCTCGCCATCCACACGCCGGACCCCTCGGCCACCCAGGCCATCACGGTCCTCGAAGGCCTCAGCGTCATCAACGCGACGCTCGACCGGGTCATCAACGAGTGCACGACCGAGCTCCTCACCATCCAGCCCGGCAGCGGACGGCGTCCCGAGACGCTGGAAGCGGCCCTGCGCCGCATGGCACCCCTGCTCGACCGCGGTGTCCGGATGCGCACGCTCTACCAGCACACCGCCCGGCACCACCCCGCGACGCTGGCGTACGTGGAGCGGGTCGCCCCCTACGGGCTGGAACTCCGCACCCTCGAAGAGATCATCGACCGGCTGATCATCGTCGACCGCAAGGTCGCCTTCGTCCCGGCCCGCACCGACCGGCAGGTCGCCCTCGAACTCCGCCACGAAGGCCTCGTCCAGTACCTCGTCGGCGTCTTCGACCAGTTCTGGCTGCACGGCGTGCCGTGGGAGGAGGAGATCCCCTACAGCCCGTCCGTGGACGGCATCGGCGGCGTCCAGCGGTCCATCGCCAAGCTCCTCGTCGAAGGACACGTCGACGAGGCCATCGCCCGGCGGCTCGGAATGAACGTCCGTACCTGCCGGGCCCACATCGCCAAGCTCGCCTCCGCGCTCGGCAGCGGCAGCCGGGCCCAGCTCGGCTACCTCATCGCCCAGTCCGGCATCCTCGAACAGGACAACTGACCACCTTGTACGTACAGATCGACCTCGACGGACCCGCGGGGACGCTCCGGGTCCACGGCCAGGGACTGCCCACCGTGGAGCTCGTACGGGCTCCCGGGGCCGGCCCCGACACCCACACCCCCATAGGCACCCGCAAGGCCGCCCTGCTCGCGCTCAGCGTCGACGGCGAACCCGCCGTCATCCGGCCCGCGCGCGGGCGGCTCCTGCGGCGCTCCTACCGGGTGGACGTCCGGACCGACGGCGTCCGCTACCGGCTCGTGCCCTGCGGGTACACCGAGAGCCGCCTCACCCGCGACGGGCGCCGGATCGGCATCCTCACCTGCTCGGGCGACGCCCGGGTCATCGACGAGTGGGACGGCGAGCCCACCCCCCGCGACCTGGCCGTCGGCACGGCCCTGGCCGCCGCTTTCGGCACCGGGGCGGCGCCCTGGTGGGAGACCCTCGGCGACATCGTGGGCGAGATGATCCCGTAGCGGAGTACACGCGCGAGGCCCCCTCCACCGTGGTGGAGGGGGCCTCGCGTGTACCTGCGAAAGCTGGTGCCCGCGCTTACTCGCCGCGCTTACTCGCCGCGCTTCGGGCGCCAGACCACCAGCGCGCTCGCCTGCTGCACGTCGGTGTACGGCACCAGGTCGCGCCGGTACGAGGCGTGCACCTGGGCCTCGCGCTGGCGCATCGCCGCCGCCGCGCCGTCGACCGCGGCCGACAGCTCGGCGATCCGGCCCTGCAGCGCCGCGACCTGGTTCTCCAGCTCGATGATGCGCTTGATGCCGGCGAGGTTGATGCCCTCGTCCTGCGACAGCGCCTGCACCTGACGGAGCAGCTCGATGTCACGGGCCGAGTAGCGCCGCCCGCGGCCCGCCGTGCGGTCCGGGGAGACCAGGCCGAGACGGTCGTACTGCCGCAGGGTCTGCGGGTGCAGACCGGAGAGCTGGGCCGCCACCGAGATGACGTACACCGGCGACTCGTCGGTCAGTTCGTACGGATTGCGTCGGCGCCCGTCCACGGGGTCACGCTCCCTTCGCGGCCTGGAACAGCTCCGCCCGGGGGTCCTCGGAGGCGGTCGCCTCGCGGAAGGTCTCCAGGGCCTCACGTGCCTTGTCGTCCAGCTCCTTCGGCACCGCGACCTCGACCGTGACGAGGAGGTCGCCCCGGGTGCCGTCCTTACGGACCGCGCCCTTGCCACGGGCGCGCATGGTCCGGCCGTTCGGAGTGCCCGCCGGCAGCTTGAGCGTCACCGCGGGGCCGCCGAGCGTCGGGACCTTGATCTCGCCGCCGAGCGCCGCCTCCGTGAAGGTGACCGGCACCGTGACGGTGAGGTTGTCGTCCTTGCGGCCGAAGACCGCGTGGTCGTCGACGTGCACGACGACGTACAGGTCGCCGTTCTGCCCGCCGCGCTCGCCGGGCGCGCCCTTGCCGCGCAGCCGGATCCGCTGCCCGTCGGAGACGCCCGCCGGGATGCGGACCTGCATGGTGCGGGAGGACTTGGCCCGGCCGCTGCCCTTGCAGACCTCGCAGGGGTTCTCGGCGATGAGGCCGCGGCCCTTGCAGTCCACGCACGGGTCGGTGAGCGAGAAGCCGCCGCCGCTGCCGCGCGAGACCTGCCCGGTGCCGACGCAGGTCGGGCACACCCGGGGCGTGCCGTTCTTGTCGCCGGTGCCGGAGCACGCCGTGCACGGCTGCTGGCTGGACATCCGCAGCGGTACGGTCGCGCCCTCGACGGCCTCGATGAAGCTGAGCGTCACCTCGGACTCGATGTCCTGGCCGCGGCGCGGCTGGGTGCGCGCACCCGGGCCGGCCCCGCGGTTGAACAGGCCGCCGAAGACGTCCCCGATGCCGCCACCGCCGCCGAAGCCGCCGCCGCCCGCCCCGCCCTGGGCTCCCCCGAAGAGGTCGCCCAGGTCGAAGTTGAACGAGCCGCCGCCCGGGCCGCCGGCCCGGAAGCCGCCGTTCCCGAACAGCGCGCGGGCCTCGTCGTACTCCTTGCGCTTCTTGGGGTCGCCGAGGATGTCGTTCGCCTCGGAGATCTCCTTGAAGCGCTCCTCCGCCTTGGCGTCGTTCTTGTTGGCGTCCGGGTGGTTCTCGCGGGCGAGCTTCCGGTACGCCTTCTTGATCTCGGCCTCGGTGGCGTCCTTGGGGACGCCGAGAACCTTGTAGTAGTCCTTCTCGACGAAGTCCTTCGTGCTCATCGACGTCCCTCCTTCCGGACGATCGTTGCGTCACCCCTCGTCGGGGGCACCGCTCTCCTCGTCGGCCTTCTCTTCCTTGGAACCGGGCGTGGCGCCCGGCTGGGGCTCGGCCACCGCGACCCGCGCGGGCCGGATGGTCCGCTCGCCGATCCGGTACCCCGGCTGCAGGATCGCCACGCAGGTCGTCTCGGTGACGTCCGGCGCGTACGAGTGCATCAGGGCCTCGTGGATCGTCGGGTCGAAGGGCTCGCCCTCCTTGCCGAACTGCTGCAGGCCCATCTTGGCGACGACGGTCTCCAGCGATTCGGCGACCGACTTGAAGCCGCCCACGAGCTCGCCGTGGTCCCGGGCCCGGCCGACGTCGTCGAGGACGGGCAGCAGGTCGGACAGGAGCGTCGCGACGGCGATCTCCTTGACCGTGACCCGGTCCCGCTCCACGCGGCGGCGGTAGTTCTGGTATTCGGCCTGGAGCCGCTGGAGGTCCGCGGTGCGCTCGTCGAGCGCGGAACGGACCTGGTCCAGCTGGGCGGTGAGGCCCGCGGTACCGGCCGACTTCTGGCTGCTTGCGTCCCCGGCCGGGGCCGTCGCCTCCTCCTTCGAGGAGTCGACGGCCTCGGCGGCGTCGTCAGGGGTGGCGCCGGAGGGGACGTCGGACTTCTCCTCGAAGCCCGGGGTCTCCTCGGTCACGCCTGGCCGCCCTTCTTGGGCTCGTCGTCGATGATCTCGGCGTCGACGACGTCGTCGTCCTTGGACGCGTTCGGAGCGTCGCCGCCGGCGGCCTGGGCGCCCTGGGCGTCGGCGTACAGCGCCTGGCCGAGCTTCTGCGAGACGGCCGCGACCTTCTCGGTGGCGGTGCGGATCTCGGCGGTGTCCTCGCCCTTGAGCTTCTCCTTCAGCTCGACGAGCGCGGCCTCGACCTCGGCCTTGACGTCACCGGGGACCTTGTCCTCGTTGTCCTTGAGGAACTTCTCCGTCTGGTAGACGAGCTGCTCGCCCTGGTTGCGGGACTCGGCGGCCTCGCGGCGGCGGTGGTCCTCGTCCGCGTACTGCTCGGCCTCCTGGCGCATGCGGTCGACCTCGTCCTTCGGCAGCGAGGAGCCGCCGGTGACGGTCATCTTCTGCTCCTTGCCCGTGCCCAGGTCCTTCGCGGTCACGTGCATGATGCCGTTGGCGTCGATGTCGAAGGCGACCTCGATCTGCGGGACGCCACGCGGCGCCGGCGGCAGACCGGTCAGCTCGAACATGCCGAGCTTCTTGTTGTACGCCGCGATCTCGCGCTCGCCCTGGTAGACCTGGATCTGCACGGACGGCTGGTTGTCCTCGGCCGTCGTGAAGATCTCGGACCGCTTGGTCGGGATCGTGGTGTTGCGCTCGATGAGCTTGGTCATGATGCCGCCCTTGGTCTCGATGCCGAGGGACAGCGGGGTCACGTCGAGGAGCAGGACGTCCTTGACCTCACCCTTGAGGACACCGGCCTGGAGGGCGGCGCCGATGGCGACGACCTCGTCCGGGTTGACGCCCTTGTTGGCGTCCTGGCCACCGGTGAGCTCCTTGACGAGCTCGGCGACGGCCGGCATACGGGTGGAGCCACCGACGAGGACGACGTGGTCGATCTCGCGGAGCTCGATGCCCGCGTCCTTGATGACGTTGTGGAACGGCACCTTGCAGCGGTCGAGCAGGTCCGAGGTCAGCTGCTGGAACTGGGCGCGCGTGAGCTTCTCGTCCAGGTGCAGCGGGCCCTCGGCGGACGCCGTGATGTACGGCAGGTTGATGGAGGTCTCGGTCGAGGACGAGAGCTCGATCTTCGCCTTCTCCGCGGCCTCGCGGAGACGCTGGAGAGCCATCTTGTCCTTGGCCAGGTCCACGCCGTGGCCGTTCTGGAACTGCGTCACCAGGTAGTCGACGACGCGCTGGTCCCAGTCGTCACCACCGAGGTGGTTGTCACCGTTGGTGGCCTTCACCTCGACGACGCCGTCGCCGATCTCCAGGAGGGACACGTCGAAGGTGCCGCCACCGAGGTCGAAGACGAGGATCGTCTGGTCGTCCTTGTCGAGGCCGTAGGCCAGGGCGGCCGCGGTCGGCTCGTTGACGATGCGCAGGACGTTGAGGCCCGCGATCTCACCGGCCTCCTTGGTGGCCTGACGCTCGGAGTCGTTGAAGTACGCGGGGACGGTGATGACCGCGTCGACGACCTTCTCGCCCAGGTACGCCTCGGCGTCACGCTTGAGCTTCTGCAGGATGAAGGCGCTCATCTGCTGCGGGTTGAAGTTCTTGCCGTCGATCTCGATCTTCCAGTCGGTGCCCATGTGGCGCTTGACCGACCGGATGGTCCTGTCGACGTTGGTGACGGCCTGGCGCTTGGCCACCTCGCCGACGAGCACCTCGCCGTTCTTCGCGAAGGCGACGACGGACGGCGTGGTCCTGGCACCCTCGGCGTTGGTGATGACGGTGGGCTCGCCGCCTTCCAGAACGCTGACGACGGAGTTAGTCGTGCCCAGGTCGATGCCGACCGCACGTGCCATTTCAATTCCTCCAGCTGACTGACTTGAGTGGATCTGACTCAAGGATGCACGACACCCCCCGGTGCGTCAACAGACCTGAGTGTGGGTGGCTCAACTCTTCACTCGCCCGGTGGCTCAATGAGGCCCATAGGGAGGGGTTGAGCGCGTCGATCCCGCTCCGGACCGGGGCACGCATGAGAGAGTCCGGATGCCCCTTGCCGGGCAAAGCAGGCATATCCCACGAATATCCCATGATTCTCATCGGTTCACTCGGAAGGGTGTGGGGAATGACGGCCAAGCGCGCCTTCGACGTCCTGGGCGGTCTCGCCCTCCTGACCGTCCTCTCCCCTGTGCTCGCCGCCGTCGCCCTCTCGGTGGCGCTCGGCGACTCGGCCCCCGGGCGGGGCGTGCTGCGCCGCCGGACGGTGGCCGGACTGCACGGCCGCGCCTTCACGATGCTGACCTTCCGCACGAAGAGCCCGCTGGCCGCACTGCCCCTGCTCCTGCACGTGGTCGCGGGCCGCATGTCGCTGGTCGGACCGTGTCCGCTGACCCCGACCCACCGCGAGTGCACGGGCGAGGGTCGCCGCCGTCTCTCCGTACGTCCCGGGCTCACCGGGCCCTGGCAGATCAGCGGGCGCTCGGAGCTGCCGTGGGAGGAGCGCGAGCTGCTCGATCTCCACTATGTGGACCACCACTGGCTGGGGATGGACCTCGCCATCCTGGCGCGTACGCTTCCAGCAGTCCGCAGGCGTCGCGCGGCAAGGTTTGCCTGAGCGACACATATCACCGCGAGCGCCGCTACAGCGCGGCGCCGTGACCGGGTAATCTCAGCGGGAACTCAATAAGTTACCGCTTAGTAGGCCCGCCCGAGGAGCCCGTCATGCAACTCGCCGCGATCATCGTGTCGATCGCCATCACGGTGGTGGCCGTCGCGCTGTTCGGCCGCGCCACCGTGCAGATCTACCGCTTCGTGCGGCTCGGTCAGCCGGTGCCCGCCGGCACGCGCACCGGTGACCCCAAGCAGCGCACCATCACGCTGGTCAAGGAATTCCTCGGCCACACCAGGATGAACCGCTGGGGCATCGTCGGCTTCGCGCACTGGTTCGTCGCGGTGGGCTTCTTCTCGCTGCTCCTGACGATCGTCAACGCCTTCGGCCAGCTCTTCCAGGCCGACTGGCTGATCCCGATCATCGGCGACTGGCTGCCGTACGAGATCTTCACCGAGTTCCTCGGCCTGATGACGGTCCTCGGCATCGTGACCCTCATCGTGATCCGGCAGCTCAGCAAGCCGACCAGGGCGGGCCGCAAGTCCCGCTTCGCCGGCTCCAAGACGGGCCAGGCGTACTTCGTCGAGGCCGTCATCCTGATCGTCGGCGTCTGCATCATGACGCTCCGCGCCCTGGAGGGCGTCCAGCACCACGTGACGAGCTGGGAGCCGGGCTTCTTCGCCTCGTACCCGCTGATCGCCCTGCTCGACGGCCTGGACCTGAGCACGATCCAGTACCTGACCTACTTCTTCGCCTGCCTCAAGATCGTCACGTCCTTCACCTGGATGATCACGGTCTCGCTCAACACCAACATGGGCGTCGCCTGGCACCGCTTCCTCGGCTTCCCGAACATCTGGTTCAAGCGCAACGCCGACGGCTCCACCGCCCTGGGCGCGCTCCAGCCGATGACCACGGCCGGCAAGGAGATCGACTGGGAGGACCCTGCCGAGGACGCCGTCTTCGGTGTCTCCCAGGTCGAGCAGTTCTCCTGGAAGGGCATCCTCGACTTCTCCACCTGCACCGAGTGCGGCCGCTGCCAGTCGCAGTGCCCCGCCTGGAACACGGGCAAGCCGCTCTCCCCGAAGCTCCTCATCATGTCGCTGCGCGACCACGCGCACGCCAAGGCCCCGTACCTGCTCGCCGGCGGCGGCAAGGACATGGAGGGCAACGAGAAGGCGACCGAGGAGCAGCTGAGGGACGTCCCCGCCTCCGCGATCGCCGAGGCGGAGCGCCCCCTCATCGGCACCGCCGAGGAGAACGGCGTCATCGACCCCGACGTCCTGTGGTCCTGCACCACCTGCGGCGCCTGCGTCGAGCAGTGCCCGGTCGACATCGAGCACATCGACCACATCGTCGACATGCGCCGCTACCAGGTGATGATCGAGTCCGCGTTCCCGTCCGAGGCGGGCACGATGCTCAAGAACCTGGAGAAGAAGGGCAACCCCTGGGGTCTCGCCAAGAAGCAGCGCGTCGAGTGGACCAAGGAGGTCGACTTCGAGGTCCCGATCGTCGGGAAGGACGTCGAGGACCTCTCCGAGTTCGACTACCTGTACTGGGTCGGCTGCGCCGGCGCCCTGGAGGACCGGGCCAAGAAGACCACCAAGGCCTTCGCCGAACTGCTCAACATCGCGGGCGTCAAGTTCGCGATCATGGGCGGCGACGAGAAGTGCACCGGTGACTCCCCCCGCCGCCTCGGCAACGAGCCGCTCTTCCAGCAGCTCGCGCAGGAGAACGTCGCGATGCTGAACATGGCGTTCGGCGAGGACGACGAGGACGAGACGACCAGGAAGCCGAAGTCGGCGAAGAAGATCGTCTCCACCTGCCCGCACTGCTTCAACACCATCGCGAACGAGTACCCGCAGCTCGGCGGCGAGTACGAGGTCATCCACCACACCCAGCTGCTCCAGCACCTCATCGACGAGGGCAAGCTGATCCCGGTGACCCCGGTCGAGGGCCTCATCACCTACCACGACCCCTGCTACCTGGGCCGTCACAACAAGGTCTACACGCCGCCGCGCGAGATCATGTCCGCCGTCCCCGGCCTGCGCCAGCAGGAGATGCACCGCCACAAGGAGCGCGGCTTCTGCTGCGGCGCCGGTGGTGCCCGGATGTGGATGGAGGAGCGGATCGGCAAGCGCATCAACAACGAGCGCGTCGAGGAGGCCCTGTCCCTCAACCCGGACATCGTCTCCACCGCCTGCCCGTTCTGCCTCGTCATGCTGACCGACTCGGTCAACGGCAAGAAGAACGAGGGCAAGGCCAAGGAGGCCGTCACGGTCGTGGACGTGGCCCAGCTGCTCCTCGAATCGGTGAAGGCCCCGGTGGACCCGGAGCCGGAGCCGGCCGAGGAGCCGGAGCCGGCGAAGTAGCCGGTGACGTAGCAGTCGGTACGTGAGAGAGGGCCGCCCCGCGTGATCGCGGGGCGGCCCTCTCCCGTACGTCTCGGCGGTGCCGGGCCACCAGGGTGCCCCGCGGACGTCCCCTAGGGGATGTCACAGCTCAGTGGCAAGGGGCGGCCTGAGGAGCGCCTCCACAGCCCGAGCGGGTACGTTCAATGCGTGGCTGGATTCAGGAACGGACGCGGCCGGGACAACCGCCCCCCGCAGCAACAGCAGCAGCAGCGACCGCAGCAGGCGCCCTACGGGCACAACGCGGCTCCGCCGTCGTACCCGCAGCAGCAGTGGCCCCCGCAGGGCGGCCCGCAGTACGGCGGTCCTCAGGGCGGTCCGCAGGGCGGCCAGTACGGCGGTCAGCGCGGCGGCCAGTACGGCGGCGGGCCCCAGGGCCAGCAGCAGCCGTACGGCGAGCCGGAGTACTTCGGCGAGCCCTACGGCCAGCAGCCGCCCTCGCAGGCGCACCCCGGCACGGCGAACAACCCGGGCCACACGCAGATGTTCAGCGTCGACGACCCGTACCGCGACGGCGGTGGCGGCTACCAGCCCGCCCCCGTCCCGGTCGGCCCCCGCCTCCCCTGGAAGGCGCTCCTGAGCGGCATCGTGCTGCGCCCGGCGGACACGTTCCTCCGGATGCGGGACCACGCCGTCTGGGGCCCGGCGCTGATCGTCACCTTCCTCTACGGCCTGCTCGCGATCTTCGGCTTCGACAAGGCGCGCGACGAGGCGATCAACGCGACGCTGTCGACGGCGATCCCGTACGTCCTGATGACCGCCCTCGGCTTCGTCCTCGGCGGACTGATCCTCGGCGCGGTCACGCACACGCTCGCCCGCCAGCTCGGCGGTGACGGCTCCTGGCAGCCGACCGTGGGCCTGTCGATGCTGATCATGTCGATCACGGACGCGCCCCGGCTCGTCTTCGCGCTCTTCCTGGGCGGCGAGAACGGCCTGGTCCAGGTCCTCGGCTGGCTGACCTGGCTCGCGCTCGGCGCGCTGCTCACGATGATGGTGAGCCGCTCGCACGACCTCCCGTGGCCGAAGGCCCTGGGCGCGTCGGCGATCCAGCTGGTCGCGCTGCTGAGCCTGACGAAGCTCGGCATGCTGTAGCGACGACGTACGAAGACATCGGGAAGCCCTCCGTCGCACGGCGCCGGAGGGCTTCCCGCTTCCCGCTGCCAGCCTCCCGCCACCGCCACTCGCCACCCGCCACTCGCCACCCGCCGCCCGCCACCCGCCGCCCGCCACCCGCTGCCCGCCTTCCGCCTTGCGCGTCCGCTCAGCGGCCTCGGCCGATGCGCCACCAGTCCTTGCGAGCCGCGGGGTCGGCCGGGGCGGCCGGGTCCGCCCCCTCCTCCGTCCCGTCGGCCCAGAACTCCAGGAGGTCGCCCGGCGCGAGCCCGAGGGCGTGCTCGCGCCCGGGGTGAGGCCGCGCGCCGGGCTGCGGCGCACCAGCTCCTCGACCGTCGCGACCGCCGCGACGCCGTCGAGCCCCGGCATGAGCGGCCCGATCGACTCGCGGATCAGCGAGGCGTCGTCGACGACCCTGCAGAAGATCGCGACGGCGGGCGGCTACGCGGGCCCCCTGGACGGGGTCCCGGGCCCGAACACGTACGGGGCGCTGGCCAACCTGGTCGATTGAGCGGGTTTCGTCGACTGTTCGTGAATTCTGATTCACGACCGGCGTCGGCAATTCCGTTTGGCCGCCAAGATCGCTTTTCCGCCACCCTCAGCAATTCCGTTGACATGGCACAGACAGATGAGAGGATCACCCGGGACTCACCGCATGGAATCGATTTCCAACAATCGAGGAGTTTTATGTCCGGGAAGCTTGCCCGCATAGCAATATTCTCGACCGCACTCGCCGCCTTCGGAATGACGGGGGCGGTGACGAGCACCGCTTCCGCCGCACCGGCGGCACCGACGTCGATGCACTTCATCACGCACTACAGCTCCGAGTCGCAGTGCCACGGCGGCGGCAGCTACTACGTCCGACACGGATACTCGTCGTACTACTGTCACCGCGAGTCCGCGGGCTGGGGCCTTTACGTCTGGGACTGACATTTCCCGGACCGCTGAAAAAGGAAAGGGCCCCCGTCGACCGAAGTCGACGAGGGCCCTTTCGTTCACGCACAGATCACGCCACCGGATCGCGTCGCGGATCACGCCACCACATCACGCCACGGGCTCGCATCGTCGGATCGCGTCGTCCGATCGCATCGTCGGATCGCATCGTCGGATCGATCCGCTCAGGCGTCGAGGACCTGGCCCTCGCGCTTCACGACGGGCGGCTCGACCGACCAGGGGAAGTTGATCCACTCGTCGGTCTTCTTCCACACGTACTCGCACTTCACGAGCGAGTGCGACTTCTCGTAGATGACGGCCGAACGGACCTCGGCGACGTGGTCGACGCAGAAGTCGTGGACGAGCTTGAGCGTCTTGCCGGTGTCGGCGACGTCGTCCGTGATCAGGACCTTCTTGTCGGAGAAGTCGATCGCGTCGGGCACGGGCGCCAGCATGACCGGCATCTCCAGGGTGGTGCCCACGCCGGTGTAGAACTCCACGTTCACGAGATGGATGTTCTTGCAGTCGAGCGCGTAGGCCAGACCGCCGGCGACGAAGACACCGCCGCGGGCGATGGAGAGGACGATGTCCGGCTCGTAGCCGTCGTCGGCGATGGTCTGCGCCAGCTCACGGACGGCCTTGCCGAAGCCCTCGTACGTCAGGTTCTCGCGTACTTCACTCATGACGGCTACCGCCTCACACCTGGGTCCGATGGAAGTTCATGAAGGAGCGGGAGGCGGTCGGCCCCCGCTGCCCCTGGTACCGGGAGCCGTACCGCTCGCTCCCGTACGGGAACTCGGCGGGCGTGCTCAGCCGGAACATGCACAGCTGGCCGATCTTCATGCCCGGCCACAGCTTGATCGGCAGGGTGGCGAGGTTCGACAGCTCCAGGGTCACGTGGCCCGAGAAGCCGGGGTCGATGAACCCGGCGGTCGAGTGCGTGACGAGCCCCAGCCGCCCCAGGGAGCTCTTCCCCTCCAGGCGCGAGGCGATGTCGTCCGGCAGGGTGATGACCTCGTAGGTCGAGGCGAGCACGAACTCGCCCGGGTGCAGGATGAACGCCTCGTCGCCCTCCGGCTCGACCTCGCGCGTCAGGTCGAGCTGCTCGACGGCGGGGTCGATGTGGGGGTAGCGGTGGTTCTCGAACACCCGGAAGAAGCGGTCAAGCCTCACGTCGATGCTCGAGGGCTGCACCATGGATTCGTCGTACGGGTCGATGCGCACCCGTCCGGCATCGATCTCGGCCCGGATGTCCTTGTCTGAGAGAAGCACGCCCCCACGATACGCAGAGGGCGCGGACCTGCCCCAATCGGCAGGGTCCCGCGCCCACCGGTACCGTCAGCGCTCGCCGAGCACCACGGGCACCGCGTGCCGCAGCCGCGCACACCGCGGACACCGGATGAGCCGCCCGGGCCCGATCCGCCCGGCCCCGAGCTGCTGGAGCGGGAACGTGGCGGTACTGAACACGTGCCCTTCGGCACAGCGGACGACGGTGCGCTCCATGGAACCCATCAAGTCCCTTCCCCTACACATGCGGTGGACGAGACAGCCACATTAGGGGATCAACAGGACACCCTCCAGGCGCCGCTCCGCACCCACCCGCACACGCGGGGGCGCGAGCTTCGCCTGAAGTGGCGCATGGGGTACAGTGTGCAACGATGCGGCACGGATCACCCGTCCGCTGTGCGGATGTAGTTTAATGGTAGAACATGAGCTTCCCAAGCTTATAGCGCGGGTTCGATTCCCGTCATCCGCTCTTCTACCAAGCCCCAGGTCAGCGACCTGGGGCTTCGTCATTGTCTAGACCTGTCAGGGCCTTCCGTGCCCTCCGCGTGCCCCGACTCGCAGGGTTGCCCAGGCCGGAGGACTGTCCGAGCGCCATTCACACCTCCCGGACGCGACCGCGTCTCGCATCACGAGACGCAATTCGTGTGACCCGCGTCGCAGCAGCAGCCGCCCAGTGCGAATTCGCGCCCCTGAAGAGGCAGTTGGCGGACGCGTCCGGTCAGGCAGCGCCTACCCCCGCACCTGTCGACCGGCCGGCGGATCTGGGTCCACAGGGAAGAGCGACCGGGCGCCTGTCATCTCCAGAAGACGCTGGAGCTGGGGCCGGGGGGCCGCCAGGCGGATGACAGTGCCGGTCCCTTGGGCTGCGCGGCGCGCGGCGAGGAGTGCGTTCAGCGCTGAGGAGTCGCAGAAGGTGAGACCGCTGCAGTCGAGCGCCACGGGCTTGGCCGCCGAAGCGTGAGTGAGGGCATCGGAGAGGGCTCGGTGCAAGGCGGGTGCCGTATCGATGTCGATTTCCCCCATGGGCCTGATCGTGACGGCGTGGTCCAGGACCTCCACGTCGATGCCATTGCCGCCGGGGTGCTGGGGAAGCTGTCCGGCCATGGTGATCACTCCTTGCATCTACGAACGTCTCCGACACCGGGGGTGCGGGTCACGTACTGCGCTGATCGCGGGCGTCCTGGCGGAGCTGGTCGGCGTGTCGGGTCATGGCGTCGATGCGCTCGGCGAGCTCGGCGTCCTCGGGCCGCAGGTGGGCGCGGGTACCGGTCAGCGGGCCGACGAGTCGGGCGGTGTCGTTGTGGGCGAGGGCCTGGTTCAGGTCGCCGATGGCACCCTCGGCGTCATCGGCGAGGCCGGTGAGAGCGGTGATCTGGCCGGCGAGCCGGCGCAGGTCGGCGGCGTTGTCACGGGCCCACACGTCCACGCTGCGGTCGGCAGCGCGGGCGTCCCGGGTGGCCTGGACGCGTTCCTCGCCCGTACTTCCGACCCTCCCCGGCCGCAGGCGCAGGTAGCGGCGCTCGGCGGCCTGGCGGCTGGCGACTCCGAGGGGGCCGGCGAGGTCGGCCCAACTGGCGCCCTCACTGCGGGCGGTTTCGATCAGGCCGGTCTCCCAGCCGCCCAGCTGCTCGCGGACCTCGCGCAGCATGAGCAGGGCGGCCAACGCCGGGTGGGGGTTCGCGCCCGCTGCCGGCGGTGCTCCCGATGTGTTCGCAGAGGCTTCCTGCGCTTCCCTGACGGCCTGGTTGATGGTCTCCAGCGCCGCGGCGGCAGCCAGGAAGGTGACGCGCGCGGTCGGCTCTGCGGCCTCTTTCATGACGGTCTCCGTGGTCTGTCATCCTCCTGATGACTTCCTGCTTGTCATCGTTTCGATGACATGTTACAACGGGAGCACGTTGAAGCGCATTGGCAGTTTCTGCCTGAACCAACTGGAGGTGTTTCGCGATGTTGATGCGCACCGACCCGTTCCGCGAGATGGACCGGATCCTTCAGCAGTTCTCTGGTGCGTCGGGCACATGGTCGAAGCCGTCCGTGATGCCGATGGACGCCTACCGCCGGGGCGACGCCTACGTGATCGCCTTCGACCTCCCCGGTGTCAGCACCGAGGCCATCGACATCGACGTCGAGCGGAACATGCTGACCGTCAAGGCCGAGCGCCGGCCCGCGGAGAAGTCCGACGGCGTGCAGATGGAGCTCTCCGAGCGGCCCCTCGGTGTCTTCTCCCGCCAGCTCATGCTGGCCGACACCCTCGACACCGAGCACATCGAAGCCGACTACGACGCGGGTGTCCTGACCCTGCGGATCCCGATCGCCGAACGCGCCAAGCCGCGGAAGATCGCGATCGGCGGCGACTCCGGCCGCAAGCAGATCTCCGGCTGACCGGCCCGGCAACCACCCGGCACCAGCAGCGGAGGACGGGGAACCCGATCCCCCTCCGGCACCCCGTCCTCCGCGCCCTCCCCTTCCTTCGCCCCTCCCCTGGAGGTGACGTGAGATGTCGATGCGCAGGGAAGCCTTTCTGGACCACGTGCAGGAACGCGGCGAGTACGAGACCCAGGAGGAAGCCGAACGGGTGGCCCGCGTAGTCCTGGCCCTGCTGGGCGCCCACCTGGTCGGATCCGTGCGAGCGGCACTCGCCGCCCGCCTTCCCGAGGCCTACGCCCTGATCCTCCTCAACCCCCTGCAGGCCGCAGAGCCGCTCTCCCCCGAACGCTTCGTCCGCGCCACCGCAGCCTGGATCGAAGGCGCCACTGACAAGACGGCCTTGTGGGACATCGGCGCGGTCCTGTCCACCGTGGCCGCCGCGGCGGGAGACCCCCTCATGCACGAGGTCCTGCTCCAGCTCCCGCCCGGATACGACCTACTCTTCGGCCACCCCCATGCCGTCTGACCGCCGGCCGAGGACCGCCCCTCTCAGAGAAAGGCAACCGAAGCACCATGTACGACCAGCCTCGAGCGAACCCGGCCCAGCCCGCCATGACGTTCGAGCACATGCTGGAACGCGTGCGCTACGAAGGCGCGTATCCCACCCGCGAACGCGCCGAGGAAGCCGTCCGTACCGTCCTCGCCGCCCTCGGACGGCAGCTCGTCGGGGACGAACGCGTCGACCTCGCACGATGCCTGCCCGTCGAGGCCGCCCTCGCCCTGACCGCTCAGACCCCTGACACCGAACGACTCACCGGCTGGGCCTTCATCAAGGACATCGCCACCCGGGCCGGCACCAGCCCGGCCATCGCCCGCTGGGACACCGGCGCCGTCTTCGCCGTCGTGACACGGCTCACCGGTCCCGGCCTCCTCGGCCGGATCCTCCATCAGCTTCCCGATGGCTACGCGCTCCTCTTCGGCCAGGCAGAACTCAGGCAGCAGCCTCAGCGTGCCGCCTGATGTGACCGGCTGCGCAGGACTGCGGGTTTTGATCCGCACAGCACCAGGGACAGCGAGAGAAAGCCCCACCCCGGAGCTCGCACGGAATGCCGTGCCACAACGTGCCAGTAGCGGCGGTGAACAACGGTCACCAAGGGGCCCAGCGAAGTGCCCAGGAGAGCCCCCTCTGCCCACGTTTTTGCAGGTCAGCAGCCACAGCAGGCCCAAGTGCAGGGTGATTCCCAAGCTTATAGCGCGGGTTCGATTCCCGTCATCCGCTCTTGGACGAAGGCCCTGGTCAGAGACCAGGGCCTTCGTCGTTGTCTCGATCGTCGGCCCGACCGGAATCCGGTCAGAACTCCAGCACCTCGCGGTCGAGCGGGTACCGCGCGCGGTGGGGGCCGTCGTACGGCGAGGGCGTGATCGGCAGGACGCCGGTGGGCTGCAGGCCCAGGTTGTCGTCCCAGATGCGGGGTTCGACGTGTCCGACGACGCGGAACTTCCGGAAGGTGAACGGGGGGCTGTCGGTCGGGAAGAACTCGGGCGTCGTCATCACCTGGAAGTGCAGGTGCGGCGTGGTCGAGTTGCCGCTGTTGCCGATCAGCCCGAGGACCCGGCCGGGTTCGACGTGGTCGCCCTCCCGGACCCTGAGCGAGCCGGGCTTCAGGTGGGCGTAGAGGAGGTAGCGGCCGGGCGCGACCTCCACGGTGACGTGGTTGCCGACGGTCTCCTCGATCGGGGGGACCGGCGGCGTGACGGGCGGCGTGTTGTCCGGGATCCCGTCCTGGACCTCCACCACTCGGCCGCCGGCCGCCGCCACGACGGGCTGCCGGTAGCTCAGGTAGCTGGTGAGCCGCGCGGGGTCGCCCTCCCAGGTCTGCCCCTGCTCGCCGACCCGGTACCAGTCGATCGCGAAGCGCTGCGGTACGTAGAAGCGGCCGTTGATCGGGCCGAGGCCGCGACGGTGGTGGGTGTTGCCGCAGCACGATTCGCTGGAGTACCAGGTGCCGGGGCGGACCGGTGCGTTCAGGTTCAGCGGCGCGGTGCGGTCGGTCGGGGTGACCTGAACCGTCTCCTCGAACGGGGCGGAGCCGGAGGCAGTGAGGACGGCGCCCGAGAGGTGGTGCTCAAGGACCTTGGGCACCCGCTGGCCGTGGTCGAGGGCCAGGTCGATCCAGACGACCCACTGCTGGGAGCCCGGGATCACGGTCGGCGTCGGCCCCGGCGGCGCCGGCGTATACCCGTCCGCACCCGGCAGGGGGTCGCCCACCGGGTTGGCGGCATCGGCCAGCGCCTGCCCGCTCAGCGATCCCACCACCCGGTGTGTGCGGGCGTCCCGGACCTCGACACGGTCCAGCCGCACCCGTGCGCTGCTGGGCAGCGCGTTCGTGGTGAGCAGTTCGTACGAGAGGTGCGTCTTGCCGTCCGTGGCAACGAACGGAGCCGGTTCCGTCATCACCGCCGCCGTCAGCGGCGTGAACTGGGGGCCGGGCACCGGCGCGGCCTCGCCTGTGCCGTATCCGGGTGTCGTCGAAGCCGTCAGCATGCCGACCGCGAGCAGGGCGGCGGCGAGCCCGCGACGTAGCGGGCCGCGGCCGGTGCGGTTGCGAGGGTGGCGCTCTGCCATGGTGCTCTTCCAGTCGTCGGGTCCGGGGCCGCGAAGGGCACCGGCACGCCCCGCGCCGGGGCGCAGGCCCATGTAATCCGGCGACGCGGCGCTCGTCGCGCACAGCGCCGGAGGCCGGTGCAGAACTACACCCGTCCAGCCGCACCGGACCGCCGGGTGGAAGCCGGTACGTGCCCCATCCGTGCCCTCCAGGACGGTGAACAGCGGTCACCACGGGTGTGAGCAGAGCCTCCCGGCAGGACCCGCGAAGAGACTTGTCCGCAGGTCAGAGGCCATGTGGGCGGCCAAAGCAGCGGTGATTCCCAAGCTCATGGCGCGGGTTCGATTCCCGTCATCCGCTCTTCTCACGAAGCCCCAGGTCAGCGACCTGGGGCTTCGTCGTTGTCCGGTCGGTGCGGTCCGAGCGGTCGGGCTGTGCGGCGGCGGGCGGGTTTTCCGGTGGGACTTCATGCTGGAGGGAGTTCTGTCGAAATCTGCTGGAGGCCGGAATGCGCCGAAGCGAGGACGTCGTGGCCCGGCGGACGGAGCGTCGCGAGCACGCCGACTACACCGGCGCCGTGTACGGGTCCATGCTCGCGGCCTCCGTCGTCGTCGGTGCCGGCAGCCTGGGCCAGTTTCCGCGCCTGGAGCTCGTGCTGCTCCTCCTGCTCACCGGGGCGGTTTTCTGGATCGCGCACGTCCACGCGACGCTGTTCGGCGAGCGGCTGGCGCAGCGGACCGCGACCCGCCAGATCGTGCTGCGCGCCTGCCGTGACGAGTGGCCGATCCTCAAGGCGGCGGTCCCGCCCGCCGCGGCGGTCGCGGTCAGTCCGCTGCTGGGTCTGGACATGCCCGGCACCCTCTGGCTGGCACTCGGAGTCGCGATCGCCGGTCAGATCGGCTGGTCCGCGGCGGCCGCCCGCCGGGTCGGCGCCTCATGGCGCCAGGTGGCCGTCACCGCCACCGTCAACCTGCTGCTCGGCCTGCTGATCGTCGGCTTCAAGCTGCTCCTGAAGCACTGACGGCGGCAGGACCCGGGGGGCGGGATCGCCCCGCACCGGATCAGGGCCCATCTTGGTGCGCCTTCAGGACTCGTGCCCGGATGCGCCGAGCAGTTCCGCGAGCGTCGCGTAGGAGTGGTCCCAGGCCCATTCCTTCCGGACCCAACTGCGGCCCCTCTCGCCCATCTCGCGCGCCGTTCCGGGGTTGCGGAGGAGCCTGGTCAGGCGGTCCGCCGTCGCCGCCACCGAGCGGCCGTCGACGACGTAGCCGGTCTCGCCCTCGCGCACCGCGTCGGGCGCTCCTCCCGAGTCGCCCGCCACGACGGGGAGTCCGGACGCTGCGGCCTCCAGGTAGACGATGCCCAGACCTTCCACCTCCAGACCGCCCCTGCGCGTGCGGCAGGGCATGGCGAAGGCGTCCGCGGCGGCGTAGAAGGAGGGAAGGGTGTGGTGGGGGTGGCCGCCCGCGAAGACGACCGCGTCCACGACGCCTTCGGCCACGGCGAGCCGGCGCAGTTCGGGCGCGTGGGGGCCCTCGCCGACCAGGAGCAGCATGGCGTCCGGGAGCACCCTCCGGATCCAGGGCAGCGCCCTGATCAGGGTGTCCTGCCCCTTCCGCGGGACCAGTCGGGCCGCGCACAGGATCACCGGGCGGCGGCCCAGACCGTAACGGGCCCGCACCGGGCCGCCGTCCAGGGCGGGGCGGAAGGCCGTGGTGTCCACCCCGGGGACCAGGCGCGCGGTGCGGGTCCCCGGGGCGAGGGCCGCCTCTATCGGCCTGCGGGTGCTCTCGCCCAGCCACGTGAGGACGTCGACCTCCGTGCCGATCCGGCGCAGCAGCGACCTGGTCCCGGGGGTGCGGGCCCACCACACCTCGTGCCCGTGCGTGGTGGCGACGGCGGTGCGGATGTCCGTCGTCCGGCGCAGTGTGCCCGCCATCAGACCGAGCGGCGCCGCCGCGCCGAACCAGACCCGGTCGCAGCCGTATCGGCGCGCCACGGACGCGGCGTGCGCGGTGGCCCGGGGAGTGGGCAGGAGGGTGCGTGCCGGGTGGCGGATCACCGGGTACGGGAAGGGTTCGGCGGGTTCGGCGGATTCGGCGGATTCGGCGGATTCCGGGGACGGTGGGGAGGGGGGTGGGGTGGGTGCGGTCGGGGTGGATGCCCCTGCGGTGGGTGGGGCCGGGGTGGGCGGGGTCGGTGTTGTCGAGGGCGGTGACGACGTGAAGACGACCACCTCGTCGGGTGGGAAGCGGTCGGCCAGTTCGCGGACGAACGTCTCGATGCCGCCCTGCCGGGGCGGGAAGTCGTTGGTGACGATCAGCGTGCGGGGGCGGGAGTCGGGCTTCATACGGCAGTTACCTCCTGGGAAGCGGTGATGGGGGTGATGGGGGTGATGGGTGTGGCAGGGGCGTCCTTCGTGGTGCTTCGGCGCCCCCGCGTCGCGTACGCCAGCGCCCCGAGCGTCAGCGGGTAGACCAGGTAGCCGAAGCGGGTCGAGGGCATCAGGGACATCGCCAGGCCCAGCCCGAGCGCGAGCCGGGCCGCCGCCGACCGTGTCGTCGCCGGCGGCCGCACGACCAGGGACACCGCCATGAACAGGGCGCTCACCACGAGGAGCGCCAGCGCGATCGACGTGCCGCCGGGGACGTGCTCCGCGAGCAGACGGCCGGGCAGCGGGCTCGCGGCCGGTGAGGCGGTGCCGGTGAGGCCGAGCGGGAAGGCCACGGCGTTCCGGTAGAGGCCTGAGGGGTCGGAGAGGGCGATGGGCAGCACCGCCACCGCCGCGGTGGACAGGGCCGCCGCGGCGTACCGCGGCACGGACCGGCCGCCGCCCCGGCCCGCCGCGAGCAGCGCCAGTGCCACGGGCAGCGCGGGCCACGCCGTCCACTTGAGCGCGGCGGCCGCGCCGAGCACCAGCCCCGCGCGGCCGGGCCGCCCCCGCCCGGCGAGGACGATGCCGAGGCACATCAGGCCGGCGACCGGGAGGTCCGTCCCGCCCACCGCGAAGGGCAGCGCGATCAGGGGGCAGGCGAGGAGCCCCACGCGGTGCAGGCCGGCCGCTGCGAGCGCCGCCACGAAGACGCCGCCCAGCCACCAGCGCGGATCCCCGGGCAGCGCGCCGAAGAGCGCCGTCCCGGGCAGGTAGGGGTTGAAGTCGCCGACGGCCGTCGGATCGGAGACGTACGGGCTGCCGGTCGTGAGCAGCAGCCGTCCCGAGCGTTCGACGACCGCGACCTCCAGCTGTCCGGTTCCGGCCGCCACCGACGAGACGAGCGGCACCACGACGGCCCCGGCCGACGCGACCACCCGGGCGGCCGGGCGGGAGCGTTCACCGCAGGCCAGGAGCGCGGCGACCGCGTAGCCCGTCCCCGCCACCGCTCCCCACGCCCGGTGCGGCCCCAGCTCCGAGACCAGGGCCAGCCCGAGCGCGACGACAGCGCAGCCGGCCCACGCGTACCGCTCGTGGCGCGCCTGGAGCCGTATGGACCGGATGTGCCCCACGTACCGTTCGAGGTTCCTCGTCATGCCCACCGACGGTAGGAATTCCGGGGGCGGAGGGCGTCAACCGAGGCTCCGGACCCGGGACTCGACCCGTGGCATGACATCCGTCCGCGGAGTCAACCCGTGCGGCGACGCGCGCGCCCGGGCCGGCGCGGACCATGGACGTATGAATACGCCCCTCCAGCAGCGGTTCCGTATCTGGGTCGCCGCACCCGCCTACCCCTGGGTCACCGGCGGGGCCCTGACCGTCGGTGCCGTGGCGGAGCTGATCGCCTTTCCCGGATCCGTGACCACCACGATCGGGGTCCTCGTCTCCTCCGCCTCGCTGATGTGGCGGCGGTCCTTCCCGCCCGTCGCGGTCCTCACGGTCGCCGCGGGTCTGCTCGGTTTCGCCGGCGACGTCAGCCTGTACGTCTCGATCATGGCGAGCGGGCTGGTCGGCTGCTACACCCTGGGCCGCACCCGGGTGCTGCACCCCGCGCTGACCGTGACGGGAGCCGCGCTCGGGGCGCTGTGCGTGAACCTGGTGCACATCAACACCTGGTCGCGGATGGACCTGCCGGTGCCCGCGCTCTGGGAGAAGGGGTCGCTCAGCCTGTTCGCCGAGTCGTTCCTGCTGAGCGTGGTCGTCTTCGGGGCCGTCATGATGGGTGACGCGGTACGTTCCCGGGAGGAGTCCCGCAACGAAAGGGACCTGGCTCAGGCCCAGTTGATCGCCATGGAGCGGCAGCAGGCCGCCGAGGCCGAGCGGGCGGCCATCGCCCGTGAACTGCACGACATCGTCTCGCACTCGGTGTCGATGATCGCCGTGCAGGCCGAGAGCGCCACGTACACCACCCCGGGGCTCACCCCCGAGGCCCGCGACGGCTTCCAGCAGATCGCCGGCACCGCCCGCTCCTCGATGGCCGAACTGCGCCGTCTCCTCGGCGTCCTGCGCACCCCCCAGGGGCAGGGGGACACGGCCCTCACCGCCCCGCAGCCGACGCTCGACCGTCTCGCCGAACTGGTCGACCAGCACCGGGCGGTGGGCGGCGAGGCGGAGCTGAGGATCACCGGGGAGCGGGTTCCGCTGCCCGCGGCGTGGGAGCTGTCCGCGTACCGCATCGCCCAGGAGGCGCTGACCAACGTCCGCAGGCACGCGCCCGGCGCCCGTACCGTGGTGGAGATCGACTACGGCGCGGACCGGCTGCTCACCCTGCGCGTCCACGACGACGGCCCGGGTCCGGTCGCCGGTCCCGGTCCCGGTGCAGGTTCCGGTGCGGGTTCCGGTGCGGGTTCCGGTCCGGGTTCCGGTCCGGGTTCCGGTCCGGGTTCCGGTCCGGGTTCCGGTGCGGGCCACGGGCTGACCGGGATGCGGGAGCGGGCGGCCCTGGTCGGCGGCCGGCTCAGCGCGGGCGCGGGCCCGGACGGAGGCTTCCTGGTGGAGGCGGAGCTTCCCTGGGGGACCGCGTGACCGGCACGGAGAAGGAGACGGGTGTGATCAGGGCGGTGGTGGCCGACGACCAGGCGGTCGTCCGCACGGGCTTCGTCAACCTCCTCGGCACCCAGGAGGACATCGAGGTCGTGGGCGAGGCCGAGGACGGCGTGCAGGCGGTGCGCGTCGCCGCCGAGACCCGGCCGGACCTCGTGCTCCTCGACATCCGGATGCCGCGCATGAACGGCATCGAGGCGGCCCGCGAGATCCTGGCCGGGGCCGGGAACACGACCAAGGTCCTGATCCTGACGACCTTCGGCCTCGACGAGTACGTGTACGACGCCCTCGCGGCCGGCGCGAGCGGCTTCCTCCTCAAGGACGCCACCTTCCCCGAACTGCTGCACGCGGTACGGGTGGTGGCGGCCGGGAACGCCCTGCTCTCGCCCGAGATCACCAAGCGGGTGATCGGCGAGTTCGTGCACGCGCGGACCCCGCGACCGCCGGTCCGCTCCGTGGGCGAACTCACCGCACGCGAGGCGGAGGTGCTCGCGCTGATCGCCCGGGGGCTGTCCAACGCGGAGATCGCGCACCGCCTCACGATCACGGACCACACGGTGAAGACCCACATCAACCGGCTCTTCACCAAGCTGGAGCTGCGCGACCGGGCACAGGCCGTGATCGCGGCCTACGAGCTGGGACTGGCCCGGGTGGGCGGCGGCACCGGCTGACGAAGCCTCACGCCATGACCTACCGGCCTTCGTCGTCACCTCACACTGCCATCGTCACTTCCCCACGGGCGTCGTCACCTCACGGCGCCATCGTCCCCACGGGCGCCGTCACCTCACGGCGCCATCGTCCCCACGGGCGCCGTCACCTCACAGCGCCATCGCCCCCAGCTCGCGGGCGATGCGCGTGAACGCCGCCACCATCGGGCTGTCGTTGTCCGCCCGGTGGACCAGCCCCCACCGCAGGAGCGGGACGTCGCGCACCGGGACGTACGCGACGTCGGGGCGGGCGTAGAAGCGGGTGACCTGGTTGCCGAGGAGGTGGACGACGTCCCCGTCGGCGACGTACGTGTACAGCTGGTCCAGCGTCGTGACGAGGAACTTCCGCTCGATGGCACGGCCGCTGGGCGCGGAGTGCGGCAGGAAGGCTTCCTGGAAGTAGTCGGGCTGGAAGCCCTCGGGCCCCAGGACGCCGTGGTCCGCGAAGGCCTCCAGGGTGACCGAGGAGCGGCCGGCCAAACGGTGGTCGGCGGCGACGAGGGCGACCCTGGGCTCCGTGAAGAGCACCGGCCCCACGGTCAGGTCGGGCTCCTCCACCGGGAGCCAGGACAGCAGCAGGTCGATGTCGCCGTTGCGCAGCGGGGCGAACGGGTCCATGTAGCCGTTGTGGCTCAGCCGGAGGCCCCACTGGGGGTGCCGGGAGCGGAAGGCGTCCCAGAAGGGCCGCAGTTCGTGGCCGTTGGTGACCATGAGGCCGATCCGCAGGACGTCCGTCTTGCCCTGGGCGGTGAGCCGCGCCCGGTCCACGCTCGCCTTCAGGCCCTGGAACACCGGCCGCAGATCGCCCAGCAGCTGCTCGCCCACCGGTGTGAGCCGCACCTGACGGCTCGTCCGCTCGAAGAGCTCCGCCCCGATCGACCGTTCCTGCTTCTTGATCGCCTGGCTGATTCGCGCCGCCGACACGTGCAGCCGCTCGGCCGTGCGGCCGAAGTGCAGCTCCTCGGACAGCGTCAGAAAGATCTCGATGTCGCGTAGTTCCACGCGCCCCCACGCCCCGTTTGTTCGTTAACCCCCGCATTAACCACCGTTGCATGATCGACCGTTGATCATCTTCTTGTCCACGCTGAAGATCGCTTCATGAATGTCGTCGCCACGCAGCTGTCGTTGACGGTGCAGGACGTCAGTGCGTCCAGTCGATTCTTCGCCACCCACCTGGGCTTCCGCGAGGTCGAGTCGGCGGAGGGGTACGTCTGTCTCCGCCGGGACGACACCTCGGTCGAGATCGCCCTGTCGGCCCGCGACCCCGAGCTGCCTCCGCAGGACCGGCGGGGCCAGGGGCCGGCCGATGTCGCCGTGACCCTGACCGTCACGGACGTCACCGCCGAGTACGCGCGTCTGCGTCGCGAGGGGGTCGCCCCCGCCGCCGGGATCCGCCGGGAGCCGTGGGGCGAGCGGTCGTTCCGGCTCGTCGATCCCAACGGCGTCGTGGTCCGGATCGCCGCATGGACACCGCCGGCCGGCGCCCCGGAGGCGTACGGACACAGCGAGATCAACGCAACGATCGAGGCCTAGCCGTTGCATTGAGCCTGTCAATCAACGCAATGATTTTGCCGCATCTACCTGCACATATACCGAGTTCACGCACCCCCTTCGTTGACGATACAGCAAACGCAACGTAGCTTTTCCCTCATCGGAAAGAACGAGTCACAGGAGGACACCATGCCGAAGTTCGACACCCCCGCCCCGATCACCGCCGTCCTCGACATCCCCGCCGGACGCATCCGGATCGTCGCCACCGACCGCGCCGACACCGCCGTCGAGGTCCTGCCCGCGGACGCCGCGAAGGGCCGTGACGTGCGGGCCGTGCAGGAGACCCTCGTCGAGTACGGCGACGGCGTCCTGCGCGTCTCCGCCCCCGCCGCGAAGAACCAGCTCCTCGGCGAGACCGGCGCCGTCGCCGTGACCGTCGAACTGCCCTCCGGCTCCCGCGTCGAGGCGAAGACCGCCGACGCCGAGCTCCAGGGCGCCGGCCGGCTCGGCGACGTCACCTTCGACAGCGCGCGGGCCACGGTCACGCTCGACGAGACCGCGAGCGCCCGCCTCACCCTCCTCGCCGGCGACGTCACGGTCGGCCGCCTGGGCGGCCCCGCCCACATCACCACGCAGAAGGGTGCCCTCCACATCGCCGAGGCCGTGACGGGCACCGTCACCCTGAGCACCGAGCACGGCCCGATCACGGTCGGCGCCGCCCCCGGGGTCTCCGCCTCCCTCGACGCCGGCACCTCCTACGGCCGGATCCACAACTCCCTCCGCAACACCGAGGGCGACGCCGCGGCCCTGCACATCCAGGCGACCACCTCCTACGGCGACATCACCGCCCGCAGCAACTGACCGCCCCCCTCCGCAGCCTCCGCAGCTACCGCAGCACCGCAGCCTCTGAAGGAGTACCAGCGTGACGCGCACGACCCGCACCATCACCACCCAGGACTACCAGGCCGCCGAGCAGCTCCTGCGCCGGCCCGCCCGTCCCGGCGAGCTCGTCGTCGGCGACAAGGTCCGGCCGCAGTGGATCGACGGAGGCGCCCGCTTCTGGTACGCGGTGGGCAACGGCGCCGGCAAGCGGTTCGTGCTGGTCGACCCGGCGACGGGCACCCGCGAACCGGCCTTCGACCACGCGCGGCTCGCCGCCGCGCTCGGCGCCGCCACCGGGCAGCAGGTCGACCCCGAGTTCCTGCCGGTCACGGCGATAGCCCCGGCCGGGGACACCGTCGCGTTCGACGCGTTCGGCGAGTACTGGAGCTGCCGCCTCGACGACTACACCTGCGAACGGGCCGAGTTCACGCCGCCGGGCAGCCCCCTCGACGTACCGTCGCCCGACGGGAAGACCGCGGTGTCCCGACGGGGGCACGACCTGTGGGCGCGCTCGCTGTCCGACGGCCGCGAGTGGGCGCTGACCACCGACGGCGCGCCCGGCCACCAGTACGGCACCGGCCCGGAGTGCACGGCGAACGGCACCCTGCTGCGCAAGATCGGCCTGCCGTACCTGCCGCCCGCCGTGTCGTGGTCGCCCGACTCGACGAAGGTGCTGGCCCACCGCACCGACGAGCGCGAGGTCCGACGGACCCACCTGGTGGAGGCCGCTCCCGCCGGCGGCGGGGCCCCGGTCCTGCACACCCAGCGGTACGCCCACCCCGGGGACGAGCACGTCCCCCTGGCCGAGCTCGTCGTGCTGGACGTCGCCGCGGGGACGGTCGTCCGCGCGCAGGCCGAACCGCTGCTCATGCCGCAGCTGTCGCCGATCACGATCAAGTGGGCGTGGTGGGCGGAGGACAGCTCCGCGGTGTACTACCTCGGCCGGCCCCGCGACCTGCGCACGCTCACCCTGTACCGGCTGGACGCGGCCACCGGCGAGGTCACCACGGTCCTCGACGAGACCGGCCGCACCCGTGTCGAGCCCAACCAGTGGCTGTACGAGCCGCCGATCGTCAGGATCCTGGCCGACGAGGTCCTCTGGTACTCCCAGCGGGACGGCTGGGGCCACCTGTACCGCTACGACCTGGCCACCGGCGCGCTGCTCGGGCAGGTCACCTCCGGAGAGTGGGCGGTACGGCGGATCCTGCGGGTCGACGAGGCCGCGCGGGTCGTGTACTTCACCGCCTCCGGGCTCGTCGCCGAGGACCCGTACCGGCGCACGGTGTGCCGGGTCGGCCTCGACGGCTCGGGCTTCGCCGTGCTGACCGACGACGCGCTCGACCACGAGGTCGTCCCGGCCCCCGGCGACGCGTACTTCCTCGACTCCGCGTCCACCGTCGACACCCCGCCGGTGACCCGCGTCCGCGACTGGACCGGGCGCGTCCTGGTCGAGCTGGAGCGCGCCGACATCGACAGGCTCACCGCGACCGGCTGGACGCCGCCGGAGCGGTTCCGCGTCAAGGCGGCCGACGGGGTGACGGATCTGTACGGCGTGCTGTACCGGCCGCGTGCCTTCGACCCCGCCCACAGCTACCCCGTCGTGGACAACGTCTACCCCGGCCCCCAGGTGAACAGGGTCACCCCCTGCTTCGACCCCGGCGGCATGGGCCTCGACGCCGAACCCCTCGCGGCGCTCGGCTTCGTGGTGGTGGCCCTGGACGGGCGGGGCACCCCGGGGCGGAGCAAGGCCTTCCACGACGCCTCCTACGGGCGGCTCGGCGACGCGGGCGGGCTGGAGGACCACGTCGCGGCGCTGTGGCAGCTGGCGGAGACCCGGCCGTGGATGGACCTTGACCGGCTGGGGGTGTACGGCCACTCCGGCGGCGGCTTCGCCGCGGCCCGCGCGATGCTGGACTTCCCCGAGCTGTTCAAGGCGGGAGTCGCCCTCTCGGGCTCGCACGACGCCCCCCACTTCAACCTGGGCTTCGTGGAGACGTACGACGGCGCCGACGCCCCCGAGGCGTGGGCCCGCACCTCGAACCTGCACCTCGCGGACCGGCTGGCGGGCAAACTGCTGCTCGTGCACGGCGAGATGGACGACCAGGTCCACCCGGACCACTCGCTGCGGCTCGCGGACCGGCTCATCGCCGCGGACAAGGACGTCGAGCTGTTCGTCGTCCCCGGGGCCGAGCACACGTTCATCGACCACCTGGCGCACGTCCGCAAGCGCTGCTGGGACTTCCTCGTCCGCGAGCTGACGGACACCCGGCCCCCGGCCTACCGTCCCGCCCCCATCCCCATCAGCCCCGAGATGCTCGCCGAGCTGTTCGCCTGACCGGCTGGACACCCCCGGGCCCGGGCGCGCCACGACCCGCCGGTCGGCGCGCGCGGGCTCCCGGGGTGTCGTCCGGCGTCATGTCACGTCACGTCGAGGGCGACGGAGTCGTGGGCAGCGAGGCCCACCAGGTCGAGGGCGCCGCGGCGACGTAGCCCAGCGACTCGTACAGCGGCCTGCCCAGCTTCGACGAGGTGAGGGTGAGCGGCAGGTCCGCCAGGTGGGCGAGGGAGCCGAGCATGACGGCCCGGCCCACGCCGCGCGAGCGGAACTCCGTCGCCGTACCGACCCAGTAGTGGCTGCCGATGCCGTCGTCCACGACGCTGACGCAGGCCCCCGCGGGGACGCCGTCGCACAGGGCGACGAACACGTCCACGCCCGGCTGCTCGATCAGCTCCGCCGGGAACAGCTCGCCGGGGCGGTGCGGCGTGAACCCGTCCAGCTCGAAGCCCTCGATCACGATCCGCTCGGCCGCCTGGAGGTCCTCGGGCCGCCGCGCCCTGATCACCTCAAGCGCCGGTTCGCCGACGGGACCGGGCTGCCGCAGCATGACCGGCATCTGCCAGTTGCGCAGGGCCAGGTGGCCCAGGTCGGTCGAGCTGAACGGGTCCTCGACGTTCACCGCGCCCGCCGCCCGGTGCACCACCTCGCCCAGCTCGGCCACCTCGTCCGGGTCGAGGTCCGGCTCCTGGACCAGGATCCGGGTACCGGCGCGCTCGTCGCCCTCGACCGCGACGAACCCGCGGCGCCGGACGACCTCGTGCCCCCGGCCGATGCCGGTCGCGGTCCAGAAGGCGGCGGAGTTACGGGCCTGACGCGCGGGCGCCTCGGCCAAGGTCACGGAGAGGGACGGTTCGGCAGAAGTGGATCTTGTCGTCATTGCGCCTACGGTAGTGCTCAACTCGGCCCCCACACAGGCGGATTGCACGGGTCGGGCACACGGGACCGATCAGGTCCTCTACGCGAGCCGACCACTGGGTTCCTCTACCCGGGCCGACGACCGGGTCCGTCAGCGCGCCACGGCCGCCAGCGCCCTGATTCCCTCCAGGACCTCCGCGGCCGTGGGAGCGGTCGCCGGGTCGCCGAGGCACTGCAGCATCACCCCCGACACCAGCGCGAGCTGGACCGTGCCGAGGGTGCGGACGGAGGTCTCCCGCACCTCCGCCTCCGGGACGCCGTCCAGAATCGCCGCCATGCCGCGCCTGCCCTGAGCGGTGCCGTCCGCCAGCGCCACCCGCAGCTCCGGCTGTCGCTGGGCCTGCATGAACAGCTCCACCGAGGCGAGCCAGAGGTCGGGGTGTGCCCCGAAGTCCTCGATCAGGCTCTCCCAGACACGCTCGAAGTGCGCCCGGGACGAGCCGTCGGCGTCGGGGACCAGCGCCCGGCCCATCGCGTCGCCCCATTCGTCGAGGATCTCGAACAGGGCCTGGTTGAGCAGCGTTTCCCGGGAGCCGTAGTGGTAGCCGACGGCGGCCGTGCTCACGCCGGCGACCGCGGCGATGTCCCGCACGGAGGTGCGGTCGTACCCCTTTTCCCGCAGGCAGGCCTTGGCTCCGATGAGCAGCGCTTCACGGTTTCCCATGCCCGGAGCCTAGCGGGGACATCACACGAACGCCTCATACGATCGAGTTATACAAACGTATTGCACGATCGAGTGAAAATGCGTAGCGTTCCCGCCATGAGACACACCAGGAACGTTTCCAAGAGGTTCGTCGCAGCTGCTCTGACGCTGGCCGCACTGGGCACGGGCGTGGGTCTGGGCGCCGGTTCGGCCACCCCCGCGCAGGCGGCGGGCACCGGTGGTCCGGTCGTCGTCACCACCGGCGGCTCCGTCCGCGGCAGCGCCGACAGCGACGGAGTGCGCAGCTTCCAGGGAATCCCCTACGCCGCACCGCCGGTGGGCGGTCTGCGCTGGGCCTCGCCGCGGCCCGCCGCGTCCTGGAGCGGCGTACGCGAGGCGACCGCGCCCGGGTCCCCCTGCGCCCAGCCGCGGGGGCTGCCCATCGGAACCCCGAGCACGTCCGAGGACTGCCTCTACCTGAACGTCACGACCCCCACGCAGCGGACCGGGAACGGGAAGCGGCCGGTGATCGTGTGGATCCACGGCGGCAGCCTGATGTTCGGCCACGGCGACCTCTACGGCGCCGAGCGGCTGGCCTCCGAGGGCGCGGTCGTCGTGACGGTGAACTACCGGCTGGGCGTCATGGGTTTTCTGGCGGATCCCTCGCTCAGGACCTCCGGCGGCCTCGGCCTGGAGGACCAGCAGGCCGCGCTGCGCTGGGTCCGCGCCAACGCGGACGCATTCGGCGGCGACCCCGCGAACGTGACGGTCATGGGCGAGTCCGGCGGCGGCTACAGCGTCTGCGGCCACCTCGCCTCACCGAAGTCCGCCGGCCTGTTCCACCGCGCGATCGTGCAGAGCGCGCCCTGCGCCACGGGCGGCTCCCGCACCAGGAAGGCGGCAGAGGACGAGGCCGAGGCCGTCCTGACGTACCTGCGGACCACCCACGCGTGCACGGAGGAGGAGCACGCGGAGGCCTGCCTGCGCCGTACGGACGCGGCCACCCTCATGGAGGCGTACGGGACCTGGAAGGAGCCGCGCCCGATCGCCGGAACGGACCTGCTGCCGCTGACCCCCGCCGAGGCCCTGCGGAGCGGGCGGTTCAACCGTGTCCCCGTCCTCGTCGGCGTCAACCACGACGAGGAGCGCGGCATGGTCCTCGGTCAGGAGCTGGTGTCCGGCCCCATGCCCGCCGAGGAGTACGAACCCACGATCCGGGCGGAGTTCGGCGTCCGGGCCGACGCGGTACTGGCCCGCTACCCCCTGAGCCGCTTCGGCTCGGCCGGCGAGGCCCTGGCCACCGTGCGGACCGACCACGCCTGGTCGGTCCCGACGTTGGACACCGCCAGGCTTCTGTCGCGGTGGACGCCGACCCGGATGTTCGAGTTCAGCGAACGGGACACGCCGTGGTGGGCGGGGCTGAAGGCCCCCAGCTTCGCGCCGCGGGCCCAGCACATGGCGGAGTTGCCCTACCTCTTCGACTTCAGGACCCCCCTGTTCGAGAAGCCGACGGAGAAGCAGCGCGCGCTCGCCGAACGGATGACGGACACCTGGGTCGCCTTCGCCAGGACCGGCAGGACGGACTGGCCCGGCTTCCGCAGCGGTGGCCACGTCCAGTCGCTGGCCTCGGGGCCGTGGAGGCGCACGGAGTTCGCCGGAGACCACGACTACGCGTTCTGGAAGAGCCTCGGCCGGGGCTGACCCCGATGCGCCGGGTCGCCGGGCCGGCAGGCCGAAGGCGAAGGCGAAGGCGAAGGCGCCGATGGTCGCGGCCAGGGCGGCGACCATGAGCCAGTGCACGATGCGCGGGATGGCCGGGGAGGCCTCCGCCAGCCGGGGCTCACGATGGTCGAGCCCCAGGGGTCGGTCGGGCGGTCGTCTGCCGGGTGTCCCGCCCTCTTCAGACGATCACGGCCCGCGCCCCCGGGCGGGACGGACCGCGTCCCGGCTGCTCCACGTGGACCCACCGGGTCCGGCCGTCCGGGTCCCGGCCCTCCTCCCCGGGCCTGCCGTTCCGCGGCAGGGGCGCCTAGGATCGCGGGCATGGCGCTGATCATGAGTGACGTGGACCGGTTCGAGGCCGCGAGGCCCCGGCTGGAGGCCATCGCCTACCGGCTGCTCGGTTCGGCGAGCGAGGCGGAGGACGCCGCGCAGGAGACGTTCCTGCGCTGGCAGGCGGCCGACGTCGAGCGGATCGAGGTGCCCGAGGCCTGGCTCACGAAGGTCCTCACCAACTACTGCCTCAACCAGCTGACTTCGGCGCGCGCCCGGCGCGAGACGTACGTGGGGCGGTGGCTTCCCGAGCCGCTGCTCGCCGGGGACCCGATGCTCGGCCCGGCCGACACCGCGGAGCAGCGCGAGTCGGTGTCGTACGCCGTCCTCGTCCTCCTGGAGCGGCTGTCGTCCAACGAGCGGGCGGTGTACGTGCTGCGGGAGGCCTTCGACTACCCGCACCGGGAGATCGCCGAGATCCTGGACATCAGCGAGGCCGCCAGCCAGCAGATCTACCACCGCGCCAAGAAGCACGTCGCGGACGGCAAGGCCCGCACCGAGATCGACGAGGCCTCGGCGCAGCGCATCGTCGAGGAGTTCCTGGCCGCGGCGACCAGCGGCCGTACGGAACCCCTCGTACGGCTCCTCACCCAGGACGCCGTCTCGGTCGGCGACGGTGGCGGCAAGGTCCCGGCCCGGGCGAAGGCCTTCGAGGGGGCACTGGCGGTCGCCACGTTCATGCGCGGGCTGTTCAAGCCCAGCAAGGCCAAGCAGAACCTCCTCGGCGGCACCGCCGAGATCTACGCGACGACCGCCAACGGCGGGCCGGCGATCGTCGCGGTCGTCGACGGCCGGGTCGTCGGCATCACCTGCCTGGAGGTCGGCCCGGAGGGCATCGTGGCGCTCCGCAACCAGGTGAACCCCGACAAGCTCGTCCGCGCGACCGAGCTGTGGGCCGCCACGGAGCACCCGGGGGGCCCGATCCACACCCTCTGACACCCTCCGATCGGGATGTGACCCAGGTCACACCCCGATCCTGTCAGGAATCGCGGGGCTGTCCGGTTCAAGGTGCGAAACCCCGCCGGACAACGGCGACACCACGCCGGCCACCGGCGGACCGCCCAGACAGGAGCACGGACATGGAGCACCGCATCGTCGTCCTCGGAGCCGGCTACACCGGTGCCGCCGCCGCCGGCCGCATCGCCAAGCGGCTGCACCGCGAGGACGTCACCCTCACCCTCGTGAACGCCGACCCCGACTTCGTCGAGCGCGTCCGGCTGCACCAGATCGCGGCCGGCCAGGAGCTGAAGCCCCGGCCGCTCGACGAGATGTTCGCCGGCACGGGCGTGGAGCTGAAGCTCGCGAAGGTCACCGCCGTGGACGTGGACCGCAAGACGGTGGCGGTCTCCGCCACGGACGGTCCCGGGCAGGAGGAACTCGCGTACGACACCCTCGTCTACGCCCTGGGCAGCGGCTGGAACGACGGCGGCGTCCCCGGCACCGCCGAGCACGCCCACGAGATCTCCAGCCGCCCCGGCGCCCTCCGCCTCCGCGACCGCCTGGCCGCCCTGGACGCCGGCCGGCCGGTCGTCGTGGTCGGCGGCGGACTGACCGGCCTGGAGGGCGCGACGGAGATCGCCGAGGCCCGCCCGGACCTCGACGTCTCCCTGGTAACCCGCGGCGCGCTCGGCGACTGGCTCTCGGAGAAGGGCCGCGCCCACCTGCGGAAGGTGGTGGACAAGCTCGGCATCACGGTCCACGAACACGCCGCGGTCGATGCCGTGGAGGCGGACCGCGTGACGACCGCCGACGGCCGGACCGTACCCGCCGACGTCACCGTCTGGACCACCGGTTTCGCCGTGCACCCGATCGCCGGGGCCACCGGCCTGGAGCTCACCGACGGCGGCCGGATCGTGGTCGACGGCACGATGCGCTCGGTCTCCCACCCGGACGTGTATGCCATCGGCGACGCGGCGATGGCGCTCGGGGCCGGCGACAAGCCGCTGCGCATGTCCTGCGCCTCGGGCGTCCCCATGGCCTGGCAGGCCGCGGACGCCATCGCCGCCCGGCTGACCGGCACCAAGGTCCCGCACACGGACATCGGTTACACCGCGCAGTGCATGTCGCTCGGCCGCAGCGAGGCCCTGATCCAGTTCGTCACCTCCGACGACCAGGCGGTCGAGAAGGCGCTGACGGGCCGCATGGCCGCCCGCGTCAAGGAGCTGATCTGCAAGGGCGCCGCGTGGGGCGCCGCCAACCCGACCCTGGGCATGCCGACCCGCCGCCGCCGCGTCGCCCCGCAGGCCGCCGCGAGCCTCACCCCCGCGGAGGCGGCGGCCTGAGCCCCTCTCGCGGCCGTCCCCGACAAGGACTTGCACTTAGTTCAGGAAACTACTTGCACGGTGTTCAAGTGTGGGCGTAGGCTCCCACTTGAACACCGTGCAAGTGATGCGCGGTGCACCCCGTCGACGCCGCGGAGCGGCCGAAGGAGAGCAACGTCATGGCGCAGGACAAGCTGGCCCTGTTCATCGAGACGAAGGCCGCCGAGCTGGGCGTCCCGGGGGTGTCCGTCGGGATCTGGAACGGCACGCGGGAGATCTTCGCCTCCCACGGCGTCACGAGCGTCGACGCCCCGGTGCCCGTCCGGGAGGACACCCCCTTCCTGGTGGGCTCCGTCTCCAAGTCGTTCACCGCGACCGCCCTGATGCGGCTCGTCGCCGACGGACACGTCGAACTGGACGCCCCCGTACGGCGGTACGTCCCCGAGCTCGTGCTCGCCGACGAGCGGACCGCCGCGGAGATCACCGTGCTCCAGCTGCTCAACCACACCGCCGGACTCGACTGGCGGTTCGGCGCCGAGACCGGTGAGGGCGACGACGCCCTGGCCGCCTATGTGGCGCGGCTCGCGGAGTCGGAGCTGATCGGCCCGCCCGGCGCCCGGTCCTCGTACAGCCAGACCGGGTACAACCTGGTCGGCCGGATCATCGAGAACGTCACCCGCCTGCCCTTCGAACAGGCCGTCTCCCGGCTCCTGTTCGAGCCGCTGGGCATGCGGCGCACCACGTACTCGCTCGACGAGGCCCTCGCCCTCGGCTCCTCCGCCTCCCACCACCGCGAGGAGGACGGCACCCTGGCGGCGCTCGCGCCGTGGAAGGAGAGCCGCGCCAACAACCCCGGCGGCGGGGCCCTGTCCTCGATGGACGACCTGCTGCGCTGGGCCCGCTTCCACCTCTGGCTCGGCCGCTCCGACTCCGGCGCCCGCGTCATGCCCCCGCAGGCCGTGCACCGGATGCAGCAGCCGACGGTCCGGCTGCGGGGCACCTCGCTCGGCGACGCCATGGGCATCGGCTGGTTCCTGCGGGACACCGACGGCGTCCGCGTCGTCGAGCACGGCGGCTCGGCCAGCGGCCAGTTCGCCGAGCTGGTCCTCGTCCCCGAGCGCGACTTCGCCGTCGTCGTGGCCTCCAACGAAGGCCCGGACAGCGGCCTCGCGCTCAACCGGGCCGTCGTGCGCTGGGCGCTGGAGCACTACCTCGGCGTCATCGAGCGCGACCCGGAGCCGCTGCCCCACGACCCGGCGCGCGCCGACGAGCTCGTCGGGGAGTACGCGAACGAGGTGATGACGGTCAGCATCGCCGCCGAGGCCTCCGGGCTGACCATCGCCTGCGCGATCAAGCCCGCACTCCGCGCGGCCTCCGACGAGGAGATGCCCGCCGACCTCCCGGCGGCCGGTCTCGGCCTGCTGCCCGGCGACGGCGACGAGTACATCGTCACCGGCGGCGGCCTCCAGGGCCAGCGCGGCTTCTTCACCCGCGACGACAGCGGGACGATCACCGGGGCCGACCTCGCGGGCCGCCTCTTCACCCGGGTCGCGGCGCCCGCCGCGTGACGGACCGGGGCGGAGACGCCGAGGCGCGGCCAGGATGCGGAAGTGCCAGTTCACCGGGATGCTGAGTGCGTCGGCTTTTCGTGAGGAGGACACTCCATGTCCATGCTCGACAAGCTCAAGGGCATGATCAAGGGCCATGAGGACGTCGCACGTCAGGGCGTCGAGAAGGCGGGCGACGCCGTCGACGCCAAGACGGGCGGCAAGTACAGGAGCCAGGTGGACACGGCCCAGCAGAAGATCCACGAGCAGCTGGGCACGCAGGAGCAGCAGCCGCCACAGCAGCCGCCGCCCACCAGGGAGTAGCCCTCTTGCCATACGCCGGAACGGCGGAAATCCGACGAGCCTCGGGGTGGGAACCCCGGGGCTCGTCGTGTTGCGGAAGAAGCGTTTCTCGGTCGGTGGGTGAGCGGGTCGGCCGGTGGATCGGATCGGTCAGCGCGGCGCCGTGTCGTCCGCCGGAAAGGCCGGGCCGTGGCCCGGGACGATCACGTCGGCTGCGCCGAGGACACGGAGCCGGGAGTCCCGCAGGACCGTGTGGTCCGGGGCGACCGGGTCGTCCACCGGGCCGTTCGGCCGCCACCAGAGGTCGCCCACGAAGGCGACGACCTCGGTCTCGGTGCCCGCGAGGAGCGTGATGTCCTCGCGGCTGTGGCCGGGGGTGCGGATCAGGCGGAGCGACGGGGTGAGTTCGTACCCCTCGGCGTCCCGGTCGGTCCACTGGTCGTTCTCGTAGATCGCCTTGTGGTCGTGGACGCGCGCCCGGCCGAAGAGGCCGACGTTCATGGTGTTGTCGGGGTGGTGGTGGCTGAGGACGACGTCGGTGACGTCGTCGGGTCCGAGGCCCAGTTCGGCCAGCGGGCCGAGGATCCGGTCGCGGCCGGCGACCATGCCGGGGTCGACGATCACGTGCCGGTCGCCGTCGTGGACGTACGAGACGGTGGCGGCGACCCCGGGGCCGGTGGAGAGGGTGTAGCCGGTGGTCAGGACGGTGTAGCGGGCGGTGCGGCCGAGGGGCGCGTCGTCGTTGGTGTTCATGGCCCCAAGTCTTCGCGTCCGGCGGGCCCTTCACGAGTGGCCGTGCTGCCAGCGATCGCGTGAATCGTGCCAGGTGTGTCCGGGGCCGCGTGGCAGACTCCTTCCGTGCCGCCCTTCGTCACCGTCGCCGCCTACGCCCCGTCCGGCGTCGGCATGCTCGGCGCCGGCATCGTCTCCGAGGTCTTCGACGCCCGCGGACAGGGCCTGCCGCTCTTCGACTTCGCCCTCTGCACCGACCGGCCGGGCCGGGTCCGCACCGATGTCGGCCTGCCGCTCGTCGTCGAGCACGGCCTGGACCGGCTGGCCTCGGCCGACCTCGTCATCGCCCTGCCCTGGGCCGACTTCCGTACGCCCCCGGCCCCCGCGGTGCTCGACGCGCTGACCGCAGCCCACGCGCGCGGAGCGCTCGTCGCGGCCCACTGCGTCGGCGCTTTCGCGCTCGCCGCGGCCGGGCTCCTCGACGGGCGGCGGGCCACCACGCACTGGCGGTTCGCCGGGCTCCTGGCCGAGCGCCACCCGGCCGTCACCGTCGACCCCGCCGCCCTGTACGTCGACGAGGGCAGCGTCGCCACGGGCGCGGGCGCCGCCGCCGGCTTCGACCTGTGCCTGCACCTCCTGCGCCGCGAGTACGGCGCCGCCACGGCCAACGCCATCGCCCGGGACCTGGTGCTCCCGTCCCACCGGGACGGCGGGCAGGCCCAGTACCTGGCCACCCCCGTACCCGAGGACAGCCAGGACGAGCGGCTCTCCGGGGTCCTCGACTGGGCCCGCGAGCACCTCCACGAGCCGCTGCCCGTGGCCGAGCTGGCCCGCCGGGCCCTGATGAGCCGGCGCTCCTTCGCCCGCCGCTTCGCCGCCTCCACGGGCACCACCCCGCACGCCTGGCTGCTCGGGCTGCGTCTGAGCCGCGCCGAGGAGCTCCTGGAGACCACGGACCTGCCGGTCGAGGAGATCGCCCGCGCGGTCGGCTTCGGCAGCGCGGCGGTGCTCCGCGCCCAGTTCGTCCGCCGCCGCGGCGTCCCGCCCCGCTCCTACCGACGCGCCTTCGCCCGCACCGTCGTCTGACGGGCGGGCGGAGGAGGCGGGGCACGGGCGGGGCGTTACGTGCGGGCCGGGTGGTTGGTTCGGGCCGGGTGGTTGGTTCGGGCGGGGCGTTTCGTACGGGCCGGGCGTTCCGTACGTCCTGACGGGCTCACAGCGCGAGGAGTACCAGCGCCAGCGCCGAGCCGAGGGTGGCGAGGACGAACCGGACGTGGACCAGGGCGCGGAGCCAGCCGGGGAAGGCGGAGTTCGCCGCGCCGATCAGGGCCGGTGCGTCGATCGTACGGACGGCGGGGTCGGCAGAGCGGGCGAAGGCGGCGCGGGTGTAGGCGGTGGCGAAGACCTGGCCGGCGGTGATGAAGCCGACGACGAGCAGGACGAGCGGCTCGACGATCCAGGAGAGCAGTCGGCCCGTGGGGCTCCCGGCGAGGTTCAGAAGGCCGAGCGCGGTGAGGGTCACGGCGATCGAGAGCGCGAAGGCGAACTCCCAGCGCTTCTCGCGGAAGGCGATGCCGTGCCGGGCGAGGACCTCCGGGGCGTGGCCCTGGCGGCGCGCTTCCGCCTCGGCGGCCTCCTGGGCCGCGCCGCCGCGGAACCAGACGGTGACGGGGATGGCGAAGAAGGGGGCGGCGAGCAGGAGCTGGAGGATGGCGACGAGGGTCACTTCGGTGTCCTTGCGGAGGCGGCGGGGCGGGCGGGGCGGGCAGACAGGCAGGGCGGACGCGCGGGGCTGGCGGGGCGCGAGGGGCGGTTCGTTCGCGGGCCGTCAGACCAGGGCCGCGAAGGTCAGGGCCAGGGCGGAGCCGGCGAAGACCACGGTGTGGCGGACGTTCTGGAGGACGCGGGTCCAGGCGGGGAAGGCGCCCTCGGCGGCCGTGAGGAAGGCGGGGACGTCGACCCGCAGGAGCTCCGGGTCGCCCTTGCGCCTGAACGCGGCCCGGACGGAGGACACCGCGCCGAGCTGGCTCTGCAGGATCGCGATGTTGGCGAGGAAGGCGATCGAGGAGAAGACCCAGGTCAGGGTGGTGCCCCAGGGGCTGCCTGCGAGGTTGAGGACGGCGGCGGCGAGCGAGCCGGCGGCGAAGGCGCCGGGCGCCCACCACTCGTGGCCGCTCGCGTCGAAGCGGAGCCGGTTCTCCTCCAGGACCTCCGGGCGGACGTCCTGGCGGCGCAGCTCGGCGACGGCGGCGGCCTTGGCGACGGCGCCGAAGCGGTGGCGGAGGACCGGGATGCTGACGAAGGCGGCGGCGACGAGGATCTGGGCGGCGGCGGCGAGGACGGTGAGGGTGTTCACGGAAGGTCTCCCTGGTGACTTGCACTTAGTTCAAGTGGCGATGTCGAGAACTGTAGAGCCCACTTGAACTATGTGCAAGTGGGCTCTTGAACTTTGTGCAATCCCGAGGGCCGTGACCTATCGTGAGGCCATGCCCCGCTCCACGCTCACCCGCGAACAGATCGTCAGGACCGCCGTCGAGCTCCTCGACACGGACGGCCTCGAAGGTCTCAACATGCGCAGCCTCGGCCAGCGCCTGAACTCCGCCGCCACCGCCGTCTACTGGCACGTCAAGAACAAGGACGTCCTCCTCACGCTCGCCGGCGACCAGGTCTGGGACGAGGTCCGGCTGCCCGACCTCGACACCGTCGACTGGCGCACGGCCGCCGTCGCCATGGCCGAGGACCTGTACGCGATGTTCGCCCGCCACCCCTGGCTCGTGCAGGCCTTCGCGACCCACCTCTTCCACGGGGAGGGCAAGGCCCGCCACGACGACCACAACCTCGCGGTCTACGAGGCCGCCGGCTTCGTCGGACCCGCCGCCGACCGGGCGGCCGCCGCCGTCTTCACGTACGTCCTCGGCAACGCCGCCCCCGCCGCCGCCACGGCCTCGCTGACCCGCCGCATCGAGCGCGAGGGCGGCGACCCCGAGGAGGTGTTCGCCGCCACCATGAAGGAGGCCGCCGAGATCGCCGGCCGGTTCCCCCGGCTGCGGAGCCGTATCGACGCCCTGGACTCCGCCGACTACGCCGAAGCCCCCGACGACACCTTCGCGTTCGGCCTCGCCGCGCTGCTCGACGGGCTGGAGCGCCACCTGGGTCCGCAGGGGTAGCCGACGCACCGCGCCGCGGGGGAACGAAGGCGTCCGTCCCCCGAACGGACGCGCCCGGTTGCCGACGATCAGAGGCCGTTCGAGCCTGAACTGATCGTTCCACACGCCGGGAGGGCCCCTTGAGCAGTATCGACACCCCAGCCGACGTCCCCAGGCCGCGGGCGGCGACACGGCCCGCGCCCACCACCCTCACGTGGGTCACCCTCGCCCTGATGACCACCGCGTCGGTGGCGAGTCTGCGGGCCGCGCCGACCATGGCCGTGTACGGGCTGGCCTGCGTCTTCCTCTATCTCGTCCCGGCGATCGTGTTCCTGCTGCCGACCGCCCTGGTCTCGGCGGAGCTCGCCTCCGGCTGGAACGGCGGCGTGTACCGCTGGGTCTCGGAAGGGCTGTCGAAGCCGCTCGGATTCCTCGCCGTGTGGTGCCAGTTCGCGATGACGATCTTCTACTATCCGAGCCTGCTCGGGTTCGTCGCCTCCACCATCGCGTACATCATCGATCCGGCCCTCGCCTCCAGCGGCCCGTACACCGCGATCGTCATCGTGGTCCTCTACTGGACCGGCGTGTGGGTCTCCTCGCGCGGTACGAAGGCACTGGCCGGCCTGGCCAGCTGGGGCCTGATCATCGGCACCCTCATCCCCGGCACCCTGCTCGTCGTCCTCGGCATGGTCTTCCTCGGCCAGGGCAACCCCTCGGCCGCCCCGATGACCGCCTCGCACCTGCTCCCCCAGTGGACCGGGCTGGCGAGCCTCGTGCTGATCGTCAACAACTTCCTGTCGTACTCCGGCATGGAGATGAACGCGGTGCACGTCTCCTCGCTGAAGGACCCGGCGAAGGAGTACCCGAAGTCGATGTTCCTGGCGATGGGCCTGGTGCTGCTGATCTTCATCCTGCCCGCGCTGGCCATCAGCTGGGTCGTCCCCGCCGACCAGCTCAGTCTCACGGCCGGCGTGATGCAGGCGTTCGACGCCTTCTTCTCCTACTTCGGCATCGGCTGGCTCACCCCGATCGCCGCCGTCGCACTGATCTCGGCCTCCCTCGGCGGCATGCTGACCTGGCTGGCCGGACCGTCCAAGGGCCTCCTTGAGATCTCCCGCCAGGAGGGCTACCTGCCGCCGTTCCTGCAGAAGCTGAACAAGTTCGGCATCCAGCAGAACATCCTGGTCACCCAGGGCGTCGTGACCACGATCATCGCCCTGGGGTACGCGCTGATCCCGAACGTCTCCAGCGTCTACTGGATCTTCTCGGTCATCACCACACAGGTGTACCTGATCGTCTACCTGCTGATGTTCGCCGCGGCGATCCGGCTGCGGAAGACCCAGCCCGACCACCCCCGCGGCTACCGGGCACCCGCGCTGGGCGTCCTGTGCGTCGTCGGCCTGCTCGCCTCGCTCGCCGCGCTGTGCATCGGCTTCGTCCCCAGCTCCCAGTTCGGCAGCGGCAGCGTCTGGTCGTACGTCGCCATCGTCGGCGGCGGCCTGGTCATCCTGGGCTTCATCATCCCGTGGGCCTTCCTGAAGTTCCGTAAGCCGAGCTGGCGCACCGCCGACGCCGCTCCGAGCGAGGGAGACCGGTCATGAGCCCCACCCGCTTCGCCTCCGAGCACAAGTGGATCTACTGGGGCGCGATCGTCATCCTCGTCGGCCTCCTCATCACCGGCCTCGTCAAGTACACGGCCGTGAAGCGGAACAACGAGACGCTTTCCAAGGCGAACCAGCTCCAGCAGGAGCTGACGAAGGCGGGCTACCCCTCCCCCGACACCGACACCATCGAGCGGCTCCTCGGCACCGACGGCGGCGCGGTCTGCGAGGACCCGGGCAGCGCCCTGAAGACGGCGCTGTGGAAGATCCAGCAGGCCAACGGGGCCGCCGGCCCCGGGATGCGGCCCGTCATCACCGACACCAAGGCCGTCGAGGTCGAGCGGATCGTCCTCCAGGTCTACTGCCCCGACGAGATCGACGACTTCGAGGACTCCCTGGACGACCTCGACACCGACGACACGGTCCGCCGCTGAGGGGCGGGGCGTGACTCCCCGGCCCCCCGGCGACGACCCCGCCCCCGACCACGACCGGGCACACGGCCCCGACACCCCGGGCCGTGTGCCGGACCACCCGGTCCACGAGCCCGGGCCAGAGCCGGACCGCGTGCCCGAGCCCGGGCCGAGCCGCGTGCCCGACCGTCCGGACCACGAGCCCGGGCCAGAGCCGGACCGCGTGCCCAAGCCCGGGCCGAGCCGCGTGCCCGACCGTCCGGACCACGAGCCCGGGCCAGAGCCGGACAGCGTGCCCGGGCGTCCGGACCACGAGCCCGGGCCCGTGCCCGGCCGCTCGGGCCGGTCTGCTCGCCGGTGCGGCGCTCGTACCGGCCCGGGGTACGACCGGATCCGCGATCATGAGGTCATGACTCTGCCGCGCTGCGCCGTACTCGACGACTACCAGGGTGTCGCCCTCTCCTCCGCCGACTGGAGCCCCCTCGCGGGGCGGGTCGAGGTCCGCGCGCTGCGCGAGCACCTCACCGACCGGGACGCGCTCGTCGCGGCCGTCGAGGACTGCGAGATCCTCGTCGTCATGCGCGAGCGGACCCCCGTCGACGCCGCGCTCCTCGACCGGCTCCCCCGGCTCCGGCTGATCGTCACCTCCGGCCTGCGGAACGCCTCCGTCGACGTCGCCGCCGCCCGCGCCCGGGGAATCACCGTCTGCGGCACCGCCAGCAGCTCCGAGCCGCCCACCGAACTGACCTGGGCCCTCCTCCTGGGCCTCGCCCGGCACGTGCGGACCGAGGCGCAGGCGCTGCGCGAGGGCGGGCCGTGGCAGTCCACCGTCGGCGCCGACCTGGCCGGCCGGACCCTGGGCCTCGTCGGCCTCGGCAAGATCGGCGGCCGCGTCGCCCGGATCGGCCTCGCCTTCGGCATGGACGTCCTCGCCTGGAGCCCGAACCTGACCGAGGAGCGGGCCGCCGAGCACGGCGTACGGCGCGCGAAGGACCGGCGGGAGCTGCTCGGGAGCAGCGACTTCGTCTCCCTGCACCTGGTGCTCTCCGACCGCACCCGGGGCCTGATCGGGGAGACCGAACTGCGGGCGATGCGCCCGACCGCGTACCTCGTCAACACCTCGCGTGCGGGGCTGGTCGACGGCGGGGCGCTGCTGCGCGCGCTCCGCGAGGGGTGGATCGCGGGGGCCGGGCTCGACGTCTTCGAGACCGAGCCGCTGCCGTCCGACGACCCCCTGCGGACCCTGCCGAACGTCCTGGCCCTCCCCCACCTGGGATACGTGACGGAGGGCAATTACGCGCGCTACTTCGGGCAGGCGGTCGAGGACATCGAGGCGTACCTGGCGGGCGCCCCGGTGCGCGAACTGGCCTGAGCGGAGGCCGGATCCGGGCCGGGCGAAGCCCCCTCCCCGGTGCCGGGGAGGGCGAAGCCCCGGGCACCGGGGAAGGCGAAGCCCCCGGTGCCGGATGCTCAGGACACCGGGAGCGGGGTCCTCGTCGCGGCCGGGTCGCGGACGGGCTCCGGGGTGAGGAGCCGCTGCGCCAGGGAGCCGAAGGCGACCGCGAAGACCGCCCACAGGACCGCCTGGATCCCGAGGGTGGCCAGCCGGAACTCCCACAGCACGGCCGCCGGGAAGCCGGCCTGCACCGCGTCGCCGTTGCCCGGCAGGAACGCGCAGGCCACCGCGACGGCGACGGCGAAGCCGGCCCCGGCGACGAGGGTCGCGTTCCAGTTCCCGAGGCGCGGGGCGAGCCGGCGGCCGACGACGACCGCGGCGACGCCGAGCAGCACGCTCAGCAGGATCATCAGGAAGAACAGCGTGGTGCGCTTCCCGATGGTGTCCGGGTTGCCGACGGCCGGCGGGGTCGCCGGGTACTTCAGGAACGGCACCAGGTAGACGGTCGTGAAGGCGGCGGCCGCGACGAGCGCGGCGGTCGCCCTCGGCGTGAACCGGCCGACCCGCCCGAGGACGAACGCGAACGCGAGGGAGGCGATGCCGCCGAGCGCGACGCCGTAGACGAGGACGCCGGTGGCCAGGCCGACCGTGGACTGCACGCCCCGGCTGACGAGTTCCTCCTCCTCCGGCTCCGCACCCGCGGCCACCCCGTGACCCGCGTGCTCGGCGGCCGCCGCGGCCTCCTCGACGGCGATCGAGGCGTCGACGGACGGCTCACCGACGACGTACGCGACGGCGAAGGCGAACAGTCCGGCGATCAGTCCCGCGAGCATGCCGCGGACCAGCAGTCCCCTCACGGTGGAGGAAGAGGTACTGGCGTTACTGCTGGTGTTGTTACTGCTGCTGTTGCTGTTGCTGTCCATGTGCGTGAGCTCCTCCGCCGCGATCAGTGGCAGGGGAAGCCGAGCAGATGACGGCCGTCGTGGACCCACTCGTGGACGTCGCTCCCCGCGAAGACGGAGAGGGCGCCCTGCTCGGCGCCGACGAAGTAGAGCGCGACCAGCGCCAGGAGCCCGGCGAACAGGGCCCAGGGCAGCACGGTGCGGACCGGCAGGGAAACCGGCGGCACGACAGGGATGGCGGGGGTGACGGACGGGGCGACGGCCTCGGCCATGGCGGTACCTCCTCGGGAACTCGCGTCCCAGTACGGTGGTGCGCGACGACGGTCGTCGGGTCTGACTCGCCGTGTCCCGGGGGTGCCGGGCCGGCTCACAGTGGCGCGACCGTGCCGGATTTGCACCGGACTTCCGTGTCGCCGTCGTCGGTCTCTGGAATTGTCGCCGTGACCGTACCGCGCCCGCCGGACCGCGCCAAGGGCGTACGGGCGGACGACCGACCACTGAGGGATGTATCACCCGTGAACACGCCCCCGTCCGCATCTTCGCCTCCGCCCGCGCATCCGCCCGCCTCCCCGCCCGCCTCCCCGCCCGCCTCCCCGCCCGCCTCCCCGCCCGAGCGGACCGTACGGCTCGTCCTCGTCGCCCCGGCGATGAGCGCGGCCCAGCGGGAGGCCCGCTTCGACGACGGCTCCGCCCTGGAGCCGGCGCGTGCCGAGCGGGTGTGCCTCGGGCGCTCGGTCCGGGTGCTCGCCTCGCCGTCCCCGCGCTGCCGGGCCACGGCCGAACTCCTCGGCCTGACGGGGGCCGAGGAGGTGGCGGCGCTCGCCGGGTGCGCGATGGGCCGGTGGCGGGGCCGGAGCCTGGACGAACTCGCGGCCGGGGAGCCGGAGTCGGTGGCGGCCTGGCTCTCGGACCCGGACGCGGCCCCGCACGGCGGCGAGTCCCTCCGGGCGCTGCGCGCCCGGGTCGCCGACTGGCTGGGGACGCTGGAGCCGGGCACGGTGTGGGCCGTCGCCGAGCCCGACGTGATCCGCGCGGCGGTCGCACACGCCCTCGGCGCGCCGGAGGCCGCCTTCTGGCGCCTGGACGTGCGCCCCCTGTCGTCGGTCGAGCTCACGGGCCGCGCGAGCCGCTGGAACGTCGGCATCGGCGCCGTACGGAGCTGAGGCGGCGGTCGGCGCTGCTGGTGTCGGCTCGGTACGGAGCCGGAGGCGGCGCTCAGCCGAGGCCGTACGGGGCGGAAGGCGGCCGGTCAGCGCTTGCCGGCGTCGGTTCGGTGCGGAGCGGAGGCGGCGGTCGGCCGGGCCCGGCTCGGCTCCGTACGGGGCCGAAGTGCCGGTCAGCCGAGGCTGGTGCGGGCGAGTTCCAGGAACTCCGCCTCTGTCAGACCCAGTTCGCGGGCCTCCGCCGCCGCCTCGCGCAGCCGGGAGACCAGCCGGGCGCGGTCGGGGGCGGCGACGCCGGGGACGATGACGGCGCCGCGGCCCCGGCGGAGTTCGATGAGGCCCTCCTCGCGGAGCCGCTGGTAGCCGCGGAGGACGGTGTGGACGTTGACGCCCAGGGAGTCGGCGAGCTCCCGGGCGGCCGGGAGGCGTTCGCCCGGCTCGGCGGAGCCGTCGGCGAGCGCCCCGCGGACGCAGGCGGCGATCTGGTCGCCGAGGGGGACGGAGGAGGCCGGGTCGACGCGGAAGAGCACGGTCAGACCTTCCCATGCCGTTCGGCCAGCGTGTTCAGGAGGGCGGCGGCGGTGCGCGCGTCGGGCACGGTCACCGCGAACTCGCGGCCGCCGTCCCGCCGCACGACGAGGGCCTCGCCGGAGTTCAGCACCACGCCGGTGCGGTGGGCCCGGACCCGGTAGCCCCAGCCGCCGAAGTCCGCGACGGCGTCGATCTCGCGGACGTCCGCGCCCTCGACGCCGTCGAGCGGGACCCGGACGCGGGGGCGGGCGACGAGGGCGGACCGGACGGTGAGGCCGTGCCGGTCGACGGTGACCCGGACCCGGGCGAGAGCGAGCCCCGGCACGCCGACGGCGAGGCCGAGCAGGCCGATCAGGGCGTCGGGCCAGGTGGCGACGGTGAGGGTGACGGGTGCGGCGGCGAGGGCGAGCACCGAGAGGACGGTCAGCGTCCGGGAGCCGGTGTCCTTGGACCAGCGGGCGGCCTCGCCGGAGGCGAGGGGGAGCCGGGGGCGGTCGGATGCCGCGCCGTCCGCCGCCGAGCCGTCCGCCGCCTGGCCGTCCGCCGGGCCGGGGGCCGGCGGCTCCTCGGGGACGAGCGAAGCGAGGGCCCAGCCGACGGCGCCGGCCACGACGGCGACCGCCAGGGCCACCCCGAGGTCCATGCCGGGGGAGAAGAGCACCACCTCGAACTCGTCGACGCGGTTGGCGCGGAGGAGCTGGGCGAGCAGGCCGCCGGCGAAGCCCGCGGTGGCCCAGGCCGCCCACAGGTACCGGCGCCGTACGAACGCGGTCCAGCCGGCCGCCAGGACGAGGAACAGGGCCGTGCTGACGAGGACGTAGCCGGTCCGGCCGGTCCAGTCGTCGGCCTCTCCCGAGACGGAGAAGTGGGTGGCGAGTTCGGCGGGCAGCTCGTCGCGCCAGCGGGCGAAGAGCAGCAGGTGGACGGCGAGGGCGAGGACGAAGGGGAGCGCGGCGAGCGCGCGGAGACGGGTCACGGCACGGTTCATGAAAACCTCCATTGTTTGCACTCTAGTAGAACAACAGGAACTACGGGAGGGATCTCGGCGAACCGGCGGCCGCTCGCCGAGCCCGGCCCCGGGCACGTCGACGCGGCGGCGGTGCCCCGGCGCGGGCGACACGGGCGGCGCGGAACAAGTAGGCACGGCCCGCTCCCTGTGGGACGGTGGAAACATGCCCGTACCCGTGATCCTCGACTGCGATCCCGGTCACGACGACGCCTTCAACATCCTGCTGGCCGCCGCCCACCCCTCCGTCGACCTGCTCGCGATCACCACCGTCGCGGGCAACCAGACGCTGGAGAAGACCACCCTCAACGCCCGCCGGGTGTGCGAGGCCGCCGGGATCCGGGGCGTGCCGATCGCGGCGGGCGCGGCGGGACCGCTGCACGCCCGGCCGCAGGGCGCGCTCGTCGCCGAGCACATCCACGGCCGCTCGGGGCTGGACGGCCCGAGCTGGGACACCTGGGACACCGGCCGGGGAGCGGGCTTCGGCCACGGTGAGCCGGCCGTCCCGCAGGACCCGCGGGACGCGCTGACGCTCCTCCGGGAGACGCTGACCGGCCACCCCGCGCCCGTCACCCTCGTCCCGACGGGCCCGCTGACGAACATCGCGACGCTGCTCCTCGCGTACCCGCGACTGACGGACCGCATCGAGCGGATCGTGCTGATGGGCGGCTCGGCGGAGCGCGGGAACACCACGCCCGCGGCCGAGTTCAACGTCCTCTGCGACCCGGAGGCGGCGGACATCGTGTTCGGCTGCGGAGTGCCGGTGACGATGTTCGGGCTCAACGCCACCCATCAGGTACGGGCGACCCCCGAGGTCCTCGGACGGCTCACGGCGCTCGGCACCCCGCTGAGCCGGCTCTGCGTGGAGCTGCTCACCTTCTTCGCGTCGACCTACCGCGAGGTGTACGGCTTCGACGCACCGCCGCTGCACGACCCGCTGACCGTGGCGCACCTCATCGACCCGTCGCTGGTCAGCCTGGTGCGGGCGGCGGTGCGGGTGGAGCTGACGGGGACGTGGACGCGCGGCGCGACGGTCGTCGACCTGGACGGGGTGACGGGCCTGCCGCCGAACGCGGAGGTGGGGATGGAGGTCGACGCCGACGGCTTCTGGGACCTGGTCGTGGAGGCGGTCAGGGTCCTGGGCTCGCCCTGACCGCTCGTCCGGCGTGCCTCAGCCGGCGCCGCAGTCGTGGTCGGCCGGGTCCACGACGACCCGGTCCAACAGGCCGCGCAGGACGGCCTGTTCGGCGGCGCTGAGATCCCCGAACAGCTCGCGCTCCGCCGCGCTCACCGCCGAGTCGACCCGCTCCAGGGCCTCGGCGCCGGCGGGCGTGATCTCCACGATGTGCCGCCGCCGGTCGGCGGGGTCGCGGCGCCGCTCGGCCAGTCCTTCGGACTCCAACTCATTGAGGATCGCCACGAGTTGACTCGGGTCGACCTCCATCACGGCGGCCAGTTCCCGCTGACTCATGGCCCCGGGGGCGAGCTGCATCAACGTCATCGCGTTGCGCGGGTGCAGCCCCACGACACCCAGGGCGGCGCGGATGCGCGCACCGGTGAGCTCCCCCCGGAAGGAGAGGAGGAAGCCGAGGCGATCGGTCGGGTGAGCTGCCATGCCGTCCACGGTAACAGCGGCCCTATTGTGGAGCCAGATAAATCGTTGATACCGTTCAACGATTGCTTGCCTCTCATCATTGGAGCTCCCCCATGTTCATCGGCTACGCCGTGGTCGCCGTGCTGCTCGCCTTGGCCCTCTCCGCCTCGGCCTTCCTGACCTTCACCCGGAACCCGCAGGTCACGGGCAACATGACCAAGGTCGGCGTGCCCGAGTCCTGGCTGCCGTGGCTCGGCGCGGCGAAGGCGGCGGGCGCGCTCGGCCTCCTCGCGGGCCTCGCCGTGGCGCCGCTCGGCGTGGCGGCGGCGGTCGGCGTCACGCTCTACTTCGCGGGCGCCGTGATCACCCACGTCCGCGCGAAGGACTACGAGATGGCCCCGGCGGTCGTCCTCACCCTGATATCGGCGGCGGCCCTTTCCCTGCGCCTCGCCTCCGCCTGACGCGGACGGCCCGAATGTGTCCGGGCACGCCGAAGGCCCCGCCCACCGACCCCCGTGCGGTGAGCGAGGCCTTCGGAGACCACGCGGACTTGGGAAGGGACGCTCCGTTCCGGCGAACGGTTGCTCCCTTCCGGAGAAAAGGTCGCTCCCCCTCGGAGACAAGGGTTGCTCCCCCCTCCGAGAGAAGGGTTGCTCCCCTCCTGAGGAGGCCTACGCCTCCTCGTCGGTGCCCTCGCCCTCGAGGTCGCCCTCCGTCTCCAGGAAGACCTGGCGCAGGGCGGCCAGGGTCTCCGGGTCCGGCTTCTCCCACATGCCGCGGGACTCGGCTTCGAGGAGGCGCTCCGCGATGCCGTGCAGGGCCCAGGGGTTGGCCTCCTTCAGGAAGGCCTGGTTCTCCGCGTCCAGGACGTACTCCTGGGTGAGCTTGTCGTACATCCAGTCGGCGACCACGCCCGTCGTGGCGTCGTAGCCGAAGAGGTAGTCGACCGTCGCCGCCAGCTCGAACGCGCCCTTGTAGCCGTGGCGGCGCATCGCCTCGATCCAGCGCGGATTGACCACACGGGCCCGGAAGACCCGGGAGGTCTCCTCGACCAGCGTGCGGGTGCGGACCGTCTCCGGGCGGGTGGAGTCGCCGATGTACGCCTCGGGGGCCGTGCCCTTCAGCGCGCGGACGGTCGCCACCATGCCGCCGTGGTACTGGAAGTAGTCGTCGGAGTCCGCGATGTCGTGCTCGCGGGTGTCCGTGTTCTTCGCCGCGACCGCGATCCGCTTGTACGCGGTCTCCATCTCGGCGCGGGCCGGACGGCCTTCGAGGCCACGGCCGTAGGCGTAGCCGCCCCAGACCGTGTAGACCTCCGCGAGGTCGGCGTCCGTGCGCCAGTCTCGGCTGTCGATCAGCTGGAGGATGCCCGCGCCGTACGTGCCGGGGCGGGAGCCGAAGATACGGGTCGTGGCGCGGCGCTCGTCGCCGTGCTCGGCCAGGTCGGCCTGCGCGTGCGCCCGGACGTAGTTGTCCTCGGCCGGCTCGTCCAGGCCCGCGACCAGCCGTACGGCATCGTCGAGGAGCCCGATGACGTGCGGGAACGCGTCGCGGAAGAAGCCGGAGATGCGGAGCGTGACGTCCACACGGGGGCGGCCGAGCTCGGCGAGCGGGATCGGCTCCAGGCCGTTCACGCGGCGCGAGGCGTCGTCCCACAGCGGGCGGACACCGAGCAGGGCCAGCGCCTCGGCCACGTCGTCGCCGGCGGTCCGCATCGCGCTCGTGCCCCAGAGGGAAAGCCCGACGGAGGTCGGCCACTCGCCGTTGTCCGTGCGGTAGCGCTCCAGGAGCGAGTCGGCGAGGGCCTGGCCCGTCTCCCACGCGAGGCGGGACGGCACGGCCTTCGGGTCGACCGAGTAGAAGTTGCGGCCCGTCGGCAGGACGTTGACCAGACCGCGCAGCGGCGAGCCGGACGGGCCCGCCGGGACGAAGCCGCCGTTCAGGGCGTGCACGGCGTGGCTCAGCTCGTCGGTCGTCGCGGCCAGGCGCGGCACGACCTGCTCGCAGGCGAAGCGGAGGACGGCCGCCACCTCGGGGCCGTGGCCGTCCGCCACCGTCGGGACCGCGTCCACCGACCAGCCCGCGGCCTCCATCGCCTCGACCAGCTCGCGCGCCTTCGCCTCCGCCTCGTCGGCGGTCGTCCGGGTCGCGGCCGACTCGTCGAGACCCAGGGCCTCGCGCAGGCCGAGGAGGGCCTGCGTACCGCCCCAGATCTGGCGGGCACGGAGGATCGAGAGGACCAGGTTGACCCGGGCCTCGCCCTCCGGCGCGCCGCCGAGGACGTGCAGACCGTCGCGGATCTGGGCGTCCTTGACCTCGCACAGCCAGCCGTCGACGTGCAGCAGGAAGTCGTCGAAGCCGTCGTCCTCCGGACGCTGCTCCAGACCCAGGTCGTGGTCGAGCTTGGCCGCCTGGATCAGCGTCCAGATCTGCGCGCGGATCGCGGGCAGCTTGGACGGGTCCATGGACGAGATCTGCGCGTACTCGTCGAGGAGCTGCTCCAGACGCGCGATGTCGCCGTAGGACTCGGCGCGCGCCATCGGCGGCACCAGGTGGTCGACGAGGGTCGCGTGCACGCGCCGCTTGGCCTGCGTGCCCTCGCCCGGGTCGTTGACGAGGAAGGGGTAGACCAGCGGGATGTCGCCGAGGGCCGCGTCCGGACCGCAGGCGGCGGACAGGCCGGCGTTCTTGCCGGGCAGCCACTCCAGGTTGCCGTGCTTGCCCAGGTGGACCATGGCGTCGGCGCCGAAGCCGCCGTCCTCGGCACGGGCGGCGATCCAGCGGTAGGCGGCCAGGTAGTGGTGGGACGGCGGCAGATCGGGGTCGTGGTAGATCGCGATCGGGTTCTCGCCGAAGCCGCGCGGCGGCTGGATGAGGATCAGCAGGTTCCCGCGCCGCAGGGCGGCGAGGACGATGTCGCCCTCCGGGTTGCGGGAGCGGTCCAGGAACATCTCGCCCGGCGCCGGGCCCCAGTGCTCCTCGACGTCCGACCGCAGCTCGGCGGGGAGTTCGGCGTACCAGCGCTTGTAGTCGGCGGCCGGGATGCGGACGGGGTTCCGGGCGAGCTGCTCCTCGGTGAGCCAGTCCTGGTCGTGGCCGCCGGCCTCGATCAGGGCGTAGATCAGCTCGTCGCCGTCGCCGGAGACCAGGCCCGGGAGGTCCTCGGCCGGACCGAAGTCGTACCCCTCGGCGATCAGCCGGCGCAGGAGGGCCACGGCGGAGGCCGGGGTGTCCAGGCCCACCGCGTTGCCGATGCGGGAGTGCTTCGTCGGGTACGCGGAGAGGACCAGCGCCAGCTTCTTCTCCGCGTTCGGGATGTGCCGCAGGCGCGCGTGACGGACCGCGATCCCGGCGACGCGGGCGGCGCGCTCGGCGTCCGCGACGTACGCGGGCAGGCCGTCCGCGTCGATCTCCTTGAAGGAGAACGGGACGGTGATGAGCCGGCCGTCGAACTCGGGCACGGCGACCTGGCTGGCCGCGTCCAGCGGCGACAGGCCCTCGTCGTTCTCCTCCCAGTTCTCCCGCGAACCGGTCAGGCACAGCGCCTGGAGGATCGGCACGTCGAGCGCGGCGAGCGCGCCCGCGTCCCAGGCCTCCTCGCCCGCCCGTCGCCCACCACCGCCCTCAAACGAGGCGCCTTGCGCCATCCCCATATCGGCGGCCTGCGCCTCGGCGGGCTTGGTGCCGCCCGCCGCGAGGACGGTGGTGACGATGGCGTCGGCGGTGCGGAGCCGGTCGAGCAGCTCGGGCTCGGGGGCCCGCAGCGACGCCACGTACAGCGGGAGCGCCTGCGCGCCCGCGTCCTCGACGGCCGCGCAGAGGGTGTCGACGAAGGCGGTGTTCCCGCTCATGTGGTGGGCGCGGTAGTAGAGCACCGCGATCGTCGGGCCGTCCGTGCGTCGGGCCGTGCGCTCCAGCGGTCCCCAGGTGGGGGCGGCGGCCGGGGCCTCGAAGCCGTGGCCGGTGAGGAGGACGGTGTCGGAGAGGAAGCGGGCCAGCTGCTCCAGGTTGGCGGGGCCGCCGTGCGCGAGGTAGGCGTGCGCCTCGGTGGCGACGCCGACGGGGACGGTCGACGTCTCCATCAGCTGCGCGTCGGGGGCCTGTTCGCCGCTGAGCACGACGACCGGCTTCCCGGTGGCGCGGATCGCGTCGATCCCCTCCTCCCAGGAGCGGATGCCGCCCAGGAGGCGGACGACGACGAGGTCGACGCCGTCGAGGAGGCCGGGGAGGTCGGCGAGGGGCAGCCGGGAGGGGTTGGCGAAGCGGTACTCCACCGGGCCGCCGGTTCCGGCGGAGGCGGCGTTCGCCGCGCGGGCGCTGAGCAGGTCGGTGTCGGAGTGCGACAGCAGCAGAAGCATGGCGAGCGCAGGCCCTTCCTCGGGGTTGTCCGCGCCCCGGGTGGTCGTGTGGACGGCGGGAGTTCCTGACTCACCCGTACCGTCGCCGGTACGGGCTCACAGTGGCGGGACCGCGCCGGATTCTCACCGGGCTTCCTCCCCGGGGTCCTGGGACCCCATGCCGATCTGCATCCTAGATCGTGGCGTCGGCGGGGCGGGGCGGGCCGTGGAGTCGGCCGGATCACACTCGGTGGCGGCCCGGTTCCCCGTGGGTATGCTCGCCGCCATGCCGCCCACCCCACCCTCGACTCCCGAACGGGACGAAGCGCGCAAGCGGGACCGTGGCGACGCCTGCCCCGGGGCGCTGCGCCTGCACGCCGCCGACGACGGCCGGCTGGCCCGACTGCGGCTGCCCGCAGGACGCCTGACGGCGCATCAGGTCGAGACGCTGGCGGCCGCCGCGGAGACCCTCGGCGACGGGCGGATCAGCCTCACCTCCCGGGGGAACGCGGAGCTGCGCGGCCTCGCGGAGGAGTGCGGGGCGGAGCTCGCCGCGCTGCTCGCGGAGGCGGGCCTGCTGCCCTCCCCCACGCACGAGCGCGTGCGCAACATCGTGGCCTCCCCCGCCGCGGGCCTCGACGGACTCGGCGGCCCCGAGGTCCAGTTGTGGGCCCGCGAGCTGGACGCCCTGCTCTGCGCCGAGCCCTGGGCAGCGGCGCTTTCCGGCCGTTTCCTCTTCGTCCTCGACGACGGCCGCGCCGACGTGGCGGGCCTCGGCGGCGATGTGACCTTGGTCGCAGTGGAGCCGGGTGCGGGGCCGGGGCCGAGCACCACGCCGGAGCCGGGCGTCACGCCGGAGCCGGGCGTCACGCCAGAGCCGGGCGTCACGCCGGAGCCGGGCGTCACGCCGGGGCCGAGCACCACGCCGGAGCCGGGCGCCGCGCGCCTGTACGTCGGCGGGCGGGCCTGGCGGGTCGCCGGAGCCGACGCGCCCCGCGCCGCGCTCGCCGCCGCCGGGGCCTTCCTCGACGCCGCCCGCGCCGCCGGGACCGGCGCCTGGCGGGTGCGGGAGCTGCCCGAGGGCTGCGCCCCTGACGTGGCGGGCGCGCTCGACCGCGCGGGCATCGCGGCGGAGCCCGTGACGGCGGCCGACTCCCTGCTGGTCCACGGCCCACCGCTCACCCCCGGGCCCCTCGGCGCCGGCTCCCTGTACGTCCTCGCGCCCCTCGGCCGCCTCACCGCCGCCCAGCTGCGCGCGCTGCTGCCCGCCGAGGAGGTCCGGCTGACGCCGTGGCGCGGCGCGGTCGTCGCAGGAGCCGGAGCGGGGCCGTACGAGGACCGGCTCGCCGCCCTCGAAGCCCACGGGCTGATCACCCGCCCCGACTCCCCCTGGGCCGGCGTCAGCGCCTGCACCGGGCGGCCGGGCTGCGCCAAGTCCCTCGCGGACGTCCGCGCGGACGCGGTCCCGGGGTCGGCACGGGGCCTCCCCGTCCACTACTCCGGGTGCGAGCGCCGCTGCGGGCACCCGCACGGCACCTGGGTCGACGTCGTCGCCACCGCCGACGGCGCCTACCTGGTGGACGGCGCCCCCACCCCCCGTACCGCCCTGCCCGACGCAGTGACCACGGCCCGCACGACGAGATGAGCGAGAGCAACAGGATGTTCGACTACGAGAAGGACGGGGCGGAGATCTACCGCCGGTCCTTTGCCACGATCCGCGCCGAGGCGGACCTCGCGGGCCTGCCCGCCGACGTCGCCCAGGTGGCGGTCCGGATGATCCACGCCTGCGGCATGACCGACCTCGTCCAGGACATCGCGTACTCCCCGCGGGTCGTCGCGAACGCCCGCGAGGCCCTCCGCTCCGGCGCCCCGATCCTCTGCGACGCGCAGATGGTCGCCAGCGGCGTCACCCGCAAGCGGCTGCCCGCCGACAACGAGGTGCTCTGCGCGCTCTCCGACCCGACCGTGCCGGGCCTCGCCGCCGAACTCGGCACCACCCGCTCCGCCGCCGCGCTCGAACTGTGGCGGGACCGCCTCGAAGGCTCCGTCGTCGCCATCGGCAACGCCCCCACCGCCCTCTTCCACCTCCTGGAGATGATCGCGAAGGGCGCGGGGAAGCCCGCCGCCGTCCTCGGCATACCGGTCGGCTTCATCGGCGCCGCCGAGTCCAAGGACGCGCTCGCCGAGAACGGGCTCGGCCTCGACTACCTGGTCGTACGGGGCCGGCGCGGCGGCAGCGCCATGACGGCCGCCGCGATCAACGCGATCGCTCACGAAGCGGAGATCCAGGCATGAGCAGCGCGCACACGACCGGCGACCCGACGGCCGACCGGCCGGACGCCACGACCGGCGACCGGGCCGCCGCCGCGCCCGGCAAGCTGTACGGCGTCGGGCTCGGCCCCGGCGACCCGAACCTCATGACGGTCGCGGCGGTCAAGGCCATCGCCGCCGCCGACGTCGTCGCCTACCACTCGGCCCGCCACGGCCGCTCGATCGCGCGCTCCATCGCCGCCGAGCACATCCGCGAGGACCACGTCGAGGAGCGGCTGATGTACCCGCTCACCGTCGAGACCACCGACCACCCCGGCGGCTACCGGGGCGCGTTGAACGACTTCTACGAGGAGGCCGCGGCCCGCCTCGCCGCGCACCTCGACGCCGGCCGCACGGTCGCCGTCCTCGCCGAGGGCGACCCGCTCTTCTACGGCTCGTACCAGCACATGCACAAGCGGCTCGCGGACCGCTACGACACGACCGTCATCCCCGGCGTCACCTCGGTGAGCGCCGCCGCCGCCCGGCTCGGCGAGCCGCTGTGCGAGGCGGAGGAGGTCCTCACGATCATCCCCGGCACCCTGCCGGAGGACGAGCTGACGGCCCGCCTCGCGGGCACCGACTCGGCGGTCGTCATGAAGCTCGGCCGCACCTTCCCCACCGTGAAGCGCGCCCTGGAGCGGGCGGGCCGCCTCGACGACGCCCGGTACGTGGAGCGGGCGTTCATGGCGGGCGAGCGGACGGGCACCCTGTCCGAGATCGACCCCGAGTCGGTCCCGTACTTCTCCGTCGCCGTCCTGCCCTCCCGCGTCGACCAGGAGCCCCCCGTCCGCGCGGCGGGCGAGGTCGTCGTCGTCGGCACCGGCCCGGCCGGCGCGCCCTGGCTGACACCCGAGTCGCGCGGTGCGCTCGTCAACGCCGACGTCCTCGTCGGCTACACCACCTACCTGGACCGGGTGCCGGTGCTCCGCCCCGGCCAGATCCGGCACGGCTCCGACAACAAGGTCGAGTCGGAGCGCGCCGAGTTCGCGCTCGACCTGGCCCGGCGCGGCCGGAAGGTCGCGGTCGTCTCCGGCGGCGACCCGGGCGTCTTCGCGATGGCCACCGCCGTCCTGGAGGTCGCCTGCGAGCCGGAGTACGCGGACGTGCCCGTACGGGTCCTCCCCGGGGTGACCGCCGCCAACGCGGCCGCCGCCGCAGCGGGCGCCCCCCTCGGCCACGACTACGCCACGATCTCCCTGTCGGACCGCCTCAAGCCCTGGGACGTCATCGAGGCCCGGCTGCGCGCCGCCGCCGGCGCCGACCTGGTCATCGCCCTCTACAACCCGGGCTCCAAGTCCCGTACGCACCAGGTCGCCGCGGCCCGCGACCTCCTCCTCGGACTCCGCGACCCGGAGACCCCGGTGGTCGTCGCCCGTGACGTGGGCGGCCCCGAGCAGTCGGTCCGCGTCCTGACCCTGAAGACCCTGGAGCCGTCCGAGGTCGACATGCGGACCCTGCTCCTGGTCGGCTCCTCGCAGACGCGGGCGGTCGAACGGGCCGACGGCAGGACGATCGCCTGGACGCCGCGCCGGTACGGCTGAGCAGGCGCCCCTACGAAGCACGGGTGAAGGTACCGAGACCCTCCTGGTCCAGGTACTCGACGCGGACGGTCTTCCCGTCCGGGGAGAACGTGACGCCGGTCGGGCCGACGGCGTTCTCCCCGCGCGTCGGGAAGCTGAACGTGTTCCCGTCGTAGTGCGTGAGCCGGTACGTCTGGGGCTCCGGCCCCAGCCGGAGGACCAGGCCGCCGCCCTCCTCGGCGACCGTCAGCCGGCCGTAGTAGTCGTTGGCGTACGTGCCCGTGTAGGCGGCGGCGGCCTTCGCCGGGGCGGGGTCGGCGGGCGGCTTCGCGAAGTCCGTGGCGGACCGGCCGGCGTCCGCCTCCTGCTCGTAGACCGCGTTGACGAGCGGCAGCCAGTCCCGGCTCGGCTCGCCGGTCTGCGCGACGTCGAAGAAGTCGAGGGCGACGGCGTCCGCGACCCCGGCCGGCGCCCCGTTGGTGAGGACGACGATCCCGAGCTCCTCGCCCGGCAGCATCGTGACGTTGGTGTGCGCGCCGAGCGCGAACGCGCCGGTGTGCGAGAGGCGCAGCCGGCCCTCGTCGTCGTACGACACGTTCCAGCCGAGGCCGTAGAAGCCGGTCCGGCCGGCCGGTGCGCGGGGCGGCGAGGAGACGGCCTCGGGGTGGTGGGTGAGGGTCAGGGCGTCCTCGGCGACGATCCGGCGGCCGTCGAGCTCGCCGTTGCCGAGCTGGAGCCGCAGCCAGACCGCCATGTCCCGGGCGGAGGAGCTGACGCCGCCGGCCGGCGACTGGGCGTCCGGGTCGCGGACGTACCGCGGCTTCCAGGTCCCGTCGGGCGTCTTGACGTGCCCGAGGGCCCGGTCGGGGTTCGCGGCGAAGTCCTCGAAGCGGGAGCTGGTGTCGTTCATCCCGGCGGGCTTGTAGAGGGTGTCCTCGGCGAGCTTCTCCCAGGTCACCTTCTTCTCGGCGGCGACGGCCTCGGCGGCCGCCGTCAGACCGAAGTTGGTGTACGCGTAGCTCGCGCGGAACGGGGCGAGCGGCTCGTACCGCAGACGGGACAGGATGTACTCCTGGTCGTAGCCGAGGTCCTCCAGGAGGTCGCCCGCATGGTCGGGCAGGCCGCTGCGGTGCGAGAACAGGTCGGCGACCGTCACATGGGAGCTCACCCACGGGTCCTTCAGCCGGAACTCGGGCAGTTCGGGGGAGACGGGCCGCTGCCACCCCTCGACGCCGACGGCGCCGGCGACGACGGTCGAGGCGATCGGCTTGGACACGGAGGCCAGCTGGAAGACGGTGTCGGCGTCGATCCGGGCGTCCTTGCCGACCTCGCGCACCCCGTATCCCTTGAGGTGGACGACCTCGTCCTCGTACACGACGGCGACGGACACCCCCGGCACTCCGGTCCGCTTCATCAGCTCGGCGACGGTGGCGTCGAGCCTGCCGACCGCACGGTCCACGTCCGCCCGGTCGAGCTGGGGAGGCGGTTGCGGCGGCGGCGGATCAGGGGTGGGGGAGGGGCTCGGCGCGGCGCCCAGCAGCGCCACGAGCCCCGCTGTGACCAGCCAGCGGACCGCACTCACCCCTCCATTGAACGCCGGGCCGAATCCCCTGTCGCGCGGAAGGAACCCGCCGGTAGAGTGCGCCTCCGGCGGAACACCGGCCCCACCCGCACCGCCCTTCCCCCACGTCTCGTCGTATCCCCGCAGGTCCGGAAAGGGCCCCACACTTCGTGATCACTCGTACCCGGCTGAGCGCGCTGGCCACCACGGCCGCCCTCGTCGCATCCGGCGGTCTCCTGACCGCCACCCCGGCCGCAGCGGCCGTCACCTGCGCGTCCCCCCTGTGGAAGGCGGACTACTACGCCAACACCACCCTCACGGGCACGCCCAGGCTGACCACCTGCGACAGCGTCATCTCCGAGAACTACGGCCTCGGCGACCCGGCCGTCACCACGCTGCCCACGGACAACTTCGGCGTCCGCTGGACCCTCACCCGTGACTTCGGCTCGGGCGGCCCCTTCACCTTCACCGCGGAGGCGCAGGACGGCGTCCGCGTCAGCCTCGACGGCGTCCGCAAGATCGACCTCTGGAAGAACAACTCCCTCACCCAGAAGAAGACGATCGACCTGACCGTCCCGTCCGGCCGCCACACGATCGTCGTGCACTACGCGACGTGGACGGGCGCGGCGAACGTCAAGTTCGCCTACACGCCCCGCACTTCGGCGACAGTCGACAAGACCCGCCCGCTGGTGCCGGCCGGGTTCACCGTCGCGTACGACAAGACCCTCAACAAGGCCACCACGCGCTGGACGGCCAACAAGGAGATGGACCTCGCCGGCTACCGCGTCTACCGGCGCCTCACCGGCACCACCGCCTGGTCCCGCGTCGGCGGCACGACGACCCCGCTCACCACGACCACCTTCACCGACAGCCCCCCGCCGACCGGCCAGGCGTACGCGTACGAGATCCGCGCCGTGGACAAGGCGGGCAACGAGTCCGTCGGCACCGTCGACCTGCCGATCACGTCCGTCGACCGGACGGCTCCGGGCGCGCCGACCGGCCTGAAGGCCGACCGGGACTCGACCGGGGGCGCCGTCCTCACCTGGACCGCGCCCTCCGCGACGGACGTGGCCGCGTACCGCGTCTACGTCGGCGGCGTCCTCACCGACACGGTCACCGACACGCGGTACGTCCACCCCTGGGGCGACTACGGCACGACGTACCACTTCACGGTCAGGGCCGTGGACCGCGCGGGCAACGCCTCCGCCGCCGCCGCGACCTCGTTCACGACGGCCGGCGACCGCGTCGCCCCGGCGCCGGTCACCGGCCTGAAGGCGACCCCGCGCGAGGACGGCGTGTTCCTGGAGTGGACGCGGAACACCGAGCCGGACGTGAAGTACTACAGGATCTACAAGGCCGAGTGGTACGACAACGGCGAGGGCGAGTCCGGCTGGATCGCCTACAAGCTCGGGTACTACCTCGGCCCCGACGACTCGTCCTTCCTCCACGAGAGCACGCCCGACGGCGAGAACGTGCTCTACGGCGTGGTCGCGGTGGACGAGTGGAACAACGAGATGGACGCGATGGACCCGGCCATGAACTGGGTCGAGGTCACCGAACTCGGCACCCCCGAGGCCCCGTAGTCCCTACGGGGTGAACGCCAGCGCCCAGGCGGCGGCCTCCTCGGGGGTCGCCGCCACCGGGACGCCGGCCGGGACCGGGGGGCGGTGGACGACCACGACCGGGATGCCCGCCTCGCGGGCCGCGGTCAGTTTCGGGGCGGTCGCCGCGCCGCCGCTGTCCTTCGTCACCACGACGTCGATCCGGTGCCGGGCCAGGACCTCCCGCTCGCCGTCCAGCGTGAACGGGCCCCGGCCGAGGAGGACTTCGGTGCGGGCCGGCATCGGGGCGTCCGGGGCGTCGACCGAGCGGACCAGGAACCACTCCGGACGGTCCGCGAAGGCCGCGAGGCCCATGCGGCCCGTCGTCAGGAACACCCGGTCGCCGAGGCCGTCCAGGGCCCCGGCCGCCGCGTCGAGGGACGGCACGGACACCCACCGGTCGCCGTCCACCGGGACCCAGCCGGGGCGCCGCAGCGCCAACAGGGGAACATGGGCGGTGGCGGCCGCCCCGGCCGCGTTGAAGCTGATCCGCTCGGCGAAGGGATGGGTGGCGTCGATGACCGCGTCCACGGCGTGCTCGCGCACCCACGCCACCAGTCCGTCCACCCCGCCGAAACCACCGATCCGCACCTCGCCGGCCGGCAGCCGCGGGCTCGCCACCCGCCCCGCGAGGGAGCTGGTCACGCGGACCGTCCCGTGGAGCAGGTCCGCGAGCGCGCGGGCCTCGGTGGTCCCGCCGAGAATGAGTATGTGCACAGGAGCCTCTTCGTGACGTCGGGCGGCGGGCGCGAGGCCCAACTCAAGCACACCGGTCTGCGCCCCGGGTGGACGACCGGTGCCTGCGCGACGGCGGCGACGACCGCCGCGTACACCGCGCTCCTCACCGGCGACTTCCCGGACCCGGTGACGGTCACGCTGCCGAAGGGCCAGACCCCGGCGTTCGCGCTGACGGCCGAGTCGCTGGCGGGCGCCACCGCCATGGCCGCCGTGGTCAAGGACGCGGGCGACGACCCCGACGTCACCCACGGCGCCGTGATCCGCTCGACGGTACGGCTCCTGCCGCCGGGCTCCGGCGTCGTCTTCCGCGCGGGCCCCGGCGTCGGCACGGTCACCCTCCCCGGTCTCCCGCTCGACGTGGGCGAGCCCGCGATCAACCCCGTGCCGCGGCAGCTCATGCGCGAGCACGTGGCGAAGGTCGCCGCCCTGCACGGCGCCCCCGGCGACGTGGAGATCACGATCTCCGTCGACAACGGCGCGGAGATCGCCCGCTCCACCTGGAACCCGCGGATCGGCATCCTCGGCGGCCTGTCGATCCTCGGCACGACCGGCGTCGTCGTCCCGTACTCCTGCTCGGCCTGGATCGACTCCATCCGCCGGGGCGTGGACGTGGCCCGCGCGGGCGGCCTCACGCACGTCGCCGGGTGTACGGGCTCCACCTCCGAGCGGACGGTCGGGGAGATCTACGACCTCCCGGAGATCGCCCTCCTCGACATGGGCGACTTCGCCGGCGCGGTCCTCAAGTACATCCGCCGCCACCCCGTGGACCGGCTCACCGTCTGCGGCGGCTTCGCCAAGCTCTCCAAGCTGGCCGCGGGCCATCTGGACCTGCACTCGGCCCGCTCCCAGGTCGACAAGGGCTTCCTCGCGGACCTGGCCCGGACGGGCGGCGCGTCCGAGTCCCTCGCGGCGGAGATCGCGGCGGCGAACACGGGCCTGGCGGCCCTCCGCCTCTGCGAGGCCGCGGGCGTCCCCCTGGGCGACCTCGTCGCCGCCCGCGCCCGCGACGAGTCCCTCGCGGTCCTGCGCGGAGCGCCGGTCGCGGTCGACGTGATCTGCATCGACCGCGCGGGCACGGTGGTGGGGCGTTCGACGCCGAAGGGCCCGGGGGCGGGCGGGGCGTAGGGCCGGGGCGGCACGGTCACCGCGGGGCGCAGGTGCTCGGTCGGGGCGGTCAGCGCCGGGGCGCAGGGCTCGGTGCGGTCACCGTCCTCGGCCCCCGCCCCGGAAATCGCCGCGACACCGCCTCCCCCCGCCCCCGAGAATCCGGGGATGACCGTCTTCTCGCACAAGCCCACCCTCACCGGTGACCTGGTGATCCTCCGTCCCCTCACCGAGGACGACGTGCCCGCGCTGCTGCCGCTCTTCGAGGACGCGGAGGTGTCCCGACTGACCGGGAACACCACGCGGTTCGACGAGCCGGCGCTACGGAAGTGGTACGGCTCCCGGGGCGACCAGGACGACCGGCTCGACCTCGCCGTCGTGGAGCGGGCGACGGGGCGGGTGGTCGGCGAGGTCGTCCTCAACGAGTGGGACGAGCCGAACGGGTCCTGCTCCTTCCGCACCGTCTTCGTGCCGGACGCGGTCGGCCGGGGCCTCGGCACGGAGGCGACCCGGCTGATCGTCGGGTACGGCTTCGAGGCGCTCGGGCTGTACCGCGTCCACCTGGAGGTGTACGCCTTCAACCCCCGCGCGCGCCGCGCCTACGAGAAGGCCGGCTTCCGCGCGGAGGGCGTCCTGCGCGGCGCCCTGCTCTGGGAGGGCGAGCGGGTCGACGCGACCGTGATGTCGGTGCTGGCTCCGGAGTGGGCGGCGGCTCAGGCGGTCGGGTAGCCGATCTCCGCGACGTCCTCCGCCAGGTCCGCGGGCGTCACCTCCGGGTTGAGGGCCGCGACCACCTCGGGCGTCAGCGGGCGCAGGGCCAGGACGTGGCGTACGGCGTCCAGGGGGACCGGGGTCTCGTAGTAGTCCGAGGCCCACTCCGCGTACGCCTCCGGCGAGCGGTCCGTCAGCAGGCGGAGATAGTGGCCGGAGCCGTCCGGGTCCTCGCGGCCGTCCAGGTCGGGGTACTCGACCGGGCCCGTGTGCCAGTCGGTGTCCGTGGTCTCGCGCCACAGGCACGCGGTCGTCACGTGCACGCCGTCCTCGTCCGTGAACGCGGGCTCCGTCAGGTACTCCCGGAAGGCCTCGGGGACCCCGTCGAGGACCCCGGGCCAGGTCTGCCCGTCCGCGAGCTCCCCGAACGGGCTCAGCGGCGACTCGTGGTCGAAGACGCGCGCGAACGCCCCGGACGCGGAGAGGACGATCGTGTACTCGCCGCCGGAGCCGTCCTTCATCGACGCCAGCTGCTCGGTCTCCGACCAGTGCGCGTCGAAGGAGTAGTACCGGCTCTCCCACTCCGGGCTCAGGACGGCGTCCAGCATCGCGAGCCCCCGGGAGTGGTCGCGCAGTTCCTCGATGCCCGGCAGCGCCCGGGCGGTGTCGTAGACGGTCACGGGTCCATTCAAGACCGTGGCACCGACGTGCGGGCCCCCGGCCCCGAACCTAGGCTCGACAGCGCAGGAACCCCCACCGAAAAGGGAGGCATCCCCATGGCGAAGCGCGGCAACAAGAAGCGGGCCCGCAAGAAGAAGAAGGCGAACCACGGCAAGCGGCCGAACGCCTAGGGCGTGTTGCGAAAGTAGCGCCGGCCGCCCGAAGGGCGGGCCCGACGGCGTCTGGTGCGTGCGATCGCACGGCCGACACGCGGCGGGGCCCCGGGGATCGGACTCCCCCGGGGCCCCGCCGCGTGTCCGTGCCGCGGACGGCTCAGCAGACGTGGCGGTCGCGGGCCGGGTCGTAGAGGTGGCTGTCGCGGAACTCCGAGGCCGCGAGCGTACGGCCCACGATGATGACGGCCGTCTTGGTGATCCCGGCCGACTTCACCTGCTCCGCGATGTCGTCGAGGGTGCCGCGCAGGACGAGCTCGTCCGGTCGGCTGGCCATCGCGACGACGGCGGCCGGGCAGTCCGCGCCGTAGTGGGGGACCAGCTCGGAGACGATCCGGTCGACGTAGCGGGCGCCCAGGTGGAGGACGAGCAGGGCGCCGCTGCGGCCGAGCGTCGCGAGGTCCTCGCCCTCGGGCATCGGGGTGGCCTGCTGGGCGATCCGGGTGAGGATGACCGTCTGGCCGACGGTCGGCACGGTCAGCTCCCGCTTGAGCGCGGCCGCCGCCGCGGCGAACGCCGGGACGCCCGGCACGACCTCGTACGGGATGTCCAGCGCGTCGAGCCGCCGCATCTGCTCCGCCACCGCGCTGAAGACGGACGGGTCGCCGGAGTGGAGGCGGGCCACGTCCTGGCCGGCCTCGTGGGCGGCCGCGATCTCGGCGACGATCCGGTCCAGGTCGAGCTGGGCCGTGTCGACGAGCCGCGCGTCCGGCGGGCACTCGGCGAGCAGCTCCGTGGGGACGAGGGAGCCTGCGTAGAGGCAGACCCCGCACTTCGCGAGGGTCCGCGCGCCGCGCACGGTGATCAGGTCGGCCGCGCCGGGGCCCGCGCCGATGAAGTAGACGGTCATGCTTCCTCTTCCTGGGTTACGGACCCCTGGGCTACGGACTCCTGAGTCACGGACCCCTGAGTCACGGACCCCTGAGTCACGGACCTCTCGGTCACGGACCTCTCGGTCACGGACCCCTTGGTCACGGACCACTGGGTGACGGGCATCGCCTGGCGCCAGCCGGTGAAGCCGCCGACGGGGACGGCGGCGGAGACCGCGAGCCGGATCAGTTCGCCGCCGTGGCGGCGGTGGCGGTCGGCGAGCAGCGCCTCGGATTCGAGGGTGACGGTGTTGGCGACGAGCCGTCCGCCGACGGGGAGCGCGTCCCAGCAGGCGTCGAGGAGGCCCGGGGCGGTGAGGCCGCCGCCGATGAAGACCGCGTCGGGGGTGGGGAGCCCGGCGAGGGAGGCGGGGGCGGGGCCCGTGACGACGCGGAGGGCGGGGACGCCGAGGGTGTCGGCGTTGCGGGTGATGCGGGCGGCCCGCTCCGGGGACTTCTCCACGGAGATCGCCCGGCAGTCGCGGTGGGTCCGCATCCACTCGATGCCGATGGAGCCGGAGCCGCCGCCGATGTCCCAGAGGAGCTCGCCCGGGGCGGGCGCGAGCGCGGCGAGGGTGGCGGCGCGGACGTACCGCTTGGTGAGCTGTCCGTCGTGCTCGTACGCCTCGTCCGGGAGGCCGGGGGCGGCGCCGAGCCGGAGCGTGCCCGGGTCGCGTACGCAGTCGAGGGCGAGGACGTGGAGGGCGTCGGTGCGCTCGTGCGGCCAGTCGGCGGCGGTGGCGTCGAGGAGCCGCTCGGCGGGTCCGCCGAGCTGTTCGAGGACGCGGACGCGGGTGCCGCCCCAGCCGGTGCGGCGCAGCAGTGTGGCGACCTCGGCGGGGGTGCCGGGGCCTTCGCCGAGGACGAGGAGCCGGCGGCCGGGGTGGAGGGCGGCGGAGAGCGCGGCGAGGGGCCTGGCGACGAGGGAGACGGTCTCGACGGCCTCCAGGGGCCAGCCGAGGCGGGCGCAGGCGTACGAGACGGAGGAGGGGTGCGGGTGGACCCGGAGGTGCTCGGCGCCGGTGGTCTCCGCGAGCGTGCGGGCGATGCCGTAGAAGGAGGGGTCGCCGCTGGCGAGGACGGCGAGCGCGCGTCCCTCGTGGGCGGCGAGCAGTCCGGGTACGGCGGGGCGGAGGGGGGAGGGCCAGGCGACCTGCTCGCCGGGGCACTCCGCGGCGGGGAGGAGGCCGAGCTGGCGCGGGGCGCCGATCAGCACCTCGGCGGCGCGCAGGACGCGGCGGGAGCTCTCGGGGAGCCCGTCCCAGCCGTCCGCGCCGATTCCGACGACCGATATCGCAGCGTTCACGTCGGGGACTCTACGTGAGCCCCGGGGAGGGCTACCGCGGGGTCACTTCTGGGCGTTCTGGCCGACGTAGAAGAGGAGCCAGACGAAGCCCGCGAAGGCGTGGGTGGCGAAGACGTAGACGAAGACGCGGAGCATGACGCCGCGCTCCTTCCAGCGCTCGTTGTCGTACGTCTTCTCCTCGGCCATGCGCTCCAGGGTACGGGCCGGAATATGCCGGCGGGTGGCACCGTTGGAGCAGGTGATTTAAGCTTCAACTAATAAATCAGGAACGCGAGACAGCAGGAACGCGAGAGGTGAGCACGATGCAGTTCGGGATCTTCACCGTCGGCGACGTGACGACCGACCCCACCACCGGCCGTACCCCCACCGAGCACGAGCGGATCAAGAACACCGTCGCCATCGCGCTCAAGGCCGAGGAGGTCGGCCTCGACGTCTTCGCGACCGGCGAGCACCACAACCCGCCCTTCGTGCCCTCCTCCCCCACCACCCTCCTCGGGCACATCGCCGCCCGGACCGAGAACCTGATCCTCTCCACGTCCACGACCCTCATCACCACCAACGACCCGGTGAAGATCGCCGAGGACTACGCGACCCTCCAGCACCTCGCCGACGGCCGGGTCGACCTGATGATGGGCCGCGGCAACACCGGCCCGGTCTACCCGTGGTTCGGGCAGGACATCCGCCAGGGCATCCCGCTCGCCATAGAGAACTACGCGCTCCTCCACAGGCTGTGGAGGGAGGACGTCGTCGACTGGGAGGGCAAGTTCCGCACGGCCCTCCAGGGCTTCACCTCCACCCCGCGCCCGCTCGACGGCGTCCCGCCGTTCGTCTGGCACGGCTCCATCCGCTCCCCCGAGATCGCCGAACAGGCCGCCTACTACGGCGACGGCTTCTTCGCGAACCACATCTTCTGGCCCAAGCAGCACACCGAGAAGATGGTCCGCCTCTACCGGCAGCGGTACGCGCACTACGGCCACGGCACCGCCGAGCAGGCCGTCGTCGGCCTCGGCGGCCAGGTCTTCGTGCGCAAGAACTCGCAGGACGCGGTAAGGGAGTTCCGCCCGTACTTCGACAACGCACCGGTCTACGGCCACGGCCCGTCCCTGGAGGAGTTCTCCCGCGAGACCCCGCTGACCGTCGGCTCGCCGCAGGAGATCATCGAGCGCACCCTGTCCTTCCGCGACTACGTCGGCGACTACCAGCGCCAGCTGTTCCTCGTCGACCACGCCGGACTGCCCCTCAAGACGGTCCTGGAGCAGCTCGACATCCTCGGCGAGGAGGTCGTCCCGGTGCTGCGCAAGGAGTTCGCGAGCCTGCGCCCGGCCGGCGTACCGGAGACCGCCCCGCTCCACCCGTCCGTACAGCAGAAGCTGGAGGTCTGACGCCATGCAGACGTTGAAGCTGGTCGCCGTGTCCGCCGGACTCAGCGCGCCCTCCTCCACCCGGCTGCTCGCCGACCGGCTGCTCCAGGCCGCCCGCTACCGGCTCGCCGAGCAGGAGTACGCGGTCGACGTCGAGGTCGTCGAACTGCGCGACCTGGCCGTCGACATCGCGAAGAACTTCGTGACGGGCTTCCCCTCGGCCGCGCTCCAGGAGGCGATCGACAAGGTCACGGGCGCGGACGGCGTCATCGCCGTGACCCCCGTCTTCACCGCCTCGTACAGCGGCCTGTTCAAGTCGTTCTTCGACCTGGTCGACCCCTCGGCGCTGACCGGAACCCCCGTCCTCATCGGGGCGACCGGCGGCACCGCCCGCCACTCACTCGTCCTCGACCACGCCCTGCGGCCGCTCTTCGCCTACCTGCGGGCCCTCACCGTCCCGACCGCCGTCTACGCGGCCTCGGAGGACTGGGGCACCGGCGGCGACGAGGCCGCCCCGACGGGGTACAGGGGGGAGGGGCTGCCGGCGCGGATCACCCGGGCCGGGAACGAGTTCGCCGACACGGTCGCGGCCCGGCCGTCCCGGCAGGCCGACGAGGACGAGATCGTCCCCTTCGAGAAGCAGTTGGCCGACCTGCGGCTGGATTGACCTCTTTGTTACGTTGTGAGGGAGCTTTGTCCTGGTCCCGAGGATCCCCGGTCTCCCGGGGTCCCGAGGGTCCCCAGGCTCCCGACAACGAACGGAGGTCGGCGATGGCCGGCGGCAGGATCGTGGTGGGCGTGGACGGATCGGCGCCTTCCCTGAAGGCGCTGAAGTGGGCGGCCGCGCAGGCCGCCCTCACCGGGGACTCCCTCCAGGCGCTGATCAGCTGGGAGTACCCGGCGTCATGGGCGACCGTGATGCCGGGCGTACCGCTGGAGTTCGACCCCGAGCGGCTCGCCAAGCAGATCCTGGACGAGTCCCTCGACAAGGCCCTCGACGCCGGCACGGCGAGCACGACCACCCGCACGGTGGTCAGCGGCAACGCCCCACAGGCCCTCCTCGACGCGGCGAAGGGCGCGACGCTCCTCGTCGTCGGAGACCGCGGCTACAGCGGCTTCAAGGCCGCCGTCCTGGGCTCGGTCTCGTCCCACGTCACCCACCACTCCCCCTGCCCCGTCGTCGTCGTCCGAGGAGAGTGACCGCCATGGACATCAAGCTGGAACTGATCGGCGTCCCCGTCAGCGACGTCGACCGGGCCAAGGCCTTCTACGAGAAGGTCGGCTTCCACGCCGACCACGACGTCCCCGTCAGCGACGCCATCCGCTTCGTCCAGATGACCCCGCCCGGCTCGGCCTGCTCGATCGCCTTCGGCCAGGGCATCACGGAGATGGCCCCGGGCTCCCTCGACAACATGCAGGTCGTCGTCACCGACATCGAGGAGGCCCACGCCGACCTCACCGCCCGCGGCATCGAGGTCAGCCCGATCGACGACCAGCCCTGGGGCTCCTTCGTCTACTTCGCCGACCCCGACGGCAACCGCTGGGCGGTCCAGCAGACCACCCCCCGCACGGCCGCCTCCTAGGGCGTGTCGCGAAAGTCCCGCCTGCCCGACGCTACTTTCGCAACACGCCCTAGGCCTGTCGACCGTCACGCCCCCGCGGCCACCACGTCCGCGACCACGCACGACACGTTGTCCGGGCCGCCGCGCCCCGCGCCGTCCGCCAGCGCCAGACCGGCGAGCGCCCGGACCGTGTCGTCGGGCCCGGCACCCGCCACGAGGACCTCCCGGATCTCCGCTTCCGGCACCACCGCCGAAAGCCCGTCCGTGCACAGCAGCCAGCGGTCGCCGGGCCTCCCCTCGTACAGCCCCAGATCCGGCACGGGACCGTCGCCCGCCCCGTCCAGGGCCCTCAGGAGCAGCGCCCGGTCCGGGTGCGCCGCCGCCTCCGCCGCATCGAGCTCACCCGCGTCCACCCGCGCCTGCACGACGGTGTGGTCCCGGGTGAGGCGTACGAGCACCCCGTCCCGCAGCAGGTACGCCCGCCCGTCCCCGACATGGGCGAGCGCGAGCCGGTCGCCCGTCCACACCCCCGCCGTCAGGGTCGTCCCCGAACCGGGCGCCGCCGCCCCGACCGCCGAGTCCGCGCGGCGGACGGCGTCCTCCAGGGCGTTGAGCAGGTCCCCTGCACGGCCGGACGCCGGGCCGCCCGGCTCCGGGAGCAGCGCCTCCACCTCCGCGAGCGCGGCCGTCGCCGCCCGCTCCCCCGCCTGCCCGTAGCCGTCCGCGACGCCGAGCAGACACCCTCCGGCGCGCGCCCGGTCCTGGTTGCCCTCCCGCACGCGTCCGCGCTCCGAGAGCGCGGCGGAGACCAGCCCGTACGGCCGTACTGTCCTCGTCATTCCGGTACTTCCCCTCAACCGGTCCGCCAGGGAGGCCGCCAGGTCACGCCGCTCCGCCGTCTCCGCCTCGACCCGCGCCCAGTAGGCGCGGACCGCGCGGGCCGCGGCCCCGGGGTCCGTGCCGTGCAGCGCGCACACGTCCCGGACCTCGGCGAGCGGCATCCCGATCCGCCGCAGCCAGGCCACCAGGCGCGCCGGCTCCACCTGCGTACCGGCGTAGTAGCGGTAGCCGCTGTGGGCGTCGACGCGGGCGGGTGTCAGCAGGCCGAGCTCGTCGTAGCGGCGCAGTGCCTTGGCCGAGAGCCGGGACGCCCGGGCGAACTCCCCGATCGTCATGAACCGTTCCGCCCGGCCCGGCCGTTCCACCGGCATGCCACCTCCCCGTACCGGACGCCCCGTCGGCCCCCGGCACCGCCGATGCTGGGCCTTCCCCCGCGGGGAAGGTCAACCGCCCGCCTACTTCCGGTTGTACAGCCTCATCGTGAACCAGCCGAAGACCAGGACGAACAGCGCCGACCAGCCCAGGGTCCAGGCGATGTCCGTGCCCGGCCAGCGGCCCGCCATCAACTCGCGTACCGAGGTGGCGAGATGGGTCACCGGGTTGTTGTTCACGAAGGCCTGGAGCCAGCCCGGCATGGTCCTCGGGTCGACGAAGACGTTGGAGAGGAAGGTGATCGGGAAGATCACCATCATCGAGACGCCCATGACGGACTTCTCGCTCCGCAGCAGCAGGCCGAACATCGTCCAGATCCACGAGAACGCGAACGAGAACACCAGCAGCAGGGCGACGCCGAGCAGCACACCGGCGATTCCGCCGTCCGGCCGGTAGCCGATGATCACGCCGACCGTGAGCATGACCGCCGAGGCGATCAGATAGCGGACGACGTCACCGAGGAGATAGCCGACCATCGGCGCGGGCCGCCAGATCGGCAGGGTCCTGAAGCGGTCGAAGACCCCCTTCTCGATGTCGGTGTTGACCGAGACCCCCGTGTACATCGTGATCATCACGACGCTCATCACGAGGATGCCCGGCAGCAGGAACTGGATGTACTCGTCGACCGAGCCGGCCAGCGCGCCCCCGAAGAGGTACGTGTACATCAGCACCATCATGATCGGGAACGCCGTCACGTCGAACAGCTGCTCCGGCACGTGCTTGATCTTGAGCATGGCCCGCCAGCCGAAGGTCAGAGACGCGGAGAGCGCGCTGGGCCGCGGCGGGCGGGACCGGCCGGTGAACAGCGCCGCGAGTTCGTCCGCCTTCGGGGCGACGAAGTCGAGGGTGTCGGTCGTCTGCGGATCCTTGCCGGTGGCGACGGAGGTCATGCCGGCGTTCCCTTCCGGTCGGTGAGGGCGAGGAAGACCTCGTCGAGGCTGGGCTGCCCCAGGGCGAAGTTGTCGACCGTGATCCCGGCCCGCGACAGCTCGGTCAGGGCGCGGGCCGCCTGTTCGGCGGCGCCCAGGTCCGTCCCGTGGCCGTCGACGGTGGCGGTGAGCGCGACCGGGTCCGGGTCGAGCTGGACGGTGGCGTTCAGGGCGCCCCGCAGCACCCGCTCGGCCTCCGGCCGCTGCGCGGGCTCCCGGAGCCGTACGTGCACGGAACCCGAGCCGACGGAGGCCTTCAGCTCGCCCTTCGTGCCCTCGGCGATCACCTTGCCGTGGTCGATGACGGCGATGCGGGACGCCAGCTGGTCCGCCTCGTCCAGGTACTGGGTGGTGAGGAGGACCGTGGTGCCCTGGGCGACGACCGCGCGCACGATGTCCCAGACCTGGTTCCGGCTGCGCGGGTCGAGCCCGGTCGTCGGTTCGTCGAGGAACAGCAGGTCGGGGGTGTTGAGGATGGACGCGGCGATGTCGATACGGCGCCGCATGCCGCCCGAGTAGTTCTTGACCTGCTTGTCCGCCGCCTCCGCGAGCCCGAACGCGTCGAGCAGCTGCCCGGAGCGCTCACGGGCGTCGGGGCGGCCGTGGCCGAGGAGCCGGCCGAGCAGGACCAGGTTCTCGGTGCCGGTCAGGTCCTCGTCGACGGAGGCGTACTGGCCGGTGAGGCTGACCCGGCCACGCACCGTGTCGGCCTCCCTGACGACGTCCTTGCCGAAGACGCTGGCCCGGCCGCCGTCGGGCCGGAGGAGGGTGGCGAGCATCTTGACGGCGGTGGTCTTGCCGGCGCCGTTGGGGCCGAGGACGCCGTAGACGGTGCCCGCGGGGACGCGCAGGTCGATGCCGTCGACGGCGCGGTTCGCACCGAAGACCTTGACCAGGCCCTCGGTCTCGATGGCGAGGTCGGTCATGCCGTTCCTCCGGGACCACCGGGCCGCCGGGACCGCGAGGGGCCTCCAGGCCGTCCGGTGCGTCCGGGTCGTCGGAATGTGGGCCCGGTCGGAGAGTGGGCCCGTCGGAAAGTGGGCCCGTCGGAAAGTGGGCCCGTCGGAAAGTGGGCGCTCCTCCCAGTCTCCGTCGGCCCGGCGCGGACCGCCACGCCGGAGGGGTTCGCGCGGAGGACCTCCCCTCCGCCGCGCGGCGGAGGCGGACCGGCCCGCGGGGCGACGCCGCGCCGCGGGAACGGCGGGACGCTGGACGCATGACGAAGATCAAGGCCCTGCCCGACGTGCCCCGTTGGGCCGTCCTCGCCGCCCACGCCGTCCCGCTCGTCACCCTCCCGTCCGGGCTGTGGCGCCTCGCGCTCGTCGCGGGCCTCCCGGTCACACAGGACGCCGAGCTCGGCGCGATGGGCTTCTGGGGGTCCGCGTACGTGGTGTCCCTCAGCGTCGTCTCCGAGCTGGCCGCCTTCCTCACCCTGGGGCTCGTCCGCTCCTGGGGCGAGGTCTTCCCCCGCTGGATGCCCTTCCTCGGCGGGCGCCGGGTGAACCCGGCCGCCGCGACGGCCGCCGCCTTCACCGGGGTGGCGGGACTGTGCGCGATCGCCGGGTGGGGTGTGTACGCCTCGATCGCGGACCTCGGACCCGGCATCCCCGCCTCCCCGGCGCAGGATGCCCTGCTGGCCGCCTGCTACGCGCCCCTCCTGGCCTGGCCGGTCCTCGTCGCCGCCGTGGCGGTCGCGTACTACCGGCGCCGGACCCGGGCCGAGGGCCTGGGTCCGGCATCGGGCTCGGGTCCGGAGGGCTCGGGCTCGGGGAGTCAGTACGGCGCCGGGCGGCCCTCGGCGTCCTCGTGGGTGTAGTAGAGGTAGAAGGCGCCGGCGGTGACGCCCGCCCCGACGATCAGGCCGAGGACGGTCGCCGACAGGATGCTCACGTCGGACAGGCTGTACAGGAAGCCGACCGCGATGCCCGCGAGACCGCCCCAGGCCGCCGCGTGGAGCTCGCGCGGCAGGGAGCGTCCGTAGCGGTGGATCGCGTACACCGCCCCGCCGAGCACGACCGCGGAGATCAGCCCGAGCCAGAACAGTCCCCAGGTGACGGGGGCGCCGGACTTCTGGATGAAGGCCGCGTAGAAACCGTAGATCACGCCGAGCGCGACGGGCAGTGCCCAGGCGGGCATCCCGCGACTGGCACTGCTCGCCCGGCGCCGGGCCGGTACCGCTGCGTGTGCGGCCATGGCTGGAGCTCCTTCGTCTCGCCCCCTGGCTCTGCCCCCCGGGTCCCGCACCCTCCAGGGCACACCCGCGCCCGGCGCCCCGCAAGTGGATCAGGGGGTGTCGGTGCCCTCGGGCGCCGCGGGCCGCACGGCGACCGCGTCGATCTCGAAGAGCATGCCCGGCAGAGCGAGCGCCGCGACCCCGCTGAGGGTCTGCGCGGGCAGCCGCTCGCCGAAGTGCGCGTGCAGGGCCTTGCCGAGGACCTCCAGCTTGGCGAGGTCGTGCTCGACGATGTACGAGCCGAGGCGCACGACGTGGGCGAGACCGAGGCCGACGCCCTCCAGGGCGAGCCGCAGGTTGGTGAGGGAGAGCTCGACCTGCGCGGCGAAGTCCCCGGGGACGGGGGCGCCCGTGGCGTCGGAGGCGTACTGGCCGCCGATGAAGACGAGCTCGCCCGGCGCGGAGACGGCGTGGCTGTAGCCGAAGGGGGTGGGGTCGTGGAGCGTGCCGGGGTTGGTGATGACCCGCTGGTCGGCGTGGGCGGTGCGGTCGGTGTGGTGGGTCTGGCTCATGAGTGATCGTTCCTTCCGGAGAGGGCGGCCACCGGGACGGCGGTCAGGATGAGCGCGGCGCCCGCGAGGAGCACCGCGGTGAGGTCGTACGCGTCGGTCAGCAGCCCGCCGAGGAGGGCGCCGAGGGCGATGGCGAGGCAGAAGACGCTGACGTTGAGGCCGGTCGCGGCCTCGACGTCCTCGGGGGCGGCGGCCATGAACCAGGACTGGAGCGCGACCGAGACCCCGCCGTAGGCGAGCCCCCAGAGGAGCAGCAGGCCGGCGCCGGCCGCGGGGGTCGTGCCCCCGGCGGCGAGGGTGGCGAGGAGGACGGCGCCGAGCGCGGCGGCGATGACCGCGAGCGTACGGCGGGGGGCGCGGGCGGCCCGGGAGCCGGCGAGGAAGTTCCCGGCGACGCCCGCGACGCCGTAGCCGAGGAGCAGTGCGCCGAGGAGCGTCTCGGGGACGCGGGCGTGGTCGGTGAGCAGCGGGCGGACGAAGGAGTAGGCGACGAAGTGGCCGGTCACGAGCGCGAGGGTGAGCAGCAGCCCTGCGCGGACGCGGCGGTTGCGGCGGGGCAGCGCGGCGAGCGCGCGCAGGCCCGTGCCGCGCGGGCCGGGGGTTTCCGCGCCCCGGCCGGGGAGGCGGGGCAGCAGGGCCAGGAGGGCCGCGGCGGCGAGCAGGGAGAGGAGGCCGGTGGCGGCGAACGCCCAGCGCCAGCCGATGCTTTCGGTGACGACGGTGGCGGCGGGGACGCCGAGGACCGAGGCGGCCGAGACGCCGCCGAAGACCACGGCGGTGGCCCGCCCCACGGCGTCCGGGGCCACGAGCCGGGGCGCGAGGCCGCCGGCGAGCGCCCAGAAGCCGCCGATGGCGAGGCCGAGGAGGACGCGGGCGGCGAGGACGACCGCGAGGTGTCCCGCGAGCGCCGACGCGAGGTTGGCGGTGGCGGCGAGGAGCATGAGCGCGACGAGGAGCGTCCGGCGGTCGGCGCCGGCCGCACGGACCGTGACGAGAGGCGCGGCGACGGCGGCGACGAGGCCGGGCACGGTCACCATGAGGGCGGCGGTGCCCTCGCTGACGGACAGGTCGGCGGCGGCCGGGGTGAGCAGTCCGACCGGCAGGAGCTCGGCGGTCATGACGGTGAAGATGCCGAGCGTGACGGCGGCGACGGCGACCCGCCCGGACGGCCGGCGCGGGACTCCTGAACCGCCGCGGCCACGCTCTTCAACCTGGATATCTAGCATCCAGAATCACCCCCTTCAGGAGCCCTCCCCGGGGAGGGAGGGCGGTCGCTGCGGATCGGTCGGGCCGGTCGGGCCGGTCGGACCGGTCGGACCGGTCGGGCCGGTCGGACCGGTCGGACCGGTCGGACCGGTCGGACCGGTCGGGCCGGTCGGGCCGGTCGGCCACTGCCGATCGGCCGCGCCGGTCCGCGTCAGACGTTGGCGAACCAGTGGCGGATACGGTCGGGCGCGGCCGGCGCCTGGAGCTCCGCCCGCTCCCGGACGTCGTCCAGGGTCTGGTCCATGAGCGCGCGCCGCCAGGCCAGTTCGGCCCGCCCCATGGCACCGGCGATGGCGCACTCGGCGGCGTACGACCCCGCCGGCCCCGCCCCGGGCCCCTGCTGCCGGATCTCGGCGCAGCGGAAGGCCTCTTCAGGTCCTTCGACGGCGGCGACGACGTCCATCAGCGTGATCCGGTCCAGGCCGCGCGCCAGCCGGAAGCCGCCCTTCGGCCCGGAGACCGAGGTGACGATCCCGGCCCGGGCGAGCGCCTGGAGCTGCTTGGTGAGGTACGGGGCCGGCAGCTCGTGATAGGCCGCGAGGCGCGCGGCGGTGACCGCCCGCTCCGGCCCGATCCAGGCCAGGTTCAGGCAGCTGTGCAGTGCCCATTCCACGCCTTCGCTCATCCTCATGATTCAGGACTCTACATGTCCTGAATAGGGGATGCAAGGAAGATCCGACGACCACGCCCGGCGTCACCGTCCCGCCCCTCCCACCCCCTCGGCCGCCAGCGCCGCGAGACGGGCCAGCGCCCCGTCCAGGACCTCGCGCGGCGGTGCCGCGAGGCCCACCCGTATCGCGTCCGGCGCCGTGCCCGGACCGACCGCAAAGGCGCTCCCGGGGGTGACCGCCACCCCCGCGCGCCCGGCCGCGGCGGCCGTGAAGGTCTCCGCCCGCCAGGGCGCGGGCAGTTCCCACCAGCAGTAGTAGGCGTGCGGGGAGGTCCGGACCGCGAACCCGCCGAGCCGCCGCCGGACGAGGGCGTGCCGGGCCGCTGTGTCCGCGCGCTTGGCGGCGACGGCCTCGGCGACCGTGCCGTCCCCGGCCCAGCGGGTGGCCGCCGCGAGCGCGAGCCCGCCGGCCGTCCAGGCACCGGACCGCAGCGCCTCCGCGACGGCCGCGCGCAGGCGCCCGGGGACGACGAGGTAGCCGACGGTCAGGCCGGGGGCGAGCCGCTTGGAGAGGCTGTCCACGAGCAGGACCCGCTCGGGGGCGTGGGCGGCGAGCGGCGGGGGCGCGGCGCCGGGTCCGGCGCCCGGCGCGAGGAACGCCCAGGTCGTGTCCTCGACCGCCGTCAGGTCCAGGCGGCGCAGCAGCTCGGCGAGTTCGGCCCGCCGAGGCGCGCTCATGGTCGTGGCGAGGGGGTTGTGCAGGGTCGGCTGGAGGTAGACCGCGGACAGCGGCGCCGCCCGGTGGGCCGCGACGAGCGCCTCGGGCCGTATGCCCCCGCCGCCACCGCTGCCGCCGCCCTCACCCCCACTCCCGGCCCCGGCCCCGTCCCCGTCCTGGTCGAGGGCGAGCGGCACCAGCCGGATGCCGAGGCGTTCGGCCACCGCTTTGACCAGCGGATACGTGAGCGCCTCGACGCCCAGTCGGCCACCGGGCGGGACGAGCGCGGAGAGCGCGGCGGCGATGGCCTGGCGGCCGTTCCCGGCGAAGAGGACGCTCTCGGGGTCCGGCGCCCAGCCCGGCCGGGCGAGGACGGACACCGCCGCCTCCCGGGCCTCCGGGGTCCCGGTCGCGGCGGCCGGACCCGAGACGGCCTCGGCGAGGACGTCGGGCCGGGCGAGCGCCGCGAGCGCGCGGGCCATCAGCTCCGCCTGCCCTTCCGCGACGGGGTAGTTGAGCTGGAGGTCCACGGGGGCCGCCCCGGTCGCCTCGGCGAGCGCGGGCCCCGGCAGCGGCGGCGCGGCCCGTACGAAGGTGCCGCGCCCGACCTCCCCGACGACCAGTCCCCGGCGGGCCAGCTCGCCGTAGACCCGGATGGCCGTCGAGTTCGCGATCCGGTGGCGGCGGGCGAACACCCGCTGCGGCGGCAGCCGGTCACCGGGCGTCAGCCGCCCGTCCCGCACGGCGGCCTCGACCCGGTCCGCGATCCTCCGGTACTCCTCCACGACACCCCTCCCAGAACACCGACGCCCGACCGCCGACAGCCACGGCCACGACCACGACCGGCGGCTGTCGGCTGTCGGCTGTCGACCACGGCCACGACCGGCGGCTGTCGGCTGTCGGCTGTCGGCTGTCGGCTGTCGACCACAGCCGCACCCACAGCCGCACCCACAACCCCGCCCACAACCGCGCCTTCTCACCATTGCACCGAGAGCAAAGATCTCATTGCACCGAGATCTCCCCGCTGCCTAGCCTGCCGACATGCGCTTCACGGACAACCTCGCCACCCGCCTCTACTTCGAGGACCGGGGCAGTGGCCCCGCGCTCCTCCTCGTCCACGGCCACCCCTTCGACCACACCATGTGGCAGCCCCAGATCGACCGCTTCTCGCTCACGCACCGGGTGATCGCCCCCGACCTGCGCGGCTACGGCATCACCCCGCTCGGCGCGACCGGGCTCACCGGCGTCACCGACCTCGGCGACTTCGCCGAGGACCTCGTCGCCCTCCTCGACGACCTGGGGATCGGGCAGGCCGTCGTCGCGGGTCTCTCCATGGGCGGCCAGATCGTCATGGAGCTCCACCGCCGCCACCCGGAGCGCGTCCGGGGCCTCGTCCTCGCCGACACCTTCCCGGCCGCCGAGACCGAGGAGGGCAAGGCCGCGCGGAACGCCATGGCGGACCGGCTGCTCGCCGGCGGCGCGGACGCGATGCGGGAGTACGCGGACGAGGTGCTGGACCGCATGGTCGCCCCGTACAACACCCATGCCGCGCCGCACGTCCACCGCATGATGTGCGCGACCGACCCCGCCGGCGCCGCCGCCGCGCTGCGCGGCCGGGCCGAACGGCCCGACTACCGCGAGTCGCTCACGACCGTCGCCGTCCCCGCGCTCGTCGTGGTCGGCCGGGACGACACGTACACACCGGTCGAGGACGCGGAGGAGATGCACGCGCTGCTGCCGCACTCCACGCTCGCCGTGATCGAGCGGGCCGCGCACCTGCCGAACCTGGAGCGGCCCGAGGAGTTCGACTCCGTACTGGACTCCTATCTCCGCTCACTCGTTCGGCTCAGTTGAAAGTTCGGAATCGTACGAACGCTCCGACGATGGGGGCATGAGCCAGAACACCGCACCCCGCAAGCAGAGCGCCGCCGGCGCCTGGGCCTCCGGCGGCACCCTGTTCGCCGGTGTCCTCATGCTGGTCACCGGATTCATGGACGTCTTCCAGGGCATCGCCGGCATCGCCGAGGACGACGTCTACACCCGGGTCGGCGACTACGTCTTCAAGTTCAACCTCACCACCTGGGGCTGGATCCATCTGATCCTCGGCGTCATCCTCGCGATCGCCGGCTACGGCATCCTCAAGGGCGCCGAGTGGGGGCGGGTCGCCGGTATCGCGCTGGCCTCCCTCAACGTCCTCTTCCAGTTCCTCTTCCTGCCGTACCAGCCGTGGTGGGCGCTCTTCAACATGGCCATCTCGATCTTCGTGATCTGGGCACTGGCCACGGACGACACCTACGGCTCGGACGAGAAGTTCTGAGGCGGCCGCCCGATGACACGCACCGGACCCGAGCAGCCCACGGCACCCGCGCCCCGCGCGAGGCCGGCCCCGCGCACCCTCGGCCTCGCGCTCTCCCTGGCCGCCATGACCGCCCTCGCCCTCAGCGCCACCGGCTGCGACACCGTCACGGACAAGGCCGGCGAGATCGTCTCCTCCGCCACGGCCGCCGTCGCGTCGGCGGCCCAGGACAAGATGAACGAGGTCAAGGACGGGGTGAACGCCACCGCCGACGTGAAGGCCGGCGGGACGAGCACCGACGGGGACCGGACGGTCGCCGAGATCACCGCGACCAACCCCAAGGACCAGAACGCCGACTACACGATCATGGTCAACTTCCGTGACGACAGCGGGAACCTCCTCGACGCGGTCGTCCTGAACATCAACGGCGTCGCACCAGGAGCCTCCAAGTCCGGTACGGCGCGCAGCAATCGGACGCTCTCGGGCGCGACGACGGCGGAGATCGCACAGGCTTTGCGACACTGAAGGGCGTGGACCGAGCCCCTGCCGTCATAGCCGCACCCGTGATGAAGGCCGCCGCCGCGGCAGACCCCGAATCGCCGCCCCTGCGGCCCAGGCACCGCCTCACCGCCTGGGCCGCGGGGCTGCTGCTCGTCGTGCCCGCGCTGATCAGCGCGTGCCGCTTCCTCGACACGGACGGGATCACCCCCGTACCGCAGCTGCTCTCGATGCTGCCCTGGCTGGCCGTGCCCGCCGGGCTCGGGGTGCTCTTGGCCGCCGTCGCGCGGCGCCGGGCGCTCACCTTCCTCGCCGTCCTCGTCCTCGGCGCGGTCGGCTGGAGCTCCCTGCCGTACATGCCGCAGCTCGTCACCTCGTACGGGCTGCCGCTGGCCCGGGTCCGGGTGCTCGCGGCGAACGTCGAGTTCGGCCAGGGCACCGAGGCGCTCCTCGACACGGTCCGGCGCGAGCGCCCCCAGCTCGTGTTCGTCTCCGAATGCGACCGCGCGTGCGGACGCGCCCTGACCGCGGCGTTCGCCACCGAGCTCCCCCACCACGCCTCGGTCGACGCCGACGGCTCCGTCGGCTCCGTCCTCCTCAGCGCCTACCCGCTCACCGACGAGGGGGTCCTCCCGGCGGCGATGGGCATGCCGGGCGCGACGACGCGGATCGCCGGGAAGTCCGTACGCCTCCAGCTCGCCCACCCGATGCCGCCGATGCCGGGCCAGATCGACGTGTGGAAGCGGGAGCTCGGGCGGATCGAGGACGAGGCCGCCGCCCGGCGCTCGAAGGGCCCCCTGATCATGGCCGGCGACTTCAACGCCTCCCAGGACCACGCCGCCTTCCGGTCGATCCTCGACGCCGGCCGCCTCCAGGACGCCGCCCGGCTCGCGCGCACGAGCCGCACCCCCACCTGGCCGTCGGAGGGCCCCCTGCCGCTTTTCGTACAGATCGACCACGTCCTGGTCAGCGAGGACTTCAGCGTCCGGAGCATCCGGTTCCTCGACGTGGACGGCTCCGACCACCGGGCCGTCCTCACCGATCTCGACCTGCGCGGAGAGCGCTGATCGGCCACGCTGAAGGCATGGACAACGACGAGATCCTGGACGACATCGGCGCCCTCGTCGAAGAGGAACGCGTGCTGCGGCAGCGCACGGGCGGCCTCCTCCCGGAGGAGCGCGCCCGCCTCGCCGACCTGGAGGTCAGGCTCGACCAGTGCTGGGACCTGCTGCGCCAGCGCCGCGCGAAGAGCGAGTTCGGCGAGGACCCGGACACGGCGGCCCTCCGCCCGGCCTCGGAGGTCGAGTCCTACCGCAACTGACGGCACCGCCGTCACCCACCGCCGCTCCCACCGGCGCCGCTCCCACCAGCGCCGCCGTCACCCACGCCGCGCTCCCCAGGCTGCTCGCTGCCCTCACCCACGCCGCGCTCGAGCGCGAATCGTGCGTCTCTCCAGCCGCCGACCCGAGGATGAGGCACTCCGTCGCACCCTGACACCAATGACGCCACCCATGGCGCCACTGGTGCCAAATATGCCTGGCAATGGCACCACCCATGTGCCATGATGGCGCCATTGGTGACGCGCACCTGCTGCCCACAGGCGGGCGGGTGCGCGTACCGCGGAGCGAGCCAGCAGAGGGGTCGGGGTCGGATCATGGAGACAGCACAGAGCCGGCGGCACGCGACCCCCGGCGCCTTCACCGCGTTCGCCCGCTTCGTGCTCTGCGGCGGCGGAGTGGGGATCGCCTCCAGCTTCGCCGTGACGGGCCTCGCCTCCTGGATCCCCTGGTTCCTGGCCAACGCCCTGACGGCCGTGGCCTCCACGCTCCTCTCCACCGAGCTGCACGCCCGCTTCACCTTCGGCGCGGGCGGCCGCGCCACCTGGCGCCAGCACACGCAGTCGGCCGGTTCCGCGGCCGCCGCGTACGTGGTGACCTGCGGCGCGATGCTGCTCCTCCAACAGCTGGTGACGGCACCGAGCACGACGCTCGAACAGGCCGTCTACCTGACCGCCTCGGCACTGGCCGGCGCCGCCCGGTTCGTGGTGCTGCGCGTCGTGGTCTTCGCAAGGACCCGCACACGGACCAGGAACACGACCACGACCACGACCACGACCGCAACCGCCGCGCACCTCCCCCACCCCACACACCCGACCACCCCCCGCGTCCCCCGCCCCACGCCCCCGGCCGACCGCACCACCCTCTGCCGCGCGGCCTGACCACACCCGCGGCGAACCCGGGCCACGCCCGAGCACCCCGCGGCGAACCCGGGCCACACCCAAGCGCCCCGCCACACACCCCCGACCGCACTCCCGACCACCCCCGTCCCGCACACGACGGGACGTAGGTTGGAGGGCATGGCACGCCCCGCTCGGCCCGTACGGCTTTCCCCGCCCGCCTGGCTCACGGCCGGGCTCCGCCCCGCCCCCACCCCCATCCCCTGGGCCGCCGTCGTCCGCGCCTCCGTCGCGCTCTCCGCACCGCTCGCCGTGGGACTCGCCGCCGGGCAGCCCGCCTACGGGGCCCTCGTCTCGATGGGCGCCCTCTCCGGCGTCATCGGCGACACCGCCGACGCCTACCGGATGCGGATCTTCAACATCGCCGTGCCACAGCTCTTCGGCGCGCTCGGCGTCACCCTCGGCACCCTCGTGTACGGCGACGGCTGGCTCGCCGTCGCCGTCCTCACCCTCGTCGCGCTCGTCTCCGGGATGATCTCGTCGATCGGCGCCGTCGCCTCCGTATCGGGCCTGCTGCTGCTCCTCAACTGCGTGGTCGGCGCGGGCCTCCCCATGCCGGACCCCTGGTGGATGGCACCGCTCCTCCTGGGCGTCGGCGGCCTGTTCGTCCTCCTCCTCACCCTCCTCGGCTGGCCCGTGCGCCGCGCCGCCCCCGAACGCGCCGCCGTCGCCGCCACCTACCGGGCCCTCGCCGAGCTGTACGAGGCCACCGGCACCACCACCTACGACGAGCGACGCCAGGCCGTCACCGCCTCCCTCAACCAGTCCTACGACCTGGTCCTAGCCCGCCGCACCCGCCAGCACGGCCGCGCGCCCCACCTCGTCCGGCTGCTGTCCCAGCTCAACGTCCTCGTCCCCCTCCTCGAAGCCGCCCCCGCCGCCCACCTCCGCGCCCGGCTGGTCGGCCCGCTGTCACCCGCGATCCCCGCCGCCGTCCGCGACCTCGCCGACGCCGTCGAGGAAGGCCGCACCGGGACACCCGTACTCGACCTGCCGACGCCCGAACGGCCCGCGGAGAAGGCCGTCGACCACGCCCTGCGCCACGCGGCGGCCGTCGTCCACCAGGCCGATCCCGATCTTCCCCCCCGGTCTGCGACCAGGGGGGACCCCCACGTCGACGACCGCCTCGGCCGCCCCGCCGCGCTCCGCGTCCGGGTCCGCCGGGCCGCCCGCGACGTCATGCTGTCCGAGGCGTCCTGGCGGTACGGGCTGCGCCTCGCGCTCTGCATCGGCCTCGCCCAGGCCCTCGTCTCGCTCATCGCCGTACCCCGCTCGTACTGGGTCGCGCTCACCGTCACCTTCGTCATGAAGCCCGACTTCGGCTCGGTCTTCTCCCGGGCCGTGCTCCGCGCCTTCGGCACCGCCGCCGGCCTCGTCCTCGCCGCCCTCGTCCTCGCCGAGGTTCCGAGGGGCTGGTGGGACGTACCCGTGATGATGGTGCTCGCCGCCCTCATCCCGGCCTTCTCGGCGAAGGGTTACGCCTTCCAGACCGCGGCCATCACCCCCGTCATCCTGCTGCTCTCCGACACCCTCAACCAGCAGGGCTTCGACCTCGTCCTGCCCCGCCTCTACGACTCGCTCATCGGCTGCGCGATCGCCCTGGTCGCCGGCTACCTCCTCTGGCCCGAGTCCTGGCACACCCGCATCGGGGACCGCCTCGCCGACGCGGTCGCCGACACCGCCTCGTACGTGCGGACGGCCTTCGCCCCCGGCCACCCCCGGCATCGGGCGACCGAGCGGCACCGGGCCCGGCGGAAGCTCTACCGGGACCTGTCGACCGTCCGCTCCGAGTTCCAGCGCGCACTGACCGAACCCCCGCCCACCGGCCCGCTGGCCGCCGCCTGGTGGCCGCTCGTCGTCGCCGTCGAGCGGATCGTCGACGCGACCACCGCGGCCCGGGTCCGCGTCGCCCACGGCGCCCCGGCCCCGGACCCGTCCGAGGTCGCCGCCGTGGAGCGGGAGTTGCGCGAACTGTCCGAAGGACTGCGGTCCTCGGAGACGCTCGTGGAAGTCCGCACCGAACTCCCCGGCGACGAGAACGGAGTCCTCGCACCGCTCCGCCAGGAGGTCCGCGCGGCCCGCGCCATCGCCGGTCCCGACCTGCGGTAAACCTCCCCCGAGGGGCGTACGGAAGGACTTACCGGCGGTCACGGAGCGGAACCCTCCCCACTGCCGTTACCGAAGGCCATCCGGGCGACTACGATGCGCTCGATTCCCCGAGATCCGGGGAGCGGCACAGCCCTGCGCACATCGCGCCCCCACCACACCTCCCACACCCCACCGCACACCCCCACAACACCTCCCGCACCCCGCCCCACCGCACACCCCGCACCTCACCGCGCCCCACAACCGGCCCGGCGGGCGGACCACTTCCCCCATCCTCACCCCCCGCGCCCCGAGGACCCCGCCATGCGCACCACCCACAGCAGAGGGCTCCAGCCCAATGTCCTCGGCACGTTCGACACGATCGTGATGGCCGTGGCGGGCAGCGCGCCCGCCTACTCGCTCGCCGCGACCACCGCCGTCCTCTTCGGCGCGGTCGGCTTCGCCGGACCGGCCGCCCTGCTCTACTGCGCGATACCGATGCTCGGCATCGTCCTCGCGTACGCCCGCCTCGGCCGCATCGACGTCAACGCCGGCGCCGGCTACTCCTGGGTGGGCCGCACCCTCCACCCCTTCCTCGGCTTCCTGTCCGGCTGGGCGCTGGTCTTCGCCGCCACCGTCTTCATGGTGGCGGGCTCCCTGCCCGCCGGATCCCTCACGCTCTCCCTGATCGACCCGGACCTCGCCGACGACACCCCGCTCGCGGCGGCCGTCGGAGCCGGCTGGTTCCTGATGATGCTGCTCGTCGTCCTCGGCGGGGCCCGGCTGACCGTGCGGGCCCAACTCGTCATGTCGGGCGTCGAGATGCTGATCCTCGTCGGCTTCGTCCTCGCCGCCGTCCTGCACCGGGGCCACGCGACGGCCTTCGACTGGTCCTGGTTCGGCCTCGACCAGTTCGACGGCACCCACGGCTTCGCCGCCGGCGCGCTCATCGCCGCGTTCTACTACTGGGGCTGGGACGTCACCAGCAACCTCAGCGAGGAGACCCGCAACAGCCGCCGGACGGCGGGGCTTGCCGCGCTCGTCGGCGTCGGCTTCGTCTTCGTCCTCTTCGAGGCCTTCACCGTCGCCGTGAACGTCCTGCTGACCGCCGAGGAGATCCGCACGGCGGGACCGAACGTCCTCGCCGTCCTCGGCCAGGAGATCTGGCCGGGCGTCGGCGGGAAGCTCCTCGTCGTGGCCGTCGTGCTGTCGACGGTCGCCACCCTGGAGACCACCCTCCTCCAGGTCACCCGCTCCCTCTTCGCGATGGGCCGCGACCGGACCCTGCCCGCGGCGCTCGGCACGGTGCACCGCCGCTGGAACACCCCGTGGGTCGCGATCGCCGCGGTCGGCGGCGCGGCGCTCCTCATGTTCGTGGCCGCCGCGGCGGCGGAGTCCGTCCAGCGGATCCTCAGCGACGCGGTTGCGGCGATCGGCCTCCAGATCGCCTTCTACTACGGCCTCGCGGGCATCGCCGCGGTCGTCGCGTACAAGTCGCTCCTGCTGCGCTCCGTACGGAACCTGGTCCTCGGCGGCCTGTGGCCGCTGCTCGGCTCGGGCTTCATGCTCTGGTGCTTCGTCGAGTCCCTCGGCGAGCTCTCGGGCACGGCGCTCACCATCGGCCTCGGCGGACTGCTCATCGGCGTCGTCCCGCTGCTCGTTTACTGGCGCAAGGGCAGCGACTACTACCGCCCGGCCCGCCTGGACGCCGTCCGCGCGCTGGCGGCCGCGGAGGACGCGGGCCCGGCGACAGCGCGCTCCCGCAAGGGCGCGCGGGACAAGAGCTACGCCACGGACTTCTGACGCAACACGCAACACGAACTACAACGCACAGCGCACAACCGCACAACCGCACAACCGCACAACGCACAACGCACGAAGACGAAGCACGAAGCACGAAGCACGAAGCACGAAGCACGAAGCACGAAGCACGAAGCACGAAGCACGAAGCACGAAGCACGAAGCACGACGAGATGAAAACGCACGAGATGTAGATGCAGGGCACCACCGGCACCACCCATCGGCAGCCGAACCGAAGGAGGCCCCATGGCCGTCGTACGCCGCCGCTCCGCGCGCTCGGCGCGCCAGGCGCGGGAGCGCTTCGCGCCCGACTTCGACCCGGACTTCGGCGACCGCGCGCTCACGGAGGCGCGGCACGACATCGTCATCGGCCGCTGGCAGGGGGTACGCGACCTGCTCGCCGCGACGGGTGACGACTGGGCACGCCGCACGCACCGGCTGCGGCTCCTCTCGCACGCCGCCGCGGGCAGCTCCACGGTGGAGACCTGGCGGGCGGCGGAGCCCGGCAACCCGGACGGGGCCGTGCTGCGGGCGGCGACCGAGGTGGTCCGCGTCTTCGACGCGGCCATCGCGGCCGGCCGGGGCGCGGCCGTGGAGCGGGGCCGGATCGACGCCGCGGTCGACGCCTGCCGGGGCGCGGCGGAGGCGGCGCCGGCGGACCCGATGCCGTGGGTGTCGCTGCTGTCGGTGGCGAGGCTGTACGAGGGTGGGGTGACGCGCCGCGAACTACGGCACTGGTTCGACGAGTTGCGGCGCCGCGACCCGTACAACACCGAGGGGCACATCCAGGTGCTGCGCTACTGGTCGGCCAGGTGGCACGGCACGCACGGCAGCATGTACGACTTCGCGCGCGACGCGGCGGGCGTGGCGCCGCCGGGGTCGCCGCTGCCCGTACTGGTGCAGGTGGCGCGGGTGGAGGAGTACCGCTACATCGCGGACGGGGCGCTGGGGCGGGGCCCGGTGCGCGGCTTCGACCAGCACTGGAAGCACGAACTCGCGGTGACGGAGCTGCGCCGCACGTACGCGCGCTGGATCGGCGGCAGGGACCCGGAGCGCCCGGTGGCGCCGGAGGAGGTGGGAGACCTCAACTTCCTTACGCATGCGGCGTGTTACGCGGGCCAGGTGGAGATCGCGAGGGAACTGCTGGGGATGCTGGGTGCACGGGCGGCGTGGGTGCCGTGGGCGTACACGGGGGACCCGGAGGAGCAGTTCACCAGATTCAGGGAGGGCTTGGGGGTGGGGCCGGCGCCGGGGACGGGCTGAGGCCGAACCCCACCCCACCGGCCCAGCACCCGACCCCACCCCACCCCTTCAGCCCGGCGTCATCGCTCAGACGCCGATGTCGCGGCCGTCCGTGCGCCAGACGGAGACGACGGCCGGGCGGACGATCTTGCCGGGTCCGTCGGGCCACTCCGACTTCGGGTTCTCGACGGAGGCGCCGTCGAGCTCGCCCGGGTGCTGGACCGCGACCAGGACGCGGCGGTCCTGGATGATCGGGCCGCAGGTCTCGGCGCCCCGGGGCACGGTCAGGAACTGCTTCAGCTCACCGCGCCGCTCGCCGTGTGTGGCGACGCCGAAGAGGCCGTCGTGGGAGCCGAGCTGGTTGCCGTCGGTGGAGATCCACAGGTTGCCGTGCGGGTCGAAGGCCACGTTGTCCGGGCAGGAGATCGGGGAGACCTTCTCCTTCGGGAAGCCGGCGAAGTAGGTGGCCGGGTCGTTCGGGTCACCGGCGACGAGGAAGAGCCGCCAGGCGAAGCCGTCCGAGGCCGGGTCGTCCCAGTGCTCGGCGAGCTCCAGGATCTGGCCGTGCTTGTTGGAGTTGCGCGGGTTGGCCTCGTCGGCGGGCGCGTAACCGGCCTTGCCTCGGTTGGAGTTGTTGGTGAGGGCCACGTAGACACGGCCGCTGCGCGGCGACGGCTCGACGTCCTCGGGGCGGTCCATCTTCGTCGCGCCGACCTTGTCACCGGCGAGGCGGGTGAAGACGAAGACCTCCTCGGCGGTCATGCCGGGCACGTGCGAGACGGCGCCGTCGGCGCCGGCCGTGGCGAGCGGGATCCACTGGCCGGAGCCGTCGAACTCGCCGTCGTTCGGGAGCTTGCCGGTGCCGTCGATCTGGGCGGCCGGGGAGTCGCCGGTGAGCTTGGCGACGTAGAGGGTGCCCTCGTCGAGGAGCGTGAGGTTGTGCTCACGCGCGGACCGGGACCCGCCCTTCTTCATCCGCTTGCTGGAGACGAACTTGTAGAAGTAGTCGAAGCGCTCGTCGTCGCCCATGTAGACGACGGGACGGCCGTCCTCGGTGAGACGGGGCTGCGCGGCCTCGTGCTTGAAGCGGCCGAGCGCGGTGCGCTTGCGGGGCGTGGAGTCGGGGTCGTACGGGTCGAGCTCGACGACCCAGCCCTGACGGTGCACCTCGTTGGGCTCCTGGCGGAGGTCGAAGCGCTTGTCGAACCGCTCCCACTTGCGCTCGGAGGCACCGGTCCCGACGCCGTAGCGCTTGTCGGTCGCGGAGCTGCCGAAGGCGAAGTACTGGTTGAAGTTCTCCTCGCCGTGGAGGGTGGTGCCCCACGGGGTGGTGCCGCCGGCGCAGTTGTTGAGCGTGCCGAGGACGGTACGTCCCTCGGGGTCGGCGGAGGTCTTGACGAGGTCGCTGCCGGCGGCGGGCCCGGTCAGCTCGAACTCGCTCGTCGTGTGGAGCCGCCGGTTGAGGTGGTGGCGGGTGACGGGCGTCAGCTTGCCGGAGCGGTGCTCCTCCTGGACGACGACGACCGAGAGGCCGTGCGCGGCCCAGGCGATCTCGACCTGCTCGCGGGTCGGGTTCTCGGAGTCGTAACCCCGGAACATGAGCACCTCGTCGGTGTACTCGTGGTTGGCGACGAGGACCTGGCGGTGGTGCTCCCCGCGCAGCGGCAGCAGGGAGAGGAAGTCGTTGTTGTAGCCGAACTGGCCGGCCTGCGCCTTCGCCGTCTGCTTCTCGGAGTCGAAGGCGGGCGTGCCGCGGAGGATGGGCTCCCCCCAGCGGATGACCACGTTCTGGGCGTAGCCGGCAGGGACGGTGACCTGGTCGGCGGTGTTGGGCGCGACGGCGGCGAAGCGGAGGCCACGGGCACCGTCGACCTTGCCGGGCGTGCCCGGCTTGCCGGGACGCGCGACGGCCTCGGGGGCGCCACCGAGGACGACGGCACCGCCGGCGGCGGAGGCGACGGTCACGACGGCGGCGGCGCGGAGGGCCGAACGGCGGGAGAGGACACCGGCTATGACGTCACCGACGTACTCGTTGTCGCTGGTGTTGGGCACCTCGTGGAAGCAGGCATCACCGCACCGGAATCGGCAGGTGAGAGCGGAACGGCCGCCTCCGTGGGGGTTCGTGCTCAGGAGCGGCAGCAGTTTGCGCACTTCGTCCTCCTCCGGCGCACACTGCGCCGACATGGTGTCGGGAATCCATCGGCGGCGACGCTATGTGCGCACATCTGCACAGGGGCGGCGCCGGAGTGAACGCCGAATGAATGCGCGGCAACCGGAGGCGACCGGGTCACGGAGGAGGCAGGGGGTGGCCGCTAACCTTACGTGTCCGCCCTGGCCAGGGATGAACGTCCCGAAACGCCCAGTACGGACATTCACACTGCACCCACTCATGCGAAAGGGTTCGCCCATGGGTATTCGGAGCATGCTGCGCAAGGTATTCGGCCGGGACCGCGAGGACACCCCGGCAACCTCCGTCCCGGCCCAGACGCGTGAGGCCTCCTCGTCCACGGACACCTCGACGCCCCCGGACACGAAGGAAGCCGAGGCCCGCCGCGCGGCGGACGACCTGGTGGCGGCGTCCTTCGACAACCCGCAGGTCCCGAAGGCCCGCAGCGGCGGAACGTCGGAGACGGTCGAGCCGACGGCGACGGCGGAGCCGGTAGCGGAGTCGGACACGGCGGAGACGGCTGAGCCGACGGGGCCGGTGGCGGAGTCGGACACGGCTGAGCCGACGGAGCCGGTGGCGGAGCCGGTGGCGGAGCCGGTGGCGGAGCCGGTGGCGGCAGAGTCGGCTGAGCCGGTGGCGACGGCTGAGCCGGCGGACGCGTCGGAGACGGCGACGGAGTCGGCTGCGCCGGCAGCGGACACGTCGGTCACGGCGGAGACCGCTGAGACGGCGGAGACGGCGGAGACGGCGACCGCCGAGGCGACGGCGGCGGATGCGCCCGAGGCCGCCGTGGAGACGGAGCCGGAGACCGCCACCGAGGCGAAGCCGGTCGAGGCACCGGAGGCGGAGGCGGAAGCGGAAGCGGAAGCGACCACCGAGGCGGTCGAGACCGAAGCCGCCGAACCGGCTGCGCCGCTTGAGGCCGAGGCCGACCCGGCGGAGCCCCAGGCCGCCACCGAGACGGCAGCCTACGCGGCCCCGACCACTCCGGCGGAGCCGGAGCCGACCGCTGCCACGGAGGACGCGACCGCGACCGCCCCGCAGGAGCGGGACGTGGAGCCGGAGGCCGAACCCGAGGCGACGGTCGCAGTCGAGGCTCCGGAGGAGCAGGCGGAGCCGGAGGCGGCGACTGCCGCCGAGGCCGAGAACGAGGCAGTCGCGGCGGACGCCGACGACGAGACCCCGGTCGCCACTGTGGTGGAGCGGGAGGCGGAGACGACCCCGGCCGCTCAGGACGCGGCGGAGCCGGAGGCGGCCACCGCTGCGGCGGACGCCGATGACACGACGACCCCGGTCGCCGAGGGCGAGGAGCCCGAGGCACTCGTCGCGGCGAACGAGGTGGACGCGGCCGAGGCCGAGGCGGCAGCTGCCGCGGAGTCGGTCGTCGCGTCCGACACCGACACGAACCCGGCCGAGGCTGCCGTCGTCGACGCCGACACGAACCCGGCCGAGGCCGCCGTCGTCGACGCCGACACGAACCCGGCCGAGGCCGCCGTCGTCGACGCCGACACGAACCCGACCGAGGCCGCCGTCGTCGACGCCGACACGAACCCGGCCGAGGCCGCCGTCGTCGACGCCGACACGAACCCGACCGAGGTCAAGGCCGAGGTCGAGGCCCAGGCCCAGGCCGAGGCCCAGGCCCAGGCCCAGGCCGAGGCCCAGGCCGAGGTCGAGACCGCCATCACCGAGACGCAGGTCGGCGAAGCCGACACCGCGGTCGAGGCTCCGGAGGAGCAGACGGGCACGGCAGAGCCCGAGGCGGCGAATGCCGCAGAGGCCGTCGTCGCGGCCGATGCCGACACGAACCCGGCCGAGGCCGAAGCCGAGGTTGCCGACGCCACCACCGAGACGCAGGTCGGCGAAGCCGACACCGCGGTCGAGGCTCCGGAGGAGCAGGCGGCCGGCGGCGAAGCCGCGCCGGGCAGCGACACGGACGCGGACGCCGACGCCGCGCCCGCGCTCGCCCTCGCCCGCCTCAAGGCCGCCGCCCCGCACCTCGCCGACGCCTACAAGGCGGCCGGGGCCGTGCTGAAGAAGCAGGGGCTCACCGGGGCGCGGGCCGCCGTGTACCTCGTCGTGGACCGTTCCGGTTCGATGCGCGGGTACTTCAAGGACGGCTCCGTGCAGCGCCTCGCCGAGCAGACCGTCGCCCTCGCCGCGCACCTGGACGAGGCGGCCACCGTCACGACGGTGTTCTTCTCCACGGACATCGACGGCACCGTCGAGCTCGCCCCCGCCGACCTGACGCCCACCCGCGTCGAGGAGGTCAACGGCACGCTCGGCCGCCTGGGCCGGACGAACTACCACCGCGCGGTGGAGGAGGTCCTCGCGCACCACGAGAAGGCCGACCCGACGCGCCCGGCCCTGGTCGTGTTCCAGACGGACGGTGCTCCGGAGTCGAAGACGGCCGCCACGCAGGCCCTGGCCGAGGCGGCGGACCGCCCGCTGCACTGGCGGTTCGTGGCCTGGGGCGAGGAGGACAACAAGGCCTTCGACTACCTCCGGAAGCTCGACGGGACGCCCCGTACCGCCACGTACTTCGCGGGCCCTGCCCCGGTGGAGACGGCGCACCCGGCGTTCTACCGAGGCCTGCTCGACGGCCTGGAGCTCTGAGTCCGACCTGTCTCTCTAAGCGGCATCAGAGGTAGCAGCAACACCAGCGGCATCAACGGTGGCGGTGACCGGCAAGGTCACCGCCACCACCAGCCCGCCCCCCGCGTCCGCGCCCCGCGCGACGGCCGCCACGCTCCCGCCGTGGGCGACGGCGATCGACCGCACGATGGAGAGCCCGAGCCCGGCGCCCGGCCCCATGCGGTCCCGCCCCTCGCCGCGCCGGAAGGGCTCGAAGAGCCCGTCGACCTGGTCCGGCGGGACGACCGGCCCGGTGTTGACGACGGTCAGCACCCCGCCCTCCACCCGGACGGAGACGGTCCCGCCCTCCGGCAGGTTGTACGCGACCGCGTTGGCGACGAGGTTCCGGACGAGCTGCCCGAGCAGCACCCGGCTCCCCAGGACGACGCCCCCGTCGAGGACCACGTCGGCGTCCTCGTACTCCTCCGCGACGACCTCACCCAGCACCACCGCCTCCCGCTCCGCGAGCCCGCGCTCGCTCCGCGCGAGGAGGAGCAGCCCGTCGATGAGCCGTTCGCTGCGCCGGTTGGAGTCGAGGAGCACCTGCCGGACCTCGCAGTCGTCGTCGAGGCCGACCTGGATGGCGGCGCGCTGCGTGGCGAGCGGGGTCCGCAGCTCGTGGGAGGCGTTGGCGATGAACCGGCGCTGGCTGTCGAAGGCCGTCTGAAGGCGCCCGAGGAGCGCGTCGATGGTGTCGCCGAGCTCCTTCAGCTCGTCGTCGGGGCCGCTCGCGGCGATGCGTTCGTGCAGGTTCCGCTCGGAGAGCCGCCGCGCCCGGGCGGTCATGTCGTGGACGGGCCGCAGGACGCGCCCGGCGGTCCACCACCCGACGACGACCGCGCCGCAGGCCATGACGAGGAGGCCGAGGCAGGACCACATGAGCATCTGGTCGCCGGCGGCGTCGCTGATGTCGGCGCCGAGGCGGTACGCCTCCACGACGGCGATGTCGTCCGCGCGCGCGACGATCGCGTCGGTCTCCCCGTCCGTACCGGCTCTGACCAGCAGGTTCACCAGGAGGAGCAGGACGGCGCCGAGGACCAGGAAGACGCCGCCGTAGACGAGCGCGATGCGGGTCCGGATGGTGGACCCGGCCCCGAGCAGAGGCGGAGGGGACGAGGGAGGCCGGTTCACAGCACGTACCCCACACCTTGCAGGGTCCGGATGAGCACCGGCTCCCCGAGCTTGGCCCGCAGCTTGCTCATGCAGACGCGTACGGCCCCGGTGAAGGGGTCGGCGTGGGCGTCCCAGGCGCGTTCGAGGAGCTCCTCGGCGGAGACGACGGCGCCCTCGGCCTCCAGGAGGATCTGGAGGACGGAGAACTCCTTGGGGGACAGGTCGAGGTCCCTCCCGTCGCGGGTGGCGGTCCGCCGGACGGTGTCGACGAGCAGCCCGCCCCGTTCGAGGAGCGGCGGGAGGGCGGGGCGGGCGGAGCGCCGCCGCAGGGCCCGGACGCGGGAGACCAGCTCGGGGAACTCGAAGGGCTTGCCGAGGTAGTCGTCGGCGCCGAGGTCGAGGCCCTCGACGCGGTCCTCGACTGCGGTGGCGGCGGTCAGCATGAGGATCCGGACCGGGGAGCCGGCGGCGACGAGGCGGCGGGCGACCTCGTCGCCGTGGACGCGGGGCAGGTCGCGATCGAGGACGAGGACGTCGTACGCGTACAGGTCCATCCGCTCCAAGGCCTCGTCGCCGCCGTGGACGGTGTCGACGGCGAATCCGGCCCGGCGGAGGCCGATGGCGACGAGCCGGGCGAGGTCCCGCTCGTCCTCGGCGACGAGTACACGCATGGCCCCATCCTCCCCACCGCGGGCGGACCGCTTCTCCCCGCCCCCGCACCCCGCCGCCGGACACCGCCCGTCCCTCTGACCGGCGCCCGAGGTTTATCGATGTGAGTGGATCTTCGTACGACCGTTAGGATTTCGACCATGGCGGCCACTGGATCCGAGAAGCAGGGGGCGAAGGCGTTCTACGTCACGACCCCCATTTACTACGTCAACGACGCTCCTCACCTGGGCCACGCCTATACGACCGTCGCAGGCGACGTGCTCACGCGCTGGCACCGTCAGCGCGGCGAGAAGGTGTGGTACCTCACCGGCACGGACGAGCACGGTCAGAAGATCATGCGCACGGCCGAGGCGAACAACGTCACGCCCCAGGCCTGGTGCGACAAGCTCGTCGAGGAGGCGTGGAAGCCCCTCTGGGAGCACCTGAACATCGCGAACGACGACTTCATCCGCACCACGCAGAAGCGTCACACGGACCGCGTGCAGGAGTTCGTGCAGGACCTGTACGACAAGGGCGAGGTCTACAAGGGCGGCTACGAGGGCCCGTACTGCGTGGGCTGTGAGGAGTTCAAGCTCCCCGGCGACCTCATCGAGGCGGAGGACGGCACCAAGCTGTGCCCCGTCCACAAGAAGCCGGTGGAGATCCTCAAGGAGGAGAACTACTTCTTCAAGCTGAGCGAGTACGGCCCGAAGCTGCTGGAGTTCTACGAGGCGAACCCGGGCTTCATCCAGCCGGAGTCGGCCCGCAACGAGGTCGTGAACTTCGTCAAGCAGGGTCTGGACGACCTCTCGATCTCGCGCTCGACGTTCGACTGGGGCGTCCCGGTCCCGTGGGACGACAAGCACGTGATCTACGTGTGGATCGACGCGCTCCTGAACTACGCGACGGCCGTCGGCTACAACGAGAACCCGGCGAAGTTCGACGAGACGTTCCCGGCGAACGTGCACCTCATCGGCAAGGACATCCTCCGCTTCCACGCGGTGATCTGGCCCGCGATGCTGATGGCGCAGGGTCTGCCGGTCCCGGGCCGGGTCGCGGCCAACGGCTGGCTGATGGTCGGCGGCGAGAAGATGTCGAAGTCGAACCTGACCGGCATCAAGCCGCAGGACCTGACCTCGCACTTCGGCGTGGACGCGTACCGCTGGTACTTCCTGCGGGCGATCGCGTTCGGCCAGGACGGTTCGTTCTCGTGGGAGGACTTCACCGCCCGGTACACGTCGGAGCTGGCGAACGACTACGGCAACCTCGCCTCGCGCGTGGCGGCGATGGTCGGCAAGTACTTCGGCGGCGAGCTGCCGGCCTCGGCGGCCGACGGCGACGCGGAGAAGGCGATCCACGAGGGCCTGGCCAAGGCCGTCGCGACGGCCGACGCGAAGATCGGCGAGGAGCTGGACTTCCAGGGCGGCATCCTGGCGATCTTCGACTTCGTGAAGCAGGTCAACGGCTACATCACGGAGCAGGAGCCGTGGAAGGTCGCGAAGGACGAGTCGGAGGAGGGCAAGGCCCGCCTGGCGACCATCCTCTACACGGCCGCCGAGTCCCTCCGCGCCGTCGCGGTCCTGCTCAACCCGATCATGCCGGAGACCTCGCAGGCCCTCTGGGACTCCCTGGGCGCCGAGGCGTCCCTGGGCGCCCTGGCCGCGCAGCCGGTGCAGTCCTCCGGCACGTGGGGCCAGCTCCCGGCGGGCGCGACGGTGACGAAGGGCGCGGTGCTGTTCCCGCGTCTGGAGGAGAAGAAGGACTGACGTCCGTACGTGCGAAGGCCGCCGCCCCTGTTTCCGGGGCAGGCGGCCTTTCGCATGTCAGGCGAGGGCGAGGGCGGCGACGGCGGGGGCCATGTAGACGAGCGGGAAGGGCACGTGCCCGTAGGCGCGGGCGCGGATCACGGTGATCACGGCCCCGGCGAAGTACAGGATCAGCCCGATCGCGGCGAGGGTCCCGATCACCGGGACCCAGAACCCGACGACGAGCCCGACGGCCCCGGCGGCCTTGGCGGCCCCGAGCAGGTTCCACCACGACTCCGGCACGCCGTACGCGGCGAGGGGCTCGACGACGAACCTGGCGCGGAAGAAGACCGACGCCCCGGAGAACCCGGCCATGAACGCGGCGACGGCGGTGGCGACGACAGCGGTGGTGGACATCTCGGTGAACATCGCGACGGCTCCTTCAGCCTCTCCGGTGTCCGCCTCGACCGAGCCGGACACAGCACTGACGGAACCCGAGCGGGATGTGTGACGGCCCGAGCGAAAAACTTCAGTGGAGTTCAGTGGACCCAGTTCTTCAACGGTTCCGTGTCCAGCTCCATCCCGACCGGCTCCGGCAGGGTGACCGTCTTGCCGAAGGGCACCGTCACGACCATCTCGTACCGCTCGCCGTCCGGCTGGGAGTGGACCTTCACCTCACCTGCGGTCCTGTCGATCAGGAGGTAGACGGGAATCCCCGTCTCGGCATAGGCATGCGGCTTCTCCACCCGGTCACGCCGCCCGGTGTCCGAGTCGCCGGACGTGACCTCGACGGTCATGAGAACCCCGTCGGGACTGGCCCACTCGCCCTGCCCGACGAATGTGTCGCTCGGCGCGAGGCAGCCGTCGGGACGGGCATTGCCCTTGCGGTACTTCTCGATCCTCAGCCCTTGATCGGGATAGAGCCACCAGCCGGCGTCGACCTGAATGCACAGGCGCGTGAGCCACTCGATGATCCGCCCGTGGTCGCCGTCCGGCAACGCCTTCTCCTCGATCTTCCCGTGGATGAATTCAAGGCGCAGGGATTCGTCCACGCGCTCGCCGAGACGGGCGAGTTCCTCGAACCCCTCCTGCGTCAGGACGCTCACGGCAGACTCCTCCTGGATCGGTGGTGCCTTCCACGGTACGGGCTCCCCGGCCCGCGTGGCCGGGTTCGTCGCTGTCGCCATGACAGGCACGTTGGCATATGCCGGCACCCCGGGATCCGGGAATCCCCGGCCTTCACCCCTGTGGGTGACGCCGTGCGTCGAGTTCATCGACCCGCCCCACGGTGCGCCCCCGATCGCACACCTCGCACCCGCACCGAGGGTTCCGGTCTCCGCGCGGGTAAGGTCCCCATTCGTTCGATCGTCTGATCGATTCCTTCACCCCGGGGGGGTCTACCAGCCATGTCCACATCGAAGCCCTCGCCGAGTCGCAGATCGGCTCTCGCCGTCCTCGCCGGAGTGGCGGCGGGCGGTTCGTTGCCCTTCGCCGTCGCCCCCTCGGCCAACGCCGCCGCACCGACCGGCACCAACGCCCCCGCCGCCACGTCGGCCGGCACGACGGTCCCCATGGCGCCCGGCGGAAAGCTGCCGATGGTGGCCGATCCCGGCGACCCGTGGCACTTCACCGCCCATCCGTCCGGGGCGCTGACCACCCGCGTCCTCTCCGGCACCCCCGCGTGCCTGGAGGTGTCCGACGGCACCGGGGTGCTCGCCACCCTGACCACCGGTGCCAAGACGGTGACGGTGCGCGGCCCGAAGCGCTGGTTCACCGAACAGAAGAAGCCCTTCGCCGACGGCTTCGCCCGTACGACCACCACCGGCTGGGGCACCTCCCCCGGCGGCGGCACCTGGACCCGTCACAACGGCGTGGCCGGGGACTACTTCCTGGAGTCCGGCCGGGCCGTCGTCAACCTCACCGCGAGCAACGCGAGCCGGCACGTCTTCCTCTCCGACCAGCGGGTCGGGGACTTCGACGCCGCCGCCCGTTTCTCCTTCGACAAGGTCCCCACCGGCGCACCCGTCTCACTGGCGCTCTCGTTCGGGGTCCAGGACGTCGACAACCACTACCGGGCCCGCCTTGAGGTGACCCCGGCCAAGGACGTCCGACTGGTCCTGGAGAAGGAACTCGCCGACGTCTCCGGCACCTTGAGCGCGGCCGTCACGGTCGGCACCGGATTCGCGGCCTTCGACCACTGGTGGGTCCAGGTGGAGAAGAGCGGTCCCGTGATCCGGGCCCGCGCCTGGCGCGACGGCATGACCACGCCGGACACCTGGCACCACAGCGTGCGCGACCCCGAGCAGCAGCCGGACAAGGTCTTCGCCTCGGGCTCCCTCGGAGTCCGCGCCCTCGCCTCCCAGGGCGCCACGGTGCCGCTGGAGGCCCGGATCTACGACTTCGTGGTCACCTCCGCCGACTGGGCGGACCCGCCGGTGGTCTGCCACGACACCTGGGTACGGGTCCTTCCCGAACCCTTCGACGGCACCTGGACCCCGGCGCTGGAGCAGCGCGTCCGCGCCTGGGCCGCAGACACCTCGCCCGACGCACTCGCGTACGCCTCCATGTTCCGTCCCCACGCGCCCGCCGTCACCGACCCCGCGCTCCAGGGCGCCCAGGTGCTGGGCACGTCCGGGTACAGCGAGACGGACGAAGCCGGCCTGCGCTACGTCGGCGCCGACTTCCACGAGTACATGGGACTCGCCTGGACCTTCCCGGCCAGTGGCGAGAGCACCGGGACCCCGGAGGCGCGGTGGAAGGGCAATCTCGACTGCTCGGGCTTCGTCCGCATGGTCTACGGCCACCACATGGGCATCCCGATGGTCCTCTACAAGGACTACGACGGCCGCAACCTGCCCCGCACCTCGAAGAGGCAGGCCACGAACGGCCCCGGCACGGTCGTGGCCTCGGGCACCGACGCGCCGCCCTCACTCACCGCACTGCGCATCGGTGACGTGGTGTTCTTCGACGCCACCACCGACCCCGACGACCCGGAGGCCACCGCCGGTGTGGTCGACCACACCGGCATCTACGTCGGGCAGGACCAGCACGGCGGTCTGCGTTTCGTGTCCAGTCGCAGGACCCCGAACGGGCCGACCATGGCCGACCTCGGCGCCAAGTCGATCCTGAACGGCGCGGCGACCGACCTGTACACCAAGTCCCTGCGCATGATCCGGCGATTCTGAGCCGGGCCGCCCGCGCCCCGTCTCCGGTGCGGACCGGGGTGCGGGGCGGGGGCGGTCGGCCGGTCGGTCGGTCGGTCGATCGGTCGGTCGGTCGGTGCGATCAGTGGCCCGACGCGTACGAGACGAAACCCGCCCAGGCGGCCGGCGACAGCGCGAGCTGGGGACCGGAGAGGTTCTTGGAGTCGCGGACGTGGACGGTGGCGGGGGTGGTGGCGATCTCGATGCAGGAGTCGCCCTCGCTGCTGCTGCTGTAGCTGCTCTTGAACCACGCCAGTTCGGAGGCGTCCCCGGCCGAGGTGTTGCGGATCATGTCTCTCCCAGCAGTTGCTCAATGAAGGCAATCGACTCACGCGGAGTGAGGGCCTGAGCCCGGATGATGCCATACCGCAACTCCAGGATATGGAGCTGTTTCGGCTCGGTCACGGGCCGTCCGTTGGCCACTGCCGCAGAGCGTCCCACCGCCGAGCCGTCACCGAACTTCAGCACCTCGATGCCGCCCGCCAGTCCGGCGTGCTCCTCCCGGTCCATCGGCATCACCTGAAGCTCGACATTCCGCAGCTGCCCAACCTCCAACAGACGCTCCAGCTGGGCCCGCAGCAGACCCCGTCCGCCCAGCGGACGACGAAGCGTCCACTCCTCCAGGACGAAGCTGAGTTCGGGGGCGGGATCGCGCTGGAAGATGCTCTGCCGGGCCACCCGCCCGGCTGCCATCCGCTCCACCTCGTCCTGCGTATACGCCGGCCGTCGCATCAACAGCAGCCCACGGGCGTACTCCGGCGTCTGCAAAAGGCCGTGGATGTTGAGCGGGTCGTAGAGCTGGATCTCGACCGCCTTCGCCTCCATCTTCGCCAACGCCCGCACCTTCTTCGGGTACCGGACCTTCGCCACGTCCTCCTTCATCGCCGAGAGCAGCCCCCCAGCCCCCAAGACCTCGTCCGCCCTGTCCAGGAACTCGGGGCGCGGGATCCGCTTCCCGCTCTCGATCTTGTAGATGAGGTCCTCGCCGTACCCGGTGGCCGTCCCGAGCTCGGCGGCCCGCATCCCCACCGCTTCCCTCCGCAGCCTCAACTGCCGTCCCACGGTGGCGACGACGGCCACACCCCAGTCATCGTCCGGGTCGACCTCCCACCCCGGCTCGTCCGCCTCGGTCTTGAGTCGCTGCGCCCCACCGTCCACCGACATACCGCACCCTTCCCTCGCCCCTTCGTGGCGCGATGCCCCTACCCCTGCGGCGGGTCCGGACAGCCCGGACAGCAGTGGACAAGCTCCGGACAGTGACTCTACGCATCGGCGACGTCACTGTTCACGGTAACCGGGGACGGCCACGCTCGGACCCATGAGCCAGCACACCACCACCCAAGTCCCCTCCCTCACGCCCACTTCAGCGTGCTCCTGTCCCCCACGCCACGCGGGGCACGACTGGCCCGGCTACTGGCCGTCGAGTGGATGCGGGATCACGAGGTGGTGCCGTACGGAGTGACGGAGGCGGCAGCGCAGGTCGTCGCGGAGCTGGCCACGAACGCAGCAACGCACGGACGGGTACCCGGCCGGAGCTTCCGGCTGGCGCTCATCGCCCGCGAGGAAGTCCTGCGGATCGAGGTCACGGACACCCGGAGGGAGAGCGTTCCCCGCACCCAACAGACCTGCTCCGAAGGCGACTCCGGACGCGGACTGCTCCTCGTCGAGGCACTGGCCGACCGATGGGGCATCGAGCTCGGCCCCGTACCCAGGAAGACGGTCTGGGCGGAGCTCACCCTGCCACCACGCTCCTGACCTGCGAAGAAGAGGTGGTCACCGAACTCTGGGAACGCGGAGTTCGGCGGGGCGGACGGTCTCCTCAAGGACGACCACAGAGAGAAAGAACCCGAACCAAACCCCACCCCTCCGCCCCGCTGGGGCAGGACTCACTCGCTTGAGTGAAAAACCCCAAATCGGCTGGCTATAGGGCAGGTTGCTTGATCTACGCTCAGCGCGACACACCACACAACTGCTGACATGCGTCGGCCCCCGCCGGGACGGCAATCCCAATGCGAGGGCCTGACCACCGAGGAAGAGAACGACTTCCCGATGGATACCCAAAACACTAGCGCGCGCCCGTACGCCGAGTCCCGTAACGACGGGAAAAACCACCCCTCCCGGGGTACGGCCGGACGCACGGGCGGCGTCATCCACGACAACACCCGCCACACCACCCGCTTCACGGTGGTCGGCAACCATCTGGCCCAACACATCGAGCTGTCGCTGACGGCGATCGGCCTGGCAGTCCACATCCAATCCCTCCCCGGCGGCGCACGGGTCGACATCGACACCCTCGCGGCCCGCTTCCCCGAGGGAAAGACCAGGATCGCCAACGCCCTGCGCGAGCTGGAGGCCCACGGCTACCTGCGGCGGACGCGCATCCGCACGGAACAGGGCCGCATGGTCACCCGTACGGTCTCCTGCAACCGCCCGGGCCGGACGGGAGGCGGAAACGAGCCGCCGCCGCAACCCCCGCCCCGGCGCACCACGGAGAAACCACCACGCCGCCGCGCCCTGCCGGCCGTACCGGCGCCCGTGTACCCCACCCCGGATCTCCTAGAGACGGCCCTGGGTGTCCTCTCCGGCCTCCGTCGCACGGACCCGCGACTCCTGGTCTCCGCGACGGACGCGGAGCACCTCGTCCCGGGCGTGGCCGCCTGGCTGGAACGCGACCTCACGCCCGAGGCGGTCCACCGCGCCCTGACCCACGGCCTACCGCCGGAACCCCTGCACCGCCCGGCCGCGCTCCTGGCCCACCGCATCACGGCCCAGCTCCCACCCCTGCCCCCCTTCCGCACCCCACGCGAGGACCCGGCCTCCCGGCACCCCCTCCAGAACTGCGACACGTGCGACCGCGCCTACCGAGGTCCGGAACCGGGAACCTGCACCGGCTGCACGCGCAGCCCGTGACACCCGTGGAGACGCCCTGGTGTCAGAGGACACTGGCAGGATCGCCTCTGTGAACGCCATACGCACCACCCCGTCGCGGCCGTTCGACGTGGCGGCGGTCTTCCCCCAACTGGCCCCGCTGGCACGCACGACGACCCGGCTGCATCCCCGCCCCGGCTCGCCGTCACCGTACGAGAGCTCGATCGGTGGACCGCTGCTGTGGCCTTCCGGGCAACCATGGCTGTACTGCGACAAGTGGCACGAGGGTCCGGTCTCCCCCCTCCTGCCCGTGGCCCAGCTGTACGCACGCGACGTGCCGCAGCTACGGCCGCCCGGACGGACAGACCTGCTGCAGGTGCTGTGGTGTCCCTCGGAGCACCCGCCGGAGTACAAGCCTCCGACGCAACTGTTCTGGCGGACCGCCTCCGACGTCGGCCATGTCCTCGCCTCGCCGCCCAAGCCGTCCGACGTGCAGTACGGCTATGCGCCGGAGCCGTGTGTGCTCGCACCGGAGCAGGTCACCGAGTACCCCGACTTCTTGGAACTGAGCAAGGAGTTGCAGGAGCAGCTCAGCGACTGGAGCGCATGGCAGGCGGCCGGCGTCGAGCTGGATGAGTCCTTTGAGGAGGCGCCGGAGGAGTTCTACGACAACGAGCTGTCCGTCGCCCCCGGATGGAAGGTCGGTGGCTGGCCCCCGTGGGGCCTCACCGATCCCTACCCCCGGTTCTGCATCAACTGCGGCACGGCGATGAGTCCGCTGCTGACCATCGCCTCGTCCGAATGCCGTGACTACAGGAGGAGTTGGGTTCCGCACGAGGAGCAATCCATCGCTGTGCTCGACGACGACATCGTGTCGAACCCGCCCGGCATTCAGGTCTCCGACGCGAATCACCTGCAGCTCTACGTCTGCCGGACGTGCTCCACGCATACCGACCTGATCCAGTAGGCCTCGACAGGAGTACACCCCTCAGATGGACGAAATGGAATTCGGCGAGCTCCAGATCCATTCCGTGGAGCAGGAGGGCCCTGACGGAGGGATCTGTCTCGCTCGGGTCATCGGGGGCATCGTCCGGACCGGGCAGTCATGCGCCCTGGAGGCGGACAACGATCCGCGTAGGTTCGCCATCGCCCGGCTCGAGAAATACGGTCGCCCGATGGACTTCATGGACCCTCCGCACTCCGTGGTGGTCCACCTGACCGGCGGCTCCCTCACCGGGCTCGGGTGCGACGATGTGCTGGTGTGCCGACCCGACGTCGACGATGAGGATGGGGAGGCTCCGACGCGTGTCGGAGCTCTTTGAACTGGCCGGAAAGACGCTCAGCGAACTGGGTTCACCGAGCTCTTTCAGAGTGGCCGCGCCGGCCCCTGGGTGACCACGCCCATCAGACGGCTCCCGAACCGGGAGCTCACCACGACCCAGAAGACGATCAACCGAGCCCCGTCAACGGCGCGGGCACCGGTCGAACGCAGCATCGCAAGGCTGAAGACCTGGCGCATCTTCCGCAAAGCCCGCTGCAGCCCCAACCGCATGACCACCATCGCCGCAGCCATCCTCACCCTGGAACGTCAACGCTGAAAACGCTCACTGACTCCCTTGAGCCGGGGGCGAGTCCGTGTGATCGGATAGAGCTCGTAGGGTCGCCACATAATGGCCCAACCTCAAGTGAGGACAATCGTGTCGGATTTCATGACAGCGGCGAGAGCCGAGCGGCCGGAGAATCCAGAACTCCTCAAGGCCGCAGCCATCGATCTGGAGGCGTTCGGCCCGGACTGGGATGACGTCGCAGCAGAGTTGGAGAAGCGAGCGGCCGACCTGGAGCGGGGCGCAGGCGAGAGGTAACTGAGCGTTTTCAGCGTTGCCTCTCCAGGGTGAGTACCGCGGCGGCGATGTCCGTCATGCGGTTCGGACTGCAGCGGCTCCGGCGGAAGATCCGCCAGGACTTCAGTCGGGCGACGCCTCGTTCGACAGGAGCGCGGGTCTGGGCGAGTGCCCCGTTGGCCCTCACCTTGACCTGACCGGCGTCACCCGATCAGTGGCCACGCTGAAAACGCTCACTGATCCGAAGGATGGGACGTATGGAAACCAAGTATTACGTCGAATTCCTTCGGGATCTTCTGAGCCTCGACGAATCGGTGCGTACTGAGGCAAGCGACCGGGTTCAGGACTTCGTGAACCTGCTCTCCGGTACCCAGGCCAGAGTGGTAGGGGACTTGATCGCCATGCTAGCCCCGCGTGCGGAGTCCCGGGTGGCGCTGGAGGCGCTCCTGCACGCCCTGAGCGATCTCGACGGGTGCGGGAAGCCCGAAAAGGTAGATCTATCGCCCCTGAGAGAGATCCCGGAATCCGCGATCCACGTCGAGCACCGCGATTACATGGATGAATTCGCCCCGCGATGAGCACAGACGCGGCGAAGTAGACCGATCTGCTTGACTGGAACACCGAAGGGCCCGGGATCCGAGGATCCCGGGCCCTTCGGTCAAGCGTGCTGCTTACCGCGCCGCGTCCGGGTGGACCGCGTCCGTGACCGGGCGGTCCTCGGCCGGCTTCGGGGCGGCCTTCTCGACCGGCTTGCGGAGCTGGATGTTCAGTTCGCGCAGGCGGGACTCGTCGAGTTCCGTCGGGGCGCCCATCAGGAGGTCCTGGGCGTTGCCGTTCAGCGGGAAGGCGATCGTCTCGCGGATGTTGGGCTCGTCCGCGAGGAGCATCACGATGCGGTCGACGCCCGGGGCGATGCCGCCGTGCGGCGGGGCGCCGTACTCGAAGGCGCGGAGCATGCCCGCGAACTCGTGCTCGACCGTCTCGCGCGAGTAGCCCGCGATCTCGAAGGCCTTGAACATGATCTCGGGCTCGTGGTTACGGATCGCGCCCGAGGACAGCTCGATGCCGTTGCAGACGATGTCGTACTGCCAGCCGAGGACGTCCAGCGGGTCCTGGGTCTCCAGGGCCTCGATGCCGCCCTGCGGCATGGAGAACGGGTTGTGCGAGAAGTCGATCTTGCCGGTCTCCTCGTCCCGCTCGTACATCGGGAAGTCCACGATCCACGCGAAGCGGAAGACGTTCTCCTCGAACTGGCCGGCGCGCTTGGCGGCCTCGACCCGGACCGGGCCCATGATCTTGGAGACCTCGTCGAACTCGCCCGCGCCGAAGAAGATCGCGTGGCCCGGCTCCAGGCCGAGGCGCTCGGTGAGGACCTTGACGTTCTCCTCGGTGAGGAACTTGGCGATGGGGCCGGTGAGGGCGTTGCCGTCGCCGACGCGGACCCAGGCCAGGCCCTTCGCGCCGAGGGAGACCGCGAAGTCGCCGAGCTGGTCGAAGAACTTGCGCGGCTGGTCGCCCGTGTTCGGGACCGCGAGCGCGCGGACGTGCTTGCCGGCGAAGGCCTTGAACTCCGAGGCCTCGAAGACGTCGGAGATGTCGACGAGTTCGAGGGCGGTGCGCAGGTCGGGCTTGTCGTTGCCGTACTTCAGCATCGACTCGCGGAACGGGATGCGCGGGAAGGGGGACGTGACGTGACGCCCGCCGCCGAACTCCTCGAAGATCTCCGTCATCAGCTTCTCGATCGGCTGGAAGACGTCCTCCTGCTCGACGAAGCTCATCTCGACGTCGAGCTGGTAGAACTCGCCCGGCGAGCGGTCCGCGCGGGCGTCCTCGTCGCGGAAGCAGGGCGCGATCTGGAAGTAGCGGTCGAAGCCGGAGATCATCAGCAGCTGCTTGAACTGCTGCGGCGCCTGCGGCAGCGCGTAGAACTTGCCCGGGTTCAGTCGGGACGGGACGACGAAGTCGCGGGCGCCCTCGGGGGAGGTCGCGGCGAGGATCGGGGTCGCCATCTCGTTGAAGCCGAGGGCCACCATCTTCGAGCGGATGGAGGCGATGACGGCGGAGCGCAGCATGATGTTGCGGTGCATGCGCTCGCGGCGCAGGTCGAGGAAGCGGTACTCCAGGCGCCGCTCCTCGTTCACGCCGTCGTCGGTGTTGACGGTGAAGGGGATCTGCTTGGCCGCGCCCAGGACCTCGACCGTGGCGGCCTCGATCTCGATCTCGCCGGTGGGGAGCTCGGGGTTGACGTTCTCCGCGCCACGCGAGACGACCTTGCCGTCGACGCGGACGACGGTCTCCTTCGTCAGCTTGTCGAGGACCTCGGCCGCGGCGGTGCCGGGACGGGCGACGAGCTGCGTGATGCCGTAGTGGTCGCGCAGATCGATGAAGAGGATGCCGCCCAGGTCGCGCCGATTGTGCAGCCAGCCGCTCAGCCGGACGTCGGTGCCGACGTCAGAGGCGCGGAGCTCGCCGCAGGTGTGGGACCTGTACCGATGCATCGTCGTTCATCCAGTCTTCAGGATCGTGGGTGATGGTTCGCCACCCTGTGGCCCCTGTCACAGATGTCACAGGACACGCGGGCAGACCCACCCAGAGTACCGGCCGCCTCATGATCCCTTTTCGAATACGCTCAGTGGCGACCTGCTGTCCGACATTCATAAAGTGGGGCAATGCGCACCGAGGACGTCCTGGCCGCGATCGCGACCGGCCTGTGGCGCTGGGACAACGCGTCCGGGATCGTCTCGCTCGACGCCGAGGCGGCCCGGCTGCTCGGGCTGCCCGCCGAGCCGGTGCGGCTCAGTGAGGCGGCCGTGCGGTCCCGTTTTCACCCGGTCGACTGGAACGAGATCGACGGCGTCGTCAACCTGGCCGTCGCCGAGGGCACCCTCGCCGAGGCCCGGCTGCGGATCATGGACGAGCGCGGCCGGGTGATCCGTACCGTGCGGAGCAGGTCCAAGCCGCTCATCGAGGGCGACGACTACCAGCTGGTCGGCACCCTCCAGGAGGTCGCGGAGCAGCAGCCCGGGACCGCCGCGCACACCCCGATCACCGGCGACTGGCGCCGCTCCCGCGAGGCCTTCCTCCTCGACGCGGGGCGGGCCCTCGCCGAGGCCCGTTCGACGGCCGAGGTGCTGCGGGTGGCGGCCTCGCTGTCGATGCCCGGTTTCTCGCCGGACGGGCTCGCCGTCTTCGGCGTGGCGGGCGACCGGCTGACCGTCATCGGTCACCACGGGCACAGCCAGGGCGACGAGGGGCCGTTCTCGTCGATGGGTCTGGAGACCGACTACCCGGCGGCCGAGGTCGTACGGACCGGGCGCGCGATCTATCTGCCGACGCCCGACGAGTACCTGCGCCGCTACCCCATGACCTGGCCGCTCGCCCAGCGCTTCGGCCGTCGCTCCTGGGCGTTCGTGCCGCTGGTCGTCGCCGGGCGCACGATGGGCGCCTGGATGGCCGCCTTCCAGCACCCGGTGGCCTTCACGCCCGACGAGCGCTCCGTGCTCACGACGGTCGCGCGGATGCTCGCGCAGGCCCTCGCGCGCGCGGGCGTGGCCGAGTCGGAGCGCGAGCTGTCGCTCGGGCTCCAGCGGACGATGATGCCGGTCCTCGGCCCCGGCATCCCCGGCATCCAGGTCGCCGCCCGGTACGTGCCGACCGGCGGCGGGCTCCAGGTCGGCGGCGACTGGTACGACATGATCCGGCTGCCCGGCGGCACCACCCGGACCGGCGGGCGCGGCGCCGGGCGCATCGCCCTGGTCATCGGCGACGTCCAGGGCCACGACGTGCGGGCGGCCGGCCTCATGGGGCAGCTGCGGATCGCCCTGCGCGCGTACGCCTCCGAGGGCCACCGGCCGGACGCGGTGCTCTCGCGGGCCTCGCGCTTCCTGTACGGGATCACCGACGGGGACGACGCCGAGGGGAACGGCGGCCCGCGCTTCGCGACCTGCCTCTACCTGGAGGTCGACCTGGAGACGGGCACGGTCGACATCGCGCGGGCGGGGCATCCGGACCCGGCGGTACGGATGAACGACGGAACGGTTCTCCTGAGGCCCACGGCCGGCGGCCTGCCCCTCGGCATCGACCCCGACACCGACTACCCCACGACCCGGCTCACCCTGGACCCCGGCGAGACCCTGATGATCTGCACGGACGGCCTCCTGGAGACCGGCGGGCACGACCTGGACAGCGGCTGGGAGCGGGTCAAGGGGCTCCTGGAGTCCCATGACGGCGAGGACCTGGAGCAGCTCGCCGACACGCTCGTCGAGGCCGTCCACGGTCCCGGCTCGCACCACACCACGGGGCCGCTCGCCGACCGCCGCGAGGACGACATCGCGGTCCTGCTGCTCTCCCGCCGGCCCGCCGGCCCGCTGGCGGAGGCCCCGCGCCGGACCCTGATGACGATCGCCCAGGCGGAGCCGGAGCGGATCGCCGAGGCCCGCGAGCAGGTGCGGCAGCTGCTGCACGACTGGGCGGACGAGGAGCAGCTCGACTCGGCGGTCCTGATGGTCTCCGAGATGGTGACGAACGTCCTCGTCCACACGGACGGCGACGCGCTGCTGGTCGCCGAGGTCGCGTGCGGGGAGAAGTCGCGGCGGCTGCGGGTCGAGGTCTCCGACCAGAGCGACGAGCTGCCGCACAAGCGGCACCCGGGCGAGATGGCGTCGAGCGGCCGCGGGCTGCTGCTGATGGAGATGCTGGCGGACGCGTGGGGCTTTGACCCGCGGGGCGAGGGCAAGTCGATCTGGTTCGAGCTGAACGAGCCGACGACCGATCGTTAGACAACCGAAGAGTTAAGTAACATAATCCTTAGACATGGGAAAGACTTACGAACGCATCGACGGCCGCCTGCGCACCTTCATCGAGCAGCAGCCGGTCTTCTTCACCGCGACCGCCCCGCTGGACGGCGACGGCACGGTCAACCTCTCCCCCAAGGGCCTCAAGGGCTCCTTCGCGGTGCTCGACGAGCAGCGGATCGCCTACCTCGACTTCGCCGGCAGCACCGCCGAGACCGTCGCGCACCTCCGGGAGAACGGCCGCATCACGGTGATGTGGTGCGCCTTCCAGGGACCGCCCAACATCGTCCGGGTGCACGGCCGCGGCGAGCCCGTCTTCCGCGACGACCCGCGCTTCACGGAGCTGCTCGCCCACTTCCCCGACATCGACCCGAGCCTCCACGGGCTGCGCGCGATCATCGTGGTGACGGCCGAGCTCGTCCGCGACTCCTGCGGGTACGGGGTGCCCTTCATGTCGTACGACGCCGACCGCGACCTGCACGGCAGGCGCTTCGCGCGCGAGGACGACGCCTCGCTGAGCGCGTACTTCGCGAAGAAGGAGCACATCGCGCAGAGCATCGACGGCCTGCCGGGACTGCCCCTCCCGCTGCCGCCCGCCACCTTCTGAGCGACCGGGCCGCCACCTTCTGAGCGACCGGGTCGGCGGATGCCGAGCGACCGGGTCGGCGGATGCCGAGCGACCGGGCCGGGCGGCTCCTGCGCCTTCGGGCCGGCGGATGCCGAGCGACCGGGCCGGCGGATTCTCCGTCGCGCGCGGCTGCGCCGTACGGCGCAGACTGGTGTCGTACGGCCGCCGGGGGGACCACGGAGCGTGCCATGGACACCCACAAGGTCGGCAGCGACACCACCGTGCTGGCCGACAGCCTCGAAATCCCGGGGATCGGCCACATCCCCGTCAACGCCTACGTCCTGACCGCCGCCGAGCCGGTCGTCGTCGACACCGGGCTGTCCGTCGAGGACCGGGACTTCGTCGCGGCGCTCGGCGAGGTCATGGACCCGGCCGACGTGCGCTGGATCTGGCTCACCCACCCCGACCGCGACCACACGGGCGGGATCTTCGACCTCCTCGACGCGGCCCCGGACGCACGCGTGATCACGACCTTCGTCGGCGCGGGCATCATGACGACCGAGCGGGCCCTGCCCATGGACCGCCTGTACTTCCTCAACCCGGGGCAGTCCCTCGACGTCGGCGACCGCAGCCTGCACGCCTTCCGGCCGCCGCTCTTCGACAACCCCGCCACCGTCGGCTTCTACGACGACAGGACCCGGATCTGCTTCAGCTCCGACTGCTTCGGCGGCCCCATGCCGAGCCAGGAGATCGCGGAGAGCGGGCACGCGAGCGACCTCAAGCCGGAGGAGCTCCAGGGGGCGCAGCTGCTGTGGGCCACGCTCGACAGCCCGTGGGTGCACGTCGTGGACGCGGAGAAGTTCCGGGCGACGATCGCTCCGCTGCGGGAGATGAACCCGGAGATCGTGCTGTGCACGCATCTGCCGCCGGCCGTGCGGATGACCGACCGGATGCTGGAGACGATCGCGATGGCCCCGGACTCCGACCCGTTCGTCGGACCCGACCAGGCGGCCCTGGAACAGCTGCTCGCCTCCTTCGAGCCGGGCGGGATGGCGACCGCCTAGGAGTCCGGGCGGGGGGCCCGGTCGCCGCGGGGTGTCCCGTACCGCGCGCGCAGTTCGCCGAGGACGCCGGTCGCGGCGGCCGTCAGCGGTACGGCGAGCAGCATGCCCAGGATGCCCGCGACGGACGCGCCGGCCGTGATCGCGAGGAGGACCGCGGCCGGGTGCATCTGGACGGTCTTGCTCTGGACGAAGGGCTGGAGGACGTTGCCCTCCAGGACCTGGACGGCGAGGACCACCCCGAGCACCCACAGCGCGATGACGAAGCCCCGGTCGGCGAGGGCGACGAGGACGGCGACGGCACCGGAGAGGAAGGCGCCGAGGTAGGGGATGTAGGCGGTGACGAAGACGAGCGCGGCGAGCCCCACCGCGCCGGGCACGCGCAGGACGAGCAGTCCGATGCCGATGATGACCGCGTCGACGAGGGCGACGAAGGTCGTGCCGCGCATGTACCCCTCGACGGCCCCGAAGGCCCGGCGGGCCATGGCCTCCGCGGTGTCGCCGGTGGCGCGCGGGGCGAGGGAGCGCAGGGCGCCCATGGCCCGGTCGGAGTCCTTCAGGAAGAAGAAGATCAGGAGCAGGGCGAGGACGGCTGTGGCCATCGTCTCGGCGACGACGCTGAGCCCGCTGATCACCCCCGAGGCGGCGGTGCCGCCGAAGCGCTTGAGGAGGCTCTCGGCGTTCTTGGCGATGTCGTCGAGGGAGGTCCCGGCCGCGCCGAGGTGCTGGGCGATGTCGGCGGCGGCCTGCCGCAGCGAGGCGACGATCTGGTCGCCGGTCTCGATGAGCGCGAGGACGACGATGTACGTGGCACCGCCGACGACCGCGACGACGGCGGCGACGGTGAGCGCGGCGGCGAGCGACTTGCGCACCCTCAGCCGGAGCAGGCGGCGGTAGAGCGGCCGGAGGAGCGCGGTGCCGAGGATCGCGAGGAGGACGGGGGTGACGGCGGTCTGGAAGACGATGCACAGCCAGATGCCGACGGCGGCGAGCCCCGCGGCGAGCAGCAGGACGACGCACCAGGCCGCGAAGCGACGGGCGGGTTCGGGGAGGAGCGGCGCTCCGGTCGTCTGCACCTGTCCACCGGACCACGCCCGTCGGCGTGTCGTCGCGCGCTGACGGCCGTACGGGCGACGGTCCGTCAGGAGAACCTGTCAGGGCGCCACGCCCCGGCGTACAGGCGTACAGGCGTACGGGCGCACGCGGGACACCACCCGTACACCCGTACACCTGGCCCCTGCCCCTGACTCCCGGCTCCCGGCTACTCGCCCATCCCGTGAACCGCCGGGATCGTGCCGAGGCGGCCCGCCTGGAAGTCCTCGAAGGCCTGGCGGAGTTCGGCCTGGGTGTTCATGACGAACGGGCCGTAGTGCGCCATCGGCTCGCGGATCGGCTGCCCGCCGAGGACCACGACCTCCAGGTCCGGGGTGTTCCCGTCCTGCTTCTCGTCCGCGCGGATCGTGAGCGCGCCGCCCTTGCCGAAGACGGCCGTCTGGCCCGTGTGGACGGGCCGGCGCTCGGCGCCGACGGTGCCGCGGCCGGCCATGACGTACGCGAGGCCGTTGAAGTCCTCGCGCCACGGCAGGCTGATCTCGGCGCCGGGCCGCAGGGTGGCGTGGATCATCGTGATCGGGGTGTGGGTGATGCCGGGGCCCTCGTGGCCGCCGAGCTCGCCCGCGATCACGCGGAGCAGCGCGCCGCCGTCGGGGGAGGTGAGCAGCTGGACCTGGCCGCCGCGGATGTCCTGGTAGCGCGGGGCCATCATCTTGTCGGCGGCGGGCAGGTTCACCCACAGCTGGAGGCCGTGGAAGAGGCCGCCGCTGACGACGAGGGACTCCGGCGGGGCCTCGATGTGCAGCAGACCGCTGCCTGCCGTCATCCACTGGGTGTCGCCGTTGGTGATGGTGCCGCCGCCACCGTTGGAGTCCTGGTGGTCGAAGATCCCGTCGATGATGTAGGTGACGGTCTCGAAGCCGCGGTGGGGGTGCCAGGGCGTGCCCTTGGGCTCGCCGGGGGCGTACTCCACCTCGCCCATCTGGTCCATCATGATGAACGGGTCGAGGTACTGGTAGTTGATTCCGGCGAAGGCCCGGCGGACCGGGAAGCCCTCGCCCTCGAAGCCCTGCGGGGCCGTGGTGACGGCGAGCACGGGGCGGGAGACGGCGTCGGCCGGAGCGGCGACGCGCGGCAGGGTGAGCGGGTTCTCGACAGTCACAGCGGGCATGACCGGACCTCCTTGGGTGCGACCTTGTACGTCCACTTTAGTTGAACGATGAACTTCCTGCCACCTGGAACGCGGAACGCCCGGGAGGAATTCCTCCCGGGCGCTCCCACACGTACCCAACCTCGGTCAGCCGTACATCCGGCGCATCGCGTAGTCGACCATCTGCTCCACGGCCTTGGCGTCGAAGACCATGCGGTGGTCGCCCTCCATGTCGAGGACGAAGCCGTACCCCGTCGGCAGCAGGTCGATCACCTCGGCGCCGGTGATGACGAAGTACTTCGACTCCTTGCCCGCGTACCGCCGCAGCTCCTTGAGCGTGGTGAACATCGGGATCACCGGCTGCTGGGTGTTGTGCAGGGCCAGGAAGCCGGGGTTGTCGCCGCGCGGGCAGTAGACCTTCGACGTCGCGAAGATCTGCTGGAAGTCCTCGGGGGCGAGCGTGCCGGTCGTGAAGGCGCGTACGGCGTCGGCCAGGGACGGGGGCGAGGGCTCCGGGTAGAGCGGGGCCTGCTGCTGCGCGTACCCGCCGGCCTGCGGGGGCGCCTGCTGGGCGTACTGCCCCTGCGGGGGCGGCGCGTACTGCTGCTGGGCACCCGGATTCTGGTCGTAGCCGTACATGGCCACTGAGCCTACTGCGTCACAGATCGCCGGATAGGGGTTGCTTCTTATTACCGGTGGGTAGCATCATCGGAGAGAGCGTGTTGCTACTCGCTGGTACGTGTACGAAGATCCCGCCTCCCCGAGCCTTAACGGAGCCGTCGCCATGGGGCACTACAAGTCGAATCTCCGCGACATCGAGTTCAACCTCTTCGAGGTGCTCGGCCGCGACAAGGTGTACGGCACCGGTCCGTTCGAGGAGATGGACGTCGAGACCGCCAAGAGCATCCTCGACGAGATCCGCCGCCTCGCCGAGAACGAGCTCGCGGACTCCTTCGCCGACGCCGACCGCAACCCGCCCGTCTTCGACCCGGAGACCAACACCGCTCCCGTACCGGCCTCCTTCAAGAAGTCCTACAAGGCCTTCATGGACTCCGAGTACTGGCGCCTCGGCATCCCCGAGGGCATCGGCGGCACCGTCTCCCCCCGCTCCCTCGTCTGGGCCTACGCGGAGCTCCTGCTCGGCTCGAACCCGGCCGTCTGGATGTACTCCTCCGGCCCGGCGTTCGCCGGCGTCCTCTACAACGAGGGCAACGAGGCGCAGAAGAAGGTCGCCCAGATCGCCGTCGAGAAGCGCTGGGGCTCCACCATGGTCCTCACCGAGCCCGACGCCGGCTCGGACGTCGGCGCCGGCCGCACCAAGGCCGTGCAGCAGGAGGACGGCTCCTGGCACATCGAGGGCGTGAAGCGCTTCATCACGTCCGGTGAGCACGACATGGAGGAGAACATCCTCCACTACGTCCTCGCCCGCCCCGAGGGTGCCGGCCCCGGCACCAAGGGCCTCTCCCTCTTCCTCGTCCCGAAGTACGAGTTCGACTGGGAGACCGGCGAGCTGGGCGAGCGCAACGGCGTGTACGCCACCAACGTCGAGCACAAGATGGGCCTCAAGGCCTCCAACACCTGCGAGATGACCTTCGGCGACCGGCACCCCGCCAAGGGCTGGCTGATCGGCGACAAGCACGACGGCATCCGCCAGATGTTCCTCATCATCGAGTTCGCCCGCATGATGGTCGGCACGAAGGCGATCTCCACCCTCTCCACGGGCTACCTCAACGCCCTGGAGTACGCCAAGGAGCGCGTCCAGGGCACCGACCTGGCCAACTTCATGGACAAGGCCGCGCCCAAGGTCACCATCACGCACCACCCCGACGTCCGCCGCTCGCTGATGACGCAGAAGGCGTATGCCGAGGGCATGCGCTCCCTCGTCCTCTACACGGCCTCCGTGCAGGACGAGATCGCGATCAAGGAAGCGGCCGGCGAGGACGCCAAGGCGCTCCACGGCCTGAACGACCTGCTGCTCCCGATCGTGAAGGGCTACGGCTCCGAGAAGGGCTACGAGCAGCTCGCGCAGTCGCTCCAGACCTTCGGCGGCTCCGGCTTCCTGCAGGAGTACCCGATCGAGCAGTACATCCGGGACGCCAAGATCGACACCCTCTACGAGGGCACCACGGCCATCCAGGGCCAGGACTTCTTCTTCCGGAAGATCGTCCGCGACCAGGGCGCGTCCCTGAACGCCCTCTCCGAGGAGATCAAGAAGTTCCTCGCGGTCGGCACCGGCGGCGACGACCTGGCCGGCGCCCGTGACGCGCTCGCCAAGGCCGCCGTCGACCTGGAGGCCATCGTCGGCACGATGATCACGGACCTCACCGCCACCGGCGAGGACGTCCGGAACATCTACAAGGTCGGCCTGAACACCACCCGCCTGCTGCTCGCCTCCGGCGACGTCGTCGTCGGCTACCTGCTCCTGCGCGGTGCCGCCGTCGCCGCCGAGAAGCTCGCCGCCGGCGCGGCGGACAAGTCCGCCAAGGAAGCGGCCTTCTACCAGGGCAAGATCGCGGCCGCGAAGTTCTTCGCCGCCAACATCCTGCCGGGCGTCTCCGCCGAACGCGCGCTCGCCGAGGCCGTCGACAACTCGGTGATGGACCTGGACGAGGCCGCGTTCTAAGGAACGCCCTCTCGTCCTGCCGGCACGGCCCGTCCCCGGGGAGGGGGGCGGGCCCGTGCTGTTTTCCGCCGCAGGCCGCCAGGCAGCCGACGCCGGCCGCCAGTCAGCCGACGCCGACCGTCTTCCGCCTTTTCCGCCTTCCGCCTTCCGCCTTCCGCCTTCCGCCGGACACCGGATACCGGGCGCGTGACACCGCATACCGACGGTCGAACAGCGGGGTCCCGACCTCGAATTCCGGCCCCTGGCTAAGGTGGAGCCCATGAGCAGCGCAGCTTCCCGCCCCACGGCCGGCCCCTTCGACCGCGGTCACACCGATGACCTCATCTCGTTCCTGACGGCCTCGCCGTCGGCGTACCACGCGGTGGCGAGCGCCGCCGACCGCCTGGAGAAGGCCGGTTTCCGCCACGTCGAGGAGACGGCCGCCTGGGACGGGACGAGCGGCGGGAAGTACGTGACGCGCGGCGGCGCGATCATCGCCTGGTACGTCCCCGAGGGCGCCGCCGCCCACACCCCGTACCGCATCGTCGGCGCCCACACCGACTCCCCGAACCTGCGCGTCAAGCCCCGCCCCGACATGGGCGCCCAGGGCTGGCGCCAGGTCGCCGTCGAGATCTACGGCGGGACCCTCCTCAACACCTGGCTCGACCGCGACCTCGGCCTCGCGGGCCGCCTCACCCTCCGCGACGGCAGCCACCACCTCGTCAACGTCGACCGGCCGCTGCTGCGCGTCCCGCAGCTCGCCATCCACCTCGACCGCCAGGCCAACGACGGCCTCAAGCTGGAGCGCCAGCGCCACATGCAGCCCGTGTGGGGCCTGGGCAAGGTCCACGAGGGCGACCTGATCGAGTTCGTCGCCGCCGAGGCCGGCGTCGACGCCGAGGACGTCACCGGCTGGGACCTCATGGTCCACCCCGTCGAGGCGCCCGCCTACCTCGGCCGCGACCACGAGCTCCTCGCCGGCCCGCGCATGGACAACCTCCTCTCCGTCCACGCCTCCGTCGCCGCGCTCGCCTCCCTCGCGGGCCGCGACGACCTCCCGTACATCCCGGTCCTCGCCGCCTTCGACCACGAGGAGAACGGCTCCGAGGCCGACACCGGCGCCCAGGGCCCCCTCCTCGGCAACGTCCTGGAGCGCTCGGTCTACGCCCGCGGAGGCTCCTACGAGGACCGGGCCCGCGCCTTCGCCGGCACGGTCTGCCTCTCCTCCGACACCGGCCACGCCGTCCACCCCAACTACGCGGAGCGCCACGACCCGACGCACCACCCCCGCGTCAACGGCGGCCCGATCCTCAAGGTGAACGTCAACCAGCGGTACGCCACCGACGGCAGCGGCCGGGCCGTCTTCGCCGCCGCCTGCGAGAAGGCGGGCGTGCCGTGGCAGTCGTTCGTCTCCAACAACGACATGCCGTGCGGCACGACGATCGGCCCGATCACGGCCGCCCGCCACGGCATCAAGACGGTCGACATCGGCGTCGCGATCCTCTCGATGCACAGCGCCCGCGAACTGTGCGGCGCGGACGACCCGTACCTCCTGGCGAACGCGCTGGTCGCCTTCCTGGAAGGCTGACGGACACGCCGGACACGGACTCCGGGGTCCGCGAAACATCCGCGAAAGCCCCCGCCTGACAGCGTCCTCCTCATGCACCGTCACGAGGGCCCGTCACCAGGGAAGTTCATCGCGGGAGTCACCGCCGCCGTCACGCTCGCCGTGACGGCGGCGGGCTTTCTGATCAGTACGTTCGACGACCGGCCGCCGTGGGCCACGGACATCGCGTACGAGGGCGGCTACATCCTGGGGTCCCGCATCCGCGGGTACGACGTCGACGGCTCGCGCACCAAGGCGCTGCTCGCCGGGGAGTGCGCGCTCATGGAGCGGCAGGGGATGGGCGGCGACCGGGCCGCCCACGACCCGGCGGCCTGGGTCGCCGGATGCCTGGACGGGGCGGCGGGCCGCCCGTCCGGAAACCAGGGCCTGCTGGACTGAGCGCGCCGGACAGGCCCTGGTCAGCCGGCCGCCGTCCACCGTCCGCCGGTCGGCGGTCGGTGGTCGGCGGTCGGCGGTCGGCGTCAGGCGGTCGGCGGTCGGCGGTCGGCGGTCGGCGTCAGGCGTCGAGGCCGGCGAGGATCAGCGGGAGACGGCTGACGCCCGCCTCCGTGACCTTCACCGGGACGCCCCAGTCCTGCTGGTGGACGTGGCAGGCCGGGTACTCTCCCCCAGAGGGGGCGCCCCCAGCGGGATCGTCGCAGGACGCGGCCATCGCGGAGACGTGCAGCACGCCCTCGGTGATCGCCGGGTCGATCTCCAGCTCACGGAAGAGATCCGTCCCCGTGCCCTCGCCGGCGAGGAGCAGCTCCGGCGGGGTCGAGGAGACCAGGAGGCGGGTCGAGGGGCCGTACCGCTCGTCCAGCTTCTGCCCGGTCGGGGCCTGGAAGACGACGTCGAGGCGGAGCCGGCCCGGAGCGACCTCGGTGGCCTCGCGGCGGGTGCGGTGGGCGACGGCCTCGACCTGGACGGCCTCCTCGGGGAGGCGGAGGCGGGTGAGACGGTGGCGGGCGGACTCGACGACGACGATGTCGCCGTCGACGAGGACCGCGCCGCTGGGCTCGCGGAGGTCGGTGGCGAGGGTGCTGACCTCGCCGGTGGCGGGATCGTAGCGGCGCAGGGCGTGGTTGTACGTGTCGCTGATCGCGACCGAGCCGTCGGGGAGGGCGGTCACGCCGAGCGGGTGCTGGAGCAGGGCCTGGCCGGCCTCGCCGTCGCGGTGGCCGAAGTCGAAGAGGCCGGTGCCGACGGCGGTGTGGACGAGCCCGTCGGTGTCGATCCAGCGGACGGCGCTGGTCTCGGAGTCGGCGATCCACAGCCGGTCCTCGGTGGCGGCGAGCCCGGAGGGCTGCGCGAACCAGGCCTCGGCGGCCGGGCCGTCGACGAGCCCCTCGTTCGTCGTACCGGCGGCGACCTCGACGGTCCCGCTCGCGGGGTCGTAGGTCCAGATCTGGTGGACGCCGGCCATGGCGATCCACACCTTGCCCTGCCACCAGGCGACGTCCCACGGCGAGGACAGGTCGACGTCGAGGGCCGGGCCGGAGGTCGGGGACCCCTGCCACCACTGCTTCCCGGTGCCGGCGACGCGCTCGATCGCGCCGGTCTCCGGGTCGTACGTGCGCAGGGCGTGGTTCACGGTGTCGGCGACGACGACCTTGCCGTCGGGCAGCAGCGCGAGGCCCTGGGGCTCCCGGAACACCCCATCGCCGATGCGCCGCACGACGGTCTCGCCGTCCGCGGTCAGCTCGACGAGCTGGTGGCGGGTGGTGTCGGAGACGAGGAAGTTCCCGCCGCCGAGCGTGACGACCTTGCCGGGGAACCGCAGATCGGTGGCGACGGGCTCGGGCGCCACGTAGGGCCCGTCCCCGCGCCGCAGCGTCCCCTTGGCCTCGTGCTCGGCCTCCAGCTCCTCGACGAGCGTCCGGATCGCGTTGGCGTGCCCCTCACCGGCGTGCTGCGCGACGACGTACCCCTCGGGGTCGATCACGACGAGCGTCGGCCAGGCCCGTACGGCGTACTGCTTCCAGGTCGCGAGCTCCGGGTCGTCGAGGACGGGGTGATGCACCTCGTACCGCTCGACCGCGTCGACGACGGCCTGGTGCTCGGCCTCGTGCACGAACTTCGGCGAGTGCACACCGACGATCACGAGCGTGTCGCGGTGCTTCTCCTCCAGATCACGCAGCTCGTCGAGCACGTGCAGGCAGTTCACACAGCAGAAGGTCCAGAAATCGAGAAGAACGATCTTTCCGCGCAGGTCGGCGAGGGTCAGTTCCTCCCCGCCGGTGTTCAGCCAGCCGCCCTTGCCGATCAGCTCGGGGGCACGGACACGGGCACGGCGGGGCGCGGGCGCGGGGGTGGGCGCCGGGGCGGCATCGTTCATGCTTCAAGCTTGCCATCCGTCGGGGATCCCCCGCGTGAGGGGCGAGACTTCGGGGCACGCATACCGGCATGAAATACCTCGTACGGGACAAGATCTTCTCGATCGGCGACGACTACTGGATCGAGGACGAGCAGGGCCGTCACGCCTTCCTCGTCGACGGCAAGGCCATGCGGCTGCGCGACACCCTGGAGCTGAAGGGGCCCGACGGGCAGGTCCTCGTCACCCTGCGCCAGAAGATGTTCAGCCTGCGGGACTCGATGACGATCGAGCGGGGCGGGGAACCCCTCGCGACCATCCGCCGCAAGCGGCTCTCGCTCCTGCGCAACCACTACCGGGTGACGCTCGCCGAGGGCACCGAGCTGGACGTCAGCGGGCGGATCCTGGACCGGGAGTTCACCGTCGAGTACGACGGCGAGCTCCTGGCCCACATCTCCCGGCAGTGGTTCCGCGTCCGTGACACGTACGCGGTGAACGTGGTCCGTGAGGACGCGGACGCGGCCCTGCTCGTCGGCGTGGCCGTGTGCGTGATCCGCATGGCCGAGCGGGAGGACTGAGTCCCGCCCACGGGTGGGTCATCCGGCCTTGGCCAAGGCCTGCTCCAGGTCCGCCCACAGGTCCTCGACGTGCTCGATGCCGACCGAGATCCTGACGGTGCCCGGGCCGATGCCCGCCGCCGCCAGGGCCTCGGCGTCGAGCTGGTGGTGCGAGGTGGAGGCCGGGTGCATGACCAGGGTCTTCACATCGCCCAGCGAGACGCTCAGCGACGCCACCCGTACCGCCTCGACGAAGATCCGGCCCGCCTCCCGGCCGCCCGCGAGGTCGGCCGAGATCACCCCGCCGCCGCCCGCCGGCAGCAGCCGCTCGGCGATCTCCCGGTCCGGGTGGCTCGCGAGCGCGGGGTGCCGGACCGCCGCGACCGCCGGGTGCGCGGCGAGCCGGGCGCCGAGCTCGGCGGCGTTCGCGCACTGGCGCTCGATGCGCAGCGACAGGGTCTGCATGCCGCGCAGGGTGAGCCAGGCGGCGAACGGGTCGGTGGACGCGCCCTGTTCGACCGTGTGGCGGCGAACCCGGCGGTGGACCTCGGGGTCCTTGAAGACGGCGATGCCGCCGAGGACGTCCGCGTGGCCCGCGAGGTACTTGGTCGCGGAGTGGACGACGATGTCGGCGCCGTGCCTCAGGGGCCGGCAGAGCAGCGGGGAGGCGAAGGTGTTGTCGACGACCACCGGCACTCCCGCCCCGCCCGCGACGGCGGCGAGCGCGGGCAGGTCGGCGACACGGGTGGTCGGGTTCGCGATGGTCTCCAGGTAGAGGAGCCGGGTCTCGGGGCGCAGGGCCGCCCGCACCTCCTCCGGGTCCGTGCCGGAGACGTAGGTGACGTCGACGCCCCAGCGCGCGGCGAGGTCGGTGAGGACCGCGTACGTACCGCCGTACAGGCAGGTCTGGGCGATGACGTGGCCTCCGCTGCCGAGCAGGGCGTGGAGGACGCCGCTGATCGCGCCCATGCCGGAGGCGAAGGAGAGGCCGGCCGCACCGCCTTCGAGGCGGGCCACGGCGTCCTCCAGGGTGCGGACGGTGGGGTTGCCGAGGCGGCTGTAGAGGAAGGTGTCGGGGGAGGTGAAGGCCTCGGCGAGGGCGTCGGCCGAGTCGAAGGCGAAGACGTGGCCCTGGTGGAGCGGGACGCCGAGCGGCCGGCTGCCGGTGACCTCGACGTGCGGCGGGTGCACGGCGAGGGTCTCGGGGCGGATCTCGGCGACGGGGCCGGTCGGGTCGGCGAGGGTCTCCGGTCGGATCGCGGCGACGGGGCGGCCGGTCGGATCGGGGAGCACCGGCCCGGGGCCGGTCGGCTCCGGGAGGGCTGCCGCGGGGCCGGTCGGCTCGGCGGGTGAGGACGTCGGGGCGGACGCGGGAGCGGAGTCGGCTTGGCTCATGCCGTCAGTCTCCGGACAGGGCGTTTGCCTTCCCAGGTCCAATCCCGGCAGATTGGTTCGGCGATGGAGCCGATCCCCCTCTCCCCCCACACGATCGACGCGTTGGTCGCCCGCCTCGGGCGCTGGTCCGCCGGACGCGGCCCGCTCTACCTCCTGCTCGCCGCCCGGCTGCGCCGGCTGATCGACGAGGGGACGCTGCCGCCGGGCTCCTCGCTGCCCCCGGACCGGCGGCTCGCCACGGCGCTCTCCGTGGGCCGCACGACGGTCGTCGCCGCCTACGACACGCTCCGTCAGGAAGGCCGGCTCGTACGGCGCCAGGGCAGCGGGACCCGGGTCGCCCGGGCGGCGCTCGCGCCGGACCGGCCCCGGGTGACCGAGACCTCGAACCCGCTCTTCCTGCACCTCCTGGAGTCGCCCGACGACGTGATCCTGCTGAGCTGCGCCGCCCCCTCGCAGCCGCCGCCCGAGCTGGCGGAGGCGTACCGCTCCCTCGTCCTGCCGGACGCGGACCTCGGCTACCACCCGGCCGGGCTCCCGGCGCTGCGGGCGGCTGTCGCCGCGCGGTACGAGGCCCGGGGCGTGCCGACCGGCCCGGAGCGGATCCTGGTCACCACCGGCGCCCAGCAGGGGCTTTCGCTGCTGACCCGGCTGCTGCTCGCGCCCGGTGACGGGGTCCTGGTGGAGGCGCCGACGTATCCGGGGGCGCTCGACCTCTTCCGGGAGGCGGCGGCCGTGCCGCTGCCGGTGGCGGTGGGCCCCGACGGTGTGGACGTGGCGGAGGCGGTGCGGGTGATGGAGCGTCACCGTCCGGCCCTCGCCTATGTCGTGCCCCGCTTCCAGAACCCGACCGGGACCGTCCTCCCGCCGCTCGCCTGCCGCCGGCTCGTCGAGGCGGCGAACGCAGTGGGCATGCCGCTCGTCGACGACGAGGTCCTCACCGACCTGGCCTTCGACACCGGAGCGGCGGAGGAGCCGTCCCTCTCCTCCTACGGCGAGGTCATCTCCGTCGGCTCGCTGAGCAAGGTGGTGTGGGGCGGGCTGCGGATCGGCTGGGTCCGGGGGCCGGCGCCGCTGATCGCCCGCCTCGCCCGGCTGAAGGCCCTCCACGACCTGGGCAGCGACCTCCCGTCCCAACTGGCCGCGGTCCGCCTCCTCGACGACTTCGCACCCGTCCTCGCCGCCCGTACGGCGGCGGTGCGCGCGGGCCACGACCACCTCAGGGCCGAGCTCGCGCGGCGGCTGCCCTCCTGGTCCTGCGCGCCGACGACGGGCGGCCAGACGCTGTGGGTACGGCTGCCGCACGGCGACGGCGTGTCCTTCGCCCAACTCGCCCTCCGGCACGGGGTCGCCGTCCTCCCGGGCGCCACGGCCGACGCCCTCGGCGGCAGCCTCCGCCACCTCAGGCTCCACTTCCTCGCGCCGCCCGAGGTCCTGACGGAGGCGGTGCGGAGGCTGGCGGCGGCCTGGGCGGAGTACGCGCCGGGCCCGGAGCCGGAGCGTGCGGCGCTCCATGCGATCGTCGTCTGAAGAGCACACGAGGCCGAGGGGGCGCCATGCACACGACCGTCACACCGTTCACGCTGCTCCCATGGCGCGAGGGCAAGGGGTACGAGCGGAAGGCCGGCTGGCGGGGCGCGTCCGCCGAGTTCGGCGAGATCACCGTGGAGGCGCCGCTGCGCCAGACGGTGCCGCAGGTGGTGATGTCGGAGCTGCGGGGCGGGCTCCTCCCGCCGGCCTCGTACGAGACGCGGGGCGTCCACACGGACGCGATCCGGCTGCCGACCCTGAACCGCGCGACCCTCCGCGTCGGCGACGCCCATGTGTACGTGTCGCGGAACCGTTTCGGCGCGACCGCCCGGCAGCGCGGGCTGAACCTGCGGTACGGCGGGGACCGTTACCGGCTGTGGGCCGTGAACCGGCGCTCCTGGGTGCTCGCCCGGGAGGCGGACGCCGAGGACCCGGGCGTCACCGTGTCCGTACGCGGGAAGCGGCGGCAGCTGGACGTGACGGTCGCGGGCCGGGCGGGGGCCGCGGACCTGTCCCTGGCGCTGATCTTCGCGGGGGTGGACCGCGCGGCGCTCACCCGCGGCGGTGCGGTCCGCGCGAGCCTCTCCCGCGTCACGCAGCTCTGGGCGGAGAGCCAGTCCTGACCCCTACGGGTCGGCCTGGCCCGCGTTCGCCCCGTACGAGTGGAACTCGACGTACTTCAGGGCCTCCGCCGGGTCCTGGCCCTGGCGTACGAGAGGGGGGAACCCTTCCGTGGCCAGTCGGCCGCGCAGCCAGGCGAGCAGGATCTCGGTGAGCGTGCCGGTGAGCGGCGGGCCCTGGTCGGCATGGCGAGGAATGACGATCAGCGGCCAGGCGTCCGGGTCGTCGCCCTCGGTGAGCCAGCACAGTTCGTCGCCGTCGATGGTGTCGGCGAAGTTGAGGAAGCCGCCCGGCTCGGGCCAGACCGCCAGCGGCTGGTACTCGGGATGGGCGGCCCGCAGGTCCCGGTAGGCGGCGCCGAACCACTCGGCGGAGGGCGCGAGGTCGTAGTGCCCGGTGCCGAGCGGCAGGCCGAACCGCAGCCACTCGCAGAAGTCGCCCGCCCCGTACGTCTCCATCAGGGCGACGAACTCGGTGGGGAGCCGGGTGCCGAGGCGCTCGTACAGCCACTCCCAGCTCTGCTCGCCGAGGAGCGGTTCGGCCGGGGGCGGGACCAGGGCGGTGAGGGTCTCCAGGCCGCTGCCCCCGCTGAAGGCGGCGTGCCGCTCGGGGGTCGTTTCGGGGCGTCGGGGCGGCGGGGTCCAGGCGTAGGCCTCGTCGCCGGCAAGGCGGCTTCGGGTGATGGCGGGGCGCAGGCCGTCGGAGACGAAGCCGGTGAGGGTGGGCAGGAGGGTGGTGCCGGGGCGGAGCCAGGGGTCCTTGCCGGCGTTCGCGAGGTTCTGCACGTGGACGACGACGGGCCACCGGTCGGAGTCGTCGGAGACCGCGGTGTCCCAGTAGAGGGTGTCGGACATGCGGGTCGCGCCGAAGGCGACGAGTCCGGGGTGGGCGCGGCGGCCGTTCTCGACGAACCGGCCGTAGTCGAACAGGCCGCCGTACTCGGCGAACGGCGTGTGCAGCCAGAGCCGTTCGCCGATGTCGAGCGGGCCGTAGGCGGTGGCTATCGCCTTGTAGTCGGCGGGCAGCCGCAAACCGAGCCATTCCTCGACCGCGTCCCAGTCGACGGGCGGGGCGGGTGCCTCGGGCGGCGGTCCGAAGAGTTCCGCGAAGGCGGCGAGAGCCGCCCTCTCCTGGTCGTTCACGAAGGTGTGGCCTCTCCTGTGGGGCTCAGGGGCGGCGGACGCGCGGCGCCGCGACGCCCAGGACGCGGTCCTTGAGCGCCGGGAACTGCTCGCGGGTCGCCGTCACCTTCGCCGGGTCGAGGACGACCCGCAGGACCTCCTCGTCCGGGCCCGCCTCCGCGAGGACCTCGCCCCACGGGTCGACGACGATCGAGTGCCCGGCCTGCTCGACGCCCGCGTGGGTGCCGGCGGTGCCGCAGGCGAGGACGTAGGCCTGGTTCTCGACCGCCCGGGCGCGGGCGAGGAGCGTCCAGTGCGCGCGGCGGAGCGCCGGCCAGCCGGCCGGGACGACGAAGGCCTGGGCGCCCGCGTCGACGAGGCCGCGGAAGAGCTCGGGGAACCGCAGGTCGTAGCAGGTGCCGACACCGAGCGTGAGGTGCGGCAGGTCGACGGTGACCAGGTCCTCGCCGGCGGCCATCAGCACCGCCTCGCCCTTGTCGAAGCCGAAGCGGTGGATCTTGCGGTAGGAGGCGACGAGTTCGCCGTCGGGGGAGAGGACCAGCGAGGTGTTGTAGAGGGCGCCGCCCTCCGCCTCGACGAAGGAGCCGGCGTGCAGCCAGACCCCGGCGTCCCGCGCGGCCTCGGCCATCGCCCGGTGCGTCGGGCCGTTCAGCGGCTCGGACTCGGCGGCGAACAGGTCGGACGCGAAGGCGCCGACGGTCCACAGCTCCGGCAGGACGACGAGGTCGGCGTGGCCGGATTCCTCCCGTACGAGACGGGCCGCGCGGGCCCGCCTGGCGTCGACCGGTTCGTCCGGGTCTACCGCGATCTGGATCAGCGAGGCGCGCACACTACCACCGTCCTGGCATTCGAGCCGTCAACACCGGCCTACGATCGTCACACGAAAGCACTGCCGGGGTGCCTTCGGGCAGCGTAACTTAGCGTCCGAGCCTCCCACCCAGTCGTGTTTTCAGCCCGCGCACCGAAGAACCGCCGAGGGGTCCCGTGACCGTCCATCCCAGCCTCCAGAACTACGCCGACGCCTGGACCCACTCCATCGAGGCGATAGCCGAGCTGGTGCAGCCGCTTGTGGAGGGCGAGTGGAACCGGCCGACTCCGTGCATCGGCTGGTCGGTTCGGGACATCGTCTCCCACGTCATCGGCATGGAGACGGAGATGCTCGGCGACCCCCGCCCGATCCACTCCCTGCCGCGCGATCTGTACCACGTACGCAGTGACTTCGCCCGCTACATGGAGGTTCAGGTCGATGTGCGGCGGCACCACACCGCGCCGGAGATGACCTCGGAGCTGGAGTACATCCTCATCCGCCGGGCCCGGCAGCTCCGCAACGAGAACCGCTCCCCCGAACACCTGATCCGCGCCCCCCTCGGCGCCGAGCAGTCCCTCGAACTGGCCTACCGGATGCGCGCCTTCGACGTGTGGGTGCACGAGCAGGACCTGCGGACCGCGCTGGGCGTGCCGGGCAACCTGGACTCGGCCGGCGCGCACGTCACCCGCGACGTGCTCCTGGAGGCGCTCCCGAAGGTCGTCGCCAAGGACGCCGGGGCGCCCGCCTCCTCGGCGGTGGTGCTCGACGTGACCGGTCCGGTGGAGTTCCTGCGGACCGTGCGGGTCGACGCGGACGGCCGGGGCACGGTCGACGGCGCGCCCTCGCTGGGCCCGGCGGTGACGCTCGCGACGGACTGGGAGACGTTCGTACGGCTCGCCTGCGGCCGCGTCCGGCCGGCCGACGTCGCCGACCGCGTCAAGGTGGAGGGCGACGAGGGCCTGGCCCGGGCGATCCTCGACAACTTCGCGGTGACGCCCCGCTGAGCCGGTGACGCCCCGCTGAGCCGGTGACGCCCCGCTGATCCGTCAGGCCGGTACGTGGACGGCCTCCACGCGGCTCGCGACGAGCCGTTCCCGCTCCCTGCGATGGGTACGGGCCTTGAGGCGGAGGATCTGCACGACGCCGACCGCCTCCAGCACGAAGACCGACGAGAACGCGATCCGGTAGTTGTCACCGGTCGCGTCGAGCAGCACGCCCACGGCGAGCAGCGTCGTCATCGAGGCGACGAAACCACCCATGTTGACGATGCCCGAGGCGGTCCCCTGACGCTCCGGCGGATTGGCCGGGCGCGCGAAGTCGAAGCCGATCATCGAGGCCGGTCCGCAGGCCCCGAGGACCAGGCACAGGGTGATCAGCAGCCACATCGGGGCGCGGTCGCCGGGGTACGCGAGAGTGGTCCCCCACAGCAGCGCGGTGGCCGCGACCGTGCCGAGGGCGAGCGGGGCCCGGGCCTTGTGGTGGCGGGCGATGATCTGCCCGTACGCGAGGCCGACGACCATGTTCGAGAGCACGACCAGGGTCAGCAGCTCGCCCGCCGTGCCCCGGGACAGCCCCTGCGCCTCGACGAGGTACGGCAGTCCCCACAGCAGCAGGAACACCATGGCCGGGAACTGGGTCGTGAAGTGGACCCACATGCCGAGGCGGGTGCCGGGCTCCCGCCACGACTCGGCGATCTGGCGGCGGACGAAGGCGGCGCCGGCGTGCTGGGCAGGCTCGGGCTCGTACCCCTCGGGGTGGTCCTTGAGGAAGAGCAGCAGCAGGACGAGGACGACGACGCCCGCGAGCGAGCTGCCGACGAAGGTGGTCGTCCAGCCGAGGCCGTGCAGGGCGCGGGCGATGAAGACGGTCGAGACGAGGTTGCCGGCCATGCCGAAGAGGGCGGCGACCTGGCCGATGAGCGGGCCGCGGCGGGCGGGGAACCAGCGGCTGCCGAGGCGGAGGACGCTGATGAAGGTCATGGCGTCGCCGCAGCCGAGGAGCGCGCGGGAGGCGAGCGCCGTGCCGTAGGTGGGCGAGAGCGCGAAGCCGAGCTGGCCGAGGGTGAAGAGGAGGACCCCGATGACCAGGACCTTCTTCGTGCCGAGGCGGTCGACCATGAGCCCGACGGGTATCTGCATGCCCGCGTAGACGAGCAGCTGGAGTATGGAGAAGGTGGAGAGCGCGGAGGCGTTGACGTCGAAGCGGTCGGCGGCGTCGAGTCCGGCGACGCCCAGGGACGTGCGGAAGATGACGGCGACGAAGTAGACGGCGACGCCGACGCCCCAGACGAGGGCGGCCCGGCGGCCGCCGGGCGGGTCGCCGGGGAGGGTGACGGCGGAGCCGTAGGACCTGCTCACCGGTCCTCACCCCGGACCAGGACCTTGACCCAGCTGAGGTGCTGGCGGACGCAGTGGGCCGCGCCCTCCACGTCGCCCGCGCGGATCCGGTCGAGGATCTCGGCGTGCTCGGTGATGTTCTTGGCGATCCGGTCCGGCTGCGACTGCATCACGGCGACGCCCATGCGGAGCTGGCGGTCGCGGAGCTGGTCGTAGAGGCGGGAGAGGATCTGGTTGCCGGCGTGGCGGACGATCTCGGCGTGGAAGCAGCGGTCGGTGACCGCGACCTCGGCGAGGTCACCGGCCTCCGCGCGGCGCTTCTGCTCCTCCAGGAGCTCTTCGAGGCGTTCGATCAGCGCGGCAGAGGCGGGCACGGCCCGGCGGACCGCGAACTCCTCGACGAGCAGCCGGGTCTCGACGACGTCGGCGATCTCCTGGGCGGAGACGGCCAGGACGAGGGCGCCCTTCTTCGGGTAGAGCTTGAGCAGCCCTTCCATCTCCAGCTTGAGCAGCGCCTCGCGGACGGGGGTCCTGGACACCCCGACGGCCTGGGCGAGTTCGCCCTCGGTGAGGAGGGTGCCTCCCTCGTAGCGCCGGTCGAGTACGGCCTGCTTGACGTGCATGTACACGCGGTCGGCGGCGGGGGCCTGCTTGGGGGGCTGGGTGGCGGGACCGGCTGGCGCTGATGGCATGCGCACAGCATAGATACAACACAGGTACAACAAACAGGCCCGTCCGCATCGCGGACGGGCCTGTTTCACGTGAAACGGTCACATCGGGGTGTTACGCCCGACGGTCACGCCCAGGTGATGAGGCGCTTCGGCTGTTCCAGGACCGCGGCGATGTCGGCGAGGAACTTGGAGCCGAGTTCGCCGTCGACCAGGCGGTGGTCGAAGGAGAGCGCGAGGGTGGTGACCTGACGCGGCTTCACCTTGCCCTTGTGGACCCACGGCTGGAGCTTGATCGCACCGACCGCGAGGATCGCGGACTCGCCGGGGTTCAGGATCGGCGTACCGGTGTCGACGCCGAAGACGCCGACGTTGGTGATGGTGAAGGTGCCGCCCTGCATCGCCGCCGGGGTGGTCTTGCCCTCCCGGGCGGTGGCGACGAGCTCGCTCAGCGACTTCGAGAGCTCGGGCAGGGTCTGGGCGTGCGCGTCCTTGATGTTCGGCACGATCAGACCGCGCGGCGTGGCCGCGGCGATGCCCAGGTTCACGTAGTGCTTGAGGACGATCTCCTGCGCCGCCTCGTCCCAGGCCGCGTTGATCTCCGGGTTCCGCTTCACCGCGACCAGCACGGCCTTGGCGATCAGGAGCAGCGGGTTCACCCGCAGCCCGGCCATGTCCTTGTCGGACTTCAGCTCCTCGACCAGCTTCATCGTGCGCGTGATGTCGAAGGTCACGAACTCGGTGACATGCGGAGCGGTGAAGGCCGAACCGACCATCGCCGCCGCCGTCGCCTTCCGCACACCCTTGATCGGAACCCGCGTCTCCCGCACGTCCGAGGACACCGCGGGGGCCGAGGCCGCCACGGGTGCCGGCGCCTGGACCGGGGCCGGGGCCTCGACGACCGGCGCGGGCGCCGGGGCGGCCACCGGTGCGGCCGCCGCGTGGACGTCCTCACGGGTGATGATGCCGTCCGGGCCGGTCGGGGTGACCGTCGCCAGGTCGACGCCGAGGTCCTTCGCGAGCTTCCGGACCGGCGGCTTGGCGAGCGGGCGGGAACCGTCCGTCGCGTGCCCGTTGAGCTGTTCCGGTACGGAGACGGCGACGGGCGCCGCCTGGACCGGGGCGGCCGGGGCGGCCGGGGCGGCCGGGGCGGCACCCGCGGGGGCCTTGCGCGCCCGGCGCTTGGTGGAGCTGGCGGCCACGCCGTAGCCGACGAGGACGGGCTGACGGCCCTTGGGCTCCTCGTCCTCGGCCTCCGGGGCGGCGGGGGCCGCCACCGCCGGGGCGGCCTCGGCCACCGGGGCCTCGGGCGCGGGAGCGGCGCCGCCGCCGACGTTCACCGAGATGATGACCTCGCCGACGTCGACGGTCGTCCCCTCGGGGAAGCGCAGCTCGTGGACCGTGCCGTCGAAGGGGATCGGCAGCTCGACGGCGGCCTTGGCCGTCTCGACCTCGATCACGACCTGGCCGTCGGTGACGGTGTCACCGGGCTGGACGTACCACTTGAGGATCTCGGCCTCGGTGAGGCCCTCGCCCACGTCGGGCATCTTGAATTCGCGGATCGTCACGGTGCTCTCCTCAGTACGCCAGCGAGCGGTCGACGGCGTCGAGCACGCGGTCCAGGCCCGGCAGGTACTCCTCCTCCAGGCGCGCCGGCGGGTACGGCGCGTGGTAGCCGCCGACCCGCAGGACGGGGGCCTCCAGGTGGTAGAAGCAGCGCTCGGTGATGCGGGCGGCGATCTCCGCGCCCGAGCCGAAGAACACCGGCGCCTCGTGGACGACGACCAGACGGCCGGTCTTCTCGACCGAGGCCTGGACCGTGTCGAAGTCGAGCGGCGAGATCGAGCGCAGGTCCACGACCTCGATCGACTTGCCCTCCTCGGCGGCGGCCTCGGCCACCTCCAGGCAGGTCTTCACCATCGGGCCGTAGGCCACCAGGGTGAGGTCCGTGCCCTCGCGGGCGACCCGGGCCTTGTGCAGCTCGCCCGGGATGGCCTCGGTGTCGACCTCGCCCTTGTCCCAGTAGCGGCGCTTGGGCTCGAAGAAGATGACCGGGTCGTCGCTCTGGATCGCCTGCTGGAGCATCCAGTAGGCGTCGTTGGAGTTCGCCGGGGTGACGACCTTGAGGCCCGCGACGTGCGCGAAGAGCGACTCGGGGGACTCGGAGTGGTGCTCGACGGCGCCGATGCCGCCGCCGTACGGGATGCGGATGACGATCGGCATCTTCACGGTGCCGAGCGAACGGGCCCGCATCTTCGCCAGCTGGGACACGATCTGGTCGTACGCCGGGAAGACGAAGCCGTCGAACTGGATCTCCACGACCGGGCGGTAGCCGCGCAGCGCGAGGCCGATCGCGGTACCGACGATGCCGGACTCGGCGAGCGGGGTGTCGATGACCCGGTCCTCGCCGAAGTCCTTCTGCAGGCCGTCGGTGATCCGGAAGACGCCGCCGAGCTTGCCGACGTCCAGGCCCATGATCAGGACCTTGGGGTCGGTCTCCAGGGCCTTGCGCAGCGACTCGTTGAGCGCCTTCGCGAGGGGAAGCTTCTGAACAGCCATGATTACTCGGCCTCTCCGCCCTCGAAGGACGCCTGGTAGGCGGCGAACTGAGCCCGCTCCTCGTCGACGAGCGCGTGCCCGTCCGCGTACACGTTGTCGAAGATCGCCATGTGCTCCGGGACGGGCATGGCGCGGACGACCTCGCGGACGTGCTTGCCGAGCGCCTCGCTCTCCGCCTCCAGCTCCTCGAAGAAGGCCGCGTCGGCGTGGCCCTCGTTCTCCATGTACGTCTTGAGGCGCTGGATCGGGTCCTTCGCCTCCCACTCCTCGCGCTCCGCGTCCCGGCGGTAGCGGGTCGGGTCGTCGGAAGTGGTGTGGGCGGCCATGCGGTAGGTGTAAGCCTCGATGAGCGTCGGGCCCTCGCCGCGGCGGGCGCGCTCCAGCGCCGACCGGGTGACGGCCAGGCACGCGAGGACGTCGTTGCCGTCGACGCGGACACCGGGGAAGCCGAAGCCGGCGGCGCGCTGGTACAGCGGGACGCGGGTCTGCTTCTCGATGGGCTCGGAAATGGCCCACTGGTTGTTCTGGCAGAAGAACACGACCGGGGCGTTGTAGACCGCGGAGAAGACGAACGACTCGTTCACGTCGCCCTGGCTGGAGGCACCGTCACCGAAGTACGCGATCACGGCGGAATCCGCGCCGTCCTTGGAAACGCCCATGGCGTAGCCGGTGGCGTGCAGGGTCTGCGAGCCGAGAACGATCGTGTACAGGTGGAAATTGTTGGTGCTGGGGTCCCATCCGCCGTTGTTCACACCGCGGAACATGCCGAGCAGGTTGGTGGGGTCGACCCCGCGGCACCAGGCGACGGCGTGCTCACGGTAGGTGGGGAAGACGTAGTCGTCGTCCCGCAGCGCGCGGCCGGAGCCGATCTGGGCTGCCTCCTGGCCGAGCAGCGAGGCCCACAGGCCCAGCTCGCCCTGGCGCTGGAGCGCGGTGGCCTCGGCGTCGAAGCGACGGCTGAGAACCATGTCGCGGTAGAGACCGCGCAGTTCCTCGGCGCTCAGATCGATGTCGTAATCGGGGTGCTGGACGCGCTCTCCCTCGGGCGTCAGCAGCTGGACGAGCTCGGGCTCCGTCGCTACCGCCTCGGCGCGCGTGCTCGTCTTCTTGGTGGTGCTCGTGCTCGCGCTTGCGGTGCGCTTGGTGCCGCTGCTGCGTCGCGTCGTCTTGCGCGCTGCAGTGCTCTCCACGGTCACTACGTGCTCCTCCGTCGGTCCGGCCTCCGGGTTCGCCGGTAGGCCAGTGCGGCTCTCCGCCTTATCCGTACCCTTCGCACGGGGTGGGTGCGATGCGGCCGGGGTCGGGCGTGACAGGTGCCCCGGCGAGAGCCCTGTGCTAGGCACGTTACCCACAGCGCGGCATTCCCGCGAAACCCCACTTGACCTGCGATTTTGCTTGGATTTCCAAGTAAATCGAGAAAAGTGGGAACAGTCGCTGGTCAGCGCGTCGGCAACGGCCTGAAGGGGGCCGCCGGAACATCCGGCACGTTATCCCGCGCACCCCGGGCGCGGGAAGAGCCAATATGTGAGACTGACTGCGTGCGCGAAGAGGGAAAAATCCGGGTATTTCTGCTGGACGACCACGAAGTCGTCCGGCGCGGCGTCCACGAGCTGCTCTCCGTGGAGGACGACATCGAAGTGGTCGGTGAGGCCGGGACGGCGGCAGACGCGCTGGTCAGGATCCCGGCGACCCGTCCTGACGTCGCCGTGCTCGACGTCCGGCTGCCGGACGGCAGCGGGGTGGAGGTGTGCCGCGAGATTCGATCCCAGGACGAGAGCATCAAGTGCCTGATGCTCACCTCGTACGCCGATGACGAGGCGCTCTTCGACGCGATCATGGCCGGGGCCTCGGGATACGTCCTCAAGGCCATCCGGGGCAACGAACTGCTGAACGCGGTGCGCGACGTCGCGGCCGGCAGGTCGCTCCTCGACCCGGTGGCGACCGCGCGCGTCCTGGAGCGGCTGCGTGACGGCAACAACCCGAAGGGCGACGACAGGCTCGCCAACCTGACGGAGCAGGAGCGCAAGATCCTGGACCTGATCGGCGAGGGCCTGACCAACCGGGTCATCGGCGAGCGGCTCCACCTTGCGGAGAAGACCATCAAGAACTACGTCTCCAGCCTGCTGTCGAAGCTGGGCATGGAGCGGCGTTCGCAGGCCGCGGCGTACGTGGCACGGCTCCAGGCCGAGCGTCACTGACCCCCGGGGCCCCGGCGCGGCCCGTGCCTCACCCGTACGGAGCAGCCCGGGGCCCACGGCCCGGATTCGGGACCTACGTCCCCACGAAGGCGGGGCAGGGGCCCCTTTTCCGACACGTCGCCGGTGGCGGAGAGTGGTGTCCATGTCCACCGAGGAGATCCGCGCCATCGAGTTGCTCGGCCGAGTGTCGTACGGCCGGGTGGCGACGAGCATGCGGGCGATGCCGTTCGTGGCGCCCGCCCGGCACATCGTGACCGAGGGACGCGTCCTGCTGCGGATGCACCGGGGGCTCGGCTACCACCGCGCGTGCAACGGCAGCGTCGTCGCGTACGGCGCGGACAACTTCAACTCGGGGGCCGAGCGGATCTGGTCCGTGCAGTTCACGGGCACGGCGGAGATCGTGGAACCGACCGAGGAGGAGCTCGCGGCGTTCGGGCCCGAGCCCAGCACCGTGGACGACGAGCCCTTCGAACCGGTCTACATGCGGATCGAACCGCAGTTCGTGACCGTGCACGAGCTCGACTACTCCGCCGGGCACCCCGCCGGACCGGCCGACCGCCCCGTCGGGCTGCACTCGGCCGACCACCCCGCCGGACCGTCCGCCGGCCCGTCCTCCGGCCCGTCCACCGGGCCGTCCTCCGGCCCGTCCACCGGGCCGTCCTCCGGCCGCTCCCCGGAGCAGCCCGGGGACCGTTCCATGGGGCGACACCTCCACCACGTAGCGTGATCTAACATCTGCGGAGTGCCGCGCTCATCTGCAACCCTCACTCCGCCCGTGGGCGTCCTCCTCCGCCGCTACGCGGGCGCGGGCGAACCTCTCGCCTGCGAACCCGTGACCCAGGGCCTCCTCAACCGCGGCTACCGCCTCTCCACCACGCGCGGCGCCTACTTCCTCAAGCAGCACCTGGACGCCCCCACCGCCGACCGCGCCACCATCACCCGGCAGCACCGCGCCACCCAGCGCCTGCACGACCTGGGCCTGCCGGTGGCGCCGCCGCTCGCCGACAGCCGGGGGCGTACGGTCGCGGTCGTCGACGGCCTCTGCTACGCCCTGCACCCGTGGGTCGACGGCCGACACCGCGACGGCACCCAGTTGTCCCGGGGCGGCTCCCGCCGCCTCGGCGCCCTCCTGGGGCACGTCCACACCTGTCTGGAGCGGGTCATGGAGTCCCCGCCGCCGGGGGACGAACACGAGAGCGCCCGCCCCGAGGACACCTTCCGCGCCATCGAGGAGCTGATCGGCCTCGCCCGCGCGCACCGGCCGCACGACAGCTTCGACGCGCTCGCCGAGCACCGGCTGAGGGAGCGCCGCCGGCTGCTCGCCCAGCACGCGCACCACCGGCCGCCGCCGGCCGCCGCCTCCGGCTGGGTGCACGGCGACTTCCACCCGCTGAACCTGCTCTACCGGGGCGCTGAGCCCGCCGCGATCGTCGACTGGGACCGCCTCGGGGTCCGGCCGCGGGCCGAGGAGGCGGTACGGGCGGCCGCCATCTTCTTCGTACGGCCCGGGGGCGAGCTGGCCCTGGAGAAGGTGCGGGCGTACGCGCGCGCGTACCGGCGGGCGACGGGCGCCGACGGCGCCGAGCTGGCCGCGGCGGCGCACCGGGTGTGGTGGGAACGGCTCAACGACTTCTGGACGCTGCGCTGGCGCTACCAGCTGCACGACCGAAGGGCCGACCCGCAGTTTCCCGCGGTGTCGGCCCTGGCGGTCTGGTGGACCCGGGAGTACGACGCCGTACGCGACGCCTTCGCCGGCTGATCGGACACAGACACGGCCGATCGGACACGCCCGATCAGCCGGTCGGTATCCGGCCGGTCAGGGGGCGCGGCCGGTCAGCCCGTGGCGGTGGAGCCGCCCGGCGGCGGGGTGTCGCCGCCGCCGTCGTCGCCGCCGCCGGTGGGCTCGCCGGTCGGGTCGACCGGGGGCTCCTCCGGGGTGGTCGCCGGGTCCGTCGGCGTCTCGGTCGTCGGGTCCGTCGTCGGCGGCTCGGTCGTCGGCGGTTCCGTCGTCGGGGGCTCCGTCGACGGCTCCGTGGTGTGCGTGGGCTGCCAGGTCTGCGGAGGCGTGTACGGAGGCGTGTACGGCCTCTGCGTGGTGCCGCCGGTCGACGTGTCCGGGTCCCGCGTCTGCTCCTCGGTGGAGGGCTCCTCGGAGGGCGTGGGCTCCTCGGACGCCGTCGACGGCTGCTGGGAGACCTTCGTCGGCGGCGTCACCACGTCGCCGCCCTTGCCGTCGCCGGCCTTGTCGATGGCGTACACGACACCCGCGACGACCGCGACCAGCGCGAGCGCCACGAAGAGGATCAGCTTGCCGCGGCCCCGGCCTCCGCCGTTCGCGCCGTACGCCACGTCCTGGCCGTAGCCGCCGGTGCCGCCCGTGCCGCCGTCGTAGCCGCCGTACGCGCCGACGCCCCCGTCGTCCGGGTTCATCTGCGGCAGGATCCGGCCCTGCGCGGTCTCCCCGTGCATGGGGTGGCCCATCGCGGCCGTCGCGGCCATGCCGCCGACCGGCGTGTGCCCGGCCTCGTGCATGTCGACGGGGCCCGTGTTCCACGTGCCGGTGTGACCGCCCTGCTGCTGGAGCATCTGCAGGCTGTACTGGATCAGCCCGCGCATCTCCTCGGCGCTCTGGAACCGGTCGTCCGGCTCCTTCGCGAGGGAGCGCATCACCAGGCCGTCGAGCTCCGGCGGCACCCCGTGCGACACCTCGGACGGCGGGACCGGCGCGTCCTGCACGTGCTGGTAGACGACGGAGAGCGGCGTCTCACCCGTGAAGGGGGGCCGCAGCGCGAGCAGTTCGTAGAGCAGACAGCCCGTCGCGTACAGGTCCGAGCGGTGGTCGACGGCCTTGCCGAGGGCCTGCTCGGGGGAGAGGTACTGGGGGGTGCCCATGACCATGCCGGTCTGCGTCATCGTCGACTGCGCGCCGTGCAGCGCACGGGCGATGCCGAAGTCCATGACCTTCACCGCACCGCTGTGCGTGATGATGACGTTCGCCGGCTTGATGTCGCGGTGCACGATGCCGTGCTGGTGCGAATAGGCCAGCGCCTCCAGGACGCCGGAGACGATGATGAGCGCCTGCTCGGGCCCCGGTGCGTCGGCGCTGATCAGCAGGTCGCGGATGGTGCGGCCCTCGACCAGCTCCATCACGATGTACGGCACGGGCCGACCGCCGACGAGGTCCTCGCCGGAGTCGTACACGGCGACGATCGCATGGTGGTTGAGCCCCGCGACCGACTGCGCCTCGCGGGTGAAGCGCGCCTTGGAGACCGGGTCCTCGGCGAGATCCGCGCGGAGGAGCTTCACCGCGACGGTGCGCCCGAGGCGCACGTCCTCGGCGGCGAACACCTCGGCCATGCCGCCGCGGCCCAGACGGTGCGTCAGCCGGTAGCGGCCGTCGCCGACGACACCGCCGACTCCCCACGACTCCGCTGCCGCGTCCGGCACACCGCCACCTGATCCGGATTCGGGTGCCATCAGTCCTCGCCGTCGTCTGTCGTGCCGTGTCCAGTCGTCACGCTACAGGCTCCGTACGACATCACGGTCCGCGATTGACCGGCCATCCAACCCCGTCCACGTACACCTGTGCAAATTCGACGGGTTTCCCCGGACACTTCGGGAACGCTTCGGCGACGCGTTCTGTGCGGAGGGTCACGGAACGGGCACGCGGCTTGACGTGTCGGTGCCCTGGGGCAGACTTGGCCAGGAAATTCCGGAATTCGACGCCGCCGCGCGCGCGTAGGGGGAAGCAACAGATGAGCCAGGACGGCGCACAGGGCCGCTATGCGGGCGGTTCGGTCGCGGGCGGCCGGTACCAGCTGCGCGACCTCCTCGGCGAGGGCGGCATGGCGTCGGTGTACCTGGCCTACGACAGCGCCCTCGACCGACAGGTCGCGATCAAGACACTGCACACGGAGCTCGGTCGCGAGCAGTCGTTCCGCGAGCGGTTCCGGCGCGAGGCGCAGGCCGTCGCGAAGCTCTCGCACACCAACATCGTCTCGGTCTTCGACACCGGCGAGGACACCCTCGACGGCGCCGTCATGCCGTACATCGTCATGGAGTACGTGGAGGGGCAGCCGCTCGGCTCGGTCCTCGCCGCGGACATCCAGCAGTACGGTGCGATGCCCGCCGACAAGGCGCTCAAGGTCACGGCCGACGTGCTGGCCGCCCTGGAGGTCAGCCACGAGATGGGCCTGGTCCACCGGGACATCAAGCCGGGCAACGTGATGACGACCAAGCGCGGCCTGGTCAAGGTCATGGACTTCGGCATCGCCCGCGCCATGCAGTCCGGGGTCACCTCGATGACGCAGACCGGCATGGTCGTCGGCACCCCCCAGTACCTCTCCCCCGAGCAGGCCCTCGGCCGCGCGGTGGACGCCCGCTCCGACCTCTACTCGGTCGGCATCATGCTCTTCCAGCTGCTGACGGGCCGTCTCCCCTTCGACGCCGACTCGCCGCTGGCCATCGCCTACGCGCACGTCCAGGAGGAGCCGGTCGCCCCGTCCTCCATCAACCGCTCCGTCACACCGGCGATGGACGCGCTCGTCGCCCGCGCCCTGAAGAAGAACCCGAACGAGCGCTTCCCGAGCGCGGCCGCCATGCAGGACGAGTGCCTCCGGGTGCTCTCGGCGGGCCAGACCGGCGCCCCGGTGATCGTCCAGGGCGGTCCCGTGAGCAGCGGCGCGGGCGTCGGCTCGGCGGTCTTCCCGCCGATCGGCCAGACCCCGCCGCCGGCCCCGCAGACCGGCCCGCACGGCGTGCAGCAGCCGTACCTGCCGCCGACGCCGCAGCCCGGCCCCTACGGCCCCGTGACGCCCGCGCCCGGCCCGGCCTACGGCTACCCGCAGCAGGCGCCGACGCCCGCGCCGGTCTACCAGACCCCCGCCCCGGCGCCGTACGCCCCGGGCCCGATGCACACGCCGGCCCCCATGGCCATGCACACGCCCGCGCCCGTGGCGCCGGGCGGCGGCTCCAAGCGGAACACCCCGGTGCTCGTGGGCGCCGTCGTCGCCGCGCTGCTCGCGATCGGCGGCCTGGTCGTCGTGCTCAACCAGAACGACGACACGGACCCGGAGGCGGGCGGCACCGGCGGCACCACCACGGAGCAGTCCCAGACGACGACCCCCGGCCACAAGGGTCCCGACCTGACCAAGACCATCGACATGAAGAAGTGCACGCAGCCTTCGGAGTCGAGCGACGACCCCGCGAAGTTCGAGGTCCCGAACTTCACGTACAAGAACATCCAGTCGGTGAAGGACTGCGTGCAGGCGGCCGGCTGGAAGATCAAGACGCAGCGTCCGATCGACGAGGCGACCTACGGCGAGGGCACCGTCCTGGAGCAGTACCCGCCGGCGGGCGAGGACATCACGGACGAGGACGCCGAGTTCACCCTCAGCGTCTCGACCGGCAACCCGCCGCAGTAGTGCCGACGGCGGACAGGGGCTTCCCTCCAAGGAGTGCGGAGGCGGGCGGAGGCCCCCGTCCGAGCAGCACCGAAACGCGCGGCAGCACCCGTCCGAGGAGTACGGAGGCGGGCGGAACCACCCGTCCGAGCAGCACCGAAACGGGTGGGGGCTGTCGTCCCCTTACACCCGTCACCCCCTCCCGGATGCCGGAATTGTCCCGACATGTGACGCTGAGTCGACACCTCGGCGGCTCGGTACGGGAGGGGGGTCACCCGGTGACTCCAGCACTCCGCAGCACCCGGGCGCGGGCCCTCGGACCCGCGCTCACCTGCACGTTCGCCTGCGCGTTCGCCCTGGGTGCCGCGCCCCTCGCGCTCGCCGCGGAGGCCCCCGTCGGCACGCGGGCGGCCGCGCCGTCCACACCCCCGGGGACGACCCCGCCGGCCACCCCGACCGGGACCTCCGCGCCGTCCACCACAGGACCGGCCCCCTCCACCACGACACCGTCAGGGCCGTCGACGACACCGTCCTCCCCCACCTCCGGCACCGGGTCCGTGTCCGGCACCGGGACCGCGTCCGCGTCCGCGTCCGCCACGACGCCCGGGCGCACCGGCGCCCCCGGCACCACCGGGACCCCCGCCCCGCCGGCCCCCGCGCCGACCGGCACCGCCTCGTCCGCTCCCGCCGCCCCGAGCGCCACGCCCACCGACGCGCCCGCCCCGAGCGGCTCCGCCTCCCTGGCCGGCCGGCCCGCCGGAGAAGGCCGCCCGCGGCCCGGCCGCACCGAGACCGCCACCGCCGAGCCGAACGCCACCACCCCGTCCCCGGACCCGTCACGTACCAACACGGCAACAGACTCCGACCCGTACGAGGACGCGGAAGACGTCCCCGAGGAGAACGCGGCGGTACGCGAGGAGGACGAGGTCGTCACCGAGATGGCGCCCGCGACACGGCCCGCCGCCGTTCCCCACATGGCGTCGGAGGCCGCGCCCGCCCTCGTCGACCAGCGGATTCCCGTCCTCACCCTGGGCGTGGGGCTGGCCCTGATGGGGCTCGGGATCGGTTTCCTGGGGCTGCGGATGCGCCGCCGCTGAGCCGCGGCACCCGTCTCCGTCCCCCTTGAGACGGACCTTCCCCTTCCGTCTCAGGTCGGTTGTGGGCCTCGGCATACCCGGTATACATACTGAGTATGTCGATCCGCCACGGGCTCCTCGCCCTCCTCGAACGCGGTCCTCGGTACGGCTCCCAGCTCCGTACGGAGTTCGAGTCCCGCACCGGCTCCACCTGGCCGCTGAACGTCGGCCAGGTCTACACGACCCTGAGCCGCCTCGAACGCGACGGCATGGTCGCGCAGGGGGGCCGGGACGAGGCGGGGCACGAGCTCTACGCGATCACCGAGGCGGGCCTCACCGAGCTCAGGACCTGGTTCGAGAAGCCGGTGGACCGCACCAGCCCCGCCCGTGACGAGCTGGCCATCAAGCTCGCCATGGCGGTGGGCGCGCCCTGCGTCGACATCCGCGACGTCATCCAGTCCCAGCGCCGGCACACCGTGAAGGCGATGCAGGACTACACCCGGCTCAAGGCCCAGGCGCTCGTCGCCGTCGAGAGCGGAGGCGCGCGGGAACGGGACGACGTGGCCTGGCTGCTCGTCCTGGAGCAGCTGATCTTCCAGACCGAGGCCGAGGCGCGCTGGCTCGACCACTGCGAGTCCCGGCTGATCCGCCTCTCCGCGCTCGCCCCGCCGACGGACTCCCCGACGCCCGTACCCGCACCGGCACCGGCACCGGCACCGGCACCGGCGGAGCCGACCGACCTGACCTCCGGTACGCCCGGGCCGCGCTGACCGCACGCTCGCGCGCCCCGCCCGTACCACTTCCGCACCACCTACTTCCACCGCTCGATCCGTACCGGCCGACCGCCGTGTACGCCCAAGGGGGACCCCTCCATGTCCACACAGCAGCCCGTGCTGCAGCTCCAGAACCTGACCCGCGTCCACGGCTCGGGCGCCACCGAGGTGCACGCACTGCGGGGGATCGACCTCGCCGTGTACCCCGGCGAACTCGTCGCCGTCATGGGCCCGTCCGGCTCCGGCAAGTCCACGCTCCTCACCATCGCGGGCGGCCTGGACACCCCGACCTCGGGACAGGTGATCGTCGAGAACACCGACATCACCACCGCGAGCGTCAAGGAGCTCGCCGCCCTGCGCCGCCGCAGCATCGGGTACGTCTTCCAGGACTACAACCTGATCCCGGCGCTCACCGCCGCCGAGAACGTCGCCCTGCCCCGCGAGCTCGACGGCACCTCCGCCCGCAAGGCCCGCGTCGAGGCCCTGGCCGCCCTGGAGGAGATGGGGCTCGGCCACCTCGCCGACCGCTTCCCGGACGAGATGTCCGGCGGCCAGCAGCAGCGTGTGGCCATCGCGCGCGCCCTCGTCGGCGAGCGCCGTCTCGTCCTCGCCGACGAGCCGACCGGCGCCCTCGACTCCGAGACCGGCGAGTCCGTGCTCGCCCTGCTCCGGTCCCGCTGCGACGCGGGCGCCGCCGGCGTCCTGGTGACCCACGAGCCGCGGTTCGCCGCCTGGGCCGACCGCGTCGTGTTCCTGCGGGACGGCGCGATCGTCGACCAGACCGTGCGCAGCGAGGCGGACTCCCTCCTCTCGGGCCAGGTGGCTGAGGCGTGAAGACCTGGTTCCACTCCTGGCGGGCCGCGATCCGCATCGCCCGCCGCGACGCCTGGCGCTCCAAGGGCCGCAGCGCCCTCGTCCTCGCGATGATCGCCCTGCCCATCCTGGGCGTCAGCGCCCTCGATCTGACCTACCGCAGCTCCGAACTGTCCGCCGCGGAGAAGGCGGAGAGGTCGATGGGCACGGCCGACGCGATATTCCGGGACGCCGAGGTCGAGGGCGTACCGATCCTCCAGGATCCGCCGGGCGAGATGCACACCCCGGCCAAGGACTACAAGGACCAGGCGTGGCCGAACGGGCCCACCGACGTCACCAAGGCGATCCCGGCGGGCTCCACGGTCCTCACCGACCGCTCCGGGCCCGCCAAACTGACCACGGCCCACGGTCTGCTCTCCACCGAGGTGCGTGAGCTGAAGGCCTCCGACCCGATCAGCCGCGGGATCATGACGCTCCTTTCGGGGCGTTTCCCGGAGAAGTCGGACGAGGTCATGGCGACCTCGCACTTCCTGGAGTCCAGCGGTCTGTCGGTCGGCTCGACCCTTTCCGCCCGCAACTTCGAACGTACGTATCGAATCGTCGGCTCCTACGAACTTCCCGACGCGCTCGGCGTCGACCAGGTCAACGCACTGCCGGGCGCCTTCCTCGCCGACTATGCGAAGGCCGTCGAGAAGTCCGGTCTGTCCGCTCCCGGCACCACCACCGCGTATCTGGTGAAGAAGTCCGGTGGTTTCACGTGGAACACGGTCCAGCAGATCAACGCCAAGGGCGTGGTCGTCACCTCGCGTGCCGTCATGCTGGACCCGCCCGCCAAGTCCGAGGTGCCGCTGTACGCCAAGGAGAACTGGGGCTCGTACGACTCCAGTCCGGCGGCCGACGCCGCCGCGCTCGCTGCGGTCGGAACCGTCGTCGGTCTGGCGATGCTGGAGATCTGCCTCCTCGCCGGACCCGCGTTCGCGGTCGGCGCCCGCCGCTCGCGCCGCCAGCTCGGTCTGGTCGGGGCCAACGGCGGTGCCCGCAGCCACATCCGGGCCATCGTGCTGAGCGGCGGTCTCGTCATCGGTGTCGCCGCGGCGGTCGTCGGCACCGTCCTCGCCGTGGTCCTCACGCTGGCGCTGCAGCCGGTCCTCGAGGACACCATGAACCAGCGGTTCGGCGCCTTCGACGTCCGGCCGCTCGAACTGCTCGGCATCGCGCTGCTCGCGGTCCTGACCGGTCTCCTCTCCGCCATCGTCCCGGCGATCACCGCGTCCCGGCAGACCGTCCTCGCCTCGCTCACGGGCCGGCGCGGAGTCCGTCGCAGCAGTCGCGTCCTACCCCTGATCGGCCTCGCGGCCATCCTCGTCGGCGCCGCCATCGCGCTCTTCGGGTCGCTCGCGTCCGAGTCGTTCATCATCGTCGCGGGCGGTTCCGCCATCGCCGAGCTCGGTGTCGTCGCCATGACCCCGGCCCTGGTGGGGCTCTTCGGCCGGACCGGCCGCTGGCTGCCGCTCTCGCCGCGGCTCGCGCTGCGGGACGCCGTCCGGAACCGGGGACGTACGGCACCTGCCGTCGCCGCCGTCCTCGCCGCCGTCGCGGGCACGGTCGCCGTCTCCACCTTCATGGCCAGCAGCGAGGCTCAGCAGAGGGCCGCGTACGAGGCCCGGCTGCCGAACGGTGCGGTCTCCGCCTTCGTCCTGGAGGAAGGCGGCCGGGACGTCCCCGCCGTCCGCGAGGCCGTCGAGCGCATCCTGCCCGTCGACGTCCGCGCCGATGTCGAGCGTGTCTCGGTCGGCAAGCCTGGCTGTCCCCCCTGGGGCGGCGGCAAGGGCTGCGGTCGCTACGAGGTCGTGCTCCCTCCGGCGAACGAATGTCCGCTGTACGCCACGGTTCCGGCCGGCAGCGGCGACCCCAGCGAGCGGTTCACGCCCGACCAGCGCCGGAAGATGATCACCGAGGACTGGCGGTGCGACCAGAGCTCCGGGGGCGGCTGGATCTCCGTCGACAGCGGTCTCCTCGTCGGTGACGAGAAGGTCCTCAAGGTCCTCGGCGTCACCGACCCGGGAGCCGCGAAGGCCCTCGCCGAAGGCAAGATCGTCACCTTCTCCCGGGCCGAGATCGACAAGAGCGGCGCCGTCGGCATCAAGCAGGTCACCGACATCGCCGCCGCCGACAAGGCCTCCGAGAAGGGCCTGCCCACGCCGGGGAAGGTCAGCTCCGTGCCCGCCTACCTGGTGCCCAAGGATCAGAAGTCCTACGGCGTCAAGCTGTTGATGACCCCGGCCACCGCGAAGGCCGCCGGCCTCGCCACCGTGCCGGCGGGCGCGTACTTCAGCACCGAGCGGATGCCGGACACCGAGCAGCGCCAGAAGCTCGACGGTGAACTCGCCAAGCTCGGCAGCAGTGTCGACCTGCACGTGGAGGAGGGCTTCGTCAACGAGGACAGCCTCTTCCTGATCTCGCTGGCCGTCTTCGCGGGTCTCGTCACCATCGGCGCCGCCGGTATCGCCACCGGCCTCGCGCAGGCCGACGCCGAGGCCGACCTGAAGACGCTCGCAGCCGTCGGCGCCCCGCCCCGGGTCCGCCGTACGCTCAGCGGCTTCCAGTGCGGAGTCGTCGCCGCGATGGGCGTGATCCTCGGATCCGCGGCCGGCGTCCTGCCCGCGGTGGGCCTCCGGCTCACCGAGGAGCGCGAGGCGCTCGCCTTCTACGAGCAGGCGATCCAGCAGGGCTGGGACAACGGCGGGTCGGGCCCGCCGTACGTGCCGATCGTCATCCCCTGGGAGACGCTCGGCGGACTCCTCGTCGCCGTACCGCTCGGCGCCGCGCTCCTCGCCGCCCTGGTGACCCGTTCGCGCGGCGCAGTGGCCCGGCGCGCGGCGACCTGACAGATCCCCGCGGGTTCGTTGCCTTCCTGTGCCCCTGTACGAGGGTGGATCACCCTCGTACAGGGGCACACCGTGTGGTGAGGCATGTGTGCGAGAGAATGGCGGCATGGAGATGCCGAGGAATGACAGGTCGCAGGAGAGCCCCCAGGTCCTCATCGTGGGACAGGACGGGACGGCGCTCGGCGGCGCTCAGGGTGACGACGAATCCCGCGAGGTCCCGGTGACGGAAATGGTCGAGCAGCCTGCGAAGGTCATGCGGATCGGCAGCATGATCAAGCAGCTCCTGGAGGAAGTACGGGCGGCTCCTCTCGACGAGGCGAGCCGCGTCAGGCTGAAGGACATCCACGCAAGCTCCGTGAAGGAGCTGGAAGACGGGCTCGCGCCCGAGCTGGTCGAGGAACTGGAGCGGCTCTCCCTGCCGTTCACGGACGAGGCGATCCCCTCCGAGGCGGAACTGCGCATCGCGCAGGCCCAGTTGGTGGGGTGGCTGGAAGGCCTCTTCCACGGCATCCAGACGGCGCTGTTCGCCCAGCAGATGGCGGCCCGCGCCCAGTTGGAGCAGATGCGCCGGGCGCTGCCGCCGGGCTCCTCGCACGACGATGACGACGACGACCGCGGCCACGGCCACGCGGTCCGCTCGGGGCCGTACCTGTAAGGACGGCGAAGGGCCCGGCGCACCTGGTGTGCCGGGCCCTTTTCTCTTGCGCCGATACGCCGGTCAGCCGCGGGGTGCGAGCAGCAGGACCTTGCCGACGTGGTCGCCGGACTCCAGCACCCGGTGCGCCTCCGCGGCCTCCGGCATCGGCACCGTGCGGTCGACGACCGGCCGGACCGTGCCCGCGCCGATCAGCGGCCAGACGTGCTCGCGGACGGCGGCGACGATCGCCGCCTTCTCCTGCGGCGGGCGGGAACGCAGCGTGGTCGCCATGACCGCCGCACGCTTGGCGAGCAGCGCCCCCAGGTTGATCTCGCCCTTCACCCCGCCCTGGAGCCCGATGATCACCAGCCGGCCGCTGACGGCCAGGGCCTTCACGTTCCGCTCCAGGTACTTGGCGCCGACGATGTCCAGGATGACGTCCGCACCGGCCCCGTCCGTCGCCTTGTGCAGCTCCTCGACGAAGTCCTGTTCGCGGTAGTCGATGAGGACGTCCGCGCCCAGTTCCGCGCAGCGGGCCAGCTTCGCGGGGCTCCCGGCCGTCACCACGACCCGTGCGCCGACCGCCTTTCCGAGCTGGATCGCCATGGTGCCGATCCCGCTCGCCCCGCCGTGCACGAGCACCGTCTCACCGGGGCGCAGGTGGGCGATCATGAAGATGTTGGACCAGACCGTGCAGGCGACCTCGGGGAGCGCGGCGGCCGTGGCCAGGTCGACGCCCTCCGGCACGGGCAGGAGCTGGCCGACGGGGACGACGACCTTCTCGGCGTAACCGCCGCCGACGAGCAGCGCGCAGACCTCGTCGCCTACGGCCCAGCCGGACACCCCGGGCCCGAGCGCGGTGATCCGCCCCGAACACTCCAGGCCGGGGTACGGGGAGCTGCCCGGCGGCGGGTCGTAGAAGCCCTGCCGCTGGAGCAGGTCGGCGCGGTTGACGGCGCTCGCCACCACCTCGACGAGGACCTCGCCCTCGCCGGGCACGGGATCGGGCACCTCGGCCCAGACGAGGGCCTCGGGACCGCCGGGTTCCGGAATCGTGATCGCATGCATGGCCGCGAGGCTACTCCGGGGTGCCACGCCCGACGCGGTCCAATCGGCGTGGCGTGGCCCCTGCCCGGGACGGCCTTGCCCGGCCGTTCCGAGTTCAGTCCTGCGGCGGAGTGGTGAGCGGGGTCACCGGCGCGGCGCGCACGATGGTGATCACCCGGTCGGTGGGCTGGAGTGGGCTGGCGGCCTTGTCGTCGTAGCTGAGCAGCCGGTGGCCGCGGAGCACGCTCACCACCAGGTCCTCGGTCTCCCGCACGCTCTTGCCCGCCTCGGCCTTGGTCACCGGGCGCTCGACGAGGTCGAGGCCGGAGCCCTGCTGGATCAGGTCCTCCATGACCGTGCCGGCGCTGGGGCTCAGCACCGAGAGGCCGAGCAGCCGGCCGGCGGCGGAGGCGCTGGTGATGACCGCGTCCGCGCCGGACTGGCGCAGCAGGGGCGCGTTCTCCTCCTCGCGGACCGCGGCGACGATCTTCGCGCCCCGGTTGAGCTGGCGGGCGGTCAGGGTGACCAGGACGGCCGTGTCGTCGCGCTGGGTGGCGATGACGATCTGGCGGGCGCGCTGCACCTCGGCCCGCAGCAGCACGTCGCTGCGGGTTGCGTCGCCGACGACACCGACGAAGCCGTCCGCGTTCGCCGTCTCGATCACCTTGTTGGACGGGTCGACGATGACGATCTGGTCCTTGCGGAGACCGGTCGCGCAGAGGGTCTGGATCGCGGACCGGCCCTTGGTGCCGAAGCCGACGATGACGGTGTGGTCGCGCAAGGTGGACCTCCAGCGATTCAGTCGGAACTCCTCCCGCGTCCTCTCCGTGAGGACCTCGAGAGTGGTACCGACCAGGATGATCAGGAACAGCACGCGCAGGGGCGTGACCAGCAGGATGTTGGCGAGCCGCGCCGTGTCGCTGTACGGGACGATGTCGCCGTATCCGGTGGTGGAGAGCGTCACGGTCGCGTAGTAGACGCAGTCGAGGAGGTCGAGCGTCTCGTTGGCGTTGTCGTGGTAGCCCGCGCGGTCGACGTAGACGATGACCACCGTCAGGATCAGCACGCCGAGCGCCATGAGCAGCCGCTTGCCGACCTGGCGCAGCGGCTTTTCGACGACCCGGCGGGGCAGCCGGATCTGGGGACCCGAGATCCGCTCCTCCGCCTGGCGGGCCATCACGTCACGGCTGGGAAGTTTCACGTGAAACACACTCCTTGGGCCGGGGCGTCCCCCGTCGCCGTCGGCCAGGGAAGGCCGAGGATCTCCAGTGCCTGGCCCGGTCGGGCACCGCCGGGCGGTACGACGGCCAGGCCGTCGGCGGCGGCGATGCCACGGAGCATGGCCGGTCCGTTGTAGTGCAGCGGAACGGCCCGGTCGGCGCGGCGGACGACCGGGACGAGCCGGGTGTCGTGGGGATGCCCCTGCACCTCGTCCCGCACGGGGACTCCGGGGCCGCGGTGCGGCCCCCCGGCGCTCCCCGCGAGGGCGGCGAGCAGCGGCTCGGCCAGGGTGAGGAGCCCGGAGACCGCCGCGAGGGGGTTGCCGGGGAGCCCGACGAGATGGCGGGGGTCCTCGCCGGCGAGCCGGGCGAGCAGCATGGGGTGGCCGGGCCGGACCTTCACCCCGTCGACGAGGAGGGTGGCGCCCGCCGCGTCGAGCACACGGTGCAGGTGGTCGACGGGTCCGGCGGCGGTCCCGCCGGTGGTGATCAGCAGATCGGCGGTGGACCCGGTGACGGCCGTGTACAGCTCCTCGGCGTCGTCGCCGATGCGGCGGGTGGCGAGGACCTCGGCGCCGAGTGTCTCCAGCCAGGGTCCGAGCATCGGGCCGAGGGCGTCACGGATGAGCCCCTCGTGGGGGAGTCCGGCCGTGAGCAGCTCGTCACCGAGGACGAGGATCTCGACCCGGGGGCGGGGGAGGACGGGCAGCGTGTCGTAGCCGGCGGCCGCGGCGAGCCCGAGGACGGCGGGGGTCACGGCGGAGCCGGCGGGGAGCAGCTCGTCCCCGGCGCGGCACTCCTGCCCGCGGGGTCGGATGTCCTGCCGGGTCCGCACCTCGCGCAGGGCGTGCAGGACGGGAGCGGGTGGCCCGCTGTCCGGCTCGGCGGGGGAGTCCTCGGTGCGGGAGTCCTCGGCCGGGGAGTCCTCGGTGCGGGAGTCCTCGGCCGGGGGGTCCTCGGTGCGGGAGTCCTCGGCCGGGGGGTCCTCGGTGCGGGAGTGCTCGCTGCGGACCACGGCGCTCGTCCCGGCCGGGACGCGGGCTCCGGTGGCGATGCGTACAGCCTCGCCGTCGGCCAGTGCGGTGGCGGGGGCGTGGCCCGCGAGGACGGCGTCCTCTTCGCGGACCGTCCAGGGGCCCGGCCCCGCGACGGCCCAGCCGTCCATGGCGGAGGTGTCGAAGGAGGGCAGGTCGGTGAGGGCCAGGAGCGGCCCCGCGAGGACCCGGCCGAGCGCCGCGCCGAGCGGCACGTCCAGCGGCCCCCGCGTGCCCCGGCCGGCCCGAGCGGCGCGGGCCGCGGCGCCCGCGTCGGCCGCGGTCGTGCGGGCCGCGGGCCAGGCGGTGGCGCGGTGCGGCTCCTCGGCGGGCTGGGGGAGGGGTGCGGTGTCGGGGGTCACGAGGGCGGACTCCTGGAGGGTCATCAAGCCTCGGCCTCACCCTGTTCGGCGGCCCAGCGCTTGGCGAGCTCCGCCGCCTTGCGGGCCGCTTCGGCGACCGCCTCCGGGCCGCCCCCGGCTCCCGCGCTCGCCGCCGCGTAGCCGACCAGGAAGGTGGTCAGGGGCGCGGCGGGGCGGGCCACCCCGTGGGCGGCGTCACGGGCGAGGTCGAGCAGCACGCCGGTGTCGACGTCCAGCTCGATGCCCAGTTCGTCCTTGACTGCGGTGATCCATTCGTCCAGCACGGTCCCATGCTCCCTGACGCGGGCGCGGGCCGCGACGAGGTCCTCCCAGGTGTCGCAGTCGAAGGAGTCGTGGGGTCCGGCGGCGGCCCTGGTGAGGCGGAGGCCCTGCGTGAGGCGCCGCAGCGGCAGGCCGGCCAGACCGCCGGCCTCGTGCGTGAGGCGGGTCAGCTCGCGGGCCAGCGGGCCGGTGCGGTACGCGGCGACGAGCGGCTGGTCCCGGCCCTCGGCGTCGGTGAGGACGGCGGCCTCCGCGTCGGGTGCCGAGGCGAGCGTCTCCAGGAGGCGCCGGACGGTGTCGCGGTCAAGGAAGGGCAGGTCGGCGGCGAGGACGAGGACGACCTCGGCCTCCGTCTCGCGGATCCCTGCGGCGACGGCGGGCACGGGTCCCCCGCCGGGTGGATCCTCCCTGGTCCAGCGGGCGGGGCGGACGGTCGGGCGGGGGTCTCCGACGACCACCGTCCGGCCGGCGTCGGGGCAGGCCGCGAGCACCCTGTCGAGGAGCGTCCGGCCTCCTACCCGTACCCCGGGCTTGTCGGAACCGCCGAGGCGCCGGGCGGCTCCCCCGGCGAGCACGACGGCGTCGTATGCGGTGGTCACCCCAGCAGTATGGGCCGCCGGGCACCGCACACGTCCGGCCCGTCCCAAGAAGAGAGACGGGCCGGGCGTGGACTGCCCCTGTCAGAGGGTGCGGAGCAGGACCGCGGGCTGCTCGACGCAGTCCGCGACATACCTCAGGAAGCCGCCCGCCGTGCCGCCGTCGCAGACGCGGTGGTCGAAGGTGAGCGAGAGCTGCACCACCTGACGGACGGCCAGTTCGCCCTGGTGGACCCAGGGCTTGGGGATGATCCGGCCTACGCCGAGCATCGCGGCCTCGGGGTGGTTGACGATCGGCGTGGAGCCGTCGACCCCGAACACCCCGTAGTTGTTCAGGGTGAACGTGCCGCCCGTCAGATCGGCCGGCGTGAGCGCGCCCTGCCGGGCGGACTCGGTGAGCCGGGCGAACTCCGCCGTGAGCGACTCGGCCGTGCGCGTCCCCGCGTCCTTGACCACCGGGACGACCAGACCGCGCGGGGTCTGGGCGGCGAAACCGAGGTGCACGGCCGGCAGCCGGACGATCTCCCGGGCGGCGGTGTCCACCGTGGAGTTGAGCTCGGGGAACCGGGCCAGACCGTGGGCGCAGATCCGGGCGAGGAGCGCGAGCAGCGAGATCTTCGGCCCGCCCGCCTCGTTCATCGCCCGCCGGGCCGCCATCAGCTCGGTCGCGTCGGCGTCGACCCAGCAGGTCGCGTCCGGGATCTCCGTACGGCTGCGGGAGAGCTTGTCCGCCACGGCGCCGCGGAGCCCGCGCAGCGGGATCCGCTCCCCCGCCAGGGCCGGAGCGGCCGCCGCCGGGGCGGCGACGGGCGGAGCCACCACGGCCGGGGCGGCGACGGACCGCTCCAGGGCCGCGAGGGCCAGCTCCACGTCCGCACGCAGGATCAGTCCCTCGGGACCGGACCCACGCACCTCGCGCAGGTCGAGCCCCCGGTCGCGGGCCAGCTTCCGCACGAGCGGCGAGATGACCGGCACCGGCCCGTCGTGCCCGGCGAAGGGCGCCCGAGCACCGGCGGCGACGGACCCAGGAGCCCGGGCCGGGGCCGGGGCGGGAGCCGGAGCCGCGGCCCTGGCCGGGGCCTGTGCCGGGGAGTCGGCCTTCACCGGCGCCTGGGCCACGGCCGGGTTCTCGCGCAGCACCCGGCGCCGTCGCGCGACGGGCCCCGCCGTGCCGTAGCCGACCAGCACGTTGCCCGAGTACTCCGAGGAGACGGCGTCCGCCGCGGTCGTCCTGGGAGCCGCTTCCGGAGCGGCCTCCGTGACCTCCTCCGGCGCCCCCGTGCCGCCGACGGCGACCGTCAGGAGCGGTGCGCCGACGGGCAGTTCGGTGCCCTCCTCGCCGTACCGGGCGGTGACGACGCCACCGTACGGACACGGCACCTCGACCATGGCCTTGGCCGTCTCGACCTCGACGACCGGCTGGTCGATGGCGACGACGTCTCCGACGGCGACGAGCCAGCGGACGATCTCGGCCTCGGTGAGCCCCTCACCGAGGTCGGGCAGCTTGAATTCGAGCACCTGGGCCATCAGCTCTGCGCCTCCCACTGCAGCCGCGCCACCGCGTCCAGGACCCGGTCCACGCCGGGCAGGTGGTGGCGCTCCAGCATCGGCGGCGGGTACGGGATGTCGAAGCCCGCCACGCGCAGCACCGGCGCCTCCAGGTGGTGGAAGCAGCGCTCGGTCACGCGCGCGACGATCTCCGCGCCGGGACCGGCGAACCCGGCCGACTCGTGCACCACGACCGCCCGGCCCGTGCGACGGACGGAGGCGCAGACGGTCTCCTCGTCGAACGGCACGAGCGAGCGCAGGTCGACGACCTCCAGGTCCCAGCCCTCGGCCTGCGCCGCCTCCGCGGCCTCCAGACAGACCGGGAGCGACGGGCCGTAGGTGATCAGGGTGGCGCCGGTGCCCGGCCGCCGCACGACCGCCTTGCCGATCGGCTCGACGGGCGCGGGCGCCTCGGGCGACCAGTCGGACTTGGACCAGTAGAGCCGCTTGGGCTCCAGGAAGACCACCGGGTCGTCGGAGGCGATGGCCGCGCGCAGCAGCCCGTAGGCGTCCTCGACCGTCGCCGGGGTCACGACGTGCAGGCCCGGGGTGGCCATGTAGTAGGCCTCGGAGGAGTCGCTGTGGTGCTCGACCCCACCGATCCCGCCGCCGTACGGCACACGGATGACGATCGGCATCGGCATCGCGCCGCGCGTCCGGTTCCGCATCTTCGCGACGTGGGAGATCAGCTGCTCGAACGCCGGGTAGGCGAAGGCGTCGAACTGCATCTCGACGACCGGCCGCAGGCCGTACATGGCCATGCCGACGGCGGCGCCGAGAATGCCCGCCTCGGCGAGCGGCGTGTCGGTGCAGCGGTCCTCGCCGAACTCCTTGGCGAGCCCGTCGGTGACCCTGAAGACACCGCCGAGCGTGCCGACGTCCTCACCCATCACATGGACGGTCGGGTCCTCGGCCATCGCGTCGCGCATGGCGCGCTGGAGGGCCTGCGCCATCGTCGCGGGCTTGGCCTTCCCGGCACCGGCGGCCTTGGCGGCGGGGCCGGTCGTCGCGGTCGTCATCACGCCTCACCCTCGGCGTCGAGCTCGGCGCGCAGCTGCGCCGCCTGCTCGCGCAGCTGTGCGGTCTGCTCCGCGTACACATGGGAGAACAGGTCCATCGGGTCGAGGACCGGATCGGCGTTCATCCGCTCGCGCAGCTCGGCCGCCATGGTCTCGGCGGCCTCGGCCGCCGCCCGCCTGCCGTCCTCGTCGAGCAGACCGCGCTCCGTCAGCTCCCTTTCGAGGAGCAGGATCGGGTCGTGCTCCCGCCAGGCCTCGACCTCGCCGGGCGCGCGGTAGCGGGTGGCGTCGTCGGCGTTGGTGTGGGCGTCGATCCGGTAGGTGATGGCCTCGACCAGGGTGGGGCCGCCGCCGCGTCGGGCGCGGGCCACGGCCTCGGTGAGCACCTGGTGGACGGCGACCGCGTCGTTCCCGTCGACGAGCCGGCCCGGCATGCCGTATCCGACGGCCTTGTGGGCGAGGGAGGGGGCGGCGGTCTGCTTGGCCAGCGGGACGGAGATCGCGAAGCCGTTGTTCTGCACGAAGAAGACCACGGGGGCCTTCCACACGGCCGCGAAGTTCAGCGCCTCGTGGAAGTCGCCCTCACTGGTGCCGCCGTCGCCGACCATGGCCAGGGCGACCACGTCGTCGCCCTTGAGGCGGGCGGCGTGGGCGAGACCCACCGCGTGCGGGAGCTGGGTGGCCAGCGGGGTGCACAGCGGCGCGATGCGGTACTCGTGCGGGTCGTAGCCGGTGTGCCAGTCGCCGCGCAGCAGCGTCAGGGCCTGCACGGGGTCGAGGCCGCGGGCGACCGCCGCCAGGGTGTCCCGATACGAGGGGAAGAGCCAGTCCCGCTCTTCCAGGGCCAGGGCGGCGGCGATCTCGCACGCCTCCTGGCCGGTGGTGGACGGGTAGACGGCGAGCCGGCCCTGCTTGGTGAGGGCGGTGGCCTGCGTGTTGTACCGGCGGCCGCGGATCAGCTCCGCGTACAGCCGGAGCAGCAGCGCGGGGTCGGCGTCGGCCACGGCGTCCGTGCCGAGCACGCGCAGCGGCTCGGCGTCCGGCAGCAGCGGGGCGGGGTCGGTACGCGGCTGCCACGCCGGCGGCGGGGTCGGCCGGTAGGCGGGAACGGCACCGGGCGGCTCTTGGACTGTCGAACTGCGCTGTTGCAACGAGTCCACCTCCTCGTGGGAGCGGGCATAAGACCCGAAGGCGGGTGGCGCGAGTGTGGCGCGCCTCACCTACCGATTGTTCGGTCGTGGAGGCATTTTGGCTACAGGCACCTCCAGCCTGTGGACAAACGGTTCTCCACAGCCTGGGATAGGAGCAGGTCGTCCACCGGAGAGAGGCGGGGGGACATGGCGGATGAACAAATGGCCGTCGATCGGAGCGGGGCTCCGGCCGACGCCGCGGTCCAGGCACCGGGCGAGGCCCTCGGCAGGCCGCTCGGCGGCGCCGAGGGCGAGGTGCCCGACGAGGCCCTGAGCGCCCCGATCGGCACGCCGACGGGCGCCCCGCCGCCGCGGCCGCTGGACGCGATCGACCGCGACATCCTGAGACTGCTCCAGACGGACGGCCGCGCCTCGGTACGGTCCGTGGCCGAGCGTGTGCACGTCTCCCGGGCCAACGCCTACGCGCGGATCAACCGGCTCATCGACGACGGGGTGATCCGCGGCTTCAGCGCCCGGGTCAACCACGAGCGGGCCGGGCACGGCGCCTCCGCCTACATCACGCTCAAGATCGTCCAGAACTCCTGGCGTACGGTCCGCGAGCAGCTCAGGGCCCTGCCCGGCGCCACGCACATCGCGCTGGTCAGCGGCGATTTCGACGTCCTGCTGCTCGTGCACACCCCGGACAACCGGACGCTGCGCGAGCTGGTGCTCACACGGCTCCAGTCGATCCCCGAGGTGCTCTCCACCCGCACGCTGCTGGTCTTCGAGGAGACGGACCTCAACACCGACCACCGTCTCTGACCCGGCCGCGGATGCCGGAAAAGCCGGACGGCCCCCGAAGGGGCCGTCCGTGACGTCCGACGCCTCAGCGGGCGCCGGGGACGCTCAGCGAGCCGTCCGCAGCCCGTCGAAGGCCAGGTGGACGACGGTCTCGGCGAGCTGCTCCCGCTCCGCCACCGCGTCCGGGTGCGGCCGGTACCACTCCACCAGCGAGTTGATCATTCCGAAGAGGAGCCTGGTGGCCAGGCGTATGTCCACGTCCGCCCGCAGGTCGCCCTCCGCCGCCGCGGCCTTCAGCAGCTCGGCCACCCGGTGGTCGAACTCGCGCCGCCGCTCCATCGCCCACCGCTCGGTCGCGGTGTTGCCCCGCACCCGCAGCAGCAGCGTCACGTACGGCAGCTCCGCGATCAGCACCTCCACGGTGCGGCGGGTGACGTACTCGACCCGCTCGACGGCCCTGCCGCGCAGCGCCCCGGGCTCGTCGAGCACCGCGAAGAGCCCGTCGAGCGCCCGGCTGACCGCCCGCCGCAGCAGCTCCTCCTTGCCGGCAACGTGGTGGTAGATCGAGGACTTGGAGATCCCCGCCGCCTTCGACAGGTGCTCCATGGAGGTGCCGTCGTAGCCGCGCTCGTTGAAGACCCGCACGGCGACCGAGAGCAGCGTCTCCGGGGTGTACGTGTCGCGCTTCACCGTGGTCATCGAGAGTCCTCCTCGTCGGCGTCGGCGCACCGGCGGGCGGTGGCCCGGCTCGGCCCGTACCGGCCCGTCGGGTAGCGCTCGTGCAGCGCCCGGAGCAGGTCGCACACGCGCTGGGGCCCCAGCTTCTCCGCCCACTCCAAGGGGCCGGCCGGGTAGTTGACCCCGAGGCGCATCGCCGTGTCCACGTCCTCGGCGGTGGCGACGCCCCGGTCGACCGCGTCGGCGGCCAGATCGGCCAGCATCGCGACCGTACGGGCGACGATCATGCCGGGCACGTCACCGATCACCGAGACCTGCTTGCCGAGCGCCTGGAAGAGGCCCACGGCCTCGGCGAGGGTCTCGGGCGCCGTCCGCCGGCCGGTGGAGAGCACGATCCGGCTCGCGCGCTCGTAATCGAGGGCGAGGTCGAAGTAGACGATCTCCTCGGGGACGAACTCGAACGAGCTCTCGCCATCCGCGAGCATCAGCCAGCCGCCGCCCGGCAGCACGATGTGGTCGTACCCCCGCTTGCGGCGCCGGACCGTGATCCCGGCCGCCTCGAAGAGGCCGACCAGCGGCTCGGCGGGGCCCAGATCGCCCTGGACGACGATCCGCTTCGGCGCCGCCGCCGGCGGCGCCGTGTGCGGCTCGGGCCGCTCGGCCCCCTCCGCGTACGAGAACCAGCCGTGCCCCGACTTCCGGCCGAGCCGGCCCGACTCCACGAGCCGCCGCTGCGCGAGCGAGGGCGTGAACTTCGGGTCCTGGTAGAAGGACTCCCAGACCGAGCGGGTGACGGCCTCGTTCACGTCCTGGCCGATGAGGTCCGTGAGCTCGAAGGGGCCCATCCGGAAGCCGCCGCACTCGCGCAGGGCGGCGTCGATGGTCGCGGGGTCGGCCGCACCCTCCTCGTAGACCCGCAGCGCCTCCGCGTAGAAGGGGCGCGCGACCCGGTTCACGATGAAGCCGGGCGTGTCCGCGCAGCGCACCGGCGTCTTGCCCCAGCCCTTCATCGTCTCGTACGCGCGCGTGGCGACGTCCGCGTCGGTGGCGAAGCCGCTGACGACCTCGACGAGCGGGAGCAGCGGCGCCGGGTTGAAGAAGTGGAGCCCGACGAACCGGCCGGGCAGGCGCAGACCTCCCGCGATCGCGGTGACGGAGAGGGAGGACGTGTTCGTGGCGAGGACCGTGTCGTCGCCGACGACCTTCTCCAGGTCGGCGAAGAGCTGCTGCTTGACGGGCAGGTGCTCGACGATCGCCTCGACGACGAGCGCCGCGTCCGCGAGCTCCGCGAGCTCCTCCGAGGCGTGCAGCCGGCCCACGGCCGCCTCGCGGGCGGCGGCGTCCAGGCGGCCCTTCTCCACGAGCCGGTCGAGGCGGGCGGTGAGAGCGGAGACGGCCTCGGCGGCCCGGCCGGGGGCGTTGTCGTAGAGCCGTACGGTATGGCCGGCGACCAGCGCGACCTGGGCGATGCCCTGGCCCATGGTGCCGGTGCCGACGACGGCGACGGTGCGGTCCTGCGCGAGGGCGGTCGGCTCACTGGCGGTCACGTCGTCGCTCCCCCTGACGGTCACGTTGGCGCTCATAGGAGTGATCCTCCCCGATGGGTTTTCCACAGGATCGACGGACCCCCTTGTCCCGACCGATCGTTCGGTTACTCTAACTCCGTACGCGTCTCCCTGCCCAGCTCGACGAGGAGTTGGTCCATCCATGGCCACCGCTCTGCCGACCACCGACCGTCTGGACCGTCTCGCCGAGAAGCACCGGTCCACGCTCGACCAGGCACTCGCCACGATCCGCACCCGCGCCTACTGGTCCCCGTACCCCGAGCACCCGAAGGCCTACGGGGAGGGCGGCTCGCTCGACGCGGCGGCCGGCCTCGCCGCCCACAAGGCCGTGCTGAACACCCGCTTCGAGCTCGACCAGCCCGGCACGGACGGCTGGACCGGCGGCGAGGTCTCGCCGTTCGGCCCGGAGCTCGGCATCGAGTACCCGCACGCCGACATCGACGTCCTGCTGCCGGCGATGCGCGCGGGCACGCCCGCGTGGCGCGACGCCGGGGCGGAGACCCGCGCCCTCGTCTGCCTGGAGATCCTGTCCCGGATCTCGGCCCGCACCCACGAGTTCGCCCACGCCGTCATGCACACCAGCGGACAGGCGTTCATGATGGCGTTCCAGGCCGGCGGCCCGCACGCCCAGGACCGCGGCCTGGAGGCCGTGGCGTACGCGTACGAGGAGCAGACCCGTACCCCCGCGGGCCGGGCCGGCTGGTCCAAGCCCCAGGGCAAGCGCGACCCGCTGGAGCTGTCCAAGGAGTTCACCCCGGTCGGCCGCGGCATCGCCCTGGTGATCGGCTGCAACACCTTCCCCACGTGGAACGGCTACCCGGGCCTGTTCGCCTCGCTCGCCACCGGAAACCCGGTCCTGGTCAAGCCGCACCCGCGCGCCGTCCTGCCGCTCGCGCTCACGGTGAGCGTCGCCCGCGAGGTCCTCGCGGAGAACGGCTTCGACCCCAACCTGGTCGCGCTCGCCGTCGAGCGTCCCGGCGAGGGCATCGCCAAGACGCTGGCGGTGCGCCCCGAGGTCCGGATCATCGACTACACGGGCTCGACCGAGTTCGGCGACTGGCTGGAGGAGAACGCCCGCCAGGCCCAGGTCTACACCGAGAAGGCCGGCGTCAACACGGTCGTGGTCGACTCCACGGACAACTACAAGGGCATGCTGGCCAACCTGGCCTTCTCGCTGTCGCTGTACAGCGGCCAGATGTGCACGACCCCGCAGAACCTGCTGATCCCCCGCGACGGCATCACCACCGACCAGGGCCCCAAGTCGTACGACGAGGTCGTCGCCGACCTGGCGGCGTCGGTGGGCGGCCTGCTCGGCGACGACGCCCGGGCGAACGGCCTGCTCGGCGCACTGGTCAACCCTGACGTGAAGGCGCGCCTTGAGGCCGCCGCCGGCCTCGGCGAGGTGGCGCTCGCCTCCCGTGAGGTCGTCAACCCCGACTTCCCGGACGCCGTGGTCCGCACGCCGGTGATCGTGAAGCTGGACGGCACCAAGCCCGACGCGCAGGCCGCGTACTTCTCCGAGTGCTTCGGCCCGGTCTCCTTCGCCGTCTCGGTGGACTCCACCGCCGACGCCCTGGAGCTGCTGCGGCGCACGGTCCGCGAGAAGGGCGCCATGACGGTCGGCGCGTACACGACCGCGGCGGAGACCGAGCGCGCGGTCGAGGAGGTCTGCCTGGAGGAGTCCGCGCAGCTCTCCCTGAACCTCACGGGCGGGGTGTACGTCAACCAGACGGCGGCGTTCTCCGACTTCCACGGCTCCGGCGGAAACCCCGCGGCGAACGCGGCGCTGTGCGACGGCGCCTTCGTCTCGAACCGCTTCCGGGTGGTGGAGGTCCGCCGCCAGGCCTGACCTCGACCGGTGCGGGGCCCTTCGGGGCCCCGCACCGCTGTCAGGGCGTCTCGATCTCCGCGTACCGCTGCACCCACGCGTGCATGGCGATCGCGGCGGCGGCGCCGGCGTTGATCGACCGGGTCGAGCCGAACTGGGCGATCGAGCAGACCATCTCCACGCGCGCGCGGGCCTCGTCCGTGAGCCCCGGGCCTTCCTGGCCGAAGAGCAGCACACAGCGGCGCGGCAGCACGGTCCGCTCCAGCGGGACCGCTCCCGGCAGGTTGTCGATCCCGATGATCGGCAGGCCCTCGGCCGCCGCCCACGCGGTCAGCGACTCGGTGTCCGGGTGGTGGCGGACGTGCTGGTAGCGGTCGGTGACCATGGCGCCCCGCCGGTTCCAGCGCCGTCGGCCCACGATGTGGATCTCCTTCGCGAGGAAGGCGTTGGCGGTCCGCACGACCGAGCCGATGTTGAAGTCGTGGCCCCAGTTCTCCACCGCCACGTGGAAGTCGTGGCGCCGGGTGTCGAGGTCGGCGACGACCGCCTCTCGCGTCCAGTACCGGTAGCGGTCCACGACGTTGCGCCGGTCGCCGTCGGCGAGCAGCTCGGGGTCGTACCGCGCGTCCTCCGGCCACGGCTCCGGGTGCGGCCCGACGCCGATCTCGGGGCCGAACCCCTCGTCGTACTGGACCGGCTCGGCGGCCTCGGCTGCCGCGGCCGGGTCGGCCGCCTCGGCTCGGGGCTTCTCTTCGGTGGTGCTCACCCGACGAGGGTACGGGGACCGTGCTCCTCACCCGTACGGCGCTGCTCGGGCAGCGGCCCGGCGGACCTCCGCCCCAGCAGCCGGTCCCGGCCCCGCGCCGACCGGGCGCCGAGGGCCACCAGGAAGGCCGTCGACAGGAACACCGCGTCGGCGGAGATCATCGCGAGCGAGAAGACCGGCAGCCCGAGGAGCACGGCGATCCCGGCGTGCTCCAGCATCATCGCGACCAGCAGGACGTTCTTGACCTTGCGGTGGAAGAGCGTGAACGGGAAGGCGATCTGCACGATCACCGTGCCGTAGGTCAGCAGCAGCACCATGATCCCGCTGGAGCCCAGCAGCTCGGAGAGCAGCGGCCAGGGCGAGAAGTAGTCCAGGTGGAGCGGGTAGTACAGCGCCGTGCCGTCCTGCCAGCGCGAGCCCTGGATCTTGTACCAGCCGGCCGTGGCGTAGATCAGACAGACCTCGACCATGATCACGAAGAGTGCGGCGTTGTGCGCGAGGTTGGCGAGGACGTCGAGCAGGGTGCGCGGCTCCCCGGGGGCGAGCCGGCAGGCCAGCCACCACAGCCCGTGCCCGAGCCACAGCACCCACAGCAGCACCGGCAGCCACCACTCGCCGGTGACGTCGCTGAACCAGGTGGTGGCGAGCAGGAAACCGCCGAGCACGATCCACAGCAGCGGGCCGACGACGTCCCGACGCCCGTCCCCGTCCGCCCCGACCGCCCCGCTGCCCCCATCGGTCTTGCCGGCCTCAAGGGCAGCCCTGCGCGCGGCCTCGCGGGCGGCGTCCCGCGCGGCTTCCCGGGCGGCCCTCCTGGCGTCGAGGGACCACACCTGGCCGCAGCGGGTCAGGACGAGGTAGAGCGCGGCGAGGTGGAGGACGTTGTCGCCGCCGTCGCCGAGGAAGACGGAGCGGTTCTGCAGCGACAGGACCCCGACCATGAAGACCACCGACACGGCCCGTGTGTGCCAGCCGACGAGGAGCAGGGCGGCGGAGAGCACGGCGAGCCCGTAGACGAGCTCGAACCACACCCGGCCGTCCGACCACATCAGCACGCTGAAGGCCCGGTTGTCGGCGATCAGCCGGCTCGCCAGCTCCCAGGACCACGGGCCGTCGGGCCCGTACATCTCGTGCCGGTGCGGCAGCTCGCGCAGCAGGAAGACGAGCCAGGTCAGCGCGAAGCCGATCCGGACGATCGCGGTCTGGTGCGGGCCGAGCGCGCGGCCGGTGACGGCCTGGACGGCGCGGGCGATCCGCCGGTCGAAGGGTTCACGCGTACGCGCGCGCGTGGCGGTGGAAGCGCTCATCGCCCCGCCTCCCCGCGGCTCGGACCTGCGGCGTCGGCGCGGCTCCGGGCGGCGCCGTCCGGAAGGTCCGCGACGGTCACCTTCCACCAGGGGAGGTCGCGGTAGGAGGGGGTGACGTCGTTCTTCTCGGTGCTCCACCGGGGCGCGGGCACGGGCCGGGTGACCGCCCGCAGCTGGACGCGGCGGACGTCGGCCCCGTCGAGGGAGGGGAGGCCGTCGAGCCGGAGCATCGCGATCCGGCGCATGTACTCCTCCGAGAGGTGGCCGCGCGTCCCGTTGGGGCGGTCGTCGTCGGAGTGCGAGTTCAGGTAGAAGTCCACGGCCCGGCGGAGTTCGTTCTGCTGCGTGTGGCTGGGCAGCGGGTTGTGGCGGATCGCCTCGGCGTCCTGCGCGGTGAGGTCGATCCAGCCGGTGGTGCGGCGGCCGTCGCCGGCGACGACCTCGGCGCGGACCTCGACGGAGACGTTCTGCTGGAGCGGATTGGGGGCGAAGAGCTTCCAGTTCTGTTCGAACTCGGGATAGATCCAGTCGTCGACGGCCTGGCCGTGCCGCTTGGTGAGCGTGTTGGACGGCGCGACGTGCAGGAACACCATCGCCAGGTGGACACAGACGAAGACCCCGACCACGGCGAGCGCCACGGCCGCGGCGACCTGGTAAGGCAGGGAGAGCGCCATGATCCCGCCGCCGGCGGGCCCGGTCGGCACGCCCCGCACGTCCGTACCGACGCCCGTCCCGACGTCCGCGTCGATGTCCCTTTCGACGTCTGCGTCCATCCCGCCCCGATCCCGATCGGCCCACCTCGGTTATCCACAGGGTTGACACCATACGGGCCGCCGACTCACCATTGAAGTCATTCAACCGAACGATCGGTCGGTAGGGGATTCGATGACGGCAGTGACGGCAGGGACGACAGGAACCACGGGCACGCCCGGCGTGTCGGACGGAGCCGCGGCGGCGACACAGGCCGCCTACGAAGCCGTGTTCGACGCCGCCGTGGCCGCCGACGAGCGGATCGAGCCGCGCGACTGGATGCCCGAGGCCTACCGCGCCTCGCTCGTCCGACAGATCGCGCAGCACGCCCACTCCGAGATCATCGGCATGCAGCCCGAGGCGAACTGGATCACCCGCGCGCCCTCGTTGCGCCGCAAGGCGATCCTCATGGCCAAGGTCCAGGACGAGGCCGGCCACGGCCTGTACCTGTACAGCGCCGCGGAGACCCTCGGCACCAGCCGCGACGAGCTCCTCGACAAGCTCCACTCCGGCCGCCAGAAGTACTCCTCGATCTTCAACTACCCGACGCTGACCTGGGCCGACGTCGGCGCCATCGGCTGGCTCGTGGACGGCGCCGCGATCACCAACCAGGTCCCCCTGTGCCGCTGCTCCTACGGCCCGTACGCCAGGGCGATGGTCCGGGTCTGCAAGGAGGAGTCCTTCCACCAGCGCCAGGGATACGAGGCCCTCCTCGCCCTGTCGAACGGCACCGAGGCCCAGCACGCCATGGCCCAGGACGCCGTGGACCGCTGGTGGTGGCCCTCCCTGATGATGTTCGGCCCGCCCGACGACGAGTCGACCCACACCGCCCAGGCCATGGCCTGGAAGATCAAGCGCCACACCAACGACGAACTCCGCCAGCGCTTCGTCGACATCGCCGTGCCCCAGGCCGAGGCCCTCGGACTCACCCTCCCCGACCCCGACCTCCGGTGGAACGAGGAGCGCGGGCACTACGACTTCGGCCCCATCGACTGGACCGAGTTCTGGGACGTCCTCAAGGGCAACGGCCCCTGCAACGAGCAGCGGCTCACCAAGCGGCGCCAGGCCCACGAGGACGGCGCCTGGGTCAGAGAAGCAGCCGCGGCCTACGCGGACAAGCACACCGGCAAGCACGGGGAGGCACAGGCATGACGAGCGACAGTTGGCCGCTGTGGGAGGTGTTCGTGCGCTCCCGCCGCGGACTGTCCCACACCCACGCGGGCAGTCTCCACGCACCCGACGCGGAGATGGCCCTGCGCAACGCCCGCGACCTGTACACCCGCAGGAGCGAAGGCGTCTCGATCTGGGTCGTGCCCTCCGCGGAGATCACCGCCTCCTCGCCCGACGAGAAGGACCCCTTCTTCGAGCCCTCCGCGGACAAGCCCTACCGCCACCCCACGTTCTACGAGATCCCGGAGGGGGTGAAGCACCTGTGAGCACCCCCGACACCCGCGAGACCCCGGCCACCGGCCAGGCAGCAGCGCCGGTCGCCGCCGCCCTCGCGCTCGGCGACGACGCCCTCGTCCTCTCCCACCGCCTGGGGGAGTGGGCCGGCTCCGCCCCCGTCCTGGAGGAGGAGGTCGCCCTGGCGAACATCGCGCTCGACCTCCTCGGCCAGGCCCGAATCCTGCTCTCCCTCGTCGGCGACGAGGACGAACTGGCCTACCTCCGCGAGGAGCGCTCCTTCCGGAACGCCCAGCTGGTCGAACAACCCAACGGCGACTTCGCCCACACCATCGCCCGCCAGCTGTACTTCTCCACCTACCAGCACCTCCTGTACGGACAGCTGGCAGCGGGCGACGGACCCTTCGCCGGCCTGGCGGCCAAGGCCGTCAAGGAGGTCGCCTACCACCGGGACCACGCCGAGCACTGGACCCTCCGCCTCGGCGACGGCACCCCCGAGAGCCACGACCGCATGCAGCGGGCCTGCGACGCCCTCTGGCGGTACACCGGCGAGCTGTTCCAGCCCGTCGACGGTCTCGACCTGGACCACGCCGCCATGGAGAGCGCCTGGCTGGACTCCGTCACGGCCGTCCTCGACAAGGCCACACTGACCGCCCCCACCGGACCCCGCACCGGAGCCTGGGCCGCCGGAGCAGGCCGACAGGGACTCCACACCGAGTCCTTCGGACGGATGCTCGCCGAGATGCAGCACCTGCACCGCAGCCATCCGGGGGCGACATGGTGACCATGACGGCCCTGGAGGAGGAGCTCAGCCGCATCGCCGGCGCCGTCCCCGACCCCGAGCTGCCCGTCCTCACCCTGGAGGAGCTCGGCGTCATGAGGGGCGTCCACATCACCGGCCCCGGCCGCGTCGAGGTCTCCCTCACCCCGACGTACACCGGCTGCCCCGCCATCGAGGCGATGTCCTCGGACATCGAGCGCGCCCTCCACGAGCACGGAGTGCCCGACGTCTCCGTCGTCACCGTCCTCGTCCCCGCCTGGTCCACCGACGACATCAGCGAGGAAGGCCGCCGCAAGCTCGCCGAGTTCGGCATCGCCCCGCCCCGCCCCCAGGGCCCGGCCGGCGGCCCCGTCGCCCTCACCCTGGCGATCCGCTGCCCCCACTGCGGCTCCACCGACACCGAGCTCCTCAGCCGCTTCTCCTCCACCGCGTGCAAGGCCCTGCGCCGCTGCACCGCATGCCGCGAACCGTTCGACCACTTCAAGGAGCTGTAGATGCTGCCCTCAGGCGCCGGACGGGCCGGGTTCCATCCGCTCAGGGTGAGCGACGTCGAGCGGCTCACGGACGACTCCGTGGCCGTCACCTTCGCGGTCCCGCCCGAGCTCCACGAGACGTACCGCCACCTCCCCGGCCAGCACCTCGCCCTCCGCCGCACAGACGAGAACGGCGCGGAGATCCGCCGCACCTACTCGATCTGCGCACCCGCCGCCCCCGCCGGCGAACCCCCCGTCCTGCGCGTCGGCATCCGCCTCGTCGACGGCGGCGCCTTCTCGACGTACGCCCTCAAGGAGCTGGCCGTCGGCGAGCTCGTCGAGGTCATGGAACCCATGGGCCGCTTCGCGCTCACCCCGCGCCCCGGCCACTTCGCCGCCGTCGTCGGCGGCAGCGGCATCACCCCGGTCCTGTCCATGGCGGCCACCCTGCTCGCCCGGGAACCCGAGGCCCGGTTCTGCCTGATCCGCAGCGACCGCACCGCCTCCTCCACGATGTTCCTCGACGAGGTGGCCGACCTCAAGGACCGCTACCCGGACCGCTTCCAGCTCGTCACCGTCCTCTCCCGGGAGGAACAGCAGGCAGGACTGCCCTCCGGCCGCCTCGACCGCGAGCGGCTCGACACCCTGCTGCCCGCACTGCTGCCCGTCGCCGAGATCGACGGCTGGTTCCTCTGCGGACCCTTCGGACTCGTCCAGGGAGCCGAACACGCCCTGCGCGACCTCGGAGTGGACCGGAGCAGGATCCACCAGGAGATCTTCCACGTCGACGACGGCTCGGCACCCGCCCCCGTCGCCGCCGCCGACACCCCCGCGCACGCGAACCTCACCGCGACCCTTCACGGCCGCTCCGGCACCTGGCCCGTCGACCGCGGCGAGACCCTCCTCGACACCGTGCTGCGCGCCCGCGCCGACGCCCCGTACGCCTGCAAGGGCGGAGTGTGCGGCACCTGCCGCGCCTTCCTCGTCGGCGGAGAGGTGCGGATGGACCGCAACTTCGCGCTGGAACCCGACGAGACCGAAGCCGGATACGTACTGGCCTGCCAGTCCCATCCCCTCACCCCGGACGTGGAGTTGGACTTCGACCGCTGACGAGTCCCGGCACCGCCATTCCCTTCCGCTAGAACCTGTTCTATCTTGACGGCTCGTCAGGGCAGAGAGAGCAGGAGCGACAACGGGAGGGCAGGACAGTGGACTTCACCTTCACCGAAGAGCAACAGGCGGCCGTCGAAGCGGCCAAGGCGGTCTTCGCAAACGTCACACCCGACGCGGTACCGAGCCCGGCCCTCACACCGGGCGCCGTGTCCGAGGACCTCGACCGGCCCCTCTGGTCCCGCCTCGCCGCCGCCGACCTGCTCGGTCTCGTCCTGCCCACCGAGCACGGCGGCGCCGGACTCGACCCCGTCGCGTTCTGCCTCGTACTCCGCGAATCCGCCCGCGTCCTCGCCCGCGTCCCCCTCCTGGAGACGGGCGCCGTGGCGATGACCATCGCCGGCCACGCGGACCACGCGACGGCCGCCGCGCTCCTCCCCCGCGTCTGCCGCGGCGAACTCGTCCTCACCGCGGCCGCCCACGGACGCACCGGCCACGACCCCGCCGACCACGCCGTCACCGCCCACCGCGACGGCGACGCCTGGATCCTCGAAGGACTCCAGAGCACCGTCCCCTGGGCCCACGGCGCCGACCTCGTCGCCGTCCCCGCGCGCACCCCCGACGCCCGCACCGTCCTCGCCCTGGTCCCCCGCACCCACGAAGGCGTCACCCTCGCCGAGCAGTACTCCACCAGCGGCGAACTCCTCGCCGAACTCCACCTCGACGCCGTACGCCTCGACAGCACCGAGGTCATCGAGACCGAAGGCGCCTGGGAACGACTCCGCGAGCTCCTCACCACCGGCACCTGCGCACTCGCCCTCGGACTCGGCGAGGCCGTCCTCACCATGACGAGCCAGTACACCGGCAAGCGCGAACAGTTCGGCCACCCCGTGGCCACGTTCCAGGCAGTCGCCGTCCAGACCGCCGACCGCTACATCGACCTGCGCGCCATGGAAGCCACCCTCTGGCAGGCCGCCTGGCGCGTCTCCACCGGCGCCGACGGGCCGCTCCCCGCCGCCGGGGACATCGCCGTGGCGAAGATCTGGGCCTCCGAGGGCGTACGCCGCGTGGTGCAGACCGCCCAGCACCTGCACGGAGGCTTCGGCGCCGACACCGACTACCCCCTGCACCGCTACCACGCCTGGGCCAAGCAGCTCGAACTGTCCCTCGGCCCCGCGGCCGCCCACGAGGAGGCACTGGGCGACCTCCTGGCCGCCCACCCCCTCGGCTGACCCCGAACCGGGCTCAGCTCACATCCATCGACTCAACTCGATCGACTCCGCTCAGAGGACGAAGGCCGGGCTCCCGCTCCCCGTCACCATCGGACGCCCGGCACCGTCCCAGGCGATCATCCCGCCGTCGACGTTCACCGCGTCGAAGCCCTGCTGCACCAGATACTGGGTGACCTGCGCCGACCGGCCGCCCACCCGGCACATCACATAGGCGCGACCGTGCTCGGCCACCGCCTCCGTCACCTCACCGAAGCGCGCCACGAAGTCGCTCATCGGCACGTGCAGCGCACCCTCGACATGACCGGCTTCCCACTCGTTGTCCTCCCGGACGTCCAGCACCAGCGCATCCGCCGGCACGGAGGCCGCGTCCACCGAGGGCAGCGGGGAGAAATTCATGGGACTGGCCTTCTCTCGTCAGAACCGCCCGACGGACTTCGAGCGCACAGAAAAAACCTACTCCACCAGCCCGGCGAGCTCGGTCTCACGCTCGGAGACCTGCGCGAGCAGCTGCTCGGCGACCTCCTCCAGGAGCCGGTCCGGGTCGTCGGGAGCCATCCGCAGCATCGCGCCGATCGCGGACTCCTCCAGCTCGCGCGCCATCACGGACAGCATGTCCTTGCGCTGCGCCAACCACTCCAGGCGGGCGTACAGCTCCTCGCTCTCACTGGGCCGCTCCTCGGCCGGCACGGGACCTGCCTCCCACTCGGCGGAGAGCTCACGCAGCAGCGCCTCGTCGCCGCGGGCGTAGGCGGCGTTCACCCGCGTGATGAACTCCTCACGCCGCTGCCGCTCCGCGTCCTCCCGCGCCAGGTCGGGGTGGACCTTGCGGGCCAGCTCTCGGTAGAGACGGCGGGCCTCCTCGCTGGGCCGCACCCGCTTCGGGGCCTGCACCGGCCGCTCGTTCAGCATCGCGGCGGCCTCGGGGGAGAGGCCGTCGGAGTCGATCCAGTCGTGGAAGAGCTCCTCCACCCCGGGCATGGGCATGACCGCGGCCCGTGCCTCCTGGGCCTTCCGAAGATCCTCCGGGTCTCCGGTGCGCTCGGCCTTGGCCTCGGCGATCCGCGCGTCGAGCTCGTCGAGCCGCGCGTACATGGGGCCGAGCTTCTGGTGGTGCAGCCGCGAGAAGTTCTCCACCTCGACCCGGAAGGTCTCGACGGCGATCTCGAACTCGATCAACGCCTGCTCGGCAACCCGCACGGCCCGCTCCAGCCGAGCCTCGGGCCGCTCGTCCGCACCCGGCACCTCAGCACCCACGCCCACGTCACCCTCGGCCCGGGCGCCACCCACGCCCGCCTCACCCTCAGGCCGCGCGCCGTCCAGGGCCGCCTCGCCGTCGGACTGCGCACCACCTACCGACGGCTCGCCCTCGGGACGCTCGTCCGCGGACTCGTCGTTCGCACCCTGGTCCACGCTCACGTTCACGCCCGCCCACGTCCTCGTTCCGGCTCTTCCCACCCAGCCTACGGTCCTTCGGAGGGGGCCTCCCCCCTCCCTCCCCCTCCCCTCCCTCCCCTCTGCGGGGCGTCGGTCAGACGCCCAGTTCCGCCGCTATGCGCCCCGCCCGGACCGCGGCAAGCAGGTCGGCGTGGTCCGCGGTGGTGCGGTCCGCGTACGTGACGGCGAAGGACGCGACGGCCTCGTCCAGCTCCTCGTTCTTGCCGCAGTAGCCGGCTATGAGACGCGGATCGGCGCTGTGGGCGTGCGCCCGGGCCAGCAGCGCCCCGGTCATGCGGCCGTAGTCGTCGACCTGGTCCACGGTGAGCGCGGCGGGGTCGACGCTGCCCTTGCGGTTGCGGAACTGACGCACCTGGAAGGGGCGCCCCTCGACCGTCGTCCAACCGAGCAGATGGTCGCTGACCACCTGCATCCGCTTCTGCCCGAGAACCACCCGCCGCCCCTCGTGGCCCGTGTCCGGCACGGTGAAGCCGACGGCCGGCAGGTAAGGCAGCAGAACCGAGGGCCTGGCCTCCTTCACCTGGAGCACCAGCGGCTCGCCCCGATGGTCGAGCAGCAGCACGACATAGGAACGGGTGCCGACGCTGCCGGTGCCGACGACCCGGAAGGCCACGTCGTGGACGGCGTACCGCGCGAGGAGCGGCAGCCGGTCCTCGGACACGGTCTCCAGATAGGCGCCGAGTGCGGCCGCGACAGCCGCCGCCTCGCTGTCGGGAACCCGGCGCAGCACCGGGGCGGCGTCCACGAACCTGCGGCCACCGCCCGCCGCATCGGTCACCGGCTCGGTCGACCGGGCGGCGAACCGGGCGCTGGTGTTGTTCCGGGCCTTCGCCGAGACCCGCTCCAGCGTGCCGACGAGATCGCGGGCGTCGGTGTGCGAGACGAGTTCCTCGTCGGCTATCGCGTTCCAGGCGTCGAGGGCGGGGAGCCTGGCCAGGAGGCGCATGGTGCGGCGGTAGGCGCCGACGGTGTCGAAGGCGGCGGCCCGGCACACCTCCTCGCTCGCACCCACTTCGCGCCCGGCGAGGACGAGAGAGGTGACGAGCCGCTTGAGGTCCCATTCCCAGGGGCCGACGATCGTCTCGTCGAAGTCGTTGAGGTCCATGACGAGCCGGCCTCGGGCGTCGCCGTAGAGGCCGAAGTTGGCGGCGTGCGCGTCGCCGCACAGCTGGGCGGCTATCCCGGTGACGGGGGTGGTGGCGAGGTCCTGGGCCATCAGGCCGGCGGATCCGCGCAGGAAGGCGAAGGGGCTCGCCGCCATGCGCCCGACGCGTATCGGCGTGAGCTCGGGGACACGTCCCCGGCTGGACTCCTCGACGGCGCGGACGGCGTCCGGCCGGTCGGCCGCGAGGGCGGGCCGGTCGTGCGCGGAGCGGGGCACCCGGCCGCGCAGTTCCTTGCCGGCGTCCTTGGGGGAGACCCCCGGGCCGGCGGCGGCGCGACGCGCGAAGCCCGTCACGTGCGGGACGCGCTCGCCGTCCGCCGTCCCGTCCGTACCGCGCTGTTCCGGCACCACGGCCCGGTTCTCGTCCATGGGATGCCCTCCCCCGATGCGATGTCCAACATCATCCGGCCCTGACGGTACAGCCGCACCTGATCGACCGTCTCCCCCTGTGGACAACGCCCTGTGGACAACCTCAGACGCCCACGGCCTCCTCCATCTCCTCCTCCGGCTCCTCCTCCACCGCCGGCTTCGTCTCCCGCTCGTTCCTCTTACTGATCCGGGCCGTCTCCTTGCCCGTCCCCGCGCTCACCGCGTCGGCCTTCCTGCCTTCCACGACCTCGGCCGCCACCACGAGGGCGGCTCCGGCGAGGAACCACAGCACGAGGACGAGGACGTGTCCGCCGAGCGCGTGGCCGTCGAAGTGCACATGGCTGCGGACGCCCTCGACGAAGCCCGCGCCGTTCCAGAAGGCGTGCAGGGCGCCGAAGAAGCCGGGCTGGAGCTCGGGCCGGTAGATGCCGCCGGAGCTCGTGAAGTTGAGCATGACGAAGAGGACCATCACGCCGAGCGTGGTCCAGCGGCGCAGGAAGGTGTGGAGGCCGACGCCGACGAGCAGGATGCCCGCCGCGTAGAGCCAGGACATGGCCCAGACTCCGCCGAGCCCCCGGTCGACGAGGTGGAAGACCGGTCCGGCGAACAGGGTGCCGATCAGGCTGACGACCAGCGACATGGCGGCGGCGAGAAGGGCCCTGATCCGCATGGGCAGGGCGGCGCCGGCTCCGCCGATGACGGCGACCGAGGCGTAGGCGCCGATGCTGAGGGCGACGAGCAGGAAGAAGATGCCCTGGCCGGTGGGGTCGCCGGAGGCGGCCGGGGTGATGTCGGTGACCTTGAGCGGGGCGTCCTGTGCGGCGGCGACCTTGGTGAACACCTTCTCCACGGCCATGGCGCTGGTGTCGGAGGAGCCTGAGGCGACGAGGAGCTCGGGCTTCTCGCCGGGGACGTAGGCCCCGAAGCTGCCCTGCTCGCGCAGCGAGGTGACGGCGGTCGACCGGTCGGCGACGGTACGGACGTCGAGGGCACCGGCGCCCTCGTCCTGGAGCGTCTGGGCGAGGATCTGGGCGCTCGGCCCGGAGCCGACGACGTCGACGCGCAGGTCGTGCGGTGCGGGGGCGTGGAAGGCGCCGAGGTAGGCCAGGCCCATGCCGACGCACATCAGCAGGGGGGTGAGCAGATGTCCGAGGACATGCCTCAACGCGCTGTGGTTGCTCGGTCCTGCGGACACCGGAACCTCCTTGGTTGGCTTTTACAACTACATAACCGTTGTACTATACAACTGAATGCGCAGGGAACGGCGACGACAGACGACAGACGACAGACGACAGACGACAGACGACAGACGACAGACGACAGACGACAGGGGAGCGCACCATGACCGGTGGCGCAGAGGTACCGCGCGAGGCGTCCCTGGACGTCATCCAGCGCGAGCTGACGGCGTTCGCGCGCAGGGCCCGCGCCGCGGCGGCCCGGGTCCACCCCGAGCTCCCGCTCGTCTCCTACACGCTCCTCGCGCACATCGACGTGCAGCGTGGCTGCCGGGCCACGGACCTCGCGGCCCACTACCTGCTGGACAAGTCGACGGTCAGCCGCCAGGTCGCCACCCTGGAGCGGCTCGGACTCGTCGAGCGCCGACCGGCCCCCGACGATCACCGCGTCCAGGTCCTCCACCCCACGGAGGCGGGCGCCGAGGTCCTCGCCTCGGCGCAGACGAGCCGCCTCGCCGCCTATCGGGAACGTCTCAGGGACTGGTCGGCCGACGACCTCGCCCAGTTCGCCGCGTACCTGCTGCGCTACAACAGCGCGACCCCGAGCGGCCTCCCGGACAGCCCCCCGCACTGACCCGAAGCACCGACGCCCGACGGCGCCGGAAAGGCCGCTACAGCCCCGCGTCCCGGGCCAGCAGCGCCGCCTGCACCCGGTTCTCGCAGTCCAGCTTGGCGAGGATCCGGCTCACATACGTCTTCACCGTGGCCTCGCTCATGTGCAGCCGCCGGCCCGCGTCCGCGTTGGACAGCCCCTCACCGAGCACCGCCAGCACGTCGCGCTCCTTGTCGCTCAGCGCCGCCACCCGCATCCGCGCCTGCTCGGACCGCGCGGCCTCCCGGCCCGTCGCGAGCCGCTCCACCACGTGCCGGGTCGCCGCCGGCGACAGATAGGCGTCCCCCGCCGCGGCCGCCCGCACCGCCCGGATCAGCTCGGCCGGCGCGGTGTCCTTGAGCAGGAAACCGGCGCCCCCGTGCTCCAGGGCCCGCAGCACGTTCTCCCGCTCCCCGAAGGTCGTCAGGACGATCACCCGGGCCGCCGGCGCCGCCCGGCGCAGCTCCGGCAGCGCGGAGAGGCCGTCGAGCACCGGCATCTGGATGTCGAGCAGCACCACGTCGGCGGCGTGTGCCCGCGCCGCCTCGACGGCCGCACGGCCGTCGGCCGCCTCGCCGACCACCTCGATCTCCGGGTCCGAGATGAGGATCATCCGGATCCCGGCCCTGATCAGGGGCTCGTCATCGGCGATCACGACCCTGATGGGCTGCCCTGCCACAGCTACTCCCCCACGAACGACTCCGGTGTGGCCGAGGACAGCGTCACCGCTGGTCGACCACGTACGACTTCTTCTCGATCAGCTTGCCGTCCTTGAAGCAGAACCGGAAAACGGGCTCCTCGTCGAAGGACTCCCCCGTCTCCGAGGAGAGCAGCACCAGGCAGTCGGCGCCCCCCGGCTGCGCGGGCCCCTTGCCTCCCAGGCCGGCGGTGGCTATCGAGTCGCCCGAAGGGAGCTGGTCCCGGACCTCGCGCTCGGCCGTGCCGACCTTGACCGCCTCGTACTGCTTGGGGTCGATCATCCCCTTCTCCAGCGACCCGATCATGAAGTAGAGCCCGAAGCCCGCGGCCACCACGAGCAGGACGACCGCCGCGAAGGCGATCCCGCACCCCAGGGCGACTCCGCCGCCCGCGCTCATGCCCCTGCCTCGGCCCCCGCGTACCGCCATAGCCAGCTCCCGCTCCGTGAACGTCCAGTCGGTCGGTCCGACCACGACCGGACGACCATCGCCCACGAGCGGGCTCGTCGACTGCTGCCGGAAGTCGTCGGCCGCATCGACCAAAGGCGCTGCCTCGGCGACGGGTGCCGCTCCGTACGGCAGCATCCCGGCCACCCGGAACCCGCCTCCGTCGGCCGGACCCGCGTGGCACATGCCGCCGACCAGCCGGGCCCGCTCGGCGAGGCCGGTCAGCCCCTGTCCGCCGCTCACCACGTCCTCGGCGGGGCCGCCCACCGGCGGCTCGTTGAGGACCTCCACGACGAAGGTGTCCGGCTCGTACCGCAGCTCGACGGCTATCGGCGCGCCCGGCGCGTACTTGTAGGCGTTGGTCAGCGCCTCCTGCACGATCCGGTACGCGGCGTGGTCGGCGGCGGGTTCGAGGGGGCGCTCGTCCCCGATCCGGCGCAGCCCGACCGTGGTCCCGGCCGCCTTGGCCGCCGCCACGAGCCCTTCGATGCCGGCGGTGCCGCGCGCCGCCCTCCCCGTCTCGTCGCCGGCCCGCACGGGCGCCGCGACCGCTCCTTCCGTGGCCTCGATCCCGTCGCGCAATATGCCGACGACCTCCCGCAGCTCGTGCATCGCCGTCACCGAGGCGTTCCGCAGGACCCCGACGACCTCGCGCTGCCGCTCGGTCAGCTCCCGGTCCACCTCCAGGGCGCCGGTGTGCACGGCGATCAGCGCCAGCTGGTGTCCGAGGCTGTCGTGCATGTCCTGGGCGATCCGCTGCCGCTCCCGCAGTCGCGCCTGCCAGGCCACCATCGTCCGCTCCCGCAGCAGCTGGGCGTTGCGCTCCTGGAGGGCGTGCAGCAGGGTCCGCCGCTGGGTCCAGTAGCGGTGGGCGAGCGCGGGCGCCAGGGTCGTGGCCAGGTAGTAGAGGGCCGCGAGGAAGGCCATCGTGAGCAGCCGCTGCAGTTCCCAGGACTCGAGGAGAGCTCCTCCGACGTACAGGACGAAGGCGGCCATGAACGCGGCCAGTGCCCGCCCTGCGCTCTCGACGTACCGGCCGGCGGACCAGCCGACGACGATCAGCAGGGGTCCGAAGCCGGGTAGGAAGGGGGCGAGCGCCGCGGCGAGGACGAGCACGCTCGCGGGCAGCCGGCGCCGCAGCAGCGACAGCACGGCGGCGCCGACGGCGACCACGGCGAGCCGCCAGCCCTCGCCGCCCAGGAGCTCCTCGCTACCGGCGGCGAGCAGCGCGACGACCACGGCGAGCGAGATCTCACCGGCGGTACGGCGCCGCGACCACTGCCCCGGTACGGCGAACCAGGCCCACCAGGCGGCGGCCCCGGCCGCGACGGCGCGCCCGATCCTCGTCCCGGCTTCCGTGCGTCTCCCGGACTCGCCGCCGTTCGCGCCCCGGTCCCCCGACTTCGACATAACGTCCACGCTCGCACCCTAGGCAGCGGCCCCGTCCGAGGACGTCCGTCTTTCGTCTCGCTCCGCGACGACAAAAGTCGCGACGTGGGAAGGCTCACAATCCAGGGCACACACGCAGAAGCCCCGTAGGTCGATGACCTACGGGGCTTCCGTCTGGTGCGCGAGGGGGGAGTTGAACCCCCACGCCCTTTCGGGCACTGGAACCTGAATCCAGCGCGTCTGCCTATTCCGCCACCCGCGCATTGGTGGCCTCCCTGCCCTCTCACCTTTCGGTGTGAGCGCCTGGCGACATCTGAAGATTAGCACGTCGCAGACCGTGGATTCACATCCCTTGTTTCGCCCCCACTCCCGCAGAACAAGGAGAGAGGGAGGCGGGAGGGAGCCCCCGAAGGTCCGAGGCGAGGGACGGATCCGGAACGGGGCCGGAACGGCGCGGGACGGAGCCAGGGCCCGAGGCGGAGTCAGGGCCGAGGCGGGGCCAGGACGGGGGACTGGCGGAGGCGGAGCGGGGCAGAGGGGGAGGGCGAGGAGAGAGCGGTGAGGGAACGGCGGACGCACCGCGGAAGAGCGCGAGGGAAGGCAGGGCAAGAGGAGGCAGGGCAAGGGGAGGCAGGGCAAGGGGAGGGAAGACGGGAAGACAGGAGCGGGGGAAGGGGGCGGAGGGGCGGGAACGAAATCGGGAGGAAGGAGTGGAAGAGGGAGAAAGGTGACGGACCGCACTCGTTCGTCGGGTCCGGACCGCCGGTCCCACCGCCGCTCCCTCAGCCGGGTGCGGGACACTGTCCACAGGCCACCTCTACGATCCGGGGGAAAGGTCTGTGAGAGGTGACACTCGTCCACAGGGCAGAGAAGGGGAACCAGCCGATTTCCCGACGCGTGGATACGATCAGTAAGCAGTACCAGGACGACAACGACGGAGGAGGTGCCCCATGGGAGTCCTGAAGCGATTCGAGCAGCGCCTCGAAGGTCTGGTCAACGGCACCTTCGCCAAGGTCTTCAAGTCCGAGGTCCAGCCCGTCGAGATCGCCGGCGCTCTCCAGCGCGAGTGCGACAACAACGCGACGATCTGGAACCGCGAGCGGACCGTCGTCCCCAACGACTTCATCGTGGAACTGAGCGCGCCGGACTACGAGCGCCTCAGCCCCTACTCGGGCCAGCTCGGCGACGAGCTCGCCGGCCTGGTCAGGGACTACGCGAAGCAGCAGCGGTACACCTTCATGGGCCCGATCAAGGTCCATCTGGAGAAGGCCGACGACCTCGACACCGGTCTGTACCGGGTGCGCAGCCGCACACTCGCGTCGAGTACGTCACAGCCGCAGCCGCCCGCGTCCGGACATCAGCAGCAGGGCCAGGCACACGGCCGCGGCGGCTACGGGTACCCCCCGGCCGGCGCTCCGGCCGGGGCTCCGCCCATGCCCGCCTCGCCGCCTCCCGGCGCCCCCGGCCAGCGGCCGGGGGCTCCCGCGGGACGCCCGGCGGGTGGCCCCGTGGCCGTGCCCGGCACGGGCGCCGGGGCCGGAGCGGGCTCCCAGGTCCGCCGCTGGATCGAGATCAACGGCACCCGCCATCAGATCTCCCGCCCGACCCTGGTCCTGGGCCGCAGCACCGAGGCGGACGTGAGGATCGACGATCCCGGCGTCTCCCGCCGGCACTGCGAGATCCGGACCGGAACGCCCTCGACGATCCAGGATCTGGGATCCACCAACGGCATCGTGGTGGACGGGCAGCACACCACCCGCGCTACGCTCCGCGACGGCTCGCGGATCGTCGTGGGCAGCACCACCATCGTTTACCGGCAAGCCGAAGGGTGAAGCGGGGGCAATGTCAGAGCTGACCCTGACGGTCATGCGGTTGGGTTTCCTGGCCGTTCTGTGGCTGTTCGTCATCGTGGCCGTCCAGGTCATCCGCAGCGATCTGTTCGGAACGCGGGTGACCCAGCGCGGTTCGCGGCGCCAGGACTCCCGGCCGCAGCAGAACACGCGCCAGCAGGCCGCCGCGCCTCCGCAGCAGCGTGGCCAGCAGCCCGCCTCGGGCGGCCGGCAGCGTCGTGGTGCCCCGACCAAGCTGGTCGTCTCCGAGGGCACCCTCACCGGCACCACCGTCGCCCTCCAGGGCCAGACGATCACGCTGGGCCGGGCGCACGATTCGACGATCGTGCTGGACGACGACTACGCGTCCAGCCGGCACGCCAGGATCTACCCCGACCGGGACGGCCAGTGGATCGTCGAGGATCTCGGGTCCACGAACGGCACCTATCTCGACCGGACCCGCCTCACCACCGCCACGCCGATTCCGCTGGGCGCGCCGATTCGCATCGGCAAGACCGTCATCGAGCTGCGGAAGTAGTACGACAATGAGCGGAGCGACCGGAGGGTGGGCAGTGTGGGTCGAGACCGGCTGTACCCCGATGCAGCGTCGACAGGGCAGGTGCGCATGACTCTGTCCCTGCGTTTCGCCGCGGGCTCCCACAAGGGCATGATCCGCGAGGGCAACGAGGACTCCGGCTACGCCGGCCCCCGGCTGCTCGCCATCGCCGACGGCATGGGCGGCCAGGCCGCCGGTGAGGTCGCCTCCTCCGAGGTGATCTCCACCCTCGTCACGCTCGACGACGACGTGCCCGGCTCCGACATCCTCACCTCGCTCGGTACGGCGGTGCAGCGCGCCAACGACCAGCTCCGGATGATGGTCGAGGAGGACCCGCAGCTGGAGGGCATGGGCACGACGCTCACGGCCCTGCTGTGGACCGGTCAGCGCCTCGGTCTCGTGCATGTCGGCGACTCGCGCGCCTACCTGCTCCGCGACGGTGTCCTCACCCAGATCACCCAGGACCACACCTGGGTCCAGCGCCTCGTCGACGAGGGCCGGATCACCGAGGAAGAGGCCACCACCCACCCGCAGCGCTCGCTCCTCATGCGCGCGCTCGGCAGCGGCGACCACGTCGAACCCGACCTCTCGATCCGTGAGGTCCGGGCCGGCGACCGCTACCTGATCTGCTCCGACGGCCTGTCCGGCGTGGTCTCCCACCAGACCCTCGAGGACACGCTCGCCAGCTACCAGGGCCCGCAGGAGACCGTGCAGGAGCTGATCCAGCTCGCGCTGCGCGGCGGCGGCCCCGACAACATCACGGTGATCGTCGCGGACGTCCTGGACGTCGACGGCGGCGACACCCTCGCCGGCCACCTCAGCGACACCCCGGTCATCGTGGGCGCGGTCGCCGAGAACCAGGCTGCCCAGCTGAACGACGGCGGGGCGATGCAGACCCCCGCCGGCCGCGCCTCCGGCCTCGGCCGCCCGGCCCCGCACCAGCAGCCGCCCGCCGGCGGCTTCGGTCCGCCCGGCAGCGGCGACGACCACGGCTACGGCGGCATGCCTCCGCAGGGCTCCTTCGAGTCGTACACGGACGACGACTTCGTCAAGCCGCGCACCGGCCGCAAGTGGCTCAAGCGCTCCTTCTTCCTCGTCCTGTCCCTCGCCGTCGTCGGCGGCGGGCTCTACGGCGGCTGGCGGTGGACGCAGACGCAGTACTACGTCGGCTCCAAGGACCAGCACGTGGCGCTCTACCAGGGCATCAGCCAGGACCTGGCCTGGGTCTCGCTGTCGAAGGTCGAGAAGGACCACCCCGAGATCGAACTCAAGTACCTCCCCGCCTACCAGCGGAAGCAGGTCGAGGACACGATCACGGGCGGCAGCCTCGGCAAGGCCGAGACGAAGATCTCCGAGCTGGCCCTGCAGGCCTCGGCCTGCAAGAAGACCGAGCAGCGCCGAGCCGCCGCCGAGAAGGCCGCGGACCAGGCGAGCAAGCCGCCGGCCGAGACGCCGGAAGGCGCCGCCACCCCTGACTCCAAGCCCACCACAGCCGCTCCGTCGCCGGGTCCCACCCTCACCGCGGAGGAGCAGAAGCTGGCCTCGAACTGCGGCAAGCAGTAAGCACCCGTAGGGGGCCTTTCACCACCATGAGCGTTGTCACCAACACGACCACCATCGGCGCGATCGAGGCGCCGAGCCGTCGCAACACCGAGCTCGCGCTGCTCGCGTTCGCCGTCGTCATCCCGGTGTTCGCGTACCTCAACGTGGGCCTGGCCATCGACGGCAAGGTCCCGGCCGGCATGGCCGGCTACGGACTCGGCCTCGCCCTGCTCGCGGGCGTCGCCCACCTCGTGGTGCGGAAGTGGGCCCCGTACTCGGACCCGCTGCTGCTGCCCCTCGCGACCCTGCTCAACGGCATGGGCCTGGTGCTGATCTGGCGGCTGGACCAGTCGCCGCGGCTCATCGCGACCTCGATGCGGCTGTACAAGAGCTTCAGCCCGGACGCTCCGAGCCAGATGATGTACTCGGCGGTCGGCATCGCCATGTTCGTGGGCGTGCTCGTGCTGCTCAAGGACCACCGCGTCCTGCAGCGCTACACGTACATCTCCATGGTGGTGTCCCTCGTCCTGCTGCTGCTGCCGCTCGTCCCGGGCCTCGGTGCGGACGTCTTCGGCGCCAAGATCTGGATCCGCGTCGGCGGTTTCTCCATCCAGCCGGGTGAGTTCGCCAAGCTGGTCCTCGCCGTCTTCTTCTCCGGGTACCTGATGGTGAAGCGCGACGCGCTGGCCCTGGCCAGTCGCCGCTTCATGGGGCTCTACCTGCCGCGTGGCCGTGACCTGGGCCCGATCCTCACGATCTGGGCGGTCAGCCTCCTCATCCTGGTCTTCGAGAACGACCTCGGCACCTCGCTGCTGTTCTTCGGCATGTTCGTGATCATGCTGTACGTGGCGACCGAGCGGACCAGCTGGATCGTCATGGGTCTGCTGATGGCGGTCGCCGGTGCGGCGGTCGTCGGCTCCACGGCCAGCCACGTGAAGTCCCGCGTGGCTGCCTGGCTCGACCCGTTCGGCTGTCTGGAGACGGCCACCGACCAGAACATGCTCAACGCCTGTGACCAGATGACCCAGGTCCTGATGTCCTTCGGCTCCGGCGGCATCCTGGGCACCGGCCTCGGCCAGGGCAACTCCGACCTCATCAGCTTCGCCGCCAACTCGGACTTCATCTTCGCCACCGTCGGCGAAGAGCTCGGGCTCGCCGGTGTGATGGTCTTCCTGCTGCTCTACGGGCTGATCGTCGAGCGCGGCATCCGCACGGCCCTCGCCGCCCGCGATCCCTTCGGCAAGCTTCTCGCGATGGGCCTCTCCGGCGCCTTCGCACTCCAGATCTTCGTCGTCGCCGGCGGCGTGATGGGGCTCATCCCGCTCACCGGTATGACGATGCCGTTCCTCGCGTACGGCGGTTCCTCGGTCATCGCCAACTGGGCGCTGATCGGCATCCTGATCCGGATCAGCGACACCGCACGGCGCCCCGCGCCCGCGCCCGCCCCGTCCCCCGACGCCGAGATGACCCAGGTGGTCCGTCCGTGAACAAGCCGCTTCGCCGGGTCGCGATCTTCTGCGGCCTGCTCATCTTCGCCCTGCTCGTGCGCGACAACTGGCTCCAGTTCGTCCGCGCCGACGAGCTGAACTCGCACTCCAAGAACACCCGTGTGCGCATCGAGCGCTACGCGAACGAGCGCGGCAACATCATCGTCGACGGCAAGCCGATCACCGGCTCCGTCGATTCCCAGGACCCGTACTACAAGTACAAGCGCACCTACACCGACGGCCCCATGTGGGCCCCGGTCACCGGGTACGCCTCGCAGGCCTACGACGCCAACCAGATCGAGAAGATCGAGGACGGCATCCTCACCGGCAACGACGACCGGCTCTTCTTCGACCGCACGCTCGCCATGTTCACCGGCGACAAGAAGAAGGGTGGCGACGTCGTCACCACCCTCAGCGGGGCCGCGCAGAAGGCCGCCTACAAGGGCCTCGGGAACAACACCGGCGCCGTCGTCGCCATCGAGCCGTCCACCGGCAAGATCCTCGCACTCGCGTCCACCCCCTCGTACGACCCCACCTCGTTCGCCGGCTACTCCGGCAAGGACGAGAAGGCCTGGGTCGCGCTGGAGAAGGACAAGAACAAGCCGAAGCAGAACCGCGCGATCCGCGAGATCTACCCCCCCGGTTCCGTCTTCAAGGTCGTCACCGCCGCCGCGGCGCTGGAGAGCGGCAAGGTCACCGACATCGACGCGGCGACCGAGACCCCCGAGGGCTGGAAGATCCCGCTCTCCACGAAGCCGATGAAGAACCACTCCGGCGGCTGTGCGAACGCGAGCCTGAACGAGGCGCTGCGGATCTCCTGCAACTCGGTCTTCGCCAAGCTCGGTGACGACGTCGGCGTCGAGAAGATGAACGAGATGGCCGAGAAGTTCGGCTTCAACGCCGAGCAGTTCACGCCGGTCCGCTCCTCCGCCTCGGTCTACGACAAGAAGGCCGACCGCGGCGGTAACGCGCTCTCCTCCATCGGCCAGTTCAACACCGCGACCACCCCGCTCCAGATGGCGATGGTCACGGCGGCGATCGCCAACGACGGCAAGCTGATGAAGCCGTACATGGTCGACAAGCTGGTCGCCCCGAACCTCGACGTCATCAAGCAGAACGAGCCGGAGGAGATGAGCCAGCCGGTCTCCCCGCAGAACGCCCAGAAGCTCCAGCAGATGATGGAGAACGTCGTCGCCAAGGGCACCGGCGGCAAGGCCGACCTGAACATGGACGGCGTCAAGGTCGGCGGCAAGACGGGCACCGCCCAGCACGGCGAGAAGAACGCCAAGCGTCCCTACGCCTGGTTCATCTCGTACGCCAAGACCGCCCAGGGCTCCCCCGTGGCCGTCGCCGTGATCGTCGAGGACGCCGAGGGCACCAACCGCGAGGACATCAGCGGTGGCGGCCTGGCGGCCCCGATCGCGAAGGCCGTCATGAAGGCCGTCATCAAGAACCGGGGCTGATCCCCCGGACACGTACGAACCGGGTACCGGCCAGGTACCGGTCAGGTATCAGCTACCGGCCCCGAGCGGAACGCCTCCCCGGGGCCGGTAGCGTATGCGCGAACAGCACACACCGCCGGACCACCCATGGGTGCGGTCGGGACAGACGGAGAGGGCTGGATTAGCTATGGAAGAGCCGCGTCGCCTCGGCGGCCGGTACGAGCTGGGCTCGGTGCTCGGCCGTGGTGGCATGGCCGAGGTGTACATCGCCCAGGACACCCGGCTCGGCCGCACCGTCGCCGTGAAGACGCTGCGGGCCGACCTGGCCCGCGACCCGTCCTTCCAGGCCCGGTTCCGCCGTGAGGCACAGTCCGCCGCCTCGCTGAACCACCCGGCGATCGTCGCGGTCTACGACACCGGCGAGGACTACGTCGACGGGGTCTCCATCCCGTACATCGTGATGGAGTACGTCGACGGGTCCACCCTGCGTGAGCTGCTGCACTCGGGACGCAAGCTGCTGCCCGAGCGCACCCTCGAGATGACGGTCGGCATCCTCCAGGCGCTCGAGTACTCGCACCGCGCCGGCATCGTGCACCGTGACATCAAGCCGGCGAACGTCATGCTGACGCGCACCGGCCAGGTCAAGGTCATGGACTTCGGCATCGCGCGCGCCATGGGCGACGCGGGCATGACCATGACGCAGACCGCCGCCGTCATCGGCACCGCCCAGTACCTCTCCCCGGAGCAGGCCAAGGGCGAGCAGGTCGACGCCCGGTCCGACCTGTACTCCACGGGCTGCCTGCTCTACGAGCTCCTCACGGTCCGGCCCCCCTTCATCGGTGACTCCCCGGTCGCGGTCGCGTACCAGCACGTCCGCGAGGAGCCGCAGGCCCCGAGCAACTTCGACGCCGAGATCACGCCGTCGATGGACGCCATCGTCCTCAAGGCACTGGTCAAGGACCCCGACTACCGCTACCAGTCGGCGGACGAGATGCGCGCGGACATCGAGGCCTGCCTCGACGGTCAGCCGGTCGCGGCCGCCGCGGCGATGGGCATCGGGATGGGCATGGGAGGCGCGCCCTCGTACGGCGGCGGCTACGGCGGCTACCCGGAGGACCAGCCGACGACCGCGCTGCGCCAGGCCGACCCGGCCGGTCAGACCTCGATGATGCCCCCGATCAACGGGGACGACGGCGGCTACGGCTACGACGACCGTCCGGACCGGCGCCGGGGCGGTGGGCAGAAGAAGTCGAACACCTCGACGATCCTGCTGGCCCTGGCCGGCGTCCTGGTGCTCGTCGGTGCGATCTTCATCGGCGTCTCGCTGTTCGACAAGAAGGAAGGAACCCCGCAGGTCCCGGTCCCCCAGCTCGTCGGTCAGACGCTGAAGGCGGCGGAGGGCCTCGCGACCAACGCCCAGGTGAAGGCCGTCCAGGCCGGCACCGAGCGCTGCGCCGAGCCCAAGGGCTCCGTCTGCCGGCAGGTCCCGGTCGCGGACGGCGCCGCGCTGATGGACACCGGCAGCACGGTCCAGCTGTACGTCTCCGAGGGCGCCCCCCTCGAAGAGGTCCCGGACGTCATCGAGCAGTCCCAGGAGCGCGCCGAGCAGACCCTGAAGGACAAGGGCTTCAAGGTCAAGATCGAGCAGGAGGAGTCCGACGAGGACCCGGGCACGGTCCTGCGCACGAACCCGGACGCCGGCACCAAGGCGGAGAAGAACTCCGAGGTGACGGTCACCGTCGCGAAGCAGATGCAGTCGACGGTTCCCCCGGTGGTCGGCAACCCGCTCGCCCAGGCCGAGCAGCAGCTGAAGAACCTCGGCTTCACCGTGGTCACGCAGTACGTGGACTCGGACCAGCCCAAGGACCAGGTCGTCAAGCAGACCCCGGACGGCAACTCCTCGGCCGCGAAGAACTCCGAGGTGACGCTCCAGGTCTCCAAGGGCCCGCAGCAGACCCAGGTCCAGATCCCCGCGGACATCGCCAGCAAGCAGTTCAAGGACGTCAAGGCGCAGCTCGAGGCCCTGGGTCTGGTCGTCACCCAGGCGAACTCCGACAAGGAGGACGCCACGGTGATCACCTCGAACCCGGCTCCCGGCTCGATGGTCAACGTCGGCGACACGGTCACCGTCATCACCGTGGGCGGCGGGGGCAACCCCGGCGGCAACCCCGGTGGCGGGGACGGCGGCAACCCCGGCGGCGGGGACAGCAGCGGCAATGACGGCGGCGGCTTCGGCGGCATCTTCGACTGACGGCCACACCCGGCCCGCACCGCACGCACAGCGCGCACGCACCACGACCGAGCCCCGGCATCCGATGGATGCCGGGGCTCGGTCCTGTTCCCGTACGCCGGGGCTCGGTCGTGTTCGCGGATGCCGGGGCCGGGTCGTGTCCGGCCGCAGCGGCTGTCAGAGCAGCTCGGCCGGCGGGGTGCGGTCGCGGTCGACCTTCTCCGTGCGTTCCAGCTCGCCCCAGACGATGTACCGGTAGTCCGAGGTGTACATCGGGGTGCAGGTCGTCAGGGTGATGTAGCGGCCCGGCTTCGTCCTGCCGGACTCCTTCGGGACCGGCTGGAGGACGTCCACGTTGTACTTCGTCGTCTCCGGCAGGCTCTTGTAGACCTTGTAGACGTACCAGGTGTCCTTGGACTCGAAGACGATCGCGTCGCCGGTCCTCAGCTTGTGGATGTTGTGGAACTTCGCGCCGTGCCCGTCGCGGTGGGCGGCCAGCGTGAAGTTGCCCTTCTTGTCCTGCGGGAGGGCGGACTTGATCGGGTCGGTGTAGTAGCCGGCGACGCCGTTGTTCAGGATGGCGCTGGTGGTGCCCTGCTTGACCAGTATCTCGTCGTCTCCCATGGCGGGGACGTGGAGGAAGCCGATGCCGTCCTTGGTGTCGAGGGCGCCGGGGCCGCCCGCCCACCGGTCGCGGACCTGGGCGCCGTCCTGGTCGGCGGCGCGGTCGGCGAGGACGTTGGTCCACCACAGCGAGTAGACGACGAAGAGTCCGAGCACCAGACCCGCTGTGATGAGGAGTTCGCCGAAGACGCTGATGATCCCGGCGATCCGGTTGCGCGCGCGTGCCACTAGGTCGTCCTGTCGTCCCGTCCGGAGGTGTGGGGTCTCACCCTACGAGGGCCGCCGGCTTTCCCTTGCTGCGCGGGCGTTCTTCCACCATCTTGCCCCAGACGATCATGCGGTACGTGCTGGTGAACTCGGGCGTGCAGGTGGTCAGGGTGATGTACCGGCCGGGCTTGGTGAAGCCGGAGCCCTTGGGCACCGGGTCGATCACCGCGACGTTCGACGGCGCGGTCTGCGGCAGGATGCTCGCCATCTCGTAGGTGTAGTACGCGTCCTGGGTCTCGACGACGATCGGGTCCCCGGGCTTGAGCTGGTTGACGTACCGGAACGGTTCGCCGTGCGTGTTGCGGTGGCCCGCGACGGCGAAGTTGCCCTGCTTGTCGGACGGCATGGCCGTCTTGAGCTTGCCGTCGGCGTAGTGGCCGACCATGCCCTTGTCGAGGACCTTCGCCTTGTTGATGCCCTCGGCGATGGGCACGACGACGTCGAGCTTGGGGATGTACATGATGGCGAAGCCCTGGCCGGGCTCGAAGGCCTCCGGCTTGCCGTCGTCGGCGCTGTCGCGGCCCTTGGCCCAGGTGTCCTCGATCTGCTCCTTGGCGCGGTCGGTCTCCTGGCCGGCGAGGACGTTCGTCCACCACAGCTGGTAGGCGACGAAGAGCAGCATGACGACGCCGAAGGTGATGAAGAGTTCACCGATGGTCCGGCTGGCGATGACGCCGACGCTGTCCTTGGCGGCGCGCGCGGCGCGGCGGGCCTCCACGCGGGAGAGGGGGCGCGACCCGGTGCCGGACGATCCGCCCGTGGCTGCGGCTGCGGGGGCGCCGCCGCGGCCCTTGGCCGCGCGGCGCCGCTCGGCCCGTCCGGGCCCCTGGGGCGTCTCCACGGCCCGCAGGGCCACCGTCTCGTCCCGTGGGGCCGCCGGGGCCGGTGGGGCCGCCTGCGGCGTCTCCTGCGGTGCGTACGAGGCGTACGCGGGCTCGTGCGGCGCCTCCTGGACGGGCTGGGGCTCGTACCCGGGCCGGGATTCGTACGGGGCCTCGTAGGCAGGGGCGGTCTGGACGGCCGGAGTGGCCGGGGGCGCCGGAGCCTCGTAGGTGGGCTCGTACGCCGTCCGCCCGTAAGCCGACTGCTCGTACGTCGGCTGCCCGTACGAGGGCTGCTCCTGCCCCGACTGCCCGTACGGGGGCTGCTCCTGCCCCGACTGCCCGTACGAGGGCTGCTCGTACGCCGTCTGTCCGTACGTCGGCTGCGGCTGCGGCTGCTGGTGGTACACCGTCGGGTCGTAGGGCTGGGGTTGGGGCTGCGGCTGCTGCTCCCCTTGCGCGTACGGGTCCACGGGTATCGGCTCCGGCCCGGGGACTCCCTGGTCCCGGAACCACGGCGAGCCCGTCGTCACGCGACGGCCTTGCCCACCACCGGCGCGAGCCCCGCCGACCTGCCGACCGCCCCCTTGTCGCCGCACCGCTCCAGCCAGTTGGCGAGCATCAGGTGGCCGTGCTCGGTGAGGACCGACTCCGGGTGGAACTGGACGCCTTCCACGGGCAGATCACGGTGGCGCAGCCCCATGATGATGCCGTCCTCGGTCCGCGCGGTGACCTCCAGCTCGGCCGGCAGGGCGGCGGGCTCGGCGGCCAGCGAGTGGTAGCGGGTCGCGGTGAAGGGCGAGGGGAGGCCCGCGAAGACGCCCTTCCCCTCGTGCGTGACGGGGGAGGTCTTGCCGTGCAGCAGCTCGGGCGCGCGGTCGACGACGCCGCCGTACGCCACGGCCATCGACTGCATGCCGAGGCAGACGCCGAAGACGGGCACACCGGTGTCGGCGCAGTGCCGGACCATGTCGATGCAGACGCCGGCCTGCTCGGGCGCGCCGGGGCCGGGCGACAGCAGGACGCCGTCGAAGCCGTCCTGTGCGTGGCTCAGTTCGACCTCGTCGTTGCGGAGGACCTCGCACTCGGCGCCGAGCTGGTAGAGGTACTGAACGAGGTTGAAGACGAAGCTGTCGTAGTTGTCGACGACGAGAATTCGCGCGCTCACTGGCCGTCCACCGTCACATCGTTGAACGGAAGCAGGGGCTCCGCCCAGGGGAACACGTACTGGAAGAGGGCGTAGACGACCCCGAGCACCAGCACGATCGAGATCAGTGCCCGCACCCACGCGTTGCCCGGCAGATGCCTCCAGATCCAGCCGTACATGCCGTCGACCGCCCCTTCCGTTCGTTACGGGGACCAGAGTACGGGGCGCGGAGGCCGTCAGGGGTCAGCTGCCCAAAGCCTGTGGACGACCGTCGGCCACCGGCCGCGTGCCGTCGAGGTGCGCCCAGACGACCAGCCGGTGACTGCTGCCCCACTCGGGCTCGCAGGTGGTGAGGGTGAGGTAGCGGCCGGGCCCGTCGTAGCCGGCCGCGTTCCTCCTGAGGGGCTTGGGTACGGGGGCGACGACCCCGACGTCGGTGGGCAGGGTCCGGTAGGGGCCGCGGTCGACGCGGTACGTGAACCAGGTCGTCCCGTCGGTGAGGACGACCGCGTCGCCGGGGCGCAGTCGCGGGAAGTCCTTGAAGGGGTCGCCGTAGGTGCGACGGTGGCCCGCGACGGCGAAGTTGCCGGTCGCGCCGAGCCGGGCGGTGCCCGTGTAGTGGCCGAGGCCCTTCTTCAGGACGTCCGGTCCCGTGCCTTCGAGGACGGGCCACTTCCAGTCCTTGCCGAGCCGGGGGACGTACATGACGGCGATCCCCTTGCCCGGGGTGTACGGCCGCCCGGTCTCGGGGGCGGGGGCGTTTCCCTCCGGGGCCTTGGCCGGCGGGGCGGTGGGCGGCGCACCGGAGCCCTTGGCGGGTCCTGCGGCCGGAGCGGTGGCCGGAGCCGTGACGGGGGTGCCGAGCCACTCCCGCTGGAGGGTGTCGATCTGGTCGGCGCCGGCGCTCCGGGCCTGGACGCCGGTCCAGTACAGGACGTACACGACGAAGAGGACGATGAGGGTGCCGACGGTCAGGCACAGCTCGCTGAAGGTCCGCACGACGAGACGGACACCGCCCACGCGCCCCTCCCCGCAGTCCCTCCGGTCAGCTCACCGGCTTCGCGTAGTGGAGGTCCACTGTGCCCGAGTAGCCCGGCAGAGTCACCGCCCTGTGGTCGTCGACTTTCCAGCCGAGCCCGTACGCCTTGACGTACAGCTGGTAGTTCTGGAGGGCCGGGGACTCGTTGAGCGCCCTGGTCAGCTTCCGGCGGTCACCCACGGCCGTGATCTTGTACGGGGGCGAGTAGACGCGGCCCTGGAGGATCAGGGTGTTGCCGACGCAGCGCACGGCGCTGGTGGAGATGAGCCGCTGGTCCATGACGCGGATGCCTTCGGCCCCGCCCTGCCACAGGGCGTTCACGACGGCCTGGAGGTCCTGCTGGTGGATGACGAGGTCGTTGGCCTGCGGCTCGGGGTAGCCGGGGGCGGCCTGGGCGTTCGGCGGGGCGTCGTCGAGGGTGACGGTGAGGCCGGAGCCGGAGACCTCCGTGGTGCCCGCCGCCGCTTCGAGGGCGGCGAGCTTGGCGTCCTCCGCACGGGTGGAACCGTCGTCGCGGGCGGCGAGGCCGTCCACCTGGGTGCGGAGGGCCGCGGTGGACTCGTCGAGCCCCTCGTTCTTGTGGCTGCGTTCCTCGATGAGGTCTGAGAGCCTGAGAAGGGAGGCGTCCGTGCGGATGTTCGTGCCCTTGGCCGTGTTGAAACTCGTCACGAAGATCAGTCCGGCGAGGGCGAAGACGGCAAGGGTCAGCACCCGGACGGGTCGCCACCTCGTGGTGCGGCCCGGCCCTGCGGGAGTGTCGGCGGAATTGCTCAACGTACCCTGATCCCCTTCGGTGCCGCGGAACCACTACGCTAACGGACGCCCGGGGGACGCAGTCTTCCTCCTACGTCACATCCCGGCGCCGCCCACAGTTCCCTGCGCGGTCACGCAGCGCATCGACAGGAGAGTCCCTCGTGCCGAAGTCACGTATCCGCAAGAAGGCCGACTTCACGCCTACGCCCGCCAAGCAGGCCACCAACATCAAGCTGTCGAACAGCAGCTGGGTGGCCCCCGTGATGCTGGCGCTGTTCGCCATCGGGCTGGTGTGGATCGTGCTCTTCTACGTCACCGACGGCTCGCTGCCGATCAAGTCGCTCGGCAACGTGAACATCGTGGTGGGCTTCGGCTTCATCGCTGCGGGGTTCGGCGTCTCCACGCAGTGGAAGTAGCCCGCGCCGCCTTCCGTACAGCCCGCGAGATATCGGCTGGACCGGCGGCTCGTCAAGCTCTCCCCTGAACTTATCCACAGCGTTGTGCACAGCACTGGATAACTTACGAAGATCTGTGGATAACTCGCACGACGTTGACGCCGGTATGACCGCTCCACAGGGGCGATCACCCGCCGAGGAACGCATCACGCCCCTCGCCTCCCTGGAGAAATGCCAGGTCAGAGGCGAGGGGCGTGGTCTTTCCCCAGTACCGGGGCCCGATCCGCCACACGCTGTGGATAACTCTGGGGAAAGCTCGGGAAAGAGCTCTTCCACAGCCCGCCGCGCTCAGGTGAGCGCGGCGGATCGGGCGAGTACGAGCCCCAGGTCGAGCAGGAGCAGCAGTCCACAGGCCCCGTACTGCACGAGGTCCCTGCGCGCCCTCGGCGCGTGCACCAGCGCGTACGTCACCAGGACGCCCGCGACGAGACCGCCGACGTGCGCCTCCCAGGAGATCCCCGGACGGGTGAACGTCAGGAGCAGCGACAGCGCCACGAAGAGCACCACCGGCCGCATGTCGTGCCGCTTGTGGCGGGCCAGCACGACCCAGGCGCCGATCAGGCCGTAGACGACGCCGGAGGCGCCCAGCGAGGGCTGGTTCTGCGCGGCGACGAGATAGGCCAGCACGGAGCCCGAGAGCCCGGAGAGCAGGCACAGGGCCGCGTACCGGATCCGACCCAGCTCCGGCTCGACGATCCCGCCGATCACCCACAGGCCCAGCACGTTGAAGAGGATGTGCCAGACCTCCTGGTGGAGGAAGGCCGCGGTCAGCAGCCGGTACCACTCCCCGTCCGCGACGCCGATCACCTCGCCGAGCTGAGGGCTGTAGGCGTAGCCGATGAGCTCCAGCTCGGCGACGAGCCGGTCCCCGAACACCAGGACCAGGAGGTACACCGCGAGGTTGATCCCGATGAGGAACTTGGTGACCAGGCGGTCGTCGGTCGCCACCCGGCCGCCCACCAGCGTCCGCGGCTGGTTGGCATCGGCGGCATGGCCGGTCCCCGAACCGTTGCGCACACAGTCGGGGCACTGGAAACCGACCGAGGCGGAGATCATGCACTGCGGGCAGATGGGCTTGTCGCAGCGGGCACAGCGGATGCCGGTCTCGGCCTCCGGGTGGCGGTAGCAGCGGGGCAGGCCGGACTGCGGGTCCATCGGAGGTTCCTTCCCTTCCGTCCCTTCCGTCACGTCCGCCTCAGCGCTTCTCGATCACCACGGAGTCGATCACGACGTCCCGGAGCGGGCGCTCGGTGTGCGGGTCGGTATCGACCGCCGCGATCGCGTCCACGACCTTCCGGCTCTCCGCGCCCGCGACCTCGCCGAAGATGGTGTGCTTGCGGTTCAGCCAGGTCGCGGCGCCGACCGTGACGAAGAACTGCGAGCCGTTGGTGCCCGGGCCGGCGTTGGCCATGGCCAGCAGGTAGGGGCGGTCGAAGAAGAGCTCCGGGTGGAACTCGTCGGCGAACTCGTAACCGGGGCCGCCCGTGCCGTTCCCCAGCGGGTCGCCGCCCTGGATCATGAAGCCCTTGATGACCCGGTGGAAGCCCGTGCCGTCGTAGAGCGGGTCCGAGGAGACCTTGCCGGTGGCCGGGTGCGTCCACTCACGCTCGCCGGAGGCGAGCTCGACGAAGTTGCGCACCGTCTTCGGGGCGTGGAACGGCATCAGCCGCACCTCGATGTCACCCAGGCTGGTCTTGAGGATCGCGTACAGCTGCTCGGCCACGGTCGCCTTCCGTCCACATCGTGTCGTTGTCGCATCGCGTCTGTCTCTGGCGTGACCACCGATCCTCGCATGCCCCGGATGCCCGCCCCGCATGCCGGACTCCGATCCGAGGGGCATGATTCCGAAAAGGATGGAAAGGTGAAAAACCGACATCGTCGCCACCCGAGGAGGAGGAATCCCGTGACCCGCATGGACAGCGTGCGCGCCGCGTCAGATTCGGCGAAGGAGAGCGTCCTGCACGCCGCGGAAGTGGTGGCGCCGTACGCCGAGACAGCGAGGGACCAGGCCACCCACTACGCGCACGAGGCGAAGGTGCGTATCGCGCCCAAGGTCTCCAAGGCCGCATCGGCGGCCCGAGTACAGGCGCGGGCGCAGTACGCCTCGTATGTCGCACCGCACGTACCGCCGCGGGTCGACGCGGCCGCGCACCGCGCGGCGGACGTGACCCGCTCAGCCGCCCGTCAGGCGGCCGACTACACCGTTCCGCGTGTCGAGCACGCGGTCGCCGCGACCGGTCCCGTCCTGGAGGAGGCCGGGTCGCGTTCCACCGCCGCCTGGGCCGCGCTGCGCGGGCAGGTGACGCCGAAGGAAATCCAGAGGATCGTGAAGAAGCATGAGCGGCGGGCCAAGGCCGGTCGCCTCGCCAAGGGACTCGTGGTCCTCGGCTTGGTGGTCGGCGGCGCTTTCGCCGCTTGGAAGTGGTGGGACAAGCAGGCCAATCCCGACTGGCTCGTCGAGCCGCCGGCTCCCACCGAGGTGGGCGAGGGTTCCACGGTGTCGTCCGTCGACGGCAATGGGGGGTTCCTCGATCCCGAGGTGGAGTTCAAGGAGAGCGAGGCCGAGATCCAGCAGGCCGAGGCAGAGGCTGAAGCCGAGATCGAGGCCGAAGCGGAAGCCGATGCCGGGTCCGCGGAGCGCGACGAGCGTCGCTGACCGCAGCGGTCCGGTCGGAGGAACACGAGCTTCGTGTTCCGCGGCTGAAGCTTCTTGAGCGTGTGTTGACGGTGGAGCATCCTGCTCCGGAGGTCTTGCGGGGCTCGCGGGGCTTGTAGGCCTCGCGGGCTTGCGGGTCTTGCGGGGCTTGTAGGCCTCGCGGGTCTTGCGGGTCTTGCGGGGCTTGTAGGCCTCGCGGGTCTTGCGGTCTCACAGAGGTTGCAGGTGGTGCAGGTCTCGCGGTCTCACAGAGGTGCAGGTGGTGCAGGTCTCGCGGTTCCACAGGGCGCGGGGAGTACGCGTACGGCGGCTCCCCGCGTCCTACGCGCCCTGCGACGTCGACGCGAGCGCCGTCTCCGTCAGCGCGGCCGGGTCGCTCTCGGCCGCGCCGCCCGCGTGGCGGTGGCGTACCGAGGGGGAGGAGCCGTGGGCCTCGGCACCGATGCGCTGCTTGATGGTGGGCGGCAGGGACCGGTCACCGACGAGGGGCCACCGGTGCGTCCGCTGTGCCGGTACGGAGGCGAGGGCACGCTGACCGGTGGCGGAGGCCGCCGTGGTGGCGGCGGAGCCGGCCGGCTCCTCGGGCTGCTGCACGGCGGGCTGCTGGGCCGCGGCGGCGGTGCTCGCCAGGCCGACGGAGGCGAGCAGGGCGAAGAGGACGGAGATGAAGGCGGTCCAGAACTGCTTGACCTTGGCGGTAGCCATGACCCCTCACTTTCGTGACGTTCTCGGATGGTTCATTTCGGGTTGCGCGCTTTACGTACTTTCCACATGATGTGGATGCGACCCGGGATTCCCGCGGAGCGACGCCGTCGCCGCGCAGTTCTTCCGATGAACACCACCCGGACGGATCAGTGGCCCCCGCCGACCTGGCCCGATCTCCTCAGCTCACGGCCTTCTTCACCAGCTCGGCGATCCGCGCCTCGTCGGCCGCGGTCAGCTCCTTCAGGGCGAAGGCGGCCGGCCACATCGTGCCCTCGTCGAGGTTCGCCACGTCGTTGAAGCCGAAGGTCGCGTACCGAGCGTTGAACTTCTGCGCGCTCTGGAAGAAGCAGACGACCTTGCCTTCCTTGGCGTACGCGGGCATGCCGTACCAGAGCTTCGGCGCGAGCTCGGGGGCGTGCTCCTTGACCACGGCGTGGATGCGCTCGGCCATGACCCGGTCCGAGTCCTGCATCTCGGCGATCTTCGCGACCACGGCCGCCTCCTCCTCCGCCGCCTTGTCGGCGCGCGAGCCCCGGCGCGCGGACGCCTTGACCTCCTTGGCGCGCTCCTTCATCGCACTGCGCTCCTCCGCCGTGAATCCCTCGGCCTTCGTCTTCGCCTCGGCGGTCGTCCCGGCGGTCGTCCCGGCAGTCGTCTTGGCGGTCGTCCTGCTGGACTTCGGCGTGTTCGTCATGGCGAGTTCCTTCTCTGCTTGCAGCTACGAATGAGGGCTACCGGGTACGGAGGTGAGGGAGCGTCAGCCCCAGGCGCCGGCGATCTGCCGGGTCGTGGCGTTGAGCCGGTTGAACAGGTTCGTGACACCGACCATGAGGATGATCGCGGCGAGCTGCTTCTCGTCGTAGTAGGTGGCGGCCGTGTCCCAGACTTCGTCGCTCACCGCGTCGGGCCGGTCGGCCAGCCGCGTCGCGGCCTCGGCGAGCTCAAGGGCGGCCCGCTCCTCCGGCGTGAAGTACGGGGCCTCGCGCCAGGCGACGACCGTGGCCAGCCGCTCGTCGCTCACGCCGGCCTTACGGGCCGTCTTGGAGCCGGCGTCGACGCAGGCGGCGCAGCCGTTGATCTGGCTGACCCGCAGGTGGACCAGCTCCAGCGTCTCCGCGTCCACTCCCCCGGAGTGGACGGCCTTGAAGAGCTCCTGGATGGGCTGCTGCGCGGCGGGCAGGACGGCGACGGGGTTCTGCATACGGGACCGGAGTTCGCTCTGCATCTCTGAACCTCTTTCGGGTCGGTGCCCCGTTCCCTCGGGGCGTGACTCCATGACAGCCCGTTCCGCCCGTCGCGACCATCGCCGTGGGACACCGTGGGACAGGTGAAGCAGCCTTGACCTGCGGCGAGTTGGCTCGGAAGACTTCGCCCCGGACGGGACGGCAACACGGCAGCACGGACCACCGCAACACGGCACCACCGCAGCACCGCAGCAGGACGCGACGACGGGGGAACCATGGACGCACGACCGGCCGACTCGCAGGGCAGAGGCTCGGGAGGAGCCGCGGGAGGCTCCGACCCGCAGGAGGAGCTGGCCGCCCGGCTGCGCCTGCTCCACGAGCTGTCCGGGCTCGGCGTACGGGCCCTCGCCCGGGACACCGGCCTCAGCTCCTCGTCCCTCTCGCGCTACCTGAACGGCCTGACCGTGCCGCCGTGGCCCGCCGTGGTCGCCCTGTGCCGCCTGGTGAAGCGGGACCCCCGACCCCTGCGGCCCCTGTGGGAGCGGAGCTCGAACCCGCTGCCCGCGCCCCCGAAGAGCAGCCGCCAGATCCGGCCGGTGCCCCGCAACGACCTCCCCCGCGACGTCCCCGACTTCACCGGGCGCGAGGAGCGGCTCGCCGCCGTGTTCGCGGCCGTCGCGAGCCACCGGGCGGTCTCGGTCGACGGGATGGCGGGTGTGGGCAAGTCCTGCCTCGCGGTGCACGCCGCGCACCGACTCGCCCCCGATTTCCCGGACGGCCGGCTCTACGTGGACCTGCACGGCTTCACCGAGGGCCGGCCGCCGCTCGACCCCGACTCCGCACTGCGGATGCTGCTCGCCGCGCTCGACGTCCCCAGCGAGAAGGTCCCGCGCGAGGGCGTCGAGGAGCTGGCCGCCTGCTGGCGGTCCGAGCTGGCGAGCCGCCGCGTCGTCGTGGTCCTCGACAACGCCGCCGACGCCGAGCAGGTCCGCCCGCTGCTGCCCGGTGCGGGTGCCTCCGTCGCCCTGATCACGAGCCGCAACCGCCTCCTCGGCCTGGACGAGGTGCCGCCGGTCTCCCTCGACGTGCTCAGCCCGGAGGAGAGCGCCGAGCTGCTGGCCCGGGCCAGCGGCGACGCGGGCGGGCCCGGGAGCAGGATCGCGCGCGATCCCGAGTCCGCCGCCGAGGTGCTGCGGCTGTGCGGCCGGCTGCCGCTGGCCCTGCGCCTGGCCGCGGCGCGGCTGCGGCACCGGCCGGGCTGGACCCTGGGGATCCTCGTCGAGCGGATGGCCGAGGGAGCGAGCGAGGGAGCGAGCGAGGTCGACGCCGAGTTCGGTGCGGCGTTCGCCATGTCGGTACGGCAGCTCGACCGTGCCAGGGCCCGGCTGTTCCGGCAGCTCGGCCTGCTGCCGGGGGAGTCCTTCGACGCGTACACGGTGGCGGCGCTCGCGGACCTGCCGCTGCGCGAGGCCCGGGCGTCCCTGGAGGACCTCCTGGACGCGCACCTCGTCCAGGAGCCGACGCCGGGCCGCTACCGGCTGCACGACCTGGTGCACCAGCACGCGCGCCGGGCCGTGGCGGAGCAGGACGCGGCGCCCGAGCGGGAGCGGGCCCTCCACCGCGTACTGGACTACTACGTCCACGCGACGGCGGCGGCGGACGCCACGATGCCGTACCTGGCGCCCGGCCGCCCTGCCTCCGCCGGCGCGGCGCCGGCCGCCCTGCCCCGGTTCGCGGACAAGAACGCCGCCTTGGCCTGGCTCGTGATCGAGTACGGGAACATCCTGGCCGCCTTCGAGACGGCCGCCGCCGTCGGCGCCGACACCCACGTGTGCGAGCTGCCGCGCTTCCTGCGGGCCTACTTCGCCCGCCGCTGCGGCACGTCCCACCTCAACTACCTCTTCGAGCGTTCGCTGGCCGCCGCCGAGCGCCTGGGGGACCCGCTGCAGCTGGCCGAGGCGCACAGCGACCTGGGCTTCGCCCGCTACAACGCGGGCCGGATGGCGGAGGCCACCGCCTCCTACGAGGCGGCCGGGCGGGAGGCCGTCCGCGCGGGGGACACCCGGGCGGAGGCCGAACTGGCACTGCGCCGCGGCTACTTGAGCTGGGACGCGGGCCACGTCGAGGAGCCCCTCGACCTCTTCCGGCTCGCGGGGAAGCTCTACGAGCAGGCCGGCAGCCCGACGGGTGCGGCCCACGCGGCCGCGTCGGAGGCCTGGGCGATGCTCCAGCTGGGCCGGCGGGAGGAGGCGGCGCTGCGGGCCCGGGAGGTGCTGGGCACCCCCCACACGGACCCCGCGTGGCCGCCCGCGCTGACCGCCCGGATCACCCTCGGCGTGGCCGTGGCGCCCGAGCGGCCCGAGGAGGCGGTGGAGCACCTGGGGCGGGCGCTCGCGGTGGCCCGTGAGGACGGGCACCTGCACAACCAGGCGTGGTGCCTGAACTGCCGGGGGGTCGCGCTGCGCCACATGGGCCGGTACGAGGAGGCCCTGGAAAGTCACCGGGAGGCGTTCGCGCTGCTCGACGAGGTCTTCGAGGAGCACTGGAAGATCCACTTCCTGGACGGGTACGCCGAGACCTGCCGGCTCGCGGGCCGCCCGGACGAGGCCCTGCGGCTGCACCGGCAGGCCCTGGAGCTGGCCCCGAGGCTGGGCAACCGGCACGCGGAGGCGCTGGCCCACGAGGGGATCGCGGGCGTGCTCGACGCCACGGACCCGGCCGGGGCATCCGAGCACCGGGCGGCGGCCGCAGCGGTCCGGCGGGAGCTCACCCCCGCCCCGCACTGATCGCCGGGCGGCGGCCGGACCTCGGCCCTGCGGGCCCGCGGGGCACGAAAAACACCCTCCCGATCGCGCTGCCGCGATCGGGAGGGTGCATTCATGTGGAGCCTAGGGGAGTCGAACCCCTGACATCTGCCATGCAAAGACAGCGCTCTACCAACTGAGCTAAGGCCCCGGAACGAGAACAGCGTACCGGGTCTCCCCCCATGTCCGGCAAAAGGATAGGGACTCCCGGTCAACGACCACTCTCCGTAAGATGCTGATCGAGGTTCGCAGTGGCGAACCTAAGGGATGGGGAGAAGTAATGGACGCAGCGCAGCAGGAAGCCACGGCAAGAGCCAGAGAGCTTCAGCGCAGTTGGTACGGGGAGCCGTTGGGGGCGCTCTTCCGTCGACTGATCGACGATCTCGGGCTCAATCAGGCCAGGCTCGCGGCCGTGCTCGGGCTCTCGGCGCCCATGCTGTCCCAGTTGATGAGCGGCCAGCGGGCCAAGATCGGCAACCCGGCCGTCGTCCAGCGCGTCCAGGCCCTCCAGGAGCTCGCCGTCCAGGTCGCCGACGGCAGCGTCAGCGCCGCCGAGGCCACCGACCGGATGGACGAGGTCAAGAAGTCCCAGGGCGGCTCCGTCCTCACCAGCACGGCCCAGACCACCACCGGCTCCGGTGCGCCGACCGTGCGCCGCGTGGTCCGCGAGATCCAGTCCCTGCTGCGGTCCGTCGCGGCCGCGGGCGACATCATCGACGCGGCGGACTCCCTCGCCCCGGCGCACCCGGAACTGGCAGAGTTCCTCCGGGTGTACGGCGCGGGGCGCACCGCGGACGCGGTCGCGCACTACGAGTCGCACCAGAACTGACGCGGGACCGGCGCTCGGCCGGTACCACGGGGACACGACACGACGGGGAGCGTGCGCAGCGCGATGGGTGAGGTCTTCGCTGGTCGGTACGAGCTGATCGACCCGATCGGACGGGGCGGGGCGGGCGCGGTGTGGCGCGCCTGGGACCACCGGCGGCGCCGGTACGTGGCGGCCAAGGTGCTCCAGCAGAGCGATGCCCACACGCTGCTCCGCTTCGTCCGCGAGCAGGCGATGCGGATCGACCATCCGCACGTCCTGGCCCCGGCCAGCTGGGCCGCCGACGACGACAAGGTCCTCTTCACGATGGACCTGGTCGCCGGCGGCTCGCTGGCGCACGTCGTGGGGGACTACGGCCCGCTGCCGCCCCGCTTCGTGTGCACCCTGCTCGACCAGCTGCTCTCGGGCCTGGCCACGGTGCACGCGGAGGGTGTCGTCCACCGGGACATCAAGCCCGCCAACATCCTTCTGGACGTCACCGGAACCGGGCGGCCGCACCTGCGGCTGTCCGATTTCGGCATCTCCATGCGCAAGGGTGAGCCCCGGCTCACCGATTCCAACTACGTGATCGGCACGCCCGGTTACTTCGCTCCCGAGCAACTCCTCGGCGCGGAGCCCGACTTCACCGCCGACCTGTTCGCCGTCGGCCTGGTCGCGCTCTATCTGCTCCAGGGGCGCAGCCCGGACTCCCAGGCCCTTGTCTCGCACTTCCTCACGTACGGCACGCCGAGCGCCCCCGAGGGCATTCCGGAGCCGCTGTGGCAGGTGCTCGCCGGGCTGCTCCAGCCCGACCCTCAGGCCCGCTTCCGGTCGGCCACGGGCGCGCGCAAGGCGCTGGACGCCGCCGCCGAGATGCTGCCCGAGGCGCGGCCCGACGAGCCGCCGGTCGAGATCTTCGACCAGATCGGTCCCCTGCCCGCCGGCTTCGGCCCCGCCGGACCGGTCGCGCCCGCCGGAACGGGAACCCCCGGCGCACACGGCGCCGTCCCGGGCCCGCTCGGCGCCCCCACCGTCACCGACGCCGTACCGGCGCAGCCCAGCACGCCCGTACCGCCCCAGCAGCAGCCCGCACAGCCCCCGTACCAGCCGCAGCACCAGCAGCCCGTACCCGCTGCCGCTCCGGCCCACGCGCCGGTGCCGAACCCGTCCGAGACGGGCAGCTTCCATCTGTCCCCGCCGGTCACGCATCCGGGCCCCACCCCCTCCTTCGACCAGGCCCCCACGGCCGGGGCGCCGTACGGACAGGCCCCTACTCATCCATACACCGCTCGACCCGTTCAGGTTCCCGGTCAGCACACGGCGCCGTCGCACAACGCCGGGCCCGCGTCCCCGGCCCCCGTACGCCGACCGGGACCGCCCCCGAAGGTGACGGTCCCGGTCCTGCTGCTGGCCCTGGTCTGCCTCGCGGTCGGCTTCTGGGCCCTCGCCCAGACCTGACCCGAAGCGGGCCACAACCGCGCCGCCACAAAGCCACCGGCCACGAAGCCACAAAGCCGCACAGCCACTGAGCCGCTGAGCCGCCCGCCCGTCCGCCCGTCCGCCCGTCCGCCCGTCCGTCCGCCCGTCCGCCCGTCCGTAGGCAATGCCGCAAGGCTGCGACGGTGCCCCTAAGCCGCCCGCCGCCGCGCCACGAGGGTCCACCCGCCGAGCCCGAGGAGCAACGCGGTCCCCGTGCCGATCCCGGCCACCGCGACGAGCCGCATGGCGCCGTCGCTCTCCGCCGCCTGCGCGCCGCTCGCGCCGCTCGCCGCCGCCTCCTTGTCGTCGGCGGTCACCGCGAACGGCCCGGGGTCCCCGTCGTACCCGGGCCCGGGCTTCGCGTTCCTCGTGACGTTCACCCGGAGCGTCAGCGGCACCGGCTTGTCCCCGTAGTGCTCGGCGATCTCGGGGTTGAGCGTGGCCGACAGGTAGTACCAGCCGGCGAACCGCATGCCGCTCGTGGCGTCGTTGTACGAGGTGCGGTTCTCGTGGGCCACCGGCCGCAGGGGGTCGAGCGCCAGCGTCGTCTGCTTCCCGTCGTAGCTGCCGGAGCTCTCGTCGACGTGACCGAGCGCCGGATTGTCGAGGGAGAGCACCAGCGCGTTGCCGACGGACTCGTCGCCGGCCGCGCTGCTGCCGAGTTCGGCGGTGGCGAAGAGCTGCTGCCCCCAGTCGACCGGCACCCGGTAGAACAGCGTCTGACCGGGCCGGATGTCGGACCGCCACTCGCCCTGCGTGAGCGAGACGGCGTCGTGGAAGCCCGCGCCGCCCTGGCGCTTCTGCGGGCCGCCCGTCGGCGGCGGGGGCGTGGCGGAGGACCAGGCCTCGGGGAGCTCGGTCGGGCCGGCCTTCTTCAGGCCCGGCTCGGACAGGTGCCGGAGCTCCAGCTCCCAGTCGTCCGGGGCCGAGGTCGGCTTCGAGGTGCGCTCGACGAGCACGTAGAAGGCGCCCGCCTTCTGGCAGGAGGAGCTGTCCGGGTCGACGAGGCGGCGGGCGTACCCGGCGAGCGGACGGGCGTACTCGGCCGAGGAGAACGACACCTGCTGGTAGCCGCAGTCGACGCCGGAGCCGTCCTGCATGCTGACCTTGAAGCCGTCGCCGTACTCGACCTTGCCGCCGGGCTTCGGCACGGCGACGACGGAGACGTAGCTGTTGACCTTGTCGTCGAGGTCGACGCGGTAGTAGACCTTGCCGTCCTTCTTCAGCGTGTCCCGGTACGTCTGCCCGGGCTTCAGCTGTGCCGCGTCCGAGCTCGACGCGGCGCCCTTGACGCGCGGGGCCGCGCTGTCGAAGGCGTACGGCGGGAGAGTGCCCCCGTCGGCCGCCCGTGCCTGGCCCGGCAGCGCCGTCACCGCGCCGACTGCGGCGACCGCCACGACCAGTGCCCCGGCCCCCCGGCCCATGCGTCCGATGCCGGCCTGCGTCTTCACGCGCTTCTCCCCTTTACTCAAGCAAGCATTTTGTTCGCTCAGGCAAAGCGAAGCCCCGGCCCGCTCACGCGCGGCCGGGGCTTCACCCACAAACGGTTTTGGTCTCAGACACCGGAACCTGCGGGCACGGAGTCGGTCGCCTCCGTCCACAGATCCTGCTCGGCGCGATCCGCCTGGATCTGGCGGTACACGAGGAGCCCGCCGATGGCGGCCAGTGCGACCAGGAGAAGCTTCTTCACCGCGCGACCTCGTCTTTCGTTGACGTAGGAGACTTCTGACGCCCACTCTACACATCGACCGATACCGATCGGTGACCTGTACGAGTTTCAAACCTCCGACGCGCCGCCGTCTTCCCCCGGAAAGCAAATCGACCCGGACGGAGGAACCGTCCGGGTCGATCTTCACTGTGGGGCTAACAGGATTTGAACCTGTGGCCTCATCCTTATCAGGGATGCGCTCTAACCAACTGAGCTATAGCCCCGCCGCGCTTTGCGGTGTGTGTCCCGCGCGCTGACTCCTGAAGATTAGCGCACGTGGGGGCCAGTCCCAAAATCGGTTCCGGCCGGGCCCCCTCGCCGGTCGTCCGGCGGCCACCCGAAGATCGATCGGGCGGCCGGCCGGACGCGAATCAGGAGGTCACTCGTCCTCGGCGAGCGTGAGCTCCACGCCACCGACGAAGCCCGCCGACAGGTTGTAGATGAACGCGCCCAGCGTCGCCAGAGCGGTCATCAGGACCACGTCGATCACGGCGATCACCGAGGTGAACATCAGCACCCGCGGCAGCGACAGGAACGACTGCAGGTCGAAGCCGTTGGACTCGTTCGAGCCCGTGGCCTCGCTGATCGTGCCGCCGACCGTCGAGAAGACGCCCATGGCGTCCATGACCATCCACAGCACGGCCGCGGCGACGACCGTGCAGATGCCCAGCGCGATGGAGAGCAGGAAGCTCACCTTCATCACCGACCACGGATCGGCCTTCGCCACCCGCAGCCGCGCCTTGCGCGTACGAGGCGTGGTGCTCGCCCCCGTACGCGGCCGTCGGACCGCTCCGGCGCCCGTCTGGCCGCCCCGCGTCCCGCCGCCCTGACCGCCCGCCTGGGCGCCCGGCGCAGGAGCGCCGTACGCCTGTGGCGGGTGGTACGGGCCGCCCTGCTGCTGCGCGCCCGCGCGCTCGCCGGGCAGCGGCCCGCTGTAGGTCTCGTACGAGGGCTGCTGCCCCCGGGTATCCGTCACCGCAACCCCCTGGGAGTCCGTGGCGGAGCCACGGGCGCCGTTCGCTCCAGCACCAGCAGAAGCTCCGGCGGCCGCCGATCCGGCGCCCGTGGCTCCACTCACGCTCTTACTCCTCGTGCTCCCCGGCCGAGGGCTCCGTGCCCTCGACTGCCTCGGCCTCGACCACTGCGGTCTCGACCACTGCGGCCTCGGTCGCCTCGATGGCGCCCTCGGCAACGTCCACGCCGTCCACGTCGTCCGCGTCGACGTCCTCGTCGTCGCTGCCGGCCTCGGCGTTCCGCGCGATGCCGACGACGGCGTCGCGCTTGCCCAGGTTGATCAGCTGGACGCCCATGGTGTCACGGCCGGTCTCCCTGACTTCGTTGACTCGCGTACGAATCACACCGCCGGACAGCGTGATGGCGAGGATCTCGTCGGTCTCCTCGACCACCAGCGCGCCCACGAGCGAGCCACGGTCCTCCACGATCTTGGCGGCCTTGATGCCGAGGCCGCCGCGGCCCTGGACGCGGTACTCGTCGACGGGGGTGCGCTTCGCGTACCCGCCGTCGGTCGCGGTGAAGACGAACGTACCCGGCCGGACGACATTCATCGAGAGCAGTTCGTCGTCCGCGCGGAAACTCATGCCCTTGACGCCCGAAGTGGCGCGTCCCATCGGGCGCAGAGCGTCGTCCGTGGCCGTGAAGCGGATCGACTGCGCCTTCTTGCTGACGAGGAGCAGGTCGTCCTCGGAGGAGACCAGCTCGGCGCCGATCAGCTCGTCGTCGCTGCCGTCCTCGCGCTCGCGCAGGTTGATGGCGATGACACCGCCCGAGCGGGGCGAGTCGTAGTCCTTCAGCGCGGTCTTCTTCACCAGGCCGGCCTTGGTGGCGAGCACCAGGTAGGGCGCGGCGTCGTAGTCGCGGATCGCCAGGATCTGCGCGATCTGCTCGTCCGGCTGGAAGGCCAGCAGGTTGGCCACGTGCTGGCCGCGCGCGTCCCGGCCGGCGTCCGGCAGCTCGTACGCCTTGGCCCGGTAGACCCGGCCCTTGTTGGTGAAGAAGAGCAGCCAGTGGTGGGTGGTGGAGACGAAGAAGTGGTCGACGATGTCGTCCTGCTTCAGCTTCGTCCCGCGCACGCCCTTGCCGCCGCGCTTCTGCGAGCGGTAGTCCTCGGTCTTCGTCCGCTTGACGTAGCCGCCGCGGGAGATCGTGACGACGATGTCCTCCTCGGCGATCAGGTCCTCGATGGACATGTCACCGTCGAAGGGCACGAGCTTGGACCGGCGGTCGTCGCCGAACCGCTCGACGAGCGCCGCGAGTTCCTCACTGACGATCGCGCGCTGGCGCTCCGGCGAGGCCAGGATCGCGTTGTACTCGTTGATCTTGGCCTGGAGCTCGTCGTGCTCGGCGACGATCTTCTGGCGCTCCAGGGCGGCGAGCCGGCGGAGCTGCATCTCCAGGATCGCGTTGGCCTGGATCTCGTCGATCTGGAGGAGGTCCATCAGGCCCGCGCGCGCGACCTCGACCGTGTCGCTGCGGCGGATGAGCGCGATGACCTCGTCGATCGCGTCGAGCGCCTTGAGGAGACCGCGCAGGATGTGGGCGCGCTCCTCGGCCTTCCGCAGCCGGAACTTCGTCCGGCGGACGATGACCTCGATCTGGTGCGTCACCCAGTGGCGGATGAACGCGTCGAGCGAGAGGGTGCGGGGGACGCCGTCGACGAGCGCCAGCATGTTCGCGCCGAAGTTCGTCTGCAGGTCGGTGTGCTTGTAGAGGTTGTTCAGCACGACCTTGGCGACGGCGTCGCGCTTGAGCACGATGACGAGGCGCTGGCCGGTGCGGGACGAGGTCTCGTCGCGGACGTCGGCGATGCCGCCGACCTTGCCGTCCTTCACCAGGTCGGCGATCTTCTGCGCGAGGTTGTCCGGGTTGGTCTGGTACGGCAGCTCCGTGACCACCAGGCACTGGCGGTTCTGGATCTCCTCGACCTCGACGACCGCGCGCATCGTGATCGAGCCACGGCCTGTGCGGTACGCCTCCTCAATGCCCTTGCGGCCGACGACGAGCGCGCCGGTCGGGAAGTCCGGGCCCTTGATCCGCTCGATCAGCGCGTCGAGGAGCTCCTCGTGGGTGGCCTCGGGGTGCTCCAGCGCCCACTGGGCGCCGGCCGCGACCTCGCGCAGGTTGTGCGGCGGGATGTTGGTGGCCATGCCGACGGCGATACCGGCCGAGCCGTTGACCAGCAGGTTCGGGAACCGGGCCGGCAGGACCGTCGGCTCCTGGTTGCGGCCGTCGTAGTTGTCCTGGAAGTCGACGGTCTCCTCGTCGATGTCCCGGAGCATCTCCATGGCCAGCGGCATCATCTTGCACTCGGTGTACCGCATGGCGGCGGCCGGGTCGTTGCCCGGGGAACCGAAGTTGCCGTTGGAGTCGACGAGCGGCATCCGCATCGACCAGGGCTGGGCGAGACGGACGAGCGCGTCGTAGATCGAGGAGTCGCCGTGCGGGTGGTACGTACCCATGACGTCACCGACGACGCGCGCGCACTTGTAGAAGCCCTTCTCGGGCCGGTAGCCGCCGTCGTACATCGCGTACAGCACGCGCCGGTGGACGGGCTTGAGGCCGTCCCGTACGTCGGGCAGCGCGCGGGACACGATGACGGACATCGCGTAGTCGAGGTACGAGCGCTGCATCTCGGTCTCGAGCCCGACGGGCTCGATCCGCAGCACGGGTTCCTGCTCTTCGGTGGTGCCGGGAGTGTTTTCGTCGGCCATTGCTGGTCGTCAGTCCTTTCGTACGGTCAGCTGAGACCGACTCAGATGTCGAGGAAGCGAACGTCCTTGGCGTTCCGCTGGATGAACGAGCGGCGTGCCTCGACGTCCTCGCCCATCAGCACCGAGAACAGGTCGTCGGCCTGCGCGGCGTCGTCCAGGGTGACCTGGCCGAGGACACGGTGCTCGACGTCCATGGTGGTGACGCGCAGCTCCTCGGCGTTCATCTCGCCGAGACCCTTGAAGCGCTGGATCGAGTCTTCCTTGATCCGCTTGCCGTTCTGCTTGCCGAGCGCGACGAGCGCGTCCCGCTCGCGGTCCGAGTACGCGTACTCGAAGTCGTCCCGACCCCACTTGATCTTGTAGAGCGGCGGGCGCGAGAGGTAGACGTGGCCGGCCTCGACCAGCGGGCGCATGAAGCGGAAGAGGAAGGTCAGCAGCAGGGTGTTGATGTGCTGACCGTCGACGTCGGCGTCCGCCATCAGAATGATCTTGTGATAGCGGAGCTTCTCGATGTCGAAGTCCTCGTGGACTCCGGTGCCGAAGGCCGAGATCAGCGCCTGGACCTCGGTGTTCTGCAGGATCTTGTCGATCCGGGCCTTCTCGACGTTCAGGATCTTGCCGCGGATCGGCAGGATGGCCTGGTACATCGGGTTGCGGCCGGACTTGGCCGAGCCGCCGGCGGAGTCACCCTCGACGATGAAGATCTCGCACTTGGAGGGGTCGTTCGACTGGCAGTCGGAGAGCTTGCCCGGCAGCGAAGCCGACTCCAGGAGGCCCTTGCGGCGGGTCAGGTCGCGCGCCTTGCGGGCGGCCACGCGCGCGGTGGCGGCCTGGATCGACTTGCGGATGATGTCCGCGGCCTCGACCGGGTTGCGGTCGAGCCAGTCGTTGAGGTGCTCGTAGACCGCACGCTGGACGAAGGTCTTCACCTCGGTGTTGCCCAGCTTGGTCTTGGTCTGGCCCTCGAACTGCGGCTCGCTCAGCTTGACCGAGATGATCGCGGTCAGACCCTCGCGGATGTCGTCGCCCGTGAGGTTGTCGTCCTTCTCGCGGAGCAGCTTCTTGTCGCGCGCGTACTTGTTGATCAGCGAGGTCAGCGCCGCCCGGAAGCCCTCCTCGTGGGTGCCGCCCTCGTGGGTGTGGATGATGTTGGCGAAGGAGTACACGCCCTCGCTGTAGCCGCTGTTCCACTGCATCGCGACTTCGAGGGAGAGGCTCTTCTCCTTGTCCTCCGCCTCGAGGTCGATCACGGTGGGGTGGATCAGCTCGCCCTTGCGCGAGTTGAGGTACTTCACGAAGTCGACGATGCCGCCCTCGTAGTGGTACTTCACCGTGCGCGCGGCCGGCTCGGCGGCCGCCTCGGCGTCCGGGTCGTCGGCGCCGACCGTGGCCTTGGCGGACTCGCGCTCGTCGGTGAGCGAGATCGTCAGGCCCTTGTTGAGGAAGGCCATCTCCTGGAAGCGCCGCGAGAGCGTCTCGAAGGAGTACTCGGTGGTCTCGAAGATGTCCGGGTCGGCCCAGAAGGTCACCGACGTGCCGGTCTCCGAGGTCTCCTCGTGCTGGGCGAGCGGGGCGGTCGGGGCGCCCATCTTGTAGTCCTGCGTCCAGCGGTGACCGTCCGTCCGGATCTCGACGGCGACCTTGGTGGACAGGGCGTTCACGACCGACACACCGACACCGTGCAGACCGCCGGAGACGGCGTAGCCGCCGCCACCGAACTTGCCGCCCGCGTGCAGCACGGTCAGCACGACCTCGACGGCCGGCTTGCCCTCGGAGGCCACGATGCCCACCGGGATGCCACGGCCGTTGTCGACGACGCGGACGCCGCCGTCGGGCAGGATCGTCACGTCGATGGTGTCGGCGTGGCCGGCCAGGGCTTCGTCGACCGAGTTGTCGACGACCTCCTGCACCATGTGGTGCAGACCGCGCTCGCCGGTCGAGCCGATGTACATGCCAGGGCGCTTGCGCACCGCATCCAGGCCCTCAAGGACCTGGATGTTGCTGGCGGTGTACTGGTTGTTCTCGTTGGGGTTGCCGGAATCGGCCACGAAGCGCCCTTTCTGGCACAGCACAGGCCGTTCTCCGGGCATACGGGAGCGGCTGCGTCGTTCGACATGTTCCGCAGGGTGGCGGGATTGTCTCCCAGTCTACCGGTAGCGCCGACACTCATGGGGGTTTGCCGGTCCCTGAGTCCGCATGTGCCGCCCTGAGCGGACCCAAGACGACTCCCCATATCCAGACAGGGTCCCCAGACGCCCCTGACGGCCACCTAGCGCTTCGAGAGGTGACGGCCCGTGGGCACGCGTTCCGCCCCGGTACCGGGCACCCGTTCCGCCCTCGCATCAGGCCTGTGCTCCGCCCTCGAATCGGGCAGGTGTTCCACTCACGTACCGGGCATGCGTTCCGACCACGGACCAGGCATGCACCGCGCCCTCGGATCCGGCGTGCACCGCGTTCTCGCATCGGGCATGCGTCCTACCCGCGCCGCGGGCACCTCGTCGCCCTTCGCCCGGCGCCTCGCCCCGAGAGCCGCCGCCTCCTACCCGTACGTGTCGCCGGGCCCCACGGATCCCGGCGCCCGAAGCGGCCCGTAGCCGCGCCGGGGCCCACCGGGACCGAGCACCTTGATCAGCCGGACCGTCCCGTGTCCGAGGTCCTCGTTGAGCCGGGCCACCAGCGTCGGCGCCAGCAGCCGCAGTTGCGTCGCCCAGGCCGTCGAGTCGCACTGCACGGTCAGCACCCGCGCGTCCGGCTCGTCGTCGAACTTCAGCGGTACGCAGTGCTTCGCCAGGTCCTCGCCGACGATCTGCGGCCAGCGCCCCATGACCCCGCCGACCGCCGCGGGGGTCTCCCACCCGCGCTCGGTGATCAGCCGGTTGATCGCCGCGCCGAGCGCCATCGGGTCGCGCCCGTCGGCACGCGCGCCGGAGCGCAGCCCGCCCCCGCGCCGGGCCTGCTTCTTCTGCTGGGCCGCGGCGCCCCGCGCCTTCGCCTGCTCCTTGGCCGCGCGCAGCGCGACCCGCGCCAGGTCGACGCCCGAGGCCTCGGGAACCCTGGGCGCATCCGGCTGCTCCGGCGCCCCGAGTGACGGCTGCTCGCTCATACCCGCTGCACCGTCCCGCCGGCCACCTCGTACCGCGTCCCCGCGAGGACCCCCGGCACGTCGTCGTCCACCGCGGCCGTCACCAGCACCTGCTCGCCGCCGGCCACCAGCTCCGCGAGCCGCTCGCGCCGGCGCGCGTCCAGCTCGGCGAAGACGTCGTCGAGGACGAGGACCGGCTCGTTGCCCTCGGAGCGGAGCAGGTCGTACGAGGCGAGCCGCAGCGCCAGCGCGTACGACCAGGACTCGCCGTGGCTCGCGTACCCCTTCGCCGGCAGGTCCCCGAGCTTGAGGAGCAGCTCGTCCCGGTGCGGCCCGACGAGCGTGACGCCCCGCTCGATCTCCTGCTTGCGGACCTCGGCGAGCGCGGCCGTCAGCTGCTCGTACAGCTCCTCGCGGGTGTGCCCGGGGCCCGGCGCGGAGGGCCGGTACTCCAGCAGAATCGGTCCACCGCCGGGCGCGAGCTGCTCGTACGCCTTGTCGGCGAGCGGCTGGAGCACGGCGATCAGGTCGAGCCGCTGGGCGAGCAGCTCGGCGCCGGCGCGCGCCAGGTGCTGGTCCCAGACGTCGAGTGTGGACAGGTCCATGCCGCGGCCGCCGTGCCGCCGGGCCATCGCGGCGGACTTGAGGAGCGTGTTGCGCTGCTTGAGCACGCGCTCGTAGTCGGAGCGCACGCCCGCCATGCGCGGAGCGCGGGCCGTGATCAGCTCGTCGAGGAAGCGCCGCCGCTCGCCGGGATCGCCCTTGACGAGGGCGAGGTCCTCCGGCGCGAACAGCACGGTCCGTACGATCCCCAGCACGTCACGCGGTCTGACCTGCGAGGACCTGTTGATACGGGCGCGGTTGGCCCGGCCGGGGTTGAGCTCCAGCTCGACCAGCTGGGAACGCTCGCCCTGGGTGACGGCGGCCCGGATGACCGCGCGCTCCGCGCCCATCCGCACCAGCGGGGCGTCCGAGGCGACACGGTGGCTGCCGAGGGTCGCGAGATAGCCGACGGCCTCGACGAGATTGGTCTTGCCCTGGCCGTTCGCGCCCACGAACGCGGTGACGCCCGGGTCGAGCGGAACCTCGACCCGGGCGTACGAGCGGAAGTCGGCCAGCGACAGATGCGTGACGTGCATGGTGGGCGCCGACCTTCTTCCCCCGGCGGCTGTGCACCGCGGGGTGCACAGCCTGTGGATTACTTCTTCGTCTCGACCGCGTGGCCACCGAACTGGTTGCGCAGCGCGGCGATCATCTTCATCTGCGGGGAGTCGTCCTGCCGCGAGGCGAACCGCGCGAACAGCGACGCGGTGATCGCCGGCAGCGGTACGGCGTTGTCGATGGCGGCCTCGACGGTCCACCGGCCCTCGCCGGAGTCCGACGCGTAGCCGCGCAGCTTGTCCAGGTGCTCGTCCTCGTCCAGCGCGTTCACCGCGAGGTCCAGCAGCCAGGAACGGATGACCGTGCCCTCCTGCCAGGAGCGGAAGACCTCGCGCACGTCGGTGACGGAGTCGACCTTCTCCAGGAGCTCCCAGCCCTCGGCGTAGGCCTGCATCATCGCGTACTCGATGCCGTTGTGGACCATCTTCGCGAAGTGGCCGGCGCCGACCTTGCCCGCGTGGACCGAGCCGAACTCGCCCTCGGGCTTGAGCGCGTCGAAGATCGGCTGGACCCGCGCCACGTCCTCGGCGGAGCCGCCGTACATCAGCGCGTAGCCGTTCTCCAGGCCCCAGACGCCGCCGGAGACGCCGCAGTCGACGAACCCGATGCCCTTGGCGGCGAGCTCCTCGGCGTGCTTCTCGTCGTCGGTCCAGCGGGAGTTCCCGCCGTCCACGACGATGTCGCCGGGGGAGAGCAGGTCGGCCAGCTCGTCGATCGTGGACTGGGTCGCGGCACCGGCCGGAACCATGACCCACACGACGCGCGGGCCCTTGAGCTTGTTCACAAGCTCTTCGAGGCTGTGGACATCGGCGAGGTCCGGGTTGCGGTCGTATCCGATGACGGTGTGGCCTGCGCGGCGGATGCGCTCGCGCATGTTGCCGCCCATCTTGCCGAGACCGACGAGACCGAGCTCCATCAGAGATTCCTTAAGCGTCGTGTGCGGTTTACCCGGGTCCGAGCCTACGCCCGGACCCGGGTGCACACCTGTGGGGTCAGCCGCTCAGGCGATGCCCCGGCTGTGTCCTCCCGGAGGGCGACCCCCGGACCCCCCGAACCAGGATCAACCGGACAGACGAACCGGCATGATCAGGTACTTGTACGCCTCGTCCGCCTCGGCGTCGAGGGCCGGCTTGCCGCTCAGCAGGGCCGGCTTGGTGGAGGTCGTGAAGGAGAGCTGGGCGACCGGGGAGTCGATGGCGCTCAGGCCGTCGAGCAGGAAGGTCGGGTTGAAGGCGATCGAGATGTCGTCGCCCTCCAGCTGCGCGTCCACACGCTCCACAGCCTGTGCATCGTCGCTGGAGCCGGCCTCCAGGATCAGCACGCCCTGCTCGAAGCTCAGGCGGACCGGGGTGTTGCGCTCGGCGACCAGGGCCACGCGCTTGACGGCCTCGACGAAGGGCGCCGTCTCGATCACCGCGACCGAGTTGAACTCGGTGGGGAAGAGCGTGCGGTACTTCGGCAGGTCGCCTTCGAGCAGACGGGTCGTGGTGCGGCGGCCCGCGCCCTCGAAGCCGATCAGGCCCTCGCCCTTGCCGGAGCCCGAGAGCGCCAGGGTGACCGTGTCGCCGCTCGTGAGCGCCTTCGCGGTGTCCAGGAGGGTCTTGGCGGGCACCAGGGCGACCGCAGAGGCGTCCGGGGACTCCGGCTTCCACAGGAACTCGCGGACCGCGAAGCGGTAGCGGTCGGTGGAGGCCAGGGTGACCGTGTCGCCCTCGATCTCGATGCGCACACCGGTGAGGACGGGCAGCGTGTCGTCACGGCCGGCGGCGATGGCCACCTGCGCGGCGGCGGAGGCGAAGACCTCACCGGGGACGGTGCCGGTCGCGGTGGGCATCTCCGGCAGGGCCGGGTACTCCTCCACAGGCAGGGTGTGGAGGGTGAAGCGGGAGGAGCCGCAGACCACGGTCGCCCGTACACCGTCTGTGGAGATCTCCACCGGACGGTTGGGGAGGGCGCGGCAGATGTCGGCGAGCAGCCGGCCGGAGACGAGGACGGTGCCGTCCTCCTCGACCTCGGCCTCGACGGAGACACGGGCCGAGACCTCGTAGTCGAAGCTCGAGAAGCTCAGCGCGCCGTCCTCGGCCTTCAGCAGAAGGCCCGCGAGAACGGGCGCCGGCGGACGGGCCGGGAGGCTGCGGGCCACCCAGGCCACCGCCTCGGCGAGTACGTCGCGCTCCACCCGGATCTTCACCGGAACCGCCTCCTGCTTGTTGCTGGCTCTTCGTCGACTGCGGGAACCAGTCTGACGTACGCCGAGGGCACTCGGTGCTGCTCGGGGTCAAGTCGCGACGAGAGCTCGCCGGAGCTCCGGCGGCGAGTTGTGCACAGGTCCCACTTCGAAGCGAATTCCGGGCTAACTCTATGTGGGAGTAGTAGTAGGGCCTGTGGAAACGGTGGATAACGTCGTTTTCCCAGGTCAGACCCGTTTTTTTGTCCACCGACCCTGTGGGTGGAACCCGTGGACAACCGGGGGTATCTGTGGACACCCAAAAGTTCTGCACACCCGGTACACAGGCCATGGGGAGTTCTCCCCAGCGCTGTCCCCAGCTTTCCCCAGGTTCCCCACAGCCCAAACGTCTCCCTTGGTGTGACCGCTTTCACTCGGCCCGGTGAGCGGGGGTGATTCGTTGCCGAACAGTGGACAGGGGTGTGGAGAAGCTGTGGGCAACCATCGGCGCCCTGTGGGCAGCCAGTGGACAACTTTCCGGGCCCCCTGTGGACGAAGATTTCATCCACAGGCTGTGGAGAGTGGTTGCCAACAAATCCACAAGGGCTTGACCTGGGGTGATGACCTGTCAACAGCCCGACCTGTGGACACGATCCGGATAACTCAACAGTCCCCACCCTGTGGACGGGAGATCATCCCCCAATCTGTGGAGAACCCGCCACCGGAACGGAGTAATCGAACACCCCGCGCTCGTACACAGCTGTGCACAGCGAACAGAGGCGCCCCCGGAGCGGGTTCGGGAACGGCGAAGGGCGCCCCGGGGGCGGGTTCGGGACAGGGTTCGGGAACGGCGAAGGGCGCCCCTGGTGGTGTCCGGGGGCGCCCTTCGGCACTGCTGTCGCGGCGGTGCGTCAGCCGTTCTTGATGCGGTTCGTGAGCTCGGTGACCTGGTTGTAGATGGAGCGCCGCTCCGCCATCAGGGCACGGATCTTCCGGTCCGCGTGCATCACCGTCGTATGGTCGCGACCGCCGAACTGCGCGCCGATCTTCGGCAGAGACAGGTCCGTCAGCTCGCGGCACAGGTACATGGCGATCTGCCGCGCCGTCACCAGGACGCGACTGCGCGACGATCCGCAGAGGTCCTCCACCGTCAGCCCGAAGTAGTCGGCCGTGGCCGCCATGATCGCGGGAGCGGTGATCTCGGGCGAGCTGTCCTCGCCACCGGGGATCAGGTCCTTGAGGACGATCTCGGTGAGCCCCAGGTCCACCGGCTGCCGGTTGAGGCTCGCGAAGGCCGTCACCCGGATCAGCGCCCCCTCCAGCTCGCGGATGTTCCGCGAGATCCGGGAGGCGATGAACTCCAGTACCTCCGGCGGGGCGTTGAGCTGCTCCTGCACGGCCTTCTTGCGGAGGATCGCGATCCGCGTCTCCAGCTCCGGCGGCTGCACGTCGGTGGTGAGGCCCCACTCGAAGCGGTTGCGCAGCCGGTCCTCCAGCGTCACCAGCTGCTTGGGCGGCCGGTCCGAGGAGAGCACGATCTGCTTGTTCGCGTTGTGCAGCGTATTGAAGGTGTGGAAGAACTCCTCCTGCGTCGACTCCTTGCTCGCGAGGAACTGGATGTCGTCGACGAGCAGGATGTCCACATCGCGGTAGCGCTTGCGGAACGCGTCGCCCTTGCCGTCGCGGATCGAGTTGATGAACTCGTTGGTGAACTCCTCGGAGCTCACGTACCGCACGCGGGTGCCCGGGTAGAGGCTCCGCGCGTAGTGGCCGATGGCGTGCAGCAGGTGGGTCTTGCCGAGCCCCGACTCCCCGTAGATGAAGAGCGGGTTGTACGCCTTCGCCGGCGCCTCGGCCACCGCGACGGCGGCGGCGTGCGCGAAGCGGTTCGAGGAACCGATGACGAAGGTGTCGAAGAGGTACTTGGGGTTCAGCCGCGCGTGCTGCTCACCCGGCGCGCCGGCGCCCTGCCCCGTGGAGGAGGAACCGGGACCACCGTGCACCGGACCGCCGCCCGGCCGCGGGCCGGGGCGGGCGCCGGGGCCCTGCGGGTCGGGCAGCTCGGCGCGCTCGGGTCGCTGCGGCTGCTCGTAACCCCGCGGGGGTTCGTCGTAGTGGGACTGCCGGGGCTGCTCCGGGCCGGTGTACGGCGCGCGCTCCTGGTAGCCGCCGAGCCGCGGCTGCTGCCAGGACAGGTCCTCCTGCGTGCGCGGCCACGCGCCGGGGTCGGGCCGCTGCGGCTGCTGGTAGTCCGGATAGGCCGGGCGCGCGGTGGGCAGCCCGTCGTCGGGCATCGGACGGTGACCGTAGCCTTCGTACTTCTCGTACGGCTCGGGCTGCGGGCGCTCGTCGTAGCGGGGCTGCTGCGTGGGAGGCGCGGGCGGGGTCGGCTCGCCGACGGAGTCGTCGACGGTGATCGCGATCCGGATCGGGCGGCCGCACTCGCGGCTCAGCGTCTCGCTGATCAGCGGGGCGAGCCGGCCTTCGAGGACGCGCTTGCCCCATTCGTTGGGCACCGCGAGCAGAGCGGTGTCCGCGACGAGGGCCAGCGGCTGGCAGCGCTCGATCCACTGCTTGTCCTTGGCCTCGATCCCCTGCTGTCCCTCGCCGAGGAGCTGCTCGAGGACGCGTGGCCACACTGCGGCAAGATCGGCAGGTACGTCAGCCACGGGGCACGCTTTCTACGGGTCCGTGAGGACAGGGCAGGACAGAACGGAAAAGACTGTGGAGTCTCACCACGGTAGTCGGGGCGGCTGACGTGGTTCAAGTTGTTGTCCACAGCCTGTGCATAATGGACCATGGCGACAGGTCGGTTTGACCGGATGGCGTAGCCGCGCGTACCGTGACCAGGTCGAGTTGTCGATGGCTGCTGCCGCCTGCCTCCGATGGGCAAAGATCACGTTCTGTGGTCGCGAAGCGGTGCTATCGGGCGTTACGAGCTACTCGTGGGCGCACGGTGACAGCCAGGCGATGTCCCGCCACCACCCGAATCATTTCTGGAGCCCCCGAGTGAGCAAGCGCACCTTCCAGCCGAACAACCGTCGTCGCGCGAAGACCCACGGCTTCCGCCTGCGCATGCGTACCCGTGCCGGCCGCGCCATCCTGGCGAACCGCCGTGGCAAGGGTCGCGCGAGCCTGTCCGCCTGATCCACTTAAACAGGTCATGACGTGCTGCCTACCGAGAATCGGCTGAGGCGGCGCGAGGACTTCGCAACCGCGGTACGCCGAGGTCGCCGGGCCGGTCGCCCGCTCCTCGTCGTCCACCTACGTAGCGGTGCCACGGACCCGCACGCGCCTGGGGAGAGCGCTCCCCCGACGCGTGCGGGTTTCGTCGTGAGCAAGGCCGTAGGCGGTGCGGTCGTACGCAACCAGGTGAAGCGTCGCCTGCGCCATCTCCTCCGGGACCGACTCATCGAGCTGCCCCCCGGTAGCCTGGTGGTCGTACGGGCGTTGCCCGGAGCCGGTGACGCCGACCACGCACAGCTGGCCCGAGACCTGGACGCCGCTTTTCAGCGGTTGCTGGGAGGGGGCGCGCGATGAAGTACCCGCTGCTGGCTCTCATCAAGCTGTACCAGTGGACGATCAGCCCTCTTCTGGGCCCTGTCTGCAGGTACTACCCGTCGTGTTCCCACTACGGATTCACGGCCATCGACCGGCATGGCGCGATCAAGGGCACGGCCCTGACCGCCTGGCGCATCCTGCGGTGCAACCCGTGGTCGCCCGGCGGTGTGGACCATGTCCCCCCGCGGAAGCGTCCTCGCTGGCACGAAATGCTGAGGAACGCGCTGAGCGGCGACAAGGGCGGGTCCACCGCCGAGCCGAGCCCGGCCGCCGAGACCTCGCCCAATGCTCAAGGAGCCTGATTAGTGGACACGATTGCCAGTCTGTTCAGCTTCATCACCACACCTGTCTCATGGGTGATCGTCCAGTTCCACAAGGTGTACGGGGCGATCTTCGGCCCTGACACGGGCTGGGCCTGGGGCCTGTCCATCGTGTCCCTCGTGGTGCTGATCCGTATCTGCCTGATCCCGCTGTTCGTCAAGCAGATCAAGTCGACCCGGAACATGCAGGCGCTCCAGCCGAAGATGAAGGCGATCCAGGAGCGCTACAAGAGCGACAAGCAGCGTCAGTCCGAAGAGATGATGAAGCTGTACAAGGAGACGGGTACCAACCCGCTCTCCTCGTGCCTTCCCATCCTGGCGCAGTCGCCGTTCTTCTTCGCCCTTTACCACGTGCTGTCCAACATCGCGTCGGGCAAGGAAATCGGCGTCATGAACCAGACGCTGGTGGACAGTGCCCGGCAGGCCCAGATCTTCGGTGCCCCGATCGCGGCCAAGTTCACGGACAGCCCGGAGAAGGTCGAGGCCCTCAGCGCCTCCCTGACCGATGTCCGCATCGTCACCGCGATCATGATCGTCCTGATGTCGGCCTCGCAGTTCTTCACCCAGCGCCAGCTGATGATGAAGAACGTCGACCTCTCGGTGAAGACCCCGTACATGCAGCAGCAGAAGATGCTCATGTACATCTTCCCGGTGATCTTCGCCGTCATGGGTATCAACTTCCCCGTCGGTGTCCTCGTCTACTGGCTGACCACCAACGTGTGGACCATGGGCCAGCAGATGTACGTGATCAACCAGAACCCGACCCCGGGCAGCAAGGCGCAGGACGCCTACCTCCAGCGACTGCTGAAGAGCGTCACGCAGCACGGTGAGGTCCGTGGCCGCCGCCGCAAGGCCGTCGTCAAGGTCGTCGTCGCCAAGGGCGGCGACCGCAACGAGAACGAGCGTCGCTTCTTCGCGGGTCTGGGCAAGGCCGGCTTCGCGGCCCAGGCCGACGGCACCGTGATCAAGAGCGACACGATCGTGGCCGAGGCCGAGAGCGGCGCCGCCGCCAAGCGGCAGCAGCCCAAGCGCCAGACCAAGGCCCAGCGCCAGGCCGCCGCAGCTCAGCAGGCCGTGACGAAGGACGCCGAGGAAGGCTCCGAGCCGGCCGCCGAGCAGGCGACCACCTCGCTGGAGAAGAAGCCCCAGGGTTCGGCGAAGGCCGACGCTGAGGCCGGGACGAAGGACGAGGCGCAGGACAAGGCGCAGGGCGACAAGCCCGCGCGCCCCCGTGCCAACTCCGGAGGCTCCCGCCAGGGCAAGTCCGGTCAGCGCAAGGGCCAGCAGCGGCCCAAGCACCCGTCGTCCAAGAAGTAAGAAGGAGACCATCCGTGACGGAAGGCATCACCTCCGCCGCCGCCGAGGGTGGCGACACCCTGACTCGCCTGGAGCAGGAGGGTGAGATCGCGGCCGACTACCTCGAGGGTCTGCTCGACATCGCCGACCTCGACGGCGACATCGACATGGACGTCGAGGCGGACCGCGCCGCGGTCTCGATCGTCAGCGACTCCAGCAGCCGCGACCTGCAGAAGCTCGTGGGCCGCGACGGCGAGGTCCTGGAGGCCCTCCAGGAGCTGACCCGCCTGGCCGTGCACCGTGAGACCGGCGACCGCAGCCGGCTCATGCTCGACATCGCCGGTTTCCGTGCCCAGAAGCGCACCGAGCTCGCCGAGCTGGGCGCCAAGGCCGCGGCCGAGGTGAAGGCCAACGGGCAGCCGGTCAAGCTGGACCCGATGACCCCGTTCGAGCGCAAGGTCGTGCACGACGCGATCGCCGCCGCCGGTCTGCGCAGCGAGTCCGAGGGCGAGGAGCCGCAGCGCTTCGTCGTCGTACTTCCCGCCTGAACCCTCTCGTAGTATCGGCCCCGTCTGTTCGCAGGCGGGGCCGATCTTTGTCAGCCTGATAGTCAGCCACCACAGTGCGCTCGCAGGGATTGCGTGCGGTACGGAAGGACGGTTCCCGTGACGGAGGCAGCGGAGCTCCCCGAGGCGCCGGAGCAGGCGCGGACAGTCTTCGGTGAGTACTTCCCGGAGGCCGTGCGGTACGCGGAGCTTCTCGCGGACGCGGGTGTGAAGCGAGGCCTGATCGGCCCGCGCGAGGTCCCGCGGCTGTGGGAGCGGCACATGCTGAACTGTGCCGTCCTCTCGGAGGTCGTTCCCGAGGGCGTCACGGTCTGCGACGTGGGCTCGGGGGCCGGTCTTCCCGGCATCCCGCTGGCCCTGGTGCGGCCCGACCTCAAGATCACTCTTCTGGAGCCGCTGCTGCGCCGGACGAACTTCCTCCAGGAAGTCGTCGAGCTGCTGGGCCTCGACCACGTGACCGTGGTCCGTGGTCGCGCGGAGGAGATGCTCGGCAAGATCACGCCCGTCCATGTGGTGACCGCGCGCGCGGTGGCCCCGCTGGACCGGCTGGCCGGCTGGGGCGTTCCGCTGCTCCGCCCGTACGGCGAGATGCTGGCCCTCAAGGGCGACACCGCGGAGGAGGAGCTCAACGGCGCCCGCGCCGCGCTCTCCAAGCTCGGTGTGGTGGAGACCTCGGTGCTGCACGTGGGTGAGGGGATCGTCGATCCGCTGTCCACGGTCGTCCGGGTCGAGGTCGGCGAGAGCCCCGGTGGTGTGCGGTTCGCGGCCAAGCGCGCCAAGGCTGCCCGGACGAGCAAGACCCGTCGGCGCCGCTGAGCGTCGCATACGTACTATTTCGGAGTGTCGAACGGCTCCGACCGTGCAGCAGGGGCATGGTGTTTCACGTGAAACGTCGCTCCCTGCTGCAGGGGATCATCGGCCGCGGTCGCGCGGCCGCCACGCCCCGGGACCGTAAGCCTCGTGTGAAGCCACTCGCGAGGGTTACGGAGTTGTCCACAGAGGTGGATTCACCCACAGAACCGCCGACCTCGCTGGTTCACGACCCCGAAAGCATGGCAGGCTCTGCTCATCGCGAGCCTGAAGCCGAGGAGAGTGAATCCTTGCGGTCCGACGCCAACATCGCGGGACCGATGACCGACCCGGTCCCCGGTCCCCGAACCGAATCGGTGGGGGACGATGTTTCACGTGAAACATTGCCCCCGATGGACGACACCCCCATTGGTCGTGCTGCCCAACTGGCAGTAGAGGCCCTGGGTCGTGCCGGTGAGGGACTTCCCCGGCCGGCCGAGACCCGCGTGATGGTGGTCGCCAATCAGAAGGGCGGCGTGGGCAAGACGACCACGACGGTCAACCTTGCCGCCTCCCTGGCACTGCACGGGGCCCGGGTCCTGGTCATCGACCTGGACCCGCAGGGCAACGCTTCCACGGCGCTCGGCATCGACCACCACGCCGAGGTCCCCTCGATCTACGACGTGCTGGTGGACAGCCGACCGCTCTCCGAAGTGGTGCAGCCCGTCCTGGACGTGGAGGGCCTCTTCTGTGCCCCCGCCACCATCGATCTCGCCGGTGCGGAGATCGAGCTGGTGTCGCTGGTGGCGCGTGAGAGCCGCCTCCAGCGGGCGATCCAGGCCTACGAGCAGCCACTCGACTACATCCTGATCGACTGCCCGCCCTCGCTCGGCCTGCTCACGGTGAACGCCATGGTGGCGGGCGCCGAGGTGCTGATCCCGATCCAGTGCGAGTACTACGCACTGGAGGGTCTCGGCCAGCTCCTGCGGAACGTCGAGCTGGTCCGGGGACACCTGAACCCCGGGCTCCACGTCTCGACCATCCTGCTCACCATGTACGACGGCCGGACGAGGCTCGCCTCCCAGGTCGCCGAAGAGGTGCGCACGCACTTCGCCGAAGAGGTGCTGCGGACCAGCATTCCGAGGTCCGTCCGCATCTCGGAGGCACCGAGCTACGGCCAGACGGTTCTCACGTACGACCCGGGATCCAGCGGCGCCCTCTCGTACCTGGAGGCCGCCCGGGAGATCGCGCTGCGGGGTGCTGCCCTGCACTACGACCCGCAGCACGCCCACGCAGGGCACCAGAACAACCAGCGCAGCATGTCGGAGGGGATCCACCAGTGAGCAAGCGACCTAGGGGATTGGGACGTGGGCTCGGTGCGCTGATCCCCGCCGCCCCGCAGGAGCAGAAGGTTCCGGCGGTCGGCATCGGGGTGGGCGCGACCTCCACCGGCTCGGTTCCCGGACTGCCCTCGGAGCGGGGCGTGGCCGCCGCGAAGCTGGCGACGCTTCCGCACAGCAGCCCGTCCCCCGACGCGGACGCGCCGTGGAGCGAAGCCGCGGACGTGGCCGTCCCGGAGATTCAGGGCGGTGCCTACTTCACCGAGCTTCCGATCGGCGCGATCGTTCCCAACCGGCACCAGCCGCGTGAGGTCTTCGACGAGGACGCCCTGGCGGAGCTCGTCGTCTCCATCAAGGAGGTCGGCCTCCTCCAGCCCGTGGTCGTGCGGAAGCTCGGTGACGAGCGCTACGAGCTCGTCATGGGTGAGCGTCGTCTGCGGGCATCGACGACCGCCGGTCTGGAGCGGATCCCGGCGATCGTCCGGGACACCGACGACGAGAAGATGCTTCTGGACGCCCTCCTGGAGAACCTCCACCGGGCCCAGCTGAACGCGATCGAAGAGGCCCACGCCTACGAGCAGCTGCTCAAGGACTTCGGCTGCACCCATGACCAGCTCGCGGAGCGGATCGGGCGTTCCCGCCCGCAGATCTCCAACACGCTGCGCCTGCTGCGGCTCTCTCCGCCGGTCCAGCGGAGGGTCGCCGCCGGTGTGCTCTCCGCCGGCCACGCGCGGGCCCTGCTCGGTGTGGAGGACGCTGAGGCCCAGGACCAGCTGGCCTACCGGATCGTCGCTGAGGGCCTCTCCGTGCGCACCGTCGAGGAGATCGTGAGCCTTATGGGCTCCGAGGAGCCCGCCGCGGTCAAGCCGAAGGGCCCCCGTGCCGGGGGACGCGTCTCGCCCGCTCTGAGCGATCTCGCTTCCCGGCTTTCGGACCGCTTCGAGACCCGGGTGAAGGTCGACCTGGGGCAGAAGAAGGGCAAGATCGTCGTCGAGTTCGCCTCGATGGAGGATCTGGACCGGATCCTTTCGACCCTGGCCCCGGGCGAGGGGAAGGTCATGGACCAGCAGAACGCCCAGCAGGGCGAGCAGGGCTGAGGTTCCTGCCCCACTGACGCCGCCGAGGGCGGGTCGGGCTCCGGTCTTCACCGGAGCCCGACCCGCCCTTTGCCTTGGAGCGGTGTCCCCTTGATCGTCCGCTCGATACGATTCTGAGAGGCGTATCCGTGCTCGAGGGTGAGGGAAGCGAGGGGAAGCCGTGGGGCGTCGGCTGGTACCGCTCACGCTGGACAACCTTCCTGACCTTCCCCGGCGATGTCGCTCCTGCGTCTTCTGGGAGCTCGACCCGGTGAGCGGAGAGGCCGCGGTGAAGACGGGGCGTCCGGAGACGGAGAAGGAGGCCTGGATCTCCGCCGTTCTCCTGGAATGGGGCTCCTGCGGCCGGGTGGTCTACGTGGACGAGGTGCCCGTCGGCTACGTCCTCTACGCTCCCCCGGCGTACGTCCCGAGGTCGACGGCCTTCCCGACCAGTCCGGTGGCGGCCGACGCCGTCCAGCTGATGACCGCCTGGATCATGCCGGGTTACCAGGGCCAGGGGCTGGGCCGGATGGTCGTGCAGACCGTGGCCAAGGACGTGATGCGGCGGGGCTTCAAGGCGATCGAGGCCTTCGGCGATGCCCGCTGGAAGGAGCCGGCCTGTGTGCTGCCGGCCGACCACCTTCTGGCCGTGGGCTTCAAGACCGTCCGGCCGCACCATGCGTTTCCCCGACTGAGGCTGGAGCTCCGGACGACGCTTTCCTGGAAGGAGGACGTCGAGATGGCACTGGACCGGCTGCTCGGCGCCGTGCAGAAGGAGCCCGTCCTGCGACCGCTCTGATGTCAGGACACGAGAAAGGCCCGCCCCTCCAGGGGCGGGCCTTTCGTGTTTCACGTTTCACGTGAAACAGAGGCGTGTCAGCCGTTCGCGGGCTCGACGAAGCCTTCCAGGTCGCGCAGGATGGCGGCCTTCGGCTTGGCGCCGACGATCGTCTTCACGACCTCGCCGTTCTGGTAGACGTTCAGCGTCGGGATGGACATGACGCCGTACTTGGCGGCCGTGGCCGGGTTCTCGTCGATGTTGAGCTTCACGACCTCGATCTCGCCGTGCTCGGCGGCGATGGCCTCCAGCGACGGGGCGATCTGGCGGCACGGGCCGCACCAAGCCGCCCAGAAGTCCACCAGGACGGGCTTGTCGCTCTTCAGGACGTCCGCCTCGAAGGAAGCATCGGTCACAGTCTTCAGGGCCACGGCGGCCTCCTTGTTTTCGCGGGGTGTGGGGTCAGGAAGGACGAGGGTCAGACCGCGGGGGTCTCGGCCAGCTTCTCGCTGTCGGCGAGGGCGGCCAGGAAGCGCTCGGCGTCGAGCGCGGCGGAGCAGCCGGTACCGGCGGCCGTGATGGCCTGACGGTAGGTGTGGTCGACGACGTCGCCCGCACCGAAGACGCCCGAGAGGTTGGTGCGCGTCGACGGCGCGGCCACCTTCAGGTAGCCCTCCTCGTCCAGCTCCAGCTGGCCCTTGAAGAGCTCGGTCCGCGGGTCGTGGCCGACGGCGATGAAGAGGCCGGTGACGGGCAGCTCACGGGTCGCGCCGGTCTTGGTGTCGCGCAGGGTCACGCCGCTGAGCTTCTGCTCGCCGTGGATCGCGGTGACCTCGCTGTCCCAGGCGAACGAGATCTTCGGGTCGGCGAAGGCGCGCTCCTGCATGGCCTTGGAGGCACGCAGGGTGTCGCGACGGTGGACGATGGTGACGGTCTTGGCGAAGCGCGAGAGGAAGGTGGCCTCCTCGATCGCGGTGTCGCCGCCGCCGACGACGGCGATGTCCTGGTCCTTGAAGAAGAACCCGTCGCAGGTGGCGCACCAGGAGACACCGCGTCCCGAGAGCGTGTCCTCGTTGGGGAGGCCGAGCTTGCGGTGCTGGGATCCCGTGGTGACGATGACGGCCTTGGCGCGGTGGACGGTGCCGGCGGTGTCGGTGACGGTCTTGATGTCACCGGTCAGGTCCACGGAGATGATGTCGTCGGGGACGAGCTCGGCGCCGAAGCGCTCCGCCTGGGCCCGCATGTTGTCCATGAGGTCCGGGCCCATGATGCCGTCACGGAAGCCGGGGAAGTTCTCGACCTCGGTCGTGTTCATCAGTGCGCCACCGGCGGTGACGGCACCCTCGAAGACCAGAGGGTTCAGCGACGCTCGGGCCGTGTAGAGCGCAGCGGTGTATCCCGCGGGCCCGGAGCCGATGATGATCACGTTACGGACGTCGCTCACGGGTTTCTTCCTCGTCTCTGCAGACTGCCACTGCCTACGGGGGCGGTTGTCTCGGTCACTCTCACCCCACCCAACGGATCCTACGGGGGATGCATTCCCGAGATTGCCGCGCGGCGCGTGGCTGAGACGCCCGGTGAGATCAGGAGCGTGGGTACGTCTCGGTGAGCAGTAGATCGGCCGTGGGGCTCTGGGTGCTCGTGGGGCTGTCGGCGCAGGAGGCGTCGAGGACGAATGCCTGGACCCGGGTGCTGTCGGCCGGGTCCGCCAGGACGAGCAGATAAGCCGGTGTGCCCTGGTACTCGCCCTTCTCGTGCGCGAGCGGGGCGTCGCTTCGGCCCGTTCCTGCCAGGACGCAGCCGGGAACGGCGCCGTCCCTGTTCCGTTGGGGGGTGGAGGCGGTGCTCTCGGAGGCACCTTCCGCGGACATCGACTCGGGGCCGACTCCCTGAGGAGTCTTGGCCGTGCTTGCCCCCTCGCCCAGAAGCGCGTGGACGCGTGCCTGGACCGGGGTCCCGGAGAAGGAGTTCACGGCCACCGCGCCGGCGTCCACCTTCTTGGAGCCGTCCGCGATGTCGGCAGTCGGGCCACCGCCCTGGGTCAGGAGGAGAGTCGTACCGAGGAGTGCGGCGGTGAAGGCGGCGCCGATCGTGGAGACCAGGGCGATCCGGCGGCGACGAGGCTTTCCGGCACGGCTGCGGCCGGGGCCGGTGGCCGCGTTCGGCCGGCCCGCGGGGCGCTCCGCGGCAGGGGAAGGCGTGCCGGAGGGAAGCGGCTCGGTGCGGGGGTGCGATGTTTCACGTGAAACAGGGCTGCCGTTCTCCGGGGCGGTGGCCTGGAGGAGGGCTTCGGCGGCGAGTGCGGCATCGATCCGGCCGGCGATCTCGGCGGGCATACGGGGCGGCCCCGGCAGCGTGCCCAGGAGGCCCCGGATCTCCTCCAGGGAGGTCCTGACATCGGCACAGAGGGGACAGCCGTCCAGATGGCGGCGTACGGCCGCGGAGCGGCTCGGTGAGAGGATCCCCTCGGTCAGATCGGAGATCTCCGAGACGTCCGGGTGCTGTGTCGTGTCGGCCTTGCCGGTCGTGGAAGTCACGCGCGCCCACCTCCGCCCTTCACAGCAGCTGGATCTGTCGGTCCGGTATTCGTCGGCCCCGGCACCGGTGGGACGGATGTCCCCGGCGTCCGGTTCCTTCCCCCTTCGGCGGGCTCGTTACCCACTGTGTCGGCGCGCAGATGAGTGACCATCGGCAGCAGTCGTGAGCGCCCCCGCGCACAGCGGCTTTTCACCGTTCCGGTGGGAACGCCGAGGATACGTGCAGCCTCCGCGACCGGGTATCCCTGCATGTCGACGAGGACGAGTGCGGCGCGCTGGTCCTCGGGGATCAGCGCGAGAGCCGCGAGGACCTGCCGGTGGAGGTCCTGACGCTCCGCGGGGGCCTCGGCCGACTCGTGGGGGTCTAGGAGCTGCTCGAACCGGTCGGTGTCGTCGACGGGCGAGGTTCGGCGGGAGGCGGCCTTCCGGGCCCGGTCGAGACAGGCGTTCACCGTGATGCGGTGGAGCCAGGTCGTGACGGCCGACTGGCCCCGGAAGGTATGGGCGGCCCGGAAGGCGGACAGCAGGGCGTCCTGGAGGGCGTCTGCGGCCTCCTCGCGGTCCCCCAGGGTGCGGAGGGCCACCGCCCACAGCCGGTCGCGATGACGCCGCACAAGCTCACTGAAGGCGTCCGGGTCCCCGGCGACATGGCGCGCCAAGAGCTCCTGGTCGCCTGTGGACTCGTCTATCGGAGCGTCCAACGGTGAGCCCCTCCCCGTGCTGTGGTCAGCCCAAGATCTTGATCTCGGACAGCTTGCCCCGGAAGCCCCCGTCGTTGGCAGGGAGTTCCGTCAGCCAGACGAGAACGTAGCGGGTCGTGACCGGCTTGGTGGGCTTCAGTGTCACGTTGCTGCCCGAGCCTTCCGCCTGCGTCGTGAACCCGTCGGCCAGGGCCGGCGCCGACGAAGCGTCGGACGGTGCGGTGCGGAGCTCCACCGAGGTCTGGCCCACGAACGACAACTCGACCGAGCTGATCTCCTTCGCCGTGCCCAGGTCGAGGACGATGCCGACCCCCGGCTTCAGGTTGGCGAAGTCGGAACCGTAGTAGTTCACGGTGTGCCAGTAGGTGTTGGGGTCGCCGTCGTAGGCGAGCTGTATGGCCTGGGGATTCTCCGTGCCGTTGCCCTGCGGGGCAGGGTCGAAGTCCTGGGCGGACACGATGGAGACCGGCTTGGGCGGCTCGGGCTTCTCGTCGACCGTGGGGGACGGGACCGGTGTCTTGGTGGTCGACTCCGGGGCGAGGAGACGGTCGGCGATCTGCCAGCTGCCGAGGCCCAGCGCGGCGATCAGAAGGGCCGAGACGGCCCACTTCAGCGCGGTGCCGGTGCGGCTCTGGAGCGGGGGCGGAGGCGGGGCGACCGGCTGGGTGACGGTGACGGGGCGTGCCTGCGGGCGGCCGTACGTGCCCTGCTGGTACGTCGTGCGCTGGTAGTCGGGCGGTGCGGCGAACGTCGGCTCCGGCGGCTTGACGCGGGGCATCGCCGCGACCGCCTTGGCGAGCTCGTCCGGGGTGGTGCAGGGCCGGTCCTGGCGGGAGGCGGTGGCGCCGTCGTTGGCGAGGGCGCGCATGGCGATCTCGGCGAGGCCGCGGTGGACCCCGGCCCTGACCTGGTCGGGCGAGAGGAGCCCCACGCCCTTGGGGAGGCCGGAGAGCCCGTAGGCGTCGCTGTCGTACGGCCAGCGCTGGGTGAGCGCGGCGTACAGCAGGGCGCCGATGGCCTCGGTGTCGGTGCGCTGCGGGCGCTCGGCGGTGATGCCGCGCAGGGCGGCGTTCACGGCGAGGCCACGGATCCGGTACTGGCCGGTGGAGCTGCGCAGGACGGCGCTCGGGGTGAGCCGGAGGTGCGCGAGGCCCTCGCGGTGGGCGGCGGCCATGGCCTGCGAGACCTGGCTCACGAGCTGGTAGGCGTCGTGCGCTTCCATCGGGCCGGTCGCGAGCAGCGCGGTCAGTTCGGTGGAGTCGGGAAGCCACTCGTGCACGACGTACACGAGGTCGTTCTCCTCGACGGCGTCGAGGACTTGGACGAACCGGGGGTCGCCGAGCAGCGCCGCGGAGCGGGCCGCGGCCAGGACGGAGCGGGCCCTGGGGTGGTCGGCCGGCAGGAGGTGGACCCCGACGGCGCGGCGGAGTTTCTCGTCGACGGCACGCCAACTGCTGAAGCCGTCCAGACGAGTGACGCACTCCTCCAGCCGGTACCGCCTGGCCAGCTTGTGGCCGCTGTGCAGTTCCGGCGCCGTGATGGAAGGCTGTTCGCCGCTCTGTCGTTCGACCGCCTTGCTCCCCGAAGCCTCGGCGGTCTTGTCCGCCGTCTTCTGCGTTGTCGCCACCCCGTCGGTCGCGGCCTTGTCCGCCTTGGCGGTCAGCGGGTCGTCACCGCTGTCGGCCACGTCGACGGCAGCCGTGCTACGTTCCGCCACCGTCGTCCTGCCTCCCCATCCGTTGCGCCACTTCCAACAGCCATGCCAATTGTGCCCACAGTCCGACGCTATGCACGACACGCGGTCCCCGCCGATGGTTGTGCGGGGACGTCGAATCAGCGTCCCAGGCGTCCCCGCACCATGCCGACCAGCGTGTTCAGCTCGGTGATCCGCATGCGCTTGGCCGCGAGGAAGAAGACCCCCAGGAGGACGGCTCCGCCGACGAGCAGGGCGACGAGGGATCCCAGGGCGCCTTCACCGAGCAGCTTCAGCAGTCCAAAGCCGACCGCGCCGGCCACGATCGCCGCGGGCACGGAGGCCATGCAGAGCCGCGCGTAGGTCCGCAGCACCTGCGTGCCGTCCAGGTCGCCGCCGAGGCGCTTGCTCAGGCGGCGCCAGGCGATGCCGACGCCGACGGCGTAGGCGAGACCGTAGGCGCCCGCCATGCCGACCACGGCCCACTGTGCGGGCAGGAGGACGTAACAGAGGGCGGAGGCCGCCGCGTTCACGGCGGCGACGATGACCGTGTTGTAGAAGGGCGTCCGGGTGTCCTCGTAGGCGTAGAAGCCACGGAGCACGACGTACTGGACGGAGTAGGGGATCAGGCCGAGTCCGAAGGCCATCAGGATGAAGCCCATGCCCTGGGCCGCCTCGACGCCGCTGGAGGCGTAGAGCAGGGTGCACATCGGGACGCCGAGGGCCAGGAAGGCGAAGGAGACCGGGACGATCGCGACGGCCGAGTTGCGCAGGCCCTGCGAGATGTCGTCGCGGACGGCGCCCGGGTCGTTGTCGTGGGCGGCGCGGGAGATCCGCGGGAGCAGCGCGGCCATGACGGAGACGGTGATGATGGCCTGCGGCATGCCCCAGATCAGCTGGGCGTTCGAGTAGGCGAGGAAGCCGGCGCCGTTCTTGCCCGACTCCTGCCCGGCGGCCGTGGCGAGCTGGGTGACGACCAGGACGCCCGCCTGGTTGGCGAGGACGAACAGGACGGTCCACTTGGCGAGCTTCACGGTCTTGCCGAGCCCGTGGCCCTTCCAGTCGAAGCGGGGCCGGAAGCGGAAACCCGTCTCGCGGAGGTACGGGATCATCGCCAGGGCCTGCACGACGAGCCCGAGCAGGGTGCCGATGCCGAGCAGGCGGATGCCCTCGTCGGGAATCGTCTGGACGCCCATGTGGGACTCGGCGGAGGTGCCGTAGACCCAGATGAACAGGCCGAACGTGACGATCATGACGATGTTGTTGAGGACCGGCGTCCACATCATCGCGCCGAACTTGCCGCGTGCGTTGAGGATCTGACCCATCACCACGTGCACGCCCATGAAGAAGATCGTGGGCAGGCAGTAGCGGGCGAAAGTCACGGCCACGCTGTTGGCCGCGGCGTCGTCGGCGATGGTGTTCGACATCAGCCGGACCAGCAGCGGTGCGGCGAAGACCGCCGCCACCACGATCAGGCCGAGCGCCACCATCACGAGGGTGAGCAGGCGGTTGGCATAGGCCTCGCCGCCGTCCTCGTCGTTCTTCATGGAGCGGACGAGCTGGGGGACGAAGACCGAGTTGAGGCCGCCGCCGACGGTGAGGATGTAGATCATCGTCGGCAGGGTGTAGGCGATGGTGAAGGTGTCACCGAGCAGGGCGGCGCCGAGCGCGCCGGTGATCACCAGGCTGCGGACGAAACCGGTGAGCCGGGACACCAGGGTGCCGGCCGCCATCACGGCGCTCGACTTGAGCAGTCCGGAGGCACGGCCGGACTTCTTCGGCGCGGGGGCGGGAACGGGCATGGGGTCCGGCTCCGGGGCGGGCGGGGGCACCTGGCCGGGCGTCTGCTGGTCCCGGTAGAGGTGCGCGAACGCGTCCGGCTCGGGCTGCTCCTCGCCGGCGTGGGTCACCAGGTCGTCGACTCCGGTGAACTGCACCGTGCGGGCGTCGTCGCCGTACGGAAGGTGACGCGAGGGGCCGTCGGGCTCGGGCGCAGGGGTCTGCGCCCACACGCGGGGGTCCGGGGCGTGCTGGGGCGCGGCGGGCTGCTGGTAGAGCGGCTGGGGCTCCTGGTAGGTGCCCGGAGGGGGCGGCGGGTGCGCGGCGCGGTCGTAGAGCGCCTCGGTCACCGGGTCCTGCGCGGAGAGGTCCTGGGCCCGGTACGGGTCGTGGGTGAAGGCGTCCTGGACGTAGGGGTCCTGGGCGTACGGGTTCTGCGCGTAGGGGTCCTGCCCGTGCGGGTCCGGAGCGCCCTGCTGAGGGGAGGGGGGCACCGGCGGGTACCCGGAACCGGGGGGTGCCGCGGGCGTCCCACCGGACGGCGCGGTGCCGCCCGCGCCCTGGCCGCGGTCACCGTCGTACGGCGCGTTCATGGTTACCCCACCTCATCGTCCCCGGCCGACCGGCCACGACATCGCTCAACGGTCCACTTTCTCACCCGGGCCCGACGGGTCGCCGCTTTCGGACGCGGTGTCCGGTGTCGGGTCACTCGGCTGCTCGGGTTCGTCGGCCTCGACCTCCCCGACGTCCTCGGGATCCGTCTCCGTGCCCGTTCCGGCTTCCTCGGCCTCGGTTTCCGCGGCTTCGGTCTCGGCCTTCCTGGCCGCGACCCGCTTGCGCTGGCTGTACATGCGGACGCCGGCGAGGACGAGGAGCAGCACACCGCCGGCGATCACCAGCATCACCGTGGCGGTGATCTCGGAGACCTTGACGTTGAAGGTCATCGGCTGTCCGTACGGGGTGCCGTCCGCGGTGTAGAGCTGGGCCGTCATCGGGACCTGGCCGTTGACATTGGCCGACGCCTCGAACTTCACCGACTGGCTGTGACCGGCGTTGATCTTCACCGGGAGCTCGGCGTACCGCCGGCCGTTCAGCTCCAGCCGGTTTCCGTTGCCCGACGTGAGGCGCAGCACCAGGTCGTCCACGCCCTGCAGCAGCTTGTTCTGGACGGTCACGGGGATCGTTGCGCTGCGGCCGGACAGGGTGAGGTCCGACTTGTCGACGAGCTGGATGCCCTCGGTGAGGTCCTGGAGGTACTGCAGGACATCGTTCCGGTAGACGGCGGCCGCCCTGGCCTGACCGCGCCAGGAGGTGGACATCTCGCGGTTGATCGCGTTGCCGAACGGGGTCACGACACGGTCCGGGAGCGTTAGGACGATCTTGAAGTCGTCCAGCTCGTCACGGGTGGTCTTCATGTCGCGGAAGGTCTGGACGGGCAGTTCCCGGTCGCGCAGCTTCTTGGGGTACCGCGAGCCGCTGGGCACCGTGGTGGACGCGTCAGGGTCGGGCTTGGCCCCGGCCGCGGTCAGGAGGTCGATCGGATGGGACCAGCGCTGGGCGGACAGCCCGCGCAGGGCGGTCGCCATCGTCTGTGCCTGGGAGGCGCTCGGCACCCGCTGTGGGGCGACCACGACGCTGCGCTGCTGCTCCGGCTGCTCCAGGGTGATCGCGAGCGACTGCGCGAGGAACTCCTGGACCGCGAGGGTCGAGTTCTCCGAGCGGACCATGTCGCCCTCGAAGGCGGTGGAGAGGAGCTTGTCGCTGACGACGGCCGTCGTGCTGCCGTTGCCGAGGGGGCGGGCCGCCGTCGGCGTGTAGGACAGGTCGTCGCGGACGCTGTCGCTGCGGGCGATGACCTTGTCGGCGCCGGCCGAGGTGGCGACGGCCACGATCGAGGGGTCGACGGCCCCTTCCACGGGCCAGGAGAAGTCCGTGGACGGCTGGACGTGGAGGACGGTCTCGACGGTCGTCGCCGCGAGGGAGGTCGCCGACTGGAGGTGTCCCAGCGAGCCCGGGACGTCCTTGCCGCGATGGGCCAGGGACGCGAGGTCGGGGTCGGCGAACGGCAGGGCGACGATCTTGCGGCCCTGGACCGCCTTCTCCAGCGCGTTCAGCCACTGCTCCGCCACGGCCTTGTTCTTGCCCGGGACGTGGGCGGTGCCGTCCTTGACGCGGTAGCCGTTGGCCATGGCGTCGACCGTGGCCAGCAGGTCCGGGTCGATCACCCAGGTCACCGGCAGGTCCTTGCCCAGCGAGACCATCTGCTCGAGACGGCCTCCCGGACGCAGCTCGGCGGCCAGGGCGTCGTCCTCGAAGACCGGGGTCTGCTGATCGTCCGTGGCCGTCTCCGCCGAGACGTGGGCCGAGGAGATCAGCGGCCAGAGGTAGGTGAGCTGGGTCTTCTTCTCGGCGGCTTCCGGCTGGTACGGCAGGAAGGTCCGCTCGATGCCGAGGACCCGGTCGTAGCGCTGGGTCGAGGTCTGGCCGGTGAGCGAGACGCCCAGCTGGTAGACGCCCGACTCGTCGAGACCGAGGTCGGAGACCGGGACCGAGAGGGAGAAGTCCGCGCTGAGCCCGGCACCGAGGCGCGGGATCTTGACCGTGGGGCCCTCGTCGAGTGGAGCGGGGTCGCTGTCGCCGCGGTAGCCGGTGCGGTCCGACACCTGGTCGATCTCGCTGCGGCTCGTCATCATCGGGCCGACCCGGAGGTCCACGGTCGCGTCGGTGATGGCCCTCTTTCCCCGGTTGGTGACCGTTCCCGAGACGGTGACGGTGTCACCTTCCACGGGTGCGACCGGGGACAGCGTGTCGAGGGACACATCGACGGTCTTGGAGACGGCGGCTTCCTCGGCGGCGTCCGCCGGCGGGGCGGTCGGTGCCTGGAGCAGCCCGGCGAGGAGCGGCGCGCCGACGGCGACCGTGATGGTGCGCCGCAGCCATCGGCGGGCAGGTCGGGGACCGGTTCCCTGAATGTCTGCCGCCTCGCCCACGCGTTCGCCCATCCTCGTCGTTGTCTGTGGTGCCGGTGGTGTCGATGGTTCCCGGTTGCTGTGTCCAGGCATGGTAACGAGGCACGCCGGGGGCAAGTGCCGGGGACTGCTCCAGACTGATGGGGCCGGGTCCCTGGCCCGCGGGAAACAGGGACGCCGCGGTGGACCGGGGCACGTACCCTTTTCTGTTGTGCCGAACGCCAACGAAGACACCCCGACCGCACTGAGCCAGGTGCAACGCCGCGCGGTCAGCGAACTGCTGCGTGTGTCCCCTGTCGCCGATGACCTTGCCCGCCGCTTCCAGGAGGCCGGGTTCAGCCTCGCGCTGGTCGGTGGCTCGGTGCGGGATGCCCTGCTCGGCCGGCTCGGCAACGACCTGGACTTCACCACCGACGCCCGCCCCGAGGACGTCCTGAAGATCGTCCGTCCATGGGCCGACTCCGTCTGGGAGGTCGGGATCGCCTTCGGGACCGTCGGTTCGCAGAAGAACGGCTACCAGATCGAGGTCACGACGTACCGCTCCGAGGCGTACGACCGGACCTCTCGGAAGCCCGAGGTCTCCTACGGCGACTCCATCGACCAGGACCTCGTCCGGCGTGACTTCACCGTCAACGCCATGGCCGTGGCCCTCCCCGAGAAGGAGTTCATCGACCCGTACGGCGGTCTGGAAGACCTTGCCGCCAGGGTCCTGCGTACGCCGGGAACGCCCGAGGAGTCCTTCTCCGACGACCCGCTGCGGATGATGCGGGCCGCGCGCTTCGCCGCCCAGCTGGACTTCGAGGTGGCACCCGAGGTCGTCACGGCGATGCGTGAGATGTCCGGCCGGATCGAGATCGTCTCCGCCGAGCGGGTCCGGGAAGAGCTCAACAAGCTGCTGCTCTCCGCGCACCCCCGGAAGGGCCTCGGCCTGCTCGTGGACACCGGTCTCGCCGACCACGTCATCCCCGAGCTGCCCGCGCTGCGCCTGGAGAGCGACGAGCACCACCGGCACAAGGACGTCTACGAGCACTCGCTGACCGTGCTCGACCAGGCCATCGACCTGGAGGAGGACGGCCCCGACCTGGTGCTGCGCCTCGCGGCCCTGCTCCATGACATCGGCAAGCCGCGCACCCGTCGCTTCGAGAAGGACGGCCGGGTCTCGTTCCACCACCACGAGGTGGTGGGCGCGAAGATGACCAAGAAGCGCATGACCGCGCTGAAGTACTCCAACGAGATGATCAAGGACGTCTCGCGGCTGGTCGAGCTGCACCTCCGTTTCCACGGATACGGGGACGGCGAGTGGACCGACTCGGCCGTGCGTCGCTATGTCCGCGACGGGGGACCGCTGCTCTCGCGGCTGCACAAGCTGACCCGTTCGGACTGCACCACGCGCAACAAGCGCAAGGCGGCGGCGCTCTCCCGTACCTATGACGGCCTGGAGGTGCGCATCGCCCAGCTCCAGGAGCAGGAGGAACTGGACGCGATCCGTCCTGACCTGGACGGCAACCAGATCCAGGAGATCCTCGCCATCGGGCCCGGCCCGGCCATCGGTCAGGCCTACAAGTTCCTGCTGGAGCTCCGGCTGGAGAATGGGCCGATGGAGCACGAGCAGGCCGTCGCGGCACTCAAGGAGTGGTGGGCCGCGCGCGGCTGAGGCAGGCAGAACCGGGCTGATCGAGTCGATGTTTCACGTGAAACACCCGCGTTTCACGTGAAACATCCGCCCGGTCGAGACCGGGGCGGTGACGCCGTGGAGGGGTGGTGTTTCACGTGAAACATCACCCCTCCACGCGTTCCCTGTGCAGGGCCAGCGCGATCACCGCGTAGAGCGCCGCCACCAGGACGACCAGCAAGGGCGAGCGGCCGTCCGGCGGCAGCATCAGCGCCGCGATGCCCGCCGCGGCGACGAAGGCGACGTTGAACAGCACGTCGTAGAGGGCGAAGACCCGGCCTCGGTAGGCGTCGTCCACGGCCGTCTGCACCACCGTGTCCGTCGCGATCTTGGCTCCCTGGGTGATGAGCCCGAGGACGAAGGCGGCGACGAGGAAGGGGACGGGGTCGAAGAACAGGCCGAGGGTCGGCTCCAGAACGGCGGCGATCCCGGCGCACAGGGTCATCCAGCCGAAGGGCCCCAGCCTTCCCACCGCCCATGGGGAGAGGACGGCCGCCGCGAAGAACCCGGCGCCCGAGGCCGCGACGGCGATCCCGAGGAGGCCGAGTCCGTCGGACTCCGTGGTGCTCCAGGAATAGCGGCTGAGCATCAGCACGGTGACGAGCAGGGCGCCGTAGCAGAAGCGCATCAGGGCCACCGCGGCCAGCGCCCTGGCGGCGGGCCGTCGTTCGGCCAGGTGCCGTAGCCCCTCGGCCAGACCCCGGGCCGTGGAGGCCAGGGCCGAAGCGAGTCGTCGAGGGGGGAGCTCCTGATCGGGTCCGAGGAGTTCCCGGGGGATGCGCAGGGAGGCGAGGGCGGACACGAGGTAGAGGGCGGCACCGAAGGCCACCACCGCGGCGTCGGACCCGTCGGTCAGCAGCCGGACACCGAAGGCCAGACCTCCCCCGAGTGTCGCGGCGAGGGTGCCGGCCGTGGGGGAGAGCGAGTTCGCCACGACCAGTCGTTCCTCGTCGACGACGCGGGGAAGCGCGGCCGAGAGTCCGGCGAGGACGAAGCGGTTGACCGCCGTGACGGAGAGCGCGGAGGCGTAGAAGAGCCAGTCGGGCACGGAGGCGACGATGAGCACGGCGGTCCCGCAGGCGAGCAGGGCCCGCAGGAGGTTCCCGTAGAGAAAGACCTGCCTGCGCTGCCAGCGGTCGAGGAAGACGCCGGCGAAGGGCCCGACGAGCGAGTACGGGAGCAGGAGCACGGCCATGGCAGAGGCGATGGCGGCGGCTGAGGTCTGCTTCTCGGGGGAGAAGACGACGTACGTGGCCAGGGCCACCTGGTAGACACCGTCGGCGCCCTGGGAGAGCAGCCGGACGGTGAGCAGGCGGCGGAAGTTCGTCAGGCGCAGGAGTACGCGCAGATCACGTACGACGGACATGGCAGCAAGACTCACATACGAAGAGGGCCCCCGGGCAGCACCCGGGGACCCTCTTCGACAAGCGTGTGACGCTTAGCGCTCGACCTCGCCCTTGATGAACTTCTCGACGTTGGCCAGGGCCTCGTCGTCGAAGTACTGGACCGGCGGGCTCTTCATGAAGTAGCTCGACGCGGAGAGGATGGGGCCGCCGATGCCGCGGTCCTTGGCGATCTTCGCGGCGCGCAGGGCGTCGATGATGACACCCGCGGAGTTCGGGGAGTCCCACACCTCGAGCTTGTACTCGAGGTTCAGCGGAACGTCACCGAAGGCACGGCCCTCGAGGCGGACGTACGCCCACTTGCGGTCGTCCAGCCAGGCCACGTAGTCCGACGGGCCGATGTGGACGTTCTTCTCGCCCAGCTCGCGGTCCGGGATCTGCGAGGTGACGGCCTGCGTCTTGGAGATCTTCTTGGACTCGAGGCGGTCGCGCTCGAGCATGTTCTTGAAGTCCATGTTGCCGCCGACGTTGAGCTGCATGGTGCGCTCAAGACGGACACCGCGGTCCTCGAACAGCTTCGCCATCACGCGGTGCGTGATGGTCGCGCCGACCTGCGACTTGATGTCGTCGCCGACGATCGGGACGCCCGCCTCGGTGAACTTGTCCGCCCACTCCTTGGTGCCGGCGATGAAGACCGGGAGAGCGTTGACGAACGCGACCTTGGCGTCGATGGCGCACTGCGCGTAGAACTTCGCGGCGTCCTCGGAACCCACGGGCAGGTAGCAGACGAGAACGTCGACCTGGCGGTCCTTGAGGACCTGGACGACGTCGACCGGCTCCTCGGCGGACTCCTCGATGGTCATGCGGTAGTACTTACCGAGACCGTCGAGGGTGTGACCACGCTGGACCGTGACGCCCGCGTTCGGGACGTCGCAGATCTTGATGGTGTTGTTCTCGCTGGCGCCGATGGCGTCCGAGAGGTCGAGGCCGACCTTCTTCGCGTCGACGTCGAACGCGGCGACGAACTCGACGTCACCGACGTGGTAGTCGCCGAACTGGACGTGCATCAGGCCGGGCACCTTGGTCGCCGGGTCGGCGTCCTTGTAGTACTCGACGCCCTGGACCAGCGAGGCGGCGCAGTTGCCCACGCCGACGATGGCTACGCGAACCGAACCCATTTCCGGTTGCTCCCTGTTGTGATCGTGGAAGCCCTGCTGTGCGCAGGGTTTCACTTGGCGGTGTCGTCGGACGGATCCGGCCGGGTACTGCCCCCGTGCCGGGGCAGGCCGCCCGTTTCTCCAGAATCGTTGTCGTGCAGAGCGGGGGCGTCCGGACCGGATCGCTGATCCCGTCCCGCCCGCTCGCTCTCGATGAGCTCGTTCAGCCAGCGCACTTCGCGCTCCACGGACTCCATACCGTGGCGCTGCAGCTCAAGCGTGTAGTCGTCGAGTCGCTCGCGGGTCCGGGCCAGGGAGGCGCGCATCTTCTCCAGACGCTCCTCCAGCCGGCTGCGGCGGCCTTCGAGCACCCGCATCCGTACTTCGCGCTCGGTCTGGCCGAAGAAGGCGAAGCGGGCGGCGAAGTGCTCGTCCTCCCAGGCGTCGGGACCCGTGTGGGTCAGGAGCTCCTCGAAGTGCTCCTTACCTTCCGGTGTCAACCGGTAGACGATCTTGGCCCGGCGTCCTGCGAGTGAAGCGGCGAGGGCCTCCTCGGGGGCGCTGCCCGGTTCCTCGATCAACCAGCCGTTGGCGACCAGCGTCTTGAGGCAGGGATACAGCGTCCCGTAGCTGAAGGCCCGGAAGACCCCCAGCGAGGTGTTGAGGCGCTTCCGCAGCTCGTACCCGTGCATCGGGGCCTCGCGGAGCAGGCCGAGAACGGCGAACTCGAGGATGCCTGAGCGCCTGCTCATCCGTCGCCTCCTCCGCTTCTCGGGACCCTTATGCCGTGCTGATGTATCGACTCGATACATCAGCACGATAGAACGGCCCCCCTGTCTCGACAAGTGGGACCGCCGTGACCGGCGTCACATCGTCAATTCACAGCGATCGACTTGCCTGATTTGGGGTGAACTCCGGCTCTACGTGGGTTTTGGCCCTGCGTAGTCTGTGCGGCATGCAGACCACCGGGAACCAAGCGATGCCGCGGGGCGTCAGTGCTGCGGGTGACCGGCTGCGTTACGGAGGGGCCTCCGATGGGGTTCCGCCCGTGCGCATTTCGGGGGGACCGGAACTCAACTGCCGCTTCCAGGCGTATGCGCCTGCCCGAGGAGTAGTCGTTCGATGAGCGAGCACCGTCGCAAAATGTCACCGCAGGAGCCGCCGACAGGTGGCCGCGCGGCGACACGGCGCGCTGCCCAGCAGCCGGTGGGCCGCAGGTCGGCCCCGGCCCAGGATGTCGGTAGGGGGGGCCCATCGGCCTCGTACGGACCGCATGCTTCCCATGAGGAGGAGCCGCGTCCCTACGGCGGGCGCGCGGAGGCCCGCCGGGCCGCTCAGCGCGGCGGGCGTCGCAGGGGTGCCGAAGCCGGCCCCGGTGGCCCTGGTGGACCGGCCGGTCCCGGTGGCGGCCGACGCGGTGGCGGCGGTGGCGGTCACGGCAGCGGTCCGGGGCGTGGCTCCGGTGGTCGTCCGCCGGGCAAGAAGCGGTTCATCGACTACCCGCGCCACGACAAGTACGGCTGGCGTCGCTGGCTGCCGTCGTGGAGGCTCGTGACGGGCACGTTCCTGGTGTTCCTGGGCATGGCGATGGGCGGCGCGGTCTTCGCGTACTCGCAGGTCACCATCCCCGAGACGGACGAGACCGCGGTCTCGCAGAACAACATCTACTACTGGGCCGACGGCTCGCGCATGGTCGCGACCGGCAGTGGTACGAACCGTCAGATCGTCGGGATCGAGCAGATCCCGAGGGTCATGCAGGAGGCCGTGGTCTCGGCCGAGAACAAGACCTTCTGGACGGACTCGGGTGTCGACCCGATGGGCATGGGCCGCGCCGTGTGGAACATGGCCAAGGGTGGCGACACCCAGGGTGGTTCGACCATCACCCAGCAGTACGTGAAGAACAACCGGCTCAACGACCAGTCGCAGACCCTCAGCCGGAAGGTGAAGGAACTCTTCATCTCCATGAAGGTCGGCAACGAGCTGGGCAAGCCCGCGATCATGGCCGGCTACCTGAACACCTCGTACTACGGGCGCGGTGCCTACGGCATCCAGGCGGCTTCCCGCGCGTACTTCAACAAGGACGCGAAGCACCTCAACGCCAGTGAGTCGGCGCTGCTCACCGCGGTGCTGAAGGGCGCGACGTACTACGACCCCGCCGGCTACCCGGAGATCGACGCCGAGGCCACGCCCGAGAAGAACCTCGACCGCGCCACCAAGCGGTGGAGCTGGATCCTCGACGAGATGGTCAAGGACAAGAAGATCACGGCCGAGGAGCGGGCGAAGTACACGTCGTTCCCCAAGGTCCAGAAGCGCAAGCAGGACGCGCAGCTGACCGGCCAGATCGGCTACCTCGTGAGCACGGCCAAGGCGAACTTCATCAACAACAACACCGAGGGCATCGGCGCCAAGGAGCTGGAGCGCGGCGGCTACGAGATCTACACCACCTTCGAGAAGAAGAAGGTGAATGCGCTCGAGAAGTCGGTCAAGAAGGTCTACGACGAGCACATCGACCCGAAGAAGCGGCCGAAGACGGACACCCACGTCCAGTTCGGCGGCGCCTCGGTGAACGTGCAGACCGGCGCGCTGGTCGCGCTCTACGGCGGTACCGACGCCACCAAGCACTTCACCAACAACGCCGACACGACCGGTGCCCAGGTCGGATCGACCTTCAAGCCCTTCGTGCTGGCCGCCGCGATGCAGGACGGCGTCCGGGACAAGGAGCTCGGTGAGGTACAGGACGCGTCCTCCCGCACGATCGTGGACCCGGACAAGAGCCGTTACTCCGGCAAGAACAAGCTGAAGATCCGGAAGTACAACGGCGAGATCTGGGAGAACGAGAAGGGGGAGGAGTGGTTCCAGACCAACGACGGTGACGCGAGCTACGGGCCGATGACCCTGCGCCGGGCCATGATCAAGTCGGCCAACTCCCCGTACGTGCAGCTCGGCATGGACGTCGGCATCGACAAGGTCCGAGCGGCCGCGGTCAAGGCCGGTCTGCGCGAGGACTCGCTCGTCAAGGGCGAGGTGCCCTCCTTCTCCCTCGGTATCTCCAGCCCGAGCGCGATCCGGATGGCCGGCGCCTACGCGACCTTCGCGGACAACGGCCAGCAGAAGGACCCGTTCTCGGTGACCAAGGTGGTCAAGGGCGGCAAGACCATCTACAAGCACGAGGTCAAGACCCAGCAGGCCTTCACGACGGCCATCGCCAGCAACGTCACCGACGTCCTCCGGGACGTCGTGGAGGACCCGGAGGGCACGGGTAACAACGCGGCCATCCCGGGTCGCGCCGTGGCCGGCAAGACCGGTACGACCGACGGCAACAAGTCGGCCTGGTTCGTGGGCTACACCCCGCAGCTGTCGACCGCCATCGACATGTACCGCTTCGACGACGACGAGTCGAAGAAGAACCGCGAGTTCGAGGAGATGTACGGCACGGGTGACCGGGACACGATCCACGGTTCGTCCTTCCCGTCGCAGATCTGGAACGACTACATGACGGATGCCGTCGAGGGCATGCCGGACGTGAAGTTCCCCGAGCCCGAGGACCTGGAGGACGCCAAGCCGGTCTTCGGCGGAGGCGCCACCAGCCCGACCCCGTCGCCGACGGCCACCCCGACGCCCACCGAGACCACGGCGACGCCGACGACGGAGGCGCCGACGACGACTCCCCCGGCCACCCCGACGACGACTCCCCCGACGCGGCCGACGAAGTCGCCGAAGCCGGGCAAGACGACCTGCAACGTCTGGGACTGGGACTGCAACAACCCGGGCGGTGACCCGGGCGGCAACACCGGTGAGCCGACGACCACGCCGCCGACCACGACGGAGGCGCCGGAACCGACCGATACGCCGACGACGGAGGACACGGGCAACGGGACCGGCAAGCCCGGCAACGGCGGCGAGGAAGGCGTCTGGACTCCCTGATCCGGACCCAGCCCCCCGGGCCGGACCTCCCGGGGCGCACCGTCCAGGGCACGCAGTGAGGGCCGTCGCGTCCGTCCGTACCTCTCGTACGGACCGGACGCGGCGGCCCTCGCCGTTTCGCCGGGGACGTACGGCAGGATGTCCCCCATGCCGAGCCTCCAGAAGACGCGCGAGCCGCGGGCCCCGCGGACGGTCATCCCCACCCACCGGGACGAGGTGGCCGCCGCGGGCAGCGAGCTGATCGGCGGTCCTCTCGGCCGCCGCGCACTGACCGGCCGCGGTCAGTTCACACCGGTGCGGGTGATCGCCCTCGTGGCCATCGGGATGTTCGCCCTCGGCATGGTGCAGAAGCTGCCCTGCTACAACTGGGCGTGGTTCCGGGGGACCACCTCCCAGTACACCCACGCCTGTTACTCGGACATCCCGCACCTCTTCTCCGGGCGTGGGTTCGCCGACGGCCTGGTGCCCTACTTCGACCGGCTGACCGGCGACATACCGTTCCTGGAGTACCCGGTCCTGACGGGCCTCTTCATGGAGGTCGCGTCCTGGCTGACGCCCGGCGGCGGCACCATGGACCACCGCGAGCAGACGTTCTGGATGGTCAACGCGGGCATGCTGATGGTCTGCGCGGCCGTCCTCGCGGTCTGTGTCTCGCGGACGCACCGGAACCGCCCCTGGGACGGCCTGCTGGTCGCCCTGGCGCCCTCCGTCGCGCTCACCGCCACGATCAACTGGGACATACTGGCCGTCGCGCTGACCTCCGCGGCGGTCCTCCTGTGGTCGCGCGGCCGGCCGCTCGGCTTCGGCATCCTGCTCGGTCTCGCCACCGCCGCGAAGTTCTACCCGATACTGCTGCTGGTCCCGCTGCTGCTGCTCTGCTGGCGCGCGGGGAAGTGGCGCGAGTACGGGACGGCCGTGCTCGGCGCGGCCGGTGCGTGGCTGGTCGTGAACCTGCCCGTGATGCTGATGGCGCCCGAGGGGTGGAAGCAGTTCTACCTCTTCAGCCGTGACCGGAACGTCGACTTCGGTTCGGTCTGGCTGCTGGTCAGCCAGCGGACGGGCACGTCGATCACGCCGGACAAGGCCAACATGTACGCCTTGCTGCTCATGGTCGTCGCGGTGGCCGCGCTCGGCTTCCTGGCGTTCAGCGCTCCGCGCAGGCCCCGCTTCGTCCAGCTGGCCTTCCTGGTCGTCGCCGCCTTCGTCCTGACCAACAAGGTCTACTCGCCGCAGTACGTGCTGTGGCTCGTCCCGCTCGCGGCCCTCGCGAGGCCGCGCTGGCGCGACTTCCTGATCTGGCAGGCGTGCGAGGTCATGTACTTCCTGAGCATCTGGATGTACCTGGCCTTCATGAACAGCGGCAACAAGCAGGGACTGCCGGTCGACGGCTACCAGTTCGCGATCGTCCTGCACCTGCTCGGCACGCTGTACCTGTGCGTCATGGTCGTACGCGACATCCTCCGGCCCGAGAAGGACCCGGTCCGGCAGGACGGCTCGGACGACCCCTCCGGGGGCGTTCTGGACGGCGCGGAGGACGTCTTCGTCACGGGCAGGGCGGCCCATCCGGCCCGGCACGCGGCGCCGGCGGTGGAGGGGCCGAGGGTGGAATGGGGCACCCCCGGGGATCCGGAACCGAAGACGGAACCGGACTCCCGGGGGTGAACGTGTTCGACCGGCTCAGCGCTCCACGAGCCGGTCGAACTGCGTCGTGGTGTGGCGCAGGTGCGCCACCAGCTCGTCGCCGACGCGGGGCTCCTGGGCGTCGGAGGGCACGAACAGGATCGACACCTGCATGTGCGGCGGCTCGGCGAACCAGCGCTGCTTGCCCGCCCAGACGAAGGGCGACAGGTTCCGGTTGACCGTGGCCAGCCCGGCCCGTGCGACGCCCTTGGCGCGCGGCATGACGCCGTGCATGGCCTTGGGGGCCTCCAGACCGACGCCGTGCGAGGTGCCGCCGGCGACGACGACCAGCCAGCCGTCCGACGCGGCCTTCTGCTGGCGGTAGCCGAAACGGTCCCCCTTGGCGACCCGGGTCACGTCGAGGACGGCGCCCCGGTACTCGGTGGCCTCGTGGTCGCCCAGCCAGAGCCGGGTGCCGATCCGCGCGCGGAAGCGGGTCTGCGGGAACTGCTGCTGGAGTCGGGCCTGTTCCTCGGCCCGCAGGTGGCTCACGAACATGGTGTGCAGCGGCAGGCGGGCGGCCCGCAGCCGGTCCATCCAGGCGATGACCTCCTCGACCGCGTCGGTGCCGTCCGGGCGGTCCAGCGGGAGGTGGAGGGCGAAGCCCTCCAGCCGTACGTCCTCGATGGCGGCGTGGAGCTGCTGGAGCTCCCCTTCGTGGACGCCGTGGCGCTTCATCGAGCTCATGCACTCGATCACGACCCGGGCGCCCACCAGGGCGTGGACGCCGTCCACGGAGGACACGGAGCGGATGACCCGGTCGGGCAGCGGAACCGGTTCCTCACCCCGTCGGAAGGGGGTGAGGACCAGCAGGTCGCCGCTGAACCAGTCCTTGATCCGCGCGGCTTCGTAGGTGGTGCCGACCGCGAGCATGTCGGCACCGAAGCGGGCGGCCTCGTCGGCGAGGCGCTCGTGCCCGAAGCCGTAGCCGTTGCCCTTGCAGACCGGGATCAGACCGGGGAACTGGTCGATGACCGTCTTCTGGTGCGCGCGCCAGCGAGCGGTGTCGACGTAGAGGGAGAGCGCCATGGCCGGCCCGGAACCTTTCTGGTGGCAGCGGTGTATCAAAGATATGTACGAGACTACGGAACCGTCGCCGAAGCGACGCGGCTCAGCGGCGGGACATGTAGATGTCGAGCGCCTTGTGCAGCAGCTTGTTCAGCGGGAAGTCCCACTCGCCGACGTACTCGACGGCCTCGCCGCCGGTGCCCACCTTGAACTGGATGAGCCCGAAGAGGTGGTCGGTCTCGTCGAGCGAGTCGGAGATGCCCCGCAGGTCGTAGACGGTCGCGCCCATCGCGTAGGCGTCGCGCAGCATCCGCCACTGCATCGCGTTCGAGGGCCGGACCTCGCGGCCGATGTTGTCGGAGGCGCCGTAGGAGTACCAGACGTGGCCGCCGACGACGAGCATGGTCGCGGCCGACAGGTTCACGCCGTTGTGACGCGCGAAGTAGAGCCGCATGCGGTTGGGGTCCTCGTTGTTGAGGACGGTCCACATGCGCTGGAAGTACGAGAGCGGGCGCGGCCGGAAGTGGTCGCGGACGGCCGTGATCTCGTAGAGGCGCTGCCACTCGGCCAGGTCCTCGTAGCCGCCCTGGACGACCTCGACGCCGGCCTTCTCGGCCTTCTTGATGTTGCGGCGCCACAGCTGGTTGAAGCCCTTGAGGACGTCGTCGAGCGAGCGGTTGGCGAGCGGGACCTGGAAGACGTAGCGGGGCTGGACGTCGCCGAAGCCGGCGCCGCCGTCCTCGGCCTGCTGCCAGCCCATCTTCCGCAGCCGGTCGGCGACCTCGAAGGCGCGCGGCTCGATGTGGGTGGCCTCGACGTCCTTGAGGCGCTTCACGTCCGGGTCCTGGATGCCGGACTTGATCGCGGCGGCGTCCCAGCGGCGGATGACGACCGGCGGGCCCATCTTCACCGAGAACGCGCCCTGCTGCTTGAGGTGCGCCAGCATCGGCTGCAGCCAGTCGTCGAGGTTGGGCGCGTGCCAGTTGATGACCGGGCCCTCGGGCAGGTAGGCCAGGTAGCGCTTGATCTTCGGGAGCTGGCGGTAGAGCACCAGGCCGACGCCGACGAGCTCGCCGTTCTTGTCGAACCAACCGAGGTTCTCCGAGCGCCACTCGGTCTTCACATCAGCCCACGCCGGGACCTGGCAGTGGCTCGCCGCGGGCTGGCTCTGGATGAATCCCAGATGCTGCTCACGGCTGATGGTCCTCAGGGTCAGGCTCATGCGGGGCGCTCCTCGGCAGGTGTGTCCCCATCGGTCAGGGGCTCCGGCTCTCGCGCCGAAGCCTACTGTGACCGGGGAGCGCCCCGAATGGGCGTGTGCGCCCCGACGTGCCGCCGGACGCGCCGCCCAGGTGCCGCCGGCTCAGCTGATGACGCCGCCGAAGAGGCCTCCGTGGGCCATGCCGAGGTAGAAGCCGAACGCCGAGGCGCCGAGTCCGAGGATCAGCAGGAAGCGTTCGCGGGTCGTCACGGAGATGAACTGTCCGTAGGCACCGGTCAGGATGCCGATCAGGCCCGACCAGGAGCTCAGCAGGTGCAGGTTGTCGAACTGCGCGGTGACGAAGGCGAGGACACCCAGCACCAGCGTCACGCCTACCAGCGTGTCCTGGAGGGGGTGGGGCTTGCCGTCGGTCGCGAAGAGGGAATGGCCGGGGTCGGGTCGCATTGCCTGTGCCATGGGGCACCTCCTGGCGTTGCTGCGCGAGGGCGGCGCGTCGAGGCGCCGCCGACATCCGTTGTGTACAGATTGCGTCCCCTCACCGGGGAATTTCAACCGCAGGCCGATGTACGGGTACTCTGTACAGCTGCGCCGGTGTCTGCCCAGGTCCCTCCGGGACCCCCGACGGTCCTCTCGTTCACCGAGGGTGATTGTCAGTGGTGGCGGATACCGTTGCTTACGCATCACGACCCTCCTGCCACGGAACGACCGTGGCCGCTGAGTCCAAAGGAGGTGGGTTCCACATGCGTCACTACGAGGTGATGGTCATCCTCGACCCCGATCTGGAGGAGCGCGCTGTCGCCCCCCTGATCGAGAACTTCCTCTCCGTCGTCCGTGAGGGCAACGGAAAGGTTGAGAAGGTCGACACCTGGGGCCGTCGTCGTCTCTCGTACGAGATCAAGAAGAAGCCCGAGGGCATCTACTCGGTCATCGACCTGCAGGCCGAGCCTGCGGTCGTCAAGGAGCTCGACCGCCAGATGAACCTGAACGAGTCGGTCCTCCGGACCAAGGTCCTCCGCCCCGAGACCCACTGAGCTTCTAGCTCAGAGGTCATCGGGTTCGAGTAGCTACAAAGCAGCCAGAAGCAATCCCGCCGAGAGGTTCCCCCATGGCAGGCGAGACCGTCATCACGGTCGTCGGCAATCTTGTCGACGACCCCGAGCTGCGCTTCACCCCGTCCGGTGCGGCGGTCGCGAAGTTCCGTATCGCGTCCACCCCCCGCACCTTCGACCGTCAGACCAACGAGTGGAAGGACGGCGAGAGCCTCTTCCTCACGTGCTCGGTCTGGCGTCAGGCGGCGGAGAACGTCGCCGAGTCGCTTCAGCGAGGCATGCGCGTCGTCGTGCAGGGCCGGCTGAAGCAGCGGTCCTACGAGGACCGTGAGGGCGTCAAGCGCACGGTCTACGAGCTGGATGTCGAGGAAGTCGGCCCCAGCCTCAAGAACGCCACGGCCAAGGTCACCAAGACCACCGGTCGCGGTGGTCAGGGCGGCTACGGCGGCGGTGGCCAGCAGCAGGGTGGCGGCGCTTGGGGTGGAAACTCCGGCGGCGGTGGCCAGCAGCAGGGTGGCGGCGGTGCTCCCGCCGACGACCCGTGGGCGACCGGTGCTCCTTCCGGCGGTTCCGGCGGCCAGCAGGGCGGCGGAGGCGGCGGCTGGGGTGGGAACTCCGGCGGCGGCTACTCGGACGAGCCTCCCTTCTAGGGCACGCGCCCTCGAAGCAGCTCGTATCCCCACTTCTTGATCACACAGGAGAAACACCATGGCGAAGCCGCCTGTGCGCAAGCCTAAGAAGAAGGTCTGCGCGTTCTGCAAGGACAAGACCGCGTACGTGGACTACAAGGACACGAACATGCTGCGGAAGTTCATTTCCGACCGCGGCAAGATCCGTGCCCGCCGCGTCACCGGCAACTGCACGCAGCACCAGCGTGACGTCGCCACGGCCGTCAAGAACAGCCGTGAGATGGCGCTGCTGCCCTACACGTCCACCGCGCGATAAGGAAAGGGTGACCGAAAAATGAAGATCATCCTGACCCACGAGGTTTCCGGCCTCGGCGCCGCTGGCGACGTCGTCGACGTCAAGGACGGCTACGCTCGCAACTACCTGGTCCCGCGTGGTTTCGCGATCCGCTGGACCAAGGGTGGCGAGAAGGACGTGGCGCAGATCCGCCGCGCCCGCAAGATCCACGAGATCGCGACCATCGAGCAGGCCAACGAGATCAAGGCCCAGCTCGAGGGCACGAAGGTGCGCCTGGCCGTTCGCTCCGGCGACGCCGGCCGTCTCTTCGGCTCCGTGACCCCGGCCGACATCGCCTCGGCGATCAAGTCCGCGGGTGGCCCCGACGTCGACAAGCGTCGCGTCGAGCTCGGTTCGCCGATCAAGACCCTGGGCTCGCACCAGGTGTCCGTGCGTCTGCACGCCGACGTTGCCGCGAAGCTCGGCGTCGAGATCGTCGCCGCGTAACGCTGCCGCTGGCGCTCTGCGCTCAGCAGTGAGGAAGGGCCGCACCCCTCGGGGTGCGGCCCTTCCGCCGTTTCACGTGAAACGGTCAGCGTGTGGCGCCCGTGACGATCCAGCGGCCGGAGCGCGAGCGCAGCCAGAGCGTCACCATCCGGACGGTCATCATCAGGGTCATCGCCCACCAGAGGGCGGTCAGCCCGCCACCGAGCACCGGAACGAGCAGGGCGACCGGGGCGAAGACCGCGAGGGTCAGCAGCATGGCCCAGGCCAGGTAGGGTCCGTCGCCCGCGCCCATGAGGACTCCGTCGAGGACGAAGACGACACCGGAGATCGGCTGGGACAGCGCGACCACCAGCAGGGCGGGGAGCAGAGTGTCCTGGACGGTGGTGTCACTGGTGAAGAGCGGGATGAACAGGGGACGGGCGACGATGAGGAGCGCGCCGAGCACCACTCCGGAGGCCACGCCCCACTGGACCATGCGGCGGCAGACCTGACGTGCGCCCTCGGCGTCGTTCGCGCCGAGATAGCGGCCGATGATGGCTTGGCCCGCGATGGCGATCGCGTCGAGGGCGAAGGCCATCAGGCTCCACAGGGACAGGATGATCTGGTGGGCGGCGACCTCGGCGTCACCCATCCGGGCCGCGACGGCGGTGGCGATCATCAGGACGGCACGGAGCGACAGCGTACGGACCAGGAGGGGGACGCCGGCCTGGGCGGAGGCGCGGATGCCGGCGGCGTCGGGGCGGAGGGAGGCGCCGTGGCGCCGGGCGCCCCGTACGACCACGACGAGGTAGGCGACGGCCATTCCGCACTGGGCGATGACCGTGCCCCAGGCCGAGCCTGCGATCCCCAGACCCGCGCCGTAGACCAGTCCGACGTTGAGCGCCCCGTTCACTGCGAAGCCCCCGATGGCCACGTAGAGCGGGGTACGGGTGTCCTGGAGGCCGCGCAGCACGCCGGTGGCGGCCAAAACGACGAGCATGGCGGGGATGCCGAGGCTGGAGATCCGGAGGTAGGTCACGGCGTAGGGAGCGGCCGTGTCGGAGGCGCCGAAGACGTCGACGAGCCACGGGGCTGTGGGCAGCGTCAGGGCCACGACGGCGGCGCCGAGGAGAAGGGCGAGCCAGATGCCGTCCATGCCCTGCCGGATGGCGGCCTGGAGGTCGCCCGCGCCGACGCGTCGGGCGACGGCCGCCGTGGTCGCGTAGGCGAGGAAGACGAAGACGCTGACGGCGGTGGAGAGCAGGGCGGCGGCGATCGCGAGCCCCGCGAGCTGGGGGGTACCGAGGTGGCCGACGATGGCGCTGTCGACCATCAGGAAGAGCGGCTCGGCGACGAGCGCACCGAAGGCCGGCAGGGCGAGGGAGACGATCTCGCGGTCGTGCTGTCGGCGGACGGCCTTGGAGGTCGCGGGGGCCTGGATCATGCGGTCAATCTAATCTTCCACAGGTAAGTGATGCAACGCCTTAGGGACTATTACTTTTTGATGGTGTGGGGCTTCGGGTGTGGGCCGTTTGTTCTGATCTTGGGCCAGGTGGAGAACTTTTTCTCCCCCACAGGCCGTGGATGGAAAAACCGCAGGTCAAATGGGTGAGCATGGGGGTGCTATGAGTTTGTCCACATAGCTGTCCCCCGCTCCGTGCACAGGATCCGGGGAGTTCTCCACAGCATCTGGCCGTTCACCCACAGGCCCTGTGGATAACCAGATTGGCTGACGCTCCTCGCGGGCCTACCGTGGTCCGGCGCCCGACGCGCCAGCAGCGGTCGCAAAGCCACTCGTTGATCAAGGCCGTGGCGTAAGAAAGAGTGGCACGGCGAGGTCCGCGGAGCGGACGGGAGGAGGTGGCTTGGTGAGCGTTCCCGAGCCCATGGACGACCCCTGGGCCGACAGCGGACCGAGCGACCGGCTGCCCACCCGTACTCGAGGAGAAGGACGCGGCCGGGGCCGCGGGCGCGACGACCAGCACGAGCGCGGCGACGACGGCCCGTGGGACGGCGGACTCTCCGGTTTCGAGCGCGTCCCCCCGCAGGACCTCGACGCCGAGCAGTCCGTCCTCGGCGGCATGCTGCTCTCCAAGGACGCCATCGCGGACGTCGTGGAGATCATCAAGGGCCACGACTTCTACAAGCCGGCCCACGAGACCGTCTACGCCGCGATCCTCGACCTCTACGCCAAGGGTGAGCCGGCCGACCCCATCACGGTCGGCGCCGAACTCACCAAGCGTGGCGAGATCACCCGCGTCGGCGGCGCCTCCTACCTCCACACCCTGGTCCAGTCGGTCCCGACCGCGGCCAACGCCTCGTACTACGCCGAGATCGTCCACGAGCGTGCCGTCCTGCGCCGCCTCGTGGAGGCCGGCACCAAGATCACGCAGATGGGCTACGCGGCCGACGGGGACGTCGACGAGATCGTGAACTCGGCCCAGGCCGAGATCTACGCGGTCACCGAGCAGCGCACCACCGAGGACTACCTGCCGCTCGGCGACATCATGGAGGGGGCCCTCGACGAGATCGAGGCGATCGGCTCCCGCAGCGGCGAGATGACGGGTGTGCCGACCGGCTTCACCGACCTCGACTCGCTCACCAACGGACTGCACCCCGGCCAGATGATCATCATCGCGGCCCGTCCCGCCATGGGTAAGTCGACCCTCGCCCTGGACTTCGCCCGGGCGGCCTCCATCAAGCACAACCTGCCCAGCGTCATCTTCTCCCTCGAAATGGGCCGCAACGAGATCGCGATGCGTCTGCTCTCGGCGGAGGCCCGGGTCGCGCTCCACCACATGCGCTCCGGCACGATGACCGACGAGGACTGGACGCGGCTCGCCCGCCGTATGCCCGACGTCTCCCAGGCGCCGCTGTACATCGACGACTCCCCGAACCTGTCGATGATGGAGATCCGGGCCAAGTGCCGTCGGCTCAAGCAGCGCAACGGCCTCAAGCTCGTGATCATCGACTACCTCCAGCTGATGCAGTCGGGCGGCTCCAAGCGGCAGGAGAGCCGTCAGCAGGAGGTCTCCGACATGTCGCGAAACCTCAAGCTCCTCGCCAAGGAGCTGGAGCTGCCCGTGATCGCGCTCTCCCAGCTGAACCGTGGTCCCGAACAGCGCACCGACAAGAAGCCGATGGTCTCCGACCTGCGTGAGTCCGGCTCGATCGAGCAGGACGCCGACATGGTGATCCTGCTGCACCGAGAGGACGCCTACGAGAAGGAGTCCCCGCGGGCCGGCGAGGCGGACATCATCGTCGGCAAGCACCGAAACGGTCCGACGGCCACGATCACCGTCGCCTTCCAGGGCCACTACTCGCGCTTCGTGGACATGGCCCAGACCTGACCCGAGGCGGGACATCGCGTTGGATGGAGTCCATGACGACATCCTTCGAAGCCTTGTTGCCCGGTACCGAGCGTTCCCTGCTGCACCGCGTGGCGGTCGCCCAGGCCGAGGGCCGCGCGCCCTCGTTCGTGGGGGCGGTGGTCCGTGACGGAGCGATGGTGTGGAGCGGTTCGCGCAGCTGTGTGGACGGGCACGCGCCGGACGCCGACACGCAGTTCAGGATCGGCTCCCTCACGAAGGTGTTCACCGCGGTGCTGGTGGTGCGCCTGAGGGATGAGGGGCTGCTCGACCTCGACGATCCGCTGGAGCGCCACCTCAAGGGGACGGGCGTCGGCGAGGTGACGATCGCTCAGCTCCTCGGCCACAGCGGGGGGCTCGCGGCGGAGACGCCCGGACAGTGGTGGGAGAGGTCCTCCGCCGCGCTGCGGCCGGAGCTCTCCGACGTGCTGGGGGAGCGGCCTTCCCTCCGGACCCCGGGGCGCGGTTTCCACTACTCCAACCCCGGCTACACGCTGCTCGGTTCGCTCGTCGAGGAGGTGCGGGGGGTCTCGTGGGCGGAGGCGCTGCGGACGGAGATCCTGGAGCCCCTGGGGATGGGCCGTACGACGCTCGACCCGGTCGCCCCGCACGCGGGCGGCTGGGCGGTGCACCCCTGGGCCGACGTGATGCTTCCCGAACCGTCCGAGGACCTGGGGCTGATGGCGCCGGCCGGTCAACTGTGGTCGACGGCGGCGGACCTCGCCCGGTTCGCCGTGTTCCTCGCGGCAGGCGACGAGCGGGTCCTGGCGGCGGCCTCCGTGCAGGAGATGCGGGCCCCGGCGTCCCCCGCAGGCGAGGGGGACTGGGAGGGGAGCTACGGGCTCGGGCTCCAGCTGCTGCGCCGGGACGGCCGGACGCTGATCGGGCACACCGGCTCGCTGCCGGGCTTCGTCGCCTGCCTCTGGGTGAGCGTCGAGGACGGACTGGCGGCTATCGCCCTCGCCAATGCCACCTCCGGGCCGCTGACGGCCGCCGTGGCGGCCGATCTCGTGCGGATCGTGGCGGACGCCGAGCCGAGGTTCCCGGAGCCCTGGCGCCCCCTTCCGGCGGCGGAGGTCGACGAGGAGCTGCTCTCCCTGACGGGGCCCTGGTACTGGGGCACCTACTCCTACGGGCTCCGGCTCGGGCCCGAGCGCTCCGTGGTGCTGGAGCCGCTGCGGGGAGCCGGGCGGCGGGCGAGCTTCCGTGCGCTGCCCGAGGGCGGCTGGGTCGGGCTCAACGGCTACTACGCGGGGGAGACGCTTCGCGTGGTGCGGCGCCCCGACGGCAGCGTGAGCCATCTCGACCTGGCGTCCTTCGTCTTCACCCGGGAGCCGTACGAGCCGGGGGCCGCGGTGCCGGGCGGTGTGGACGAGGCGGGCTGGCGCGGCCTCTGAGCCGTCCGGCCCTGGCCTCCGTGCCCGCTGTCACCTCGTGTTTCACGTGAAACAGCGCGCCGGGTCGTCGCCCGGCGCGCTGCCCGGCAGAGGGAGTCTCAGAGGTTCTTCTTGAAGCCCACGTGGGAGGCCTCGAAGCCGAGCCGCTCGTAGAAGCGGCGGGCGTCGGTGCGCGTGACGTCGGAGGTCAGCTGAACCAGCCCGCAGCCCTGGCGGCCGGACTCCTCGACGGCCCACTCGATGAGCTGGGTGCCGAGTCCGCTGCCGCGCTCGTCCGCGTGGATACGGACGCCTTCGATGATCGAGCGGGTGGTGCCCTTGCGGGAGAGACCGGGGATCACGGTCAGCTGGAGGGTCCCGACGATCTTCTCCGCGCGGACCGCCACGACGACGTGCTGGTGGGGATCGTTCGCGAGGCGCTCGAAGGCGGTGAGGTACGGGGAGAGGTCGTCGGGGGACTCGCGCTGCGCACCCAGCGGGTCATCGGCGAGCATCGCGACGATGGCCTGGAGATCGGCTGCGACGGCGGGGCGTATCTCAAGATCGCTCATGCCCCGCAGCGTACGCATGCTCTTCCCGGGCCGCCGCTCGTCTCCCGGCTCAGACGGTGACGTCCACGCCCTCGACGACCCGGACCAGCGGGGCCAGCTCTGGGTTGTTCGCGGCTTCGTCGAGGGCTTCGCGCAGGGCGCCGTCGTTGGTGGGACGGGCCTCTTCGAGGAGCTTCTGGCCGGCTTCGGTCACATCGGTGTAGATGCCCCGCCGGTCGGTGGCGCAGAGGTACCGGGTGAGCAGACCGCGGTCCTCGAGCCGGGTGACGAGCCGGGTGGTGGCGCTCTGGCTCAGCACGACGGCGTCGGCGACCTGCTTCATCTGGAGGTGGCCGCCCGGGCCGCTGTGCTGGCGGCTGAGGACGTCGAGGAGGGAGTACTCGCGGACGCTCAGACCGTGCCGGGACTCCAGGGCGCGCTCGATGTGCGACTCGATCCGGCCGTGGAGCAGGGAGAGGGCGCACCAGCGCTGAGCGAGCGCGGTCAGTGCGGGGTCCGTCGCGGTCATGGTCTCTCCTCGGTCTCCTCGGCGCCGGAGCGGCTCACGAACCAGGGTAGACGATGGCGCGCAATAATGCGCGTCTGCAAGTAAATCTTCCCGGGGTGCTCCTCGGTCCGGCTCCGTCACCCGATCCGGCTCCGTCGCCCAGTCCAACTCCGTCGCCCGGTCCCGACCGGCCGCCCGGTCCGGCTCAGCCGGCCGCGACGGTCAGGGGAGCGAAGCGTCGGCGCCAGTCGCCGGGGAGGTCCGGGAGGGAGCGGACCATCACGGCATTGGTGGCGATCGACTCGATGCCGTTCTCCTTCGCCCAGCTCAGCAGCGTCGTGTGCCGCACGTCGACGTCCGTGCGCAGCGGTCGGTCCGTGGCGGCGGCCAGCGAGGCGATCAGGGCCTGGGCCGTGGCCGGATCCTTGGCGATCAGCGGCCCCACGACATGCGTGTCCATGTTGGGCCACGCCGCCGCGAAGCCGGTGATCTCGCCGTTCTCCTCCGCGACCCGCAGATGGTCGGCGAACGCCGGCAGTCGCGTGAGGATGTGCGTGCGGTCGAGGCCGAAGACCTCGTGGTCCAGGCGCAGGACGGCCGGGAGGTCCTCCGCGGTCGCCGGGCGGACGGGAACGCCCGGGGCGGGCGTGGTGAAGCTGAACCGCCCACGGATCATCTCGGACCGGCTCGTCTCGACGAACCCGAGCTGCTCGTACAGGGGCTGTCCGTTGGGCGTGGCGTACAGGGTGAGCGGGGTGTCGCCGGCCTCGGCCAGGACGTGCTGCATGAGCCGGCGTCCCACGCCTTGACGGGCGTACGACTCGGCGACGAGCACCATGCCGATGGCCGCGAGCTCGGGGCCGTACGAGGTGACCACGCAGCCCGTGACGAGCCCCGTGCCGGAGGGGTCGTCGATGCCGTACCCGGTGCCCGCGGTCAGCAGGTGGCCCCACTTGTGCTCCTCACGCGGCCACCCCCTGTTCTCGGAGAGGTCGGCGCAGCTGAGGAGGTCGTCCGTGGTGAGGCGCCGGATGGGGAGCTGAGCGAGAGCTGAGGGGGAAGTCGGCATGCCTTTCAGGCTGTCCGAAACGCTGATCGGTCGTCCACCGGTTTATGCGATCCAGCCGATTACCCGGGGAGGCGTTGATTCCGACCTGCGGGATACGGACGATGTTTCACGTGAAACCGAGTGAATCCATGGAATCCCGACACGGCAGACTGCACCTCTTCGACCTCGACGGCACGCTGATCAGGGGTTCGGCCGCGGCCGTGGAGATCTCTCGGCAATTGGGGCTCCTGGAGGAGATCACCGCGCTGGAGGAGGGATTCCTTCGGGGGCTCACTCCGGACGAGTTCGCTGTGCGGGCCCGTGACCTCTGGGCCGCACTCACCCCCGAGCAGGTCGATGCCGCCTTCGCGGGTGCGCCGTGGCTGACGGGCATTCGCGAGGTCTGGGCCGACATCACAGCCCGGGGTGAGCGCTGTGCCGTCATCTCCCTCTCGCCCGATTTCTTCGTCGAGCGCCTGCTCGACTGGGGTGTCGACACGGTGCACGGCTCCCGCTGGCCGGCCGTCCCCTTCACGGAGCCGATCCATCGGCCCGGCATCCTCGACGCGGCGGCGAAGGTGCGGATCGCCCGGGAGCTCTGCACGGAGTACGGGGTGGGCTGGGCCGACTGCGTGGCCTACGGGGACTCGATGTCCGACGCCGAGCTCTTCGCGATCGTGCGGGACACCGTGGCCGTGAACGCGGACCATCACCTCACCGGAATCTCCCGCCACAGCTATGCCGGAGGAGATCTGCGCGAGGCCTACGACCTGGTCCAAAAGCGCGCAGCTTAGCCAGAAACCCTGCCCTATGACCCGAGAACACCGCTTTCTGTCCGAAGCGGTGCCAGGAACGGTCATGCTGCGAGCACGGAAGCCGGCCAGCGCGAGGCGAGGCACATGATGGATGCTCCGACCACCACGAAGGACGGGACGGAGGCCCGAATACCCGGAGAGGCCTCCCCCGACGCGGTTCTCGTCCGCCGCACGCTGGCGGAGATCGCCCCCGTCGCCGACCAGGTGACCTCGTACTTCTACGCCCTGCTCTTCGTCCGGAACCCCGAGCTGCGCGAGATGTTCCCCGCGGCCATGGACACCCAGCGGGACCGGCTCCTGAAGGCCCTCCTGACGGCGGCCGAGCACATGGACGACACACCCGTCCTCACCGCGTACCTGGAGAACCTCGGCCGAGGCCATCGCAAGTACGGCACCCGGGCCACCCACTACCCGGCTGTCGGCGAGGCCCTCATCGGAGCGCTCGTCCGATACGCCACCGCAGCCTGGAACGCGGAGACCGAGGCGGCCTGGGTCCGCACCTACACGACGATCTCCCAGATCATGATCGACGCCGCGGCGGAGAACGAGGAACACGCGCCCGCCTGGTGGCAGGCCGAGGTGGTGTCCCACGATCTCCGCACCCCCGACGTCGCCGTCGTCACGCTCCGCCCCGACCAGCCGTACCCCTTCCTCGCGGGGCAGTACACGACGCTGGAGACCCCCTGGTGGCCGAGGATCTGGCGTCACTACTCCTTCGCCTCCGCACCCCGGCCCGACGGACTGCTCTCCCTCCACGTGAAGGCGGTCCCGGCCGGCTGGGTGTCGAACGCGCTGGTCCACCGGGCGCGCCCCGGGGACGTGCTGCGCCTCGGCTCGCCGGCCGGCTCCATGACGGTCGACCACTCCACCGACCGCGGACTGCTCTGTCTGGGCGGAGGCACCGGGATAGCGCCGATCAGGGCCCTGGTCGAGGACGTGGCCGAGCACGGCGACCGCCGGACGGTCGACGTCTTCTACGGGGCGCGCAGCGGCCACGAGCTCTACGACATCGACACGATGCTGCGCCTCCAGAAGACCTTCCCCTGGCTCTCCGTCCACCCGGTCACCGAGGAGCAGGGCCGGCTCCCGGACGCAGTCTGCCGCTACGGGCCCTGGGAGGAGCGCGACGCCTACCTCTCGGGCCCGCTCGGCATGGTCCGCCGCGGGGTCGACGCCCTGCGGGGAGCGGGGGTGGCGTCGGACCGCATCCGGCACGACTTCCTGGCGGAAATCACCCCCGAGAGCGCGGATCAGCCCAGGTCGGGGGCGTGCATGGCGCGGACCCCCTCGATGTTGCCGTCGAGGTAGTGGCGCAGGGAGAGGGGGACGAGGTGGACGGCGGCGATGCCGACCCGGCTGAACGGCACCCGGACGATCTCGTACTCGCCGATGGGCTCGTCGATCTCGGGGCCGTGCCGGAGAGTGGGGTCCATGGAGCCGAGCCGGCACACGAAGAAGTGCTGGACCTTCACCCCGGAGACCCCGCCGTCGACGATGTGCTCGATGGTGTCGACGAAGCAGGGCACCACGTCGGTGATCTTGGCGCCGAGCTCCTCGTGCACCTCGCGGTGCAGGGCCTCGACGACCGTGGAGTCGGTGGGTTCGACGCCGCCACCGGGCGTGACCCAGTAGGGATCCATCCCCGGCTTGGTGCGTTTGATGAGGACGAGGTCGTCCCCGTCGAGCAGGATGGCGCGTGCGGTGCGCTTGATCACGGGCCGTTCGGTCATGGGAAGAAAATGGCCCGTCCGCGGTGTCCTGAAACTCACCAGTCCGTCGCGGCCCGCGACAGACCCTCGTGGGCCCGTGCGATGTGCGAGAGCGCCAGGGTCCCGGTCCGCACGACGAGGAAGTACGTCCGCAGCGGAGGCACCGGAGGGTCGAGCAGCGCGACGAGCCGCCCCTGCTCCAGAGCCTCCTCGCACAGATAGCGCGGCAGGACGGCAAGACCGGCGCCCGAGGCCGCCGAGTCCCGTACGGCCCGGAGGTCGGGGGCGATCACCGTCGCGGCCGCCGCGGGCTTGCTCTCGAAGACGGCGGCCCAGTAGCGGGAGACGAACGGCAGCGACTCGTGCACCTCGACGACCGGGAGCTGCTCCAGGACCACCGCCCCCTTGCGGAGCAGCACCTCGGGGCCGAGCCGGGCCGCCCAGCGCGGGGCCGCGACCAGCACGTGCTCCTCGTCGCAGAGAGGGGTGGCCACGAAGAGACCGCCACGCGGGCGGGCGGTGGTCAGGGCCAGATCGTGGTGGCCGGCAGCGAGGCCGTCGAGGATCTCCTCCGCGTTCCCGAGGAAGGTCGCCCGCACGGCGAGCCCCTGGCCGACCAGCGGGGTGAGCGCGGGCAGCGCGCGGAGCGCGGTGAACTCCGGGGGCCCCGCGACATGGAGGGTGCGGACGCCGGTCTCCTCGTCGAGGCCGGTCTCGGCGATCTCGACCAGGGCGTCGAGATGGGGTGCCGCGCGGTGCGCGAGCTCGTCGCCGATCGTGGTCGGTGTGACCCCGCGCGCCTGTCTGAGGAAGAGCGGCCGGCCCAGCTGCCGCTCCAGGGTCCTGATCTGGCTGGTGACGGCGGGCTGGGAGAGACCCAGGAGCGCGGCGGCGCGGGTGAAGGAACCGGCCCGGTGCACCGTGACGAACGTGCGCAGCAGGGCCAGATCCATGTCCGCCCCCTCCCGGCCGTGCGGCCGTTCGACTCAGGCGGTCGGCTGACTGCGCCTCAGGACCGTCCAACTATAAATAAGTCGATAGGTCTCTGTCGCTACCGTGATTGGACACTGACGCACAGTCAACTAGCCTTGTTCAGGCGGTTTCCGCGCAGGAATCCGAGGGCGTTCCGAGCCACGAGGGGGGAGGTTCGGAACGCCCCGTTCCTTGCGCCCGGCGCAGGCCGGGCGGCCTCCGGGACTCAGCCCGCGGCTCCGGCCTCGTCGAGGGCGCGCAGGACGTCGGCGATCAGATCCTCCGGATCCTCGGCTCCGACGGAGAAGCGGACGAAGCCCTCCGCGACCGCGTCCCCGCCCCACCGCCCGCGCCGCTCCGCCGTGGAGCGCACACCGCCGAAGCTGGTCGCGTCGTCCACGAGCCGCAGTCCTTCGAGGAACCGCTCGGCCCGCTTCCGGTCCGCCAGTTCGAAGGAGACCACCGGGCCGAAGCGCCGCATCTGCCGGGACGCCACCGCGTGCGAGGGGTCGCCCGGAAGCCCGGGGTAGCGCAGTCCGGTCACGTCCTCGCGCTCGACGAGCGCGTGTGCGAGGGACAGGGCGGTGGAGCACTGGCGGTCGATCCGCAGCTGGAGGGTGGCCAGCGAACGGTGGGCGAGCCAGGCCTCCATGGGGCCGGGGATCGCGCCGACGATCTTGCGCCAGCGCCGTACCTCCGCGGCCCGCTGCGGATCCCGGCAGCTCACGTGCCCGAGCAGGACGTCGCCGTGCCCGGTCATGCCCTTGGTGTCACTGGCGACGGAGAAGTCCGCGCCGAGCTCCAGGGGCCGCTGGCCGAGCGGGGTGGCGAGGGTGTTGTCGACGGCGACGAGCGCTCCGGCGGCGTGCGCCTCGCGCACCATGCGCCGGATGTCGCAGACGTCGAGCCCGGGGTTGGAGGGGGTCTCGATCCAGAGCAGCCGGGCGCCTTCGAGGACGGCGAGCTGTCCGTCGCCGCCGGTCGGGGCGGTGCGGACCTCGACGCCGTACGCCCTCAGCTGCTCGTGCAGCAGCGGCAGTGCCTGGTAGCCGTCCACCGGGAGCACCACCGCGTCGCCGGCCTTCAGCTGGGAGAGGAGGACGGCGGAGATCGCGGCCATGCCGGAGGCGAAGACAAGCGTCTCGACGTCCTGCTCCCCCGGCGCCTCCAGCTCGCCGATCGCCCGTTCCAGATGGGTCCACGTCGGGTTCTCGTCGCGGCCGTACGCGTAGCCGCCCGTCGGCTCGCCCGGCAGGTGGAAGTGGGCGGCGAAGACGGGGCCCGGCAGGGTCGGTTCGTACTTCACGGGCTCGGGGAGCCCGGCCCGCACGGCGAGGGTGCCGTCCCCGAGCGCGGCGGCCGTCCGCCGGCCGGGGTCGCTTGCCTGGTCTGTCACGCTGTCTGTTCCTCCAGTTCCGCACGTACGGCCGCGAGCAGTCCACCGCTCGCGGCCTCCACCATCTCCAGGCACTCCTCGAAGCCCTCCCGGCCCCCGTAGTACGGGTCGGGGACGTCGAGCGCGGCCCCCGCGGCCGGGTCGTAGGAGCGCAGCAGCCGTATCCGCGCCGCTTCCTCCGGGGTGCGGGCGAGTGCCCGGAGCTCCCGCAGGTGCCCTTCGTCCAGGGCGATCACCAGGTCCAGGGCGGAGAACCAGGAGGCCCGGAACCGGCGTGCCGCGTGTGCGGAGGTGTAGCCGTTCTCCTCCAGGACGGCGACCGTGCGCGGATCGGCACCGTCGCCCTCGTGCCAGCCGCCGGTCCCCGCGCTGTCGACCTCCACCGCCCCGCCGAGGCCGGCCTCCTCCACCCGACGGCGAAAGACGTGCTCGGCCATCGGCGAGCGGCAGATGTTGCCCGTGCAGACGAAGCACACGCGATAGGTCACGGTCGCCCGCTCAGTCTTCGTCGGGGAGCACGAGGTTCAGTGCCCACGAGACGATGGAGATGATCAGGCCGCCGCGGATGGCGGTCCAGAAGCCCTCCACGTGGAAGCTGAGGTCGAACAGATCGGCCAGCCAGGACGTGAGGAGCAGCATCAGGGCGTTGATCACCAGGGTGATCAGGCCGAGCGTCAGGATGAAGAGCGGCAGTGTCAGCAATTTGACGATCGGCTTGACCAAGACGTTCACCAGGCCGAAGACCAGAGCGACGAGAATGAGGGTCAGGGCCTTCTTGCCGGTGCTCTCACCGGTCAGGGTGATGTCCTGGAGCACCCAGATGGCGACTCCCAGGGCGCCCGCGTTGGCGAGCGTCTTGACTACGAAATTCTTCATGTGTGTGATCGTGGCAGACATGATCGGGCCAAGGGCAGGGGCTGACAGGCGATGAAGGCATTCCGGCTGGACGAACTGGAGGCGGAGCGCGCCGCCAACCAGGGCGCCTACCTCCAGTTCCTGCGGGAGCGGAACATGTCGGTGGGCCTGTACGCGCTGGACGCCGGGGAGCTCGACTCCCAGCAGCCGCACGGCCAGGACGAGGTGTACTTCGTGGTCAGCGGCCGCGCGGCGATCACGGTCGGGGAGGAGACGACCCAGGTGGCGCGCGGCAGCGTGGTCTACGTGCCGGCCGGGATGCCCCACAAGTTCCACCACATCAGCGAGGACCTGCGGGTCCTGGTGGTCTTCTCCCCGCCGGAGGGCTGAACCCCTAGGCGGGGACCGCGACCCCCTAAGGGGCGGATCAGGGGAGAGCAGGGGCCCCGCGGCCCCCTCGGAGCGCTTTCCGCCCCTAGCCTTGAGGGTGTTCGGCGCGGAGTGCGCGGGACGGACTTTCGAGAGCGAGGTAGGGACCATGGCCGTACAGGAGATTCTCGCGGGGATGCCCTGGTGGGTGAAGTGGGTCGCCATACCCGCTCTCGTCCTGGTCGTCTTCGGCGGAATGATCACCAGCGTCCTCACCTTCGTGGTCGCGCTGCTGTTCAAGGTGCTGCTCTTCGTGGCGCTCGTCGCCGGACTCGTCTACGTCGTGCGGAAGTTCAAGGGCTCCGGCGGATCGCGCGAGGACTGGTAGCACGAGCCGCTGCACCACAGGGAACCGACGACGGGCATTAGCCCGGGCGGGGGACGCGCGGGTTGAATCCGGGCGGGGCCCCAAGGGCTGCCACTAGAGTGGAATCCCTCCGCCGTGTTGGGGACTACGGGCGTAGACCTCGTGCTGACCAGCGGTTTCCCAGGCCCGGCGGGCGCGCGGGGGCGGCCCCCGCGGGCGGATGCACAGCATCCGTCGTCACGCCTGGGGGTGACCTTTGGCCACGGCTACGCAGACAGCTGCACCTACGTTGATCGGCTCGGTGCAGCGGGCGCTGAGACTTCTGGAGGCCGTGTCGTCCCATGCGGACGGTGCCCCGGCCAAACAGCTCGCCCGTGAGACGGGCCTCCCGCTGCCCACCACGTACCACCTGCTCCGCACCCTGACGCACGAGGGCTATCTACGCCGCGAGAAGGGTGTGTTCGTCCTTGGCGACGCCGCCGTCCGACTGGCCGGCGGCGGAGCTGTGCAGAATCGTCGCATCAAGATCGAAGACTCCCTTGCCCGCTGGCGGGACGAGATCGGTGTGCCGGTGTACTTCGCCCTCTACCGCGAGGGCGAGATCGAGCTCGTCGCCGTCGCGGACACCCCTTCGGCCCCCGCGGTGGAGGAGTGGGCCGACTTCCGTGAGACCGCACACGCGCACGCCATCGGGCAGTGCCTGCTGAGTCAACTCGATCTGAAGGCCCGTCAAGACCACCTCGACCGCCATCCGGTGGAAGCCATCACTCCGTACACGGTGCGTAACCGCCATGTCCTTTTGGATCGTTTGGGCGGTTTGGGGCGAATGGAGCCCCTGGTGGAGCGTCAGGAATATGCACTCGGCACGGTATGCGCCGCCATTCCCATCACGGCGGGCTCCGCGGCGGCCGCGATGGCCATTTCCCTCCCCCTTCACCAGGAAGAACGGTTGCTCCCAGCAGTCGAGCGGCTACGCACGGAGATCGGAAGGCTCTTCAGTTCCCTCGCGTTCTCTATCAGTATCTGAAAAATCACTCCTTGTGATCTGCTAGTGCGTACAGCACGATTGCGTCAAGAGGGCCACGGGGGATCATTCCTGGCCGTTTCGGTCACAGCTTTCAGCAGCTGTGTTTACACAACTGCTTCATCTACTGCGGGGTACATGATGCGAGAGTCGGTTCAGGCCGAGGTTCTGATGAGCTTCCTCGTTTCCGAGGAGCTCTGCTTCAAGATCCCAGTCGAGCTGCGCTACGAGACGCGGGATCCTTACGCGGTCCGTATGACCTTTCACCTCCCCGGAGACGCGCCCGTGACCTGGGCGTTCGGTAGGGAACTGCTGCTCGACGGGATCAACAGGCCGAGCGGGGACGGGGACGTGCACATTGCCCCGACGGACCCCGAGGGGCTCTCGGACGTCTCCATCCGCCTCCAGGTCGGCGGCGACCGCGCCCTGTTCCGGGCCAGCGCTCCGCCGCTGGTCGCCTTCCTCGACCGCACGGACAAGCTTGTTCCGCTTGGTCAGGAACGGACACTCGGTGACTTCGAGGACAATCTGGAGGCGGCACTCGGCCGGATCCTCGCGGAGGAGAACGCCGGCTGAGCCTCCGGGCCCGTGGGGCCCGGTGCCCACCCGGGATCCCTACTTCGCGCGGCGGCGCCGACCGCCCCGTACCGCCGCCCGGGGCTGCCCGGCGACGTCGGCCGCCGGCCGGTCGGCGGAGACGACCAGTGCCGCGAGGACCGTGGTGACCGGCACCGAGGCGACCAGACCGATCGAGCCGACCAGCGTGCGGACGATCTCCTCCGCGACCAGCTCGCTGTTGGCCACCGTCCCCATGCTGCTCTGCGCGATCGAGAAGAGCAGCAGCAACGGCAGGGCCGCGCCCGCGTAGGCGAGGACCAGGGTGTTCACGACCGAGGCGATGTGGTCGCGGCCGATCCGGATCCCGGCCCGGTACAGCGCGCGCGGCCCCATGCGGGGGTCGGCCTGGTGCAGTTCCCAGACCGCGGAGGTCTGGGTCACCGTCACGTCGTCGAGCACGCCGAGCGAACCGATGATGATGCCGGCGAGCAGCAGACCGGACATGTCGATCTCCGGGTACAGGCCGTGGATCAGGCCGGTGTTGTCGTCGGTGTTGCCCGTGAGCGAGGCCCAGCCGATGAAGAGCGAGCCGAGCAGGCCGATCAGCAACAGCGAGATCAGCGTGCCGAGCACCGCGACCGACGTGCGGGCCGAGAGTCCGTGGCACATGTAGAGCGCGATCAGCATGATCGCGCTCGACCCGACCACCGCCACGACCAGCGGATTCGAACCCTCCAGGATCGCCGGCAGGATGAAGAAGGTCAGCACCAGGAAGCTCGCGACGAGCGAGATGAGCGCCATCACGCCCTTCATCCGGCCCACGACCACGACCGCGACGGCGAAGATCCCGGCGAGCAGTGTCAGGGGGAGCTTCCGGTTCACGTCCGTCACGGAGTACTGCAGGTCGCGCGGGGCGTCGGGGGCGTACGCCACCACCACGCCCTGCCCCTCGTGCAGTTGGCGCGGCGCGTCGGGCTGCACGATCTCGGTGAACGTACGCCCCTGCTCCGGGCCGCTCGTGACCTCGATCGTCGCCTTCTCGCACTGCCCCTGCTCGGCGTTGACCGCCTCGCGCCCCTGCGGCGTCGAGGTGTCCCCGGTCGGCGGGACCTGGGCGGCGTTCACGTCCTTGCAGTCGACCTGCTCGACGGAGACGACCGTGCCCTGCTCGGTCTGCCGGTCGAAGCCGACCCCGGTGCGCTCGTGCGGCGGGGTGCCGCCCGGCCACAGGACCACGAGGCCGACCAGGACCGCGGTGGCGAAGGGGATCAGGACCGCGGCGATGACCTTGCGCAGATGCTGGGAGACGGGGGCGGCGGGGCCGTGGCTGTGGCTGTGCCCGTGGCCGTGACCGCTCGCGTGTCCGTGCCCGTGTCCGTGTTCTGCCGCTTGTGCGTGCCCGTGGCCGGCTGGGTGTCCCCGTCCCTGTCCCTGCCCCTGTCCGTGGTCGGGACCGGGGTCGTGGCTGTGCGGCTCGGGGGGCTGCTGGGGGGAAGTCACCGACCGATCATCGCAAGAACGGTGGGGGCCCACTGTTCAGCACGCCAGGGATGGCGCTAGCGTGGTGACACCTTTGCACACGCGGGAGCTCGGAGCACCGGGCTGAGAGGGCGCTGATCACCGTACGCACGTACGGGAGGAGGCTGCGCCGACCGCCGAACCTGTTACCGGGTAATGCCGGCGTAGGGAGATCGGTCTCATGACCATTCAGGATGCACGCACGCCTGCCTCCGACCAGGACGGCCGCGCGCCGGGCTGGCACAAGGGCTACGTCGAGGGTTCGCGCCCCGACCTCCGGGTCCCGGTCCGCCAGGTGCACCTCACCAACGGCAAGGACGTGACGCTGTACGACACGTCCGGTCCGTACACCGACCCCACCATCGACACCGATGTACGGCGCGGGCTCGCGCCGTTGCGCGAGAACTGGATCATCGCGCGCGGCGACACCGAGGAGTACGCGGGCCGTCCCGTGCGCCCCGAGGACGACGGCATCAAGCACACCTCGCCGCGCGGCGGCGGGCTGAAGAACCTCGACGCCGTCTTCCCCGGCCGCCCGCGCCTGCCGCGCCGCGGCCGGGACGGCCAGGCGGTGACGCAGCTCGCGTACGCCCGCCGGGGCGAGATCACCCCGGAGATGGAGTACGTCGCGATCCGGGAGAACGTCTCCCCCGAGGTCGTGCGGGAGGAGATCGCCGCGGGCCGCGCGGTGCTCCCGGCGAACGTGAACCACCCGGAGATCGAGCCGATGATCATCGGCAAGCGGTTCCTGGTGAAGGTCAACGCCAACATCGGCAACTCCGCCGTCACCTCCTCCATCGAGGAGGAGGTGGAGAAGATGACCTGGGCGACCAAGTGGGGCGCGGACACGGTCATGGACCTGTCCACCGGCCGCAACATCCACACCACCCGCGAGTGGGTGCTGCGCAACTCCCCCGTGCCGATCGGCACCGTGCCGCTCTACCAGGCCCTGGAGAAGGTCGACGGGAAGGCCGAGGAGCTGACCTGGGAGATCTACAAGGACACGGTCATCGAGCAGGCCGAGCAGGGCGTCGACTACATGACGGTGCACGCCGGCGTACTCCTGCCGTACGTGCCGCTCACCGCGCGCCGCAAGACCGGCATCGTCTCGCGCGGCGGCTCGATCATGGCCGCCTGGTGTCTCGCGCACCACAAGGAGAACTTCCTCTACACGAACTTCGAGGAGCTCTGCGAGATCCTGGCGGCGTACGACGTCACGTACTCGCTCGGCGACGGCCTGCGCCCCGGCTCGATCGCGGACGCCAACGACGAGGCGCAGTTCGCGGAGCTGCGGACGCTCGGCGAGCTGAACACGATCGCCAAGCGGCACAACGTGCAGACGATGATCGAGGGCCCGGGCCACGTCCCGATGCACAAGATCAAGGAGAACATCGACCTCCAGCAGGAGATCTGCGAGGAGGCGCCGTTCTACACCCTCGGCCCGCTGACGACGGACGTGGCCCCCGCCTACGACCACATCACCTCCGGCATCGGCGCGGCGATGATCGCCTGGTGGGGCACGGCCATGCTCTGCTACGTCACGCCCAAGGAGCACCTGGGCCTGCCCAACAAGGACGACGTGAAGACGGGCGTCATCACGTACAAGATCGCCGCCCACGCGGCGGACCTCGCCAAGGGGCACCCGGGCGCGCAGGAGTGGGACGACGCGCTCTCGGACGCGCGGTTCGAGTTCCGCTGGGAGGACCAGTTCAACCTGGCGCTCGACCCGGTCACGGCACGTGAGTTCCACGACGAGACGCTGCCGGCCGAGCCGGCGAAGACCGCGCACTTCTGCTCGATGTGCGGTCCGAAGTTCTGCTCGATGAAGATCTCGCAGGACATCCGGCGTGAGCACGGTGGCACGCAGCAGGAGATCGAGGCCGGAATGGCGGAGAAGTCGAAGGAGTTCGCGGAGAGCGGCAACCGCGTCTACCTGCCGCTGGCGGACTGACCGCGTCGGCATCCGAGCAGGCAACGGCCCGCGACCCACGGGGGAGTCGCGGGCCGTTGCCGTGCGCGGGGGGCTGCGCCTGTACGAGGCGGCCGCCGGTGTCCGGTGGACGTGCCGTCCTCAGGCCGAGGTGTCGTCGTCCTGGGCCGTGGCCGCGAGGGCGGCGCGGAGGAACGGGACGACGCCTCGTTCGAGCAGGGCGAGGCGCCAGGCTTCCCGCGCGCGGGACAGCTCGTCGTCCGCCGAGGCGGCCGGCGCACCGGCGGTGACCGTCGCGGTCGGGCTGTTGCGCAGGGCGGTACGGAGGATTCCCGCCGCCGCGCAGAGCAGCCCGGCAGCGGCGACCGCGCCGAAGACCAGCCCGGCCGTCAGCAGCGTCGCGCCGAAGACCACGGTGGGCGCGATCGCGTGCAGGAGCGCGCCGACCAGCAGGAAGATGAAGGCGGCCGACCCGGAGAGCACGGGCACCATGACGGTGAAGATCGCGACGATCCCCGCGCCGGAGCCGTCCTGCTGGTCGGGTATGCGGGTGGCGACCGCGATGCGGCCCTGCTCGCGGACCTTGACGAAGTGGTCGTACTCGCTCGACGCCGCGGTGGTGATCAGCGCTGTCGCGTTCAGGGCCATGGAGCGCAGTTGCCCCACCGTGAGCCGGGTCCCTACTCCGGCGAGATCCGGACGTGCGTGGGCGGTGCTCAGTGCGTCGTCGAGGACCCGCTCGTACTCGGCGCGGTCCTCGGTCAGCAGGTACGGAGCCACGTTCATGTGCATCCCCCGATGCTCCGCGGGCCCGGATCAGCCGTGGACCACGGCCGGCCGGGCAGAAACGGAGGAGAGCCTGCTACGGATGGTCCGATGGTATTGCGGTGACACCACGTGCTGACAGGGTGTTTCCGGAAATCGACTTCCCCGGATGCGCAGGGTTATGCGTCAGCCGTTCAGGGGGAGTTCGCGGACCAGCAGCTTTCCGGCCATGGTCACACCGCCGTCCATGGCGATCGCGAGCCCGTCCGCATAGACGTGGGGTCCGTCGATGACCGGGCCGCCGCTGCCCTCGCTCTCCTCCGTGCCGACCTGGCCCAGGAGGTACGGGATGGGGCTGTGGCCGTGCACGATCCGGCTGCCGCCGTAGGTGGAGAGGAGCTCCTGGACGGCCTGCGGGCCGCCCTCGTCACGGAACGCGAAGCGCTTCGTGAACTTGCGGAACACGTCCCAGACCTCGTCGGCGTCGCTGCGGGTGAGGATCTCGTGGACCGTCTCGTTGACGTCCTCGATGGTCTCGCCGTATTCGAGGTACGCGGTGGTGTCGGAGTGCAGGAGGAGGTGGTCGTCCTCCAGGACCACGGCGTCGAGCCGGGACATCCACTGGAGGTGGACGTCCTGGAGCCGGTCCATGTCGTGCTTCTGGCCGCCGTTGAGCAGCCAGGCGGCCTGGAAGGTGGCCGTGCCCGCGCCGGAGTTGACCGGCGTGTCGCCGAAGCGCTTGGCGCCGATCAGCAGCAGCTCGTGGTTGCCCATGAGGGCCTTGCAGTAGCCGCCGGCGGCGGCGGCCTCGGCGGAGAGCCGCATGACGAGGTCGATGACGCCGATGCCGTCGGGACCGCGGTCGGTGAAGTCGCCGAGGAACCACAGCCGGGCGTTGCCCGCGGCCCAGCCGCCGTTCTCGTCGACGAGGCCTTGGGCGCGCAGCGCCTCGACGAGTTCGTCGAGGTAGCCGTGGACGTCGCCGACGACGTAGAGGGGGCCGGGGCCGTCGCCGGTCGTGGCGGCGGGCTCGGGCGCGGGGGCGGCGTCGGGGGCGACGTGGACCTGGACGGTGTCGCCGCGGTTGATGACCGGGAGGTCGCGCTCGGTCGGCGTGTAGCCCTCGGGAAGGTCGCCCTCGGGGAAGGCGCTGCCGGGGTGGCCGGTGGCGACCGAGACGATGGAGGAGCCGGTCGTGCTGGTCGTGGGGGCCGCACCGGTGAACGCGGGCGCGACGCGGCGGCCCAGGAGGAGGGTCGGGTCGGCGGGCGCGGGTGCGTGGGTTGGCGCGGGTGCGTGGGTGGGCGCGGGCGCGTCGGCGGCGGGCGCGGACGGGGGCGCGCCGACGACGGAGAGCGAGCCGCTCGGTGCCGCCTCGACGGTCCGCGCGGGCGCGGCGGCCGGCATCGGCGGTGCGGGAGGGGCAGGTGGAGCGGGCGGTGCAGGAGGTGCAGGCGGTGTCTCGACCGGGACGTGGGCCGCAGCCTCGGCCGGGGCCTGGCGCGGCGCCTCGGCCGGTGCCCGGTGGGGCGCCTCGGCCGGTGGGAGGTGTTCGGCCGTCGGCTCGGCGGCATGGCCCTGTACGGGCACCCGGGCGTACGGCGGTACGCGGAAGTCGCGCAATGTCGCCGTGCGCACCACGGGCTCCTGCCCGGCCCCCTGAGTCATGGACCCCTCCACCACCGTCGCGATGCCCTGCACATGGTGGACCGGCCTGGTCGGGGCGGCCCACGATGTCGTCCGCCCATCATAGGAATGAGGGTCCTCCTGTGTGACGCACCAGGGGTGGTGAATCCGGGTCCACTCCGGGTTCACCGGTTGTTTCGCCCGAATTGAGAAGGTCCAGTCCAGGGTTGAAGCCGGTACGGTGCTCGGTTTGGCCGCCCCGGCCCACGGGCAGGGGCGCGGGGGCGGCGTGTTTCGGTGAGCCTCGGTCAGTCCTTCGCAGGTGAGCGCGGCGGGCTGACGGTGGTGCGCGGCGAGCGCCGCTGTGAAGAGGTACGGACGATGAGTTCGGTCGGTATCACCTGCTCGACCGGACCGTCCGTATCGATCCCCTCGATGGCGTCGATGAGGAGCTGGACGACGGCCGTGCCGATCCTGCGTGGTTTGAGCGAGAGCGTCGTGATGGGCGGTTCGGTGGTGGCGTAGACGGTGGACTCGCTGCAGCAGACCAGCAGCAGGTCCTCCGGGACACGCAGTCCGTAGCGGCGCGCGGCCGCGAGGAGGTCGGTTCCGTTGGGGTCGAAGAGGCCGTACACGGCGTCCGGTCGGTCCGGGCGGGCGAGCAGCCGGTCGGCCGCGACGGCGCCCGCGCACGGATCGTGCGCCGGATAGGCCTCGTAGACCGGGTCCTGGCCGACCCGCTCGCACCAGTTGAGGTACGCGGTGGTGGACAGGCGGGTGTACGTGTCGGTGGTGGTTCCGGTGAGGAGGCCGATGCGGCGGGCGCCGGCGTCGGCGAGGTGGTCGAGCAGATCGAGGACGGCGGCTTCGTGGTCGTTGTCGACCCAGGCGGTGACCGGAAGGGTGCCGGCGGGGCGTCCGTCGGAGACGACGGGGAGGCCCTGCCGGACCAGTTCGGTGACGACCGGGTCATGGTCGGAGGGGTCGATGACGACGGTTCCGTCGAGGGCGACGTTCGACCAGACGTCATGGCGGGAGGTGGCGGGGAGGATGACCAGGGCGTAGCCCCGGGCGAGTGCCGCCGATGTGGCTGCTCTGGCCATCTCCGCGAAGTATGCGAATTCGGTGAAGGTGAAAGGTTCATCCCCGTACGTGGTCACGGTCAGGCCGATGAGTCCCGACTTGCCCGTACGAAGCGTGCGGGCCGCCGCGGATGGGCGGTAGCCCAGCCGGTCGGCGACCTCGCGGACGTGGCGGCGGGTGGCGTCCGGGAGTCGGCCCTTGCCGTTGAGCGCGTCGGAGACAGTCGTGATGGAGACCCCGGCGGCGGCGGCCACGTCCCGGATGCCTGCCCGGCCCTGCCGGCTTCCCCGGGTCTGTGCCCGGCTCACCTGGTGCTTCCCTGCTGCTGTCATGGCGAGCCGATAGTAGGGCGATGAGGGGCGGTCGGGACGGTCGCATATGCAGGCATTGACAGGCACGTTTCTGCATGATCAAAAACGCTCAACAGGCATGTAATCGAAGGTTGTTGTAGGTCTTTGCATGCGACCTAGGGTTGCGGAACGCCGTAAGCCTGGCGAAGGGGCGAGGTCTCGAAGAGGTCTCAACTCACCTCTACGGGGGATGCGCGCCACGGCGCCCGCCACCAGCGCGCGCCACCCGAGCGCGCGCTCCCCCTCTCTCCACAGCGTGTCCCTCCTGTTGTCCACAGGCCATTCGCAGCGGAGGCGAATCCTCATAAGGTGAGGAGTATTGGCGGTACGGACGGTCGAGGAGGCCACACTGTGAGCGAGACCAGCGGGACGAGCACCGGCAGCCCCAAGCTGCGCGCCGAGCTGGACGGTGTCCCCACCTACAAGCCGGGCAAGCCGGCCGCCACGGGCGGTCCCGTGGCCTTCAAGCTCTCGTCGAACGAGAACCCCTATCCGCCGCTGCCCGGGGTCATGGAGAGCACGCTGGCTGCCGCCGCGAACTTCAACCGCTACCCGGACATGGCCTGCACCGGCCTGATGCAGGAGCTCGCCGACCGCTTCGGGGTGCCCGTCTCGCACATCGCGACGGGCACGGGCTCGGTCGGGGTCGCGCAGTCGCTGCTCCAGGCCACCTCGGGCCCGGGCGACGAGGTGATCTACGCCTGGCGCTCCTTCGAGGCGTACCCGATCATCACGCAGATCAGCGGCGCCACCTCGGTGCAGGTGCCGCTGACCGAGGGCGAGGTGCACGACCTCGACGCGATGGCCGCGGCGATCACCGACCGGACCCGACTGATCTTCGTCTGCAACCCCAACAACCCCACGGGCACCGCGGTCCGCCGTGCCGAGCTGGAGCGCTTCCTCGACCGGGTGCCCTCCGATGTCCTGGTCGTGATCGACGAGGCGTACCGCGAGTTCGTCCGCGACACCGACATTCCGGACGGCATCGAGCTCTACCGCGACCGGCCGAACGTCGCCGTGCTGCGCACGTTCTCCAAGGCGTACGGCCTGGCGGGGCTGCGGGTGGGCTTCGCGGTGGCCCACGAGCCGGTGGCGGCGGCGCTGCGCAAGACGGCGGTCCCGTTCGGGGTGAGCCAGCTGGCGCAGGACGCGGCCGTGGCTTCGCTGCGGGCCGAGGACGAACTGCTCGGCCGGGTCGGCTCGTTGGTGGCCGAGCGCGAGCGGGTCCACGCGGGGCTCGTGGCCCAGGGCTGGACCGTGGCGGACACCCAGGCGAACTTCGTCTGGCTGCGGCTCGGTGAGCGGACGCTGGAGTTCGCGGCGGAGTGCGAGCGGCACGGCGTGATGGTGCGGCCGTTCGCGGGTGAGGGCGTGCGCGTCACGATCGGTGAGACCGAGGCGAACGACCTGTTCCTGAAGGCGGCGGAGGGCTTCCGCAACACGCCCTAGTCCACGGGCTCCACGCGGATCGGGTCGCCGTCCCTGACGGTGGCCAGGATCCGCGGGTCGCCGTCCAGCGCGCCCAGGAGGTTGCAGGGGCTCGCGAGCCGGCACTCGTCCCCGCGGGAGATCGGCGTCGGGCCGTAGGGGAGGGCGAGTGCGTCGCCGTCCGTCCAGAAGGCCACCGTGCCGGGCTCGACGACCTGGCGCGCGTCGTCCTCGACGGGGACGGAGACCGGAGTGTCGAAGTAGACCTCCTCTCCCCAGGTCCGGGCGGTGGAGGAGATCGGGAGGGCCCTCGCGAGCGCCGTGCTCGTGGGGGTCTCCTCAAGGGTGGCCGTGGTGTGTCCGGCCGGCCAGACGATGCGTATCCGAAGGGTCATGCCCCGGATTCAACAATATGTTGAAGGTCCTGGGAAGAGGTGACCTTCGGTAGAGGGACCCCGACTGAAGGTACGGATTTCGTATGAGCCATAATGCTTGTGAATGTGAACGCGTTCACAAGCGTGTCCTGTTCCTCCCTAATTTGGTGGGATTAACGGGGCAAACTGCCGATGTGACCACGGCGAGTAAGGAGAAAACGACGTGGACCTCGCTCTTGCGCCAGAGACTCTGGCGCGCTGGCAGTTCGGCATCACCACCGTCTACCACTTCCTCTTCGTCCCCCTGACGATCTCCCTCGCCGCCCTCACCGCCGGTCTCCAGACCGCCTGGGTGCGGACCGAGAAGGAGAAGTACCTCCGGGCGACGAAGTTCTGGGGCAAGCTCTTCCTGATCAACATCGCCATGGGCGTGGTCACCGGCATCGTCCAGGAGTTCCAGTTCGGGATGAACTGGTCCGACTACTCCCGCTTCGTCGGCGACATCTTCGGTGCTCCGCTCGCCTTCGAGGCGCTCATCGCCTTCTTCTTCGAGTCCACGTTCATCGGCCTGTGGATCTTCGGATGGGACAAGCTGCCGAAGCGGATCCACCTCGCCTGCATCTGGATGGTGTCGATCGGCACCATCCTCTCGGCCTACTTCATCCTCGCGGCGAACTCCTGGATGCAGCACCCCGTCGGGTACCGCATCAACGAGGCGCGCGGCCGGGCCGAGCTCACCGACTTCTGGCTGGTGCTGACCCAGAACACCGCCCTCACCCAGTTCTTCCACACCATGACGGCGGCCTTCCTGGTCGGCGGCGCGTTCATGGTCGGCATCTCCGCCTTCCACCTGGCGCGGAAGAAGCACATCCCGGTGATGCGGACCTCGCTGCGGCTCGGCCTGATCACGCTGATCATCGCCGGCCTCGGCACCGCCATCAGCGGTGACCTGCTCGGCAAGGTCATGTTCAAGCAGCAGCCGATGAAGATGGCCGCCGCCGAGGCCCTCTGGGACGGCGAGGCACCCGCGCCGTTCTCGATCTTCGCGTACGGCGATGTCGACAAGGGTCACAACAAGGTGGCCATAGAGATCCCGGGCCTGCTGTCGTTCCTCGCGAACGACGACTTCACCTCGTACGTCCCGGGCATCAACGACATCAACAAGGCGGAGCAGGAGAAGTTCGGCCCCGGCGACTACCGGCCCAACATCCCCGTCGCGTACTGGGGCTTCCGCTGGATGATCGGCTTCGGCATGGCCTCGCTGGGCATCGGCATGCTCGGTCTCTGGCTGACCCGCAAGAAGTTCATGCTGTCGCCCGGGATGCGGACCGGTGAGGACGAAGTGCCGAACCTGGTCCTGTTCAGGCGGAAGGCCCTCAGCCCCCGCTTCACCCGGTGGTATTGGATCGTCGCCCTCTGGACCATGGCGTTCCCGCTGATCGCCAACTCCTGGGGCTGGATCTTCACCGAGATGGGCCGCCAGCCCTGGGTCGTCTACGGCGTGCTGCGGACCCGGGACGCGGTCTCCCCCGGCACCACCACCGCCGAGGTGCTCACCTCGATGATCATCTTCACCGCGCTCTACGCCGTCCTCGCCGTGATCGAGGTCAAGCTCCTCGTGAAGTACATCAAGGCGGGCCCGCCGGAGCTCACCGAGGACGACCTCAACCCGCCCACCAAGATCGGCGGGGACTCCCGTGACCCCGACCGGCCCATGGCCTTCTCGTACTGAGGTCAGGAGAACGAGGCATGGAACTCCACAACGTCTGGTTCGTACTCATCGCCGTCCTCTGGATCGGCTACTTCTTCCTCGAAGGCTTCGACTTCGGGGTCGGCGTCCTGACCAAGCTGCTCGCCCGTGACCGGGTCGAGAAGCGGGTCCTCATCAACACGATCGGTCCCGTCTGGGACGGCAACGAGGTGTGGCTGCTCACCGCCGGCGGGGCGACCTTCGCCGCGTTCCCCGAGTGGTACGCGACGCTCTTCTCCGGCTTCTACCTGCCCCTGCTGATCATCCTGGTCTGCCTGATCATCCGGGGTGTCGCCTTCGAGTACCGGGTGAAGCGGCCCGAGGAGAACTGGCAGCACAACTGGGAGCTGGCCATCTTCTGGACCTCGCTGATCCCGGCGTTCCTCTGGGGTGTGGCCTTCGGCAACATCGTCCGGGGCGTGAAGATCGACGAGAACATGGAGTTCGTCGGCAGCTTCTGGGACCTCCTCAACCCGTACGCCCTCCTCGGCGGTCTCGTCACGCTCACCCTCTTCACCTTCCACGGCGCGGTCTTCGCCTCGCTCAAGACGGTCGGTGACATCCGGGTGCGCGCCCGGGCGCTCGCGCTGAAGCTGGGTCTGGTCACGGCCGTGCTCGCGCTCGTCTTCCTGATCTGGACCCAGGTCGACACGGGGGACAGCTGGAGCCTCGGGGCGATGCTGGTCGCCGTCGTGGCGCTGATCGGTGCGATCGGTGCCATCAAGGCGGGGCGCGAGGGCTGGTCGTTCGCGCTCTCGGGGGTGACGATCGCCGCCGCAGTGGCGATGCTCTTCTTCGCGCTCTTCCCCGACGTCATGCCGTCTTCGCTCAATCCCGAGTGGAGCCTCACCGTGACGAACGCGTCGTCGAGCCCGTACACGCTCAAGATCATGACCTGGTGCGCGGCGATCGCGACACCGTTGGTGCTGCTCTACCAGAGCTGGACCTACTGGGTGTTCCGTAAGCGCATCGGTACGCAGCACATCGCTGACGCCCACTAGCCGACGCTCATCAGAGGGGCATGTTTCACGTGAAACCGATCGACCCGCGTCTGCTCCGGTACGCCCGGGCCACCCGCTTCTTCCTTGCCGCGGTGGTCGTGCTCGGTCTGGCCGGGGCGGCGCTGGTCGTCGCCCAGGCGATGCTCATCGCCGAGGTCGTGGTGGGGGCCTTCCAGAAGGGCCTGGCGGTTTCCGATCTGACCACCCCTCTCCTGCTGCTCGCCGGAGTCGCGGCGGGGCGCGGCCTCGTCTCCTGGCTGACCGAGCTCGCCGCCCACCGGGCGAGCGCGGCGGTCAAGTCCGAGCTCCGCGGTCGGCTCCTCGCGCGGTCGGCCGCGCTCGGGCCCGGCTGGCTGAGCGGCCAGAAGGCCGGTTCGCTGATCGCGCTCGCGACGCGGGGCGTGGACGCGCTCGACGACTACTTCGCGCGCTATCTGCCGCAGCTCGGTCTCGCGGTGGTCGTGCCGGTGGCGGTCCTCGCCCGGATCGTCACCGAGGACTGGGTCTCGGCGGCGATCATCGTCGTCACGCTGCCGCTCATCCCGGTCTTCATGATCCTCATCGGCTGGTACACGCAGGCGCGGATGGACCGGCAGTGGAAGCTGCTCTCCCGGCTGTCGGGCCACTTCCTGGACGTCGTGGCGGGTCTGCCCACCCTCAAGATCTTCGGACGGGCGAAGGCCCAGGCGGAGTCGATCCGCACGATCACCTCGGAGTACCGCCAGGCGACGATGCGAACCCTGCGGATCGCGTTCCTCTCCTCCTTCGCCCTGGAACTCCTCGCGACCCTGTCGGTCGCGCTCGTCGCCGTGACGATCGGCATGCGGCTCGTCCACGGCGAGCTCGACCTCTACACCGGGCTCGTCATCCTGATCCTCGCGCCCGAGGCCTACCTCCCGTTGCGGCAGGTGGGGGCGCAGTACCACGCGGCGGCCGAAGGGCTCGCGGCTGCGGAGGAGATCTTCGAGGTCCTGGAGCAGCCGGTGCGCGCCGGCGGTACGGGTACGGTTCCGGACTCCCTCCGGCTGGAGCTCGACCGGGTGACCGTACGGCACGCGGGGCGCGCCGAGCCGGCGCTCGACGCCGCGACGCTGACGGTCGAGCCCGGTGAGACGGTGGCGCTGGTCGGGCCGAGCGGTGTCGGGAAGTCGACGCTCCTCGACGTGGTGCTCGGTTTCGCGGCACCGCAGGAGGGCGGCTCGGTCCGGGTCGGCGGCGAGGACCTCGCGACGCTGGACCTGGAGACGTGGCGGTCGCGGATCGCCTGGGTGCCGCAGCGCCCGTACCTCTTCGCGGGGACGATCGCCGAGAACGTACGGCTGGCCCGCCCGGACGCCTCCGACGAGGCCGTACGGGACGCCTTGCGGGACGCCGGGGCCGACGGGTTCGTCGCGGGGCTTCCGGAGGGGCTCGACACCCTGCTCGGCGAGGACGGCGCCGGACTTTCGGCGGGCCAGCGGCAACGGCTGGCGCTCGCGCGGGCGTTCCTGGCCGACCGGCCCCTGCTGCTCCTCGACGAGCCGACCGCCGCGCTGGACGGCGAGACGGAGGCGGGCGTCGTCGACGCTGTCCGGCGCCTCGCGGCGGGCCGGACGGTCCTGCTGGTGGTCCACCGCCCGGCGCTGCTCGCGGTCGCGGACCGTGTGGTGAGCCTGGTTCCGGTGGCCGGGGACGGTAGGGGCGTCGGGGAAGGCGCTGGTGTCGTAGGCGGCTCCATGGCAGGGGCCGACGCTGAGGCGTACGACCCGGGGGCGGGGAGCGTCGTCGGGTTGGGTGCGTCCGGCGGCGGCCTCGAAAGCCCGGGGGGCGCGGGAGCGGACTCGTCGGAGACCCGGTCCCGCGAGGTGCCGGGAGAGCCGGCCGGGGTGGACCCCGCGCTGGACTCCGGAGCAGGCTCCGGGAGGTCGGTGCTCGGGCGGGTCCGTGCGATGGCGGGAGAGCTCAAGGGGCGCATGACGCTGGCCCTGCTGCTCGGGAGCCTGGCCCTCGGTTCGGCCGTCGGACTCATGGCCGTGTCCGGCTGGCTCATCTCGCGGGCCTCCGAACAGCCCCCCGTGCTCTACCTGATGATGGCCGTCACCGCCACGCGCGCCTTCGGCATCGGCCGGGCCGTCTTCCGGTACGCCGAGCGGCTCGTCTCGCACGACGCCGTGCTCCGGATGCTCGCCGAGCTCCGGGTCTCCGTCTACGGCCGCCTGGAGCGGATCGCCCCGGCCGGGCTGCGCCGCACCCGCCGCGGAGACCTGCTCTCCCGGCTCGTCCAGGACGTCGACGCGCTCCAGGACTACTGGCTCCGCTGGTGGCTCCCGGTGGGCGCCGCCCTCGTCGTGGGCGTCGCCTCCGTCGGGTTCACGGCCTGGATGCTGCCCGAGGCCGGGGCCGTCCTCGCCGTGGGCCTGCTGGTCGCGGGCCTCGCCGTCCCGGCGATCGGCGGGGCCGTCGCCCGCCGGGCCGAGCGCCGGCTCGCCCCCGCGCGCGGCACCCTGGCGACCGCGGTGGCCGACCTGCTCCGCGGCTGCGCCGAGCTGACGGTCGCGGGCGCGCTGCCCGACCGGGTCGAGCGCACCCGGACCGCCGACCGGCACCTCACCTCCATCGCCTCCCGGCAGGCCGCCGCCACCGCGCTCGGTGCCGGGCTTTCGGCGACGGTCTGCGGCCTGACGGTCGTGGCCGCCGCACTCGTCGGCGTCCAGGCCGTGCGGGACGGGCGGCTCGACGGAGTGGCCCTCGCCGTGGTCGTCCTGACGCCGCTCGCCGCCTTCGAGGCCGTCACCGGCCTGCCGCTCGCCGTCCAGTACCGGCAGCGCGTCCGGCACAGCGCCGAGCGGGTCTTCGAGGTGCTCGACGCCCCCGTCCCCGTACACGAGCCGGCCAGGCCCGACACTCCCCCGGCCGATCCGTTCCCGCTGGAGCTGACCGGGCTCTCCGCCCGGCACGCCGGGCAGGACCGGGCGGCGCTCGCCGACTTCGGGCTCACCCTGGAGGCCGGGCGCCGGGTGGCTGTCGTCGGCGCCTCCGGTTCCGGGAAGACCACCCTGGCCCAGGTGCTGCTGCGCTTCCTGGACGTGGAGTACGGCATGTACCGGATCGGTGGCGTGCCCGCCTGGGAGCTCGAGGGCGACGCGGTCCGGCGGTTCGTCGGGCTCTGCGCCCAGGACGCCCACATCTTCGACAGCACCGTCCGCGAGAACCTGCGGCTCGCGAAGGTCGGGGCAAGCGACGAGGAGCTGCGCGACGCGCTGCGCCGGGCCCGGCTGCTCGACTGGGTGGACGGTCTTCCGGCCGGGCTCGACACCCTCGTGGGCGAGCACGGCTCCCGGCTCTCCGGCGGCCAGCGGCAGCGCCTCGCGCTCGCCCGCGCCCTGCTGGCGGACTTCCCCGTCCTCGTCCTCGACGAGCCGGCCGAACACCTCGACCTCGCCACTGCCGACGCGCTCACCGACGATCTGCTCCGGGCCACGGAGGGGCGCACCACCGTCCTCATCACCCACCGCCTGCACGGACTCGACGCCGTCGACGAGGTGGTGGTCCTGGCCGAGGGCCGGACCGTGCAGCGCGGACCGTACGCGGAGCTGGCGGAGGCGGAGGGCCCGCTGCGCCGGATGCTGGAGCAGGAACGGGCGACCGATCTGCTCGTCGTCGGGGCGGAAGCTGGGGCGGGCCGGTTCGCGGCCGGGGCGTGAGAAAGCATGTCGACTCCCGGCCGACTTTTCTCGTCAAAACGGACTAACTAGGCTCAAGCCCATGACCGTCGCCGCGTCCGACCCCTCGGACCCCCTGGAAGCCGCCACTCAGGCCACGCGCAGCCTCCAGGGGCTGTCCACGGAGCTCACCGCCCGCGTTCCGCAGCTCCTGGAGGCCATGCGCTCGGTCGGTACGGGGCTCGAACTCCACTCCACCCTCGACCGGATCTGCGAGACGGCCGCCGAACTCGCCGACGCCCGCTACGCCGCGATCGGGGTCGTCGACGATGAGGGCGCGGGACTGTCCGACTTCGTCACCTTCGGCGTCGACGAGGACGTGGCCCGCCGGATCGGCCGTCTCCCCGACGGCCACGCCGGGCTGCTCGGCGCGCTGATCCGCGACCCGCAGACCATCCGCCTCGCCGACCTGTCCGCGGATCCGCGCGCGGCCGGCTTCCCGCCCGGGCATCCGCCGATGCGGAGCTTCCTCGGGGTGCCCATCCGGGTCCAGGGAGAGATCTTCGGCAATCTCTACCTCGCCGAGAAGCACGGCGGCGGCGAGTTCAACGACTACGACGTCCACATGGTCAGGGTGCTCGCCACCGAGGCGGGCATCGCCATCGGCAACGCCCGTCTCTACGAGGCCGCCCGGCAGCGCGAGCGGTGGATCGACGGCTCGGTCGCGGTCACCACGGCCCTGCTCTCCGGCGGCGACGCGGACGACGCGCTCACGGTCGTCGCCGAACAGGCGCGCCGGCTCGCCGACGCGGACGCCGGCATCGTGCTGCTGCCCGCCGAGGAGGGGGGCCTGGAGATCGTCGCGGTGTCCTCGCCCCGCGCCACCAAGTCGCTGGGCGTCGTGATCCCGCCCGAGAGCGCCGTGGTCGAGCAGCTCCTGGAGGGCGAGGCGGTCTTCGTGGCGGACGCCTCGACGGACCCGCGCATGATCAGCCGGCTGACCTCCGCGTACGGCCCGAGCATGATGCTGCCGCTGCAGAGCGGCGGTCGGGTCCTCGGTGCGCTCGCCACACCCCGGGCGCGGGGAGCCCGCCCGTTCACGGAGACGGAACGGACGCTCGCCACACAGTTCGCCTCGCAGGCGGCGCTCGCGCTGATGATGGCGGACGCGCAGCGGGACCGGGAGCGGCTCGCCGTGTACGAGGACCGGGACCGGATCGCCCGCGACCTGCACGACCTGGTCATCCAGCGGCTCTTCGCCACCGGGATGATGCTGGAGAGCGCCCAGCGGAAGTCGATCGTGCCGGCCGTGCGGGAGGGCGTCGGCAAGGCCGTGGACGAGCTGGACGTGACCATCCAGGAGATCCGTACGGCGATCTTCGCGCTCCAGCAGGGCCCCGCGGAGGCGCCCTCGGGGCTGCGCACCCGTGTCCTGCGGGAGATCAACATGGCGGCCGTGCCGCTCGGCTTCAAGCCCGCGCACCGCTTCCTCGGTGTGATCGACTCGGCGGTCGGCGAACTCACCGGGAAGAACCTCGTCGCCGCCCTGCGCGAGGCCCTCTCGAACGCCTTCCGGCACGCGGAGGCGAGCCGCATCGAGGTCGTCCTCGACGCGACGGTCACGCTGCCCGACGGCTCGGCCGGGGTGCGGCTCTCGGTCGCGGACGACGGCGTCGGCCTCCCGGAGGGCGGGCGGCGCAGCGGTCTGCGCAACCTGGCGCGGCGGGCCGAGTCGCTGGGCGGCGCGAGCTGGTGCGGGCCGGGCCTCGGGGAGGACGGCGGCGGCACGACGGTGGTGTGGGAGGCCCCGCTGTAGGTACGGGGTGCGCCCGGGGCCGGTGGGTGGTGGCCGGCGTACCGGTCAGGGCGCGTCCTGCCGTGCCTCCAGGGCCTCCGCCACGAGCCGCTCGATGACGGCGGCGACCCCGTCGTCGTTGTTGCCGTCCGTACGGCCGGAGGCGGCGGCGATCACGTCGGGGTGGGCGTTGCCCATCGCGTACGAGCGGCCGGCCCAGCTGAGCATCTCGATGTCGTTGGGCATGTCGCCGAAGGCGGCGACCTCCTCGGCCGCGATGCCGCGCTCGGCGCAGCAGAGGGCCAGCGTGGAGGCCTTGGAGACTCCGAGGGCGCTGACCTCCAGGAGGGCCGTGGGGCTGGACCGGGTGAAGGAGGCCAGCGCGCCGGCGGCTTCCCTGGCCAGGGCCAGGAACGCGTCGGGGTCGAGCTCCGGGTGCTGCGCGAGGAGCTTGAGCACCGGGGCGGCGGCGCCCGGCGTCTCCTCGAAGAGGAGCTTCTCGGCGGTGGCGACGGTGGCGCCGGGGTCGAGGAAGAAGGGCGGGTACGCCGGCTCGTAGTGGATGCCGGTGGTGAGCTCGACCGCGAAGGAGGTGCCGGGCGCGGCGGCGCGCAGGGCCCGCACGACGTCGAGGGCGACGGGCCGCGCCAGCGGGCGGACCTCCAGGAAGGTGCCTCCCGCATGGAGGTCGACGACGGCGGCGCCGTTGGCGCAGATGGCCATGCCGTGGCCGTGGACGTGGTCGCTGACGACGTCCATCCAGCGGGCCGGGCGGCCGGTGACGAAGAAGACCTCGATACCGGCTCGCTCCGCCGCTGCGAGGGCGGCGATCGTGCGCTCGGAGACGGACTTGTCATCGCGCAGGAGCGTGCCGTCGAGGTCGGTGGCGATCAGCCGGGTCGCCGGGGTCGCCGGAGCGGAGGGACGCGGAGAGCGGGGAGAGGTCACCGCACCATTGTTCCGCACCGAACGCACGGGCGTGCGAGGAGGTGCACATATGAGTAGGCCAATTCGATCTCCCGCTCGGGCCCGGAGCGTCCTGATCTGGCCGTAAAACGCTCGTTCGGTTCTCGCTCGCGCGGGGAAGACCCCAGGTGAGCTGACGGCATCTCCAGGGGGTGGGGCATGGTCTCGGGCCGGCGTTGCGACGAGTGCGAGGCCTGCGGTGCGCCGTACGGCATATGGGTCGTGAGTCTCGGGATGGCGCTCTGCACGCGCTGCGAGCAGGCCGGGGCCGAGCATCCGGCGCGTGAGCCGGTGCTGGTGGGCGACGTCCTGGCGGGGCTGACCGAGGCCGTGACGCGCGCCGCCCGCACCGGGAGGGCCGTGCCGGACGCCCGGAGACCGTCGTCCGCGACCTGCGACGCGTGCGGAGCCGGCGCCGAGTGGCACCGGACGGTGCGCGGGCGCTGGGTGATGATCGAGCCGGGAGAGCTGCCGACCCGGGTGGTGCCGGCGGGCAGTCGCTGGCGTGTCGCGGGCGACGGTACGGCGGTCAATCTCGGTCCCGCCGTGCCGTCCGACACCTGCCGGGTCAGCCACTTCGACGTCTGCCCCGGGCGGCCCGCGCCGACCGGCTCACCGGTTCTGCTGGCCCTGCGGCGCGGGCACGCCCGGCGCGCGCCCTGACCTCGGGCACCGCCGGGCACGGCGAGGGCCGGCGGCGAGCGGACGGTGGCCGGTGGGTCAGCCCAGCTGGGCGAGGGCCTCGGTGGCGATCCGCTCGAAGACGGCCTGGTCGGCGGCGAAGTCGGAGTCCGCGATCGGCCAGTGGACGACGATCTCGGTGAAGCCGAGGTCCCGGTGGGTACCGGCGAAGTCGACGAAGGCGTCCAGCGACTCCAGCGGGCGACCGCGGTCCGGCGTGAAGCCGGTGAGCAGGATCTTGTCGAGCTCGGACACGTCCCGGCCGGTCTCGGCGCAGGCCTTCCCGAGCTTCTCGACCTGGCCGCGCAGCGCCTCCACCGACTGCTCCGGGGTGCCGTCCTCGAAGATCTTCGGGTCCCCGGTCGTCACCCACGCCTGCCCGTACCGGGCGGCCAGCCGCAGGCCACGCGGCCCGGTCGCCGCCACCGCGAACGGCAGCCGCGGGCGCTGGACGCAGCCGGGGATGTTCCGGGCCTCGTCGGCCGAGTAGAACGTCCCCCGGGCCGTCACCGCGTCCTCGGTGAGGAGGCGGTCGAGCAGCGGCACGAACTCGCCGAACCGGTCGGCCCGCTCTTTCGGCGTCCAGGCCTCCTGTCCGAGGGCGGTGGCGTCGAAGCCGTTGCCGCCGGCCCCGATGCCGAGGGTGATCCGGCCTCCCGAGATGTCGTCGAGCGAGATCAGCTCCTTGGCGAGCGTCACGGGGTGGCGGAAGTTGGGGGAGGTCACGAGCGTGCCCAGGCGGAGCCGCTCGGTCGCGGTGGCGGCGGCGGTGAGGGTCGGCAGCGCACCGAACCACGGGCCGTCGCGGAAGGTACGCCACGAGAGGTGGTCGTAGGTGTACGCCGTGTGGAACCCCAGCTCCTCGGCGCGTCGCCACTTCTCGCGGCCGCCCTCGTGCCAACGGTCGCGGGGAAGGATCACGGTGCTCAGACGCAGGCTCATGGTTCGAGCCTACGGCGGTCCGCGAAGGGTCAGCGGACGTTGCGGTTCATCCAGGGGGTGAGCGAGCTGCTCGGGACGAGTTCCTTGTGGGTGGTGTCGCCGGGGAGCGGGACGACCAGCCACCAGCCCGGCGGGAAGAACCGTCCCTTCACATGGGCGAGGCCACCGAGGACGGACCGGAGGAAGGCGGGGACCGCGTCGCGGGGGACGTCGTCGAACGCGATGCCGTCCACGGTGATCCGGGCGTCGTCCTCGGGGAAGATCCGGACGGTGAGCGCGGGGGAGCCGCCCAGCTCGACGTAGGCCTCGTGCGGCAGCGAACCGTCCGGGTCCAGGACCGCGAACGCGCCGGCCGAGGTGCGTCGGGAGGTCTGGTCCGCGCCGATGTCGTCGGTGACCGTCATCTCCAGGTGGAACTCCCGGGCGATCTCGCGGATCGCGGTGACAGCCGCTTCGGTGGTGGGCAGATGCGGGTGTGCCATGGGAACGATCATGCCCCAGCCGTGCGGCGTGGGGGTGTCAGGAGGGCAGGCGGAGGAACTCCGGAGGCACGGCGTCGGTCAGCCAGACCCCGTTGGCGCTGATGTGGAAGACGTGGCCCGCGCGGTGCATGGCGCCGGCGTCGACGCTCAGCACGATCGGCCGGCCGCGCCGGGCGCCGACGCTGGTCGCGGTCTCCCGGTCGGGCGAGAGGTGCACACGGTGTCGGGCCATGGGCCGCAGCCCCTCCGCCCGGATCGCGGGGAGCCGGTCGGCGACCGTACCGTGATAGAGGTACGCGGGCGGTTCGGCGACCGGCAGGTCCAGGTCCACCTCGACGGTGTGGCCCTGGCTCGCGCGGATGCGGGTCCCGTCGATCGCGAAGCGCTTCTTGTCGTTGGTCGCGACGACGTGGTCGAGTTCCTCGCGGGTGATCGGGAATCCGTGTGCGGCCGCCGCCCCCAGGAGGGCGTCGATCTCGGTCCAGCCCTGGGCGTCGAGGGCGAGGCCGATGCGTTCGGGCTGATGGCGCAGGTGCTGGGAAAGGTACTTGGACACCTTCACGGTGCGTCGTTCGTCCATTGTTCTCCGAATCAAGAAAGGCGAGCAGGTTTGATCCACAAGCAAAGCTGTTTATCCACAGGCTAGTTGGCGATTCTGTGGACAACACCTCAATTATTTCGAGCGAGTTGGCATATTTAGCCGGTAATGCGCCCATTTGACGCGAGAGAGTCCAATGTCCTTTTGTTGACTTCTCGTTCTGTCGCGGCGGTGACGAAGGCCGCGACGCCGTCCGCGCCGACCAGGCTCTGCACGGCGCGAATCGTGTCGGCCGGAAGGGTCACCGAGCGGGGCTCGGAGTCCTTCGTCGGCGGGGCGTCGGGGGACAGATGGAGCTGGAGGTGGCGGGTCGCCAACAGGCGCATCGCCCGAGCGAGTTCGGCATCGACCGTCTGCTGCGCGAGCGGACGGAGCCGGCGCACCATCGTCGCCGCCTCGGCCGCGTCCGCGTCCGTCGGCGGCCGGTGCTCCAGATAGCGAGCGAAGACGTGCTCGGTCGTGAACTCCAGGAAACGGGAGGCTATGTGTTCGACCTGGTCGCGAAGCTCCCGCAGGTGCCCGGTGATTGCCGGGAGCGGTACCCCGGCCGCGTACAACTCGACGGCCACGGCCAGCTCTTGCGGACTCGGTACGAGGTACTCCTCGGCCTCCCGGTCCGGCAGCCGCTCCAGCACGCCGAGCTCGACGGCCTCCCGGATGGCGTCCTCGTCCGGAGTGCCGCCGAAGCGGGCGTCCAGCTCCGCGCGGGAGATCCGGGCCGCCTCCTCGTCCGTCCACGGCCCGTGGACCTCCGCGACCAGACCGAGCACCCCGCCGAGGCCCCGGCCGGTGTCCCAGGCCTCCAGGAGCTCCTTGATCGAGGCCAGGGTGTAGCCGCGGTCGAGGAGGTCGGCGATCTGGCGCAGCCGGGCGAGGTGCGCGTCCCCGTACACGTTCGACCTGCCGCGCCGCTCAGGGCGGGGCAGCAGGCCGCGGTCCTGGTAGGCGCGGATCGTCCGGACCGTGGCGCCGCTGTGATGCGCGAGGTCCTCGATCCGGTACTCCGGCTGTGCTGACTGCTCGGACAAACCCGCTCCCACCGCCCGCTTCCCGCACCCCGTCGCAGCGGGGCCCCTCCTGGGAGGGATCGTACGACCGCCCGGCCCCGCTACGCGGGCGGCTGCCAGCGGGCGAACGCCCGCAGGGCGCCGGGGCTCAGCCGGGACAGGGCGTGGATGCCCCGGGCCTCGGGCGTCACCGGAACGACCGCCCGGTCGTGCAGCACCGCCCCCAGGATCGCGTCCGCGACCTTCTCCGGCGGGTAGTTCCGCAGGCCGTAGAGCCGGGACGCCTTCTTCTGGCGCCGGTTCTCCTCCGCCGCGTCGGTGACCCCCGCGAACCGCGTGGTCGCGGTGATGTTGGTGTTGACGATGCCGGGGCAGATCGCGGACACCCCGATGCCCTGGTCCGCCAGTTCGGCACGCAGGCACTCGCTGAGCATCAGCACGGCGGCCTTCGACGTGCTGTACGCGGGCAGGGCCCGGGAGGGCTGGAAGGCCGCCGCGGACGCGGTGTTCACGATGTGCCCGCCTTGGCCGCGCGCGGTCATCTGCGCGCCGAAGATCCGGCACCCGTGGATCACGCCCCACAGATTGACGTCCAGGACCCGCTTCCACTCCTCGCTCGTCGTCTCGAAGAAGGAGCCGGTGAGCCCGATGCCCGCGTTGTTGACCAGCACGTCGACGATCCCGTACTCGCTCGCCACCTTCGCGGCCAGCTTCTCCATCGCCTGCTCGTCGGAGACGTCGACGGCCTCGCCCCAGGCCTCGGGCGCGCCGATCAGCCGAGCCATCTCGGCCGTACGGCCCGCGCCCTCGGCGTCCCGGTCCACGGCCACGACCCGGGCGCCGGCCTCGGCGAACGCGAAGGCGGTGGCCCGACCGATGCCGCTGGCGGCCCCGGTCACCAGGACCAGCTGCCCGCCGAACCGCTCGGCGTACTCCGGCTTCACACCGCCCTTCGCCGAAGTCGTCGCTGCTGCCCGGAGCGGACCCGGGGCCGCCGGTTCCTCGTTGGCCCGGACGAAGTCGGCGATCCAGGCGGACAGCTGGTCCGGCCGGGTGAGCGGCACCCAGTGCTTGGCGGGCAGGGTGCGCCGGGTCAGGTCCGGCACCCAGGAGCCCAGGTCGTCGTAGAGCCGCTCGGAGAGGAAGGCGTCACCGGTCGGCGTGATCAGCTGCACGGGCACGTGCGCGTACGCGTCGGGGCGCGGCCGGCCGAGCCGGGACCGGACGTTGTCCCGGTAGAGCCAGGCGCCGTGTGCCGCGTCGCTCGGCAGCGAGGGCGTCGGGTAGTCGCCGGCGGGGACCTTCTCGACCCGCTCCAGGATCTTCGGCCAGCGCTTGCCGAGCGGCCCGCGCCAGGCGAGCTCCGGCAGCACGGGCGTGTGCAGCATGTACACGTACCAGGACTTGGCGCCCTGGCCGAGGAGCTGCCCGACCCGGCGCGGGGTGGGCCTGTTCATCCGCCGCTTGATCCAATGCCCGAAGTGGTCGAGGCTCGGCCCCGACATCGACGTGAAGGACGCTATCCGCCCCTCGGTGCGCGGGACGGTGGCGAACTCCCAGGACTGCACCGAGCCCCAGTCGTGGCCGACGAGATGGACCGGCCGGTCGGGGCTGACGGCGTCGGCGACCGCGAGGAAGTCGTCCGTCAGCTTCTCCAGCGTGAAGCCGCCGCGCAGCGGTGCCGGTGCCGTCGACCGGCCGTGGCCCCGGACGTCGTACAGCACCACGTGGAACTCCCCGGCGAGCCGGGCCGCGACCTCCGTCCAGATCTCCTTGGAGTCCGGGTAGCCGTGCACGAGCACCACGGTCGGCCGGTCCGTGTCGCCGAGCTCGGCGACGCACAGCTCGATCCCGCCGGTGCGGACCCAGCGCTCCCGCGCGCCGTCGAGCCCCGCGCTCTTCCCCGCGCCCGCGGACACCACGCCCCTGAGCCCTGCCATCAGACCGCCCCCTCGTTCCAACGCCGCACGTGCGGCAGATCGTCGTCCAGCCAGAAAGCGCTCTGCTCGGGATCCTTCGAGTCGGTGACCACGAGGATCTCCTCGAACTTGGCGCCCGTCCCCCGGAATCCGAGGTGCGGCTCGACCGCCCACAGCCCGGGCACGGGCGGGTGGTCGGAGAACGTGTACGGCGACCAGAGCGGCGACCACCCGTCCCGGTGGCCGTGGATCGCGTCGCTCGCCAGGCCCTTGAGCGCCTGCGTGCCGAAGCCGAAGAGCGTCGGCGACCAGCGGCGCTGCTTCACCCTGTCGATCTTGTGGGCGATGACGCCGAAGGGATAGGCCCGATGCCGGTTCGCATATCCCTGGCGGACCATGAGGCGGTCCACGTCCTCGTATATCTCGCGCAGTGTGCGGCGCTCGCGGACCTCGCGCAGGATCAGCTCGCGGTGGTCGCGGAGATCGGCGAGCAGCTTGTCGTGCAGCGGGTCGAGGCCCAGGCAGCCGCTGTAGCCGATGTCGGCCGTGCGGCCCTTGTAGACCGGCGCCATGTCGAGGATGAACGGCATCCCCGCCTCCAGGCGGCGGTTCGTCGGGAAGAACTGCAGGGGGATCTTGAAGTCGACGAAGGCCGTGCGGTCCCCGAACCAGGCGAACGGCCGGTGGAACCAGTCCCGAACCCCCCGCTCGTACAGCCACTCCCGCTGCATCCGGGCGGCCTCGCGCTCGGTCACGCCCGGCTTGAGCTGCGCCGCGACGGCTTCCGCGCACTCGTACGCGAGCCGCTGCACTTCTCTGAACCCCCGTAGCTCCGCGGAGAGTTCGCCTGTCACTGCTGAGCCCATGCCATCCGCCGTCCCGTGTGAGCGCCCGATCGCACTACGCGTCCGTAACTTGACACCGATGAATGTGACAATGACCAGCGGCTGAGTCAAGAGGTCGGACGCGGGCCTGTGGAAAAGCCCGCGCCGGAGCCTGTGGAAAAAGACTTTTGTCGCGACTCCCTTACGGGCTTGTACTCCTATGGTCGGAGAAGGATCGAGCCGTTGGGCTGACGACCGCTGTGGCGCACACCACTACGGTCGTATGCGTGACTGTGATCGCGACCGAAAGCCTCAGCAAGCGGTTCCCCCGGGTGACCGCGCTCGACCGGCTCTCCCTGGACATCGGGCCCGGTGTGACCGGACTGGTGGGTGCCAACGGAGCCGGCAAGTCCACCATGATCAAGATCCTGCTCGGACTCGCACCCGCCACGGAGGGCCGCGCCGAGGTGCTCGGCCTCGACGTCAGCACCTCCGGCGCGCGCATCCGCGAGCAGGTCGGCTACATGCCGGAGCACGACTGCCTGCCCCCGGACGTCTCGGCCACCGAGTTCGTCGTCCACATGGCGCGGATGTCGGGACTTCCCGCGACCGCCGCCCGGGAGCGGACCGCGGACACCCTCCGCCACGTCGGCCTGTACGAGGAGCGGTACCGCCCCATGGGCGGCTACTCGACGGGCATGAAGCAGCGGGTGAAGCTCGCGCAGGCCCTCGTCCACGACCCGAAGCTGGTCCTCCTCGACGAGCCGACCAACGGTCTCGACCCGGTCGGCCGCGACGAGATGCTCGGCCTGATCCGCCGCGTCTGGACCGACTTCGGCATCTCCGTCCTCGTGACCTCGCACCTCCTCGGCGAGCTGGAGCGCACCTGCGACCACGTCGTCGTCATCGACGGCGGCCGGCTGCTCCGCTCCAGCTCCACCAGCGACTTCACCCGGACCACCACGACGCTCGCGGTCGAGGTCACCGACTCCGACACCCACCCCGACGGCACGGGCGCGCTCCGCGAGGCCCTCGCCGAAGCAGGTGTCGTGATCCACCCGGGCGTGGAGGACGGCCTGCCGGGCGCCGGCCACATCCTGCTCCTGGAGGCGGCCGGCGAGGAGACGTACGACCTCGTGCGGGACACCGTCGCCGGTCTCGGCCTCGGTCTCGTCCGCATGGAGCAGCGCCGCCACCACATCGCCGAGGTCTTCCGGCCCGAGACGCCCCCGCAGCACGAGGAGGTGCCGGCCCGATGAGCACCCAGATGCCCCACCCCTCCCAGGCCGCTCCCGACACGACGCAGATCCACAACATCGGCTACCGGTCCTACGACGGCCCCCGCCTCGGCCGGGCCTACGCGCGCCGGTCGCTCTTCTCGCAGTCCCTCCGCGGTGCCTACGGCCTCGGCCGCAGCGCCAAGTCGAAGGTGCTGCCGATGCTGCTCTTCGCGGTGATGTGCGTCCCGGCGCTGATCATCGTCGCCGTCGCCGTGGTCGCGAAGCAGTCCAAGCTCTCGATCGAGTACACCGAGTACGCGATCTACCTCCAGGTCGTCATCAGCATCTACCTGGCCTCGCAGGCGCCCCAGTCCGTCTCCCGGGACCTCCGGTTCAGGACCGTGCCGCTGTACTTCTCCCGCCCGATCGAGCGCGCGGACTACGTCCTCGCCAAGTTCGGCGCGATGGCCTCGGCGCTCTTCGTCCTCACCGCCTCGCCGCTGCTGATCCTCTGGATCGGCTCGCTGCTCGCCAAGCTGGACTTCGCCGAGCAGACCAAGATGTTCGGCCAGGGTCTCGTCTCCGTGACCATGCTCTCGCTGCTCTTCGGCGGCATAGGCCTCGTCATGGCGGCCCTCACGCCGCGCCGAGGCTTCGGCGTCGCCGCCGTCATCGCCGTCCTGACCGTCTCCTACGGAGCGGTGAACACCCTCATGGGCATCGCCTGGGCCACGGACAACCAGGGCGCCATCCAGTGGCTCGGCCTCTTCTCGCCGATGACCCTCATCGACGGTCTGCAGACCGCCTTCCTCGGCGCGCCCAGTGCCTTCCCCGACGGTGGGGGCCCGGGCGCCGGAGTCGGCGCGGTCTACCTGCTGGTCGTCCTCGCGCTCATCGCCGGCTCGTACGGCATCCTGATGCGCCGCTACCGAAAGGTCGGGCTGTGACAACCCTCCACATCGACCACGTCTCCCGCTGGTTCGGAAACGTCGTGGCCGTGAACGACGTCACGATGTCGGTGGGCCCGGGCGTCACCGGCCTCCTCGGGCCCAACGGCGCCGGGAAGTCCACCCTGATCAACATGATGGGCGGCTTCCTCGACCCCTCCACGGGCAGCGTCACGCTCGACGGCCAGAAGATCTGGGGGAACGAGTCCGTCTACCGCCAGATCGGTGTCGTCCCCGAGCGGGAGGCGATGTACGACTTCCTCACCGGTCGCGAGTTCGTCGTGGCCAACGCGGAACTGCAGGGCCTCGGCGCCAAGGAGGCCCAGGAGGCCCTGGCCACGGTCGAGATGGAGTACGCCCAGGACCGCAAGATCTCCACGTACAGCAAGGGCATGCGGCAGCGCGTGAAGATGGCCTCGGCCCTCGTGCACCAGCCGTCCGTGCTCCTCCTGGACGAGCCGTTCAACGGTATGGACCCGCGCCAGCGCATGCAGCTGATGGACCTGCTGCGGCGGATGGGCACGGAGGGCCGCACGGTCCTCTTCTCCTCGCACATCCTGGAGGAGGTCGAGCAGCTCGCCTCCCACATCGAGGTGATCGTGGCCGGACGGCACGCGGCCTCCGGTGACTTCCGCAAGATCCGCCGGCTCATGACGGACCGGCCGCACCGCTACCTGGTCCGCTCCAGCGACGACCGGGCGCTGGCCGCCGCGCTGATCGCCGACCCGTCCACGGCGGGGATCGAGGTCGACCACGCGGAGGGCGGACTGCGCGTCCAGGCGGTGGACTTCGGGCGGTTCACGGAGCTGCTCCCCAAGGTCGCGAAGGACCGGGGCATCCGCCTCCTGACGGTCTCGCCCTCGGACGAGTCCCTCGAATCGGTCTTCTCGTACCTCGTCGCGGCCTGAAAGGAGCCTGACCGATGTACAACCCCACAGTCGCCCGGCTCACCTACCGGGGCCTGCTCGGCCGCCGGCGCGCGCTGATCCTCTTCCTCCTGCCGGCGATGCTGGTGCTCATCGCCGTGGCGGTGCGCGCCTTCAACGGCGCGGACGACCAGGTCGCCGCCGACGTCCTGGGCGGCTTCGCGCTGGCGACGATGGTGCCGCTGATCGGTGTGATCGCCGGCACGGGCGCGATAGGGCCGGAGATCGACGACGGCTCGATCGTCTACCTGCTGTCCAAGCCGGTGAAGCGGCCCACGATCATCTTCACCAAGCTCATCGTGGCGATCGCCGTCACCATGGTCTTCTCGGCGGTGCCGACGCTGATCGCCGGCTACGTCCTCAACGGCAACGGCCAGCAGGTCGCGGTGGCGTACACGGTGGCGGCCCTGGTGGCCTCCATCGCCTACAGCGCGATCTTCCTGCTGCTCGGCACTATCAGCCGGCACGCGGTGGTCATCGGCCTCGTGTACGCCCTGGTCTGGGAGACCCTCTTCGGCTCCCTGATCTCCGGCGCGAAGACCCTGAGCGTCCAGCAGTGGTCGCTCGCGCTGGCGGAGAAGGTCACCGGCGACGGCCTGATCGACTCCGAGGTCGGGCTGACCACGGCGACCGTCCTCCTCGCCGCGGTCACGGTCGCGGCGACCTGGTTCGCCGGCCACAAGCTGCGGAAGCTGACCCTGGCGGGCGAGGAGTAGGCCCAGGACCGGGACGACACAGCGGCGGTACGGCTCCGAGGGTCGTCGCCCCGGCTCCGGGAGGCCCACCCGGAGCCGTACCGCCACCCCCCACCCGCCCAACGCCCCCCATCCGTCCGGCCGCGGGCCGTGCGGCCGACCGGCCCGCGGCGGGATCCGGCGCGGCGCTCAGACCGTGCGGTCGCGGGCCGCGAGCAGACCCACGGCGAGCGAGGCGGCGCAGACGCCCAGGACGAGCGAGATCGGCAGGGTCCAGGAGCCGGAGGCCTGGTGCAGGGCTCCGGCGGCCAGCGGGCCCGCCGCGGCGAGCAGATAGCCGACCGTCTGGGCCATCCCCGACAGCCTCGACGCGGTGACCGCGTCCCCCGAGCGCAGCACGATCAGGGTCAGGGCCAGGCCGAGCGCGCCGCCCTGGCCGACGCCGAGCAGCGCCGCCCAGAGCCAGGCGCCCTCCGCCGGAGCGACGAGCAGACCGGCGTAACCGGCCGCGACCAGCGTCGTGACCAGGACGATCAGCGGGCGCTGACTCCGCATCCGGCCCGCGAGGAGCGGCACCGCGAAGGCGCCGACGATCTGGGTCAGGGTGTTGAAGGCGAAGATCACCCCCGCCGTGGAGCGGCTCATCCCGTGGTCGGTGAAGATCGTCGGCATCCAGGCGATCAGGACGTACGACCAGAGCGACTGGCCGCCCATGAAGAGGGTCACCTGCCAGGCCAGCGGCGAGCGCCAGACGCTCACCGGGCGGGCGCCGCCGGCCTGGACGGCCCGTACCGCGTGCCCCGCACGGCTCTGGGCGATCAGCACCTGCGGAAGCCAGGCGAGCGCCGCGATCCCGGCGAGCAGCGACCAGAAGCCGAGCGAGGCCTCCCAGCCGCCGAGGGCCTCCTCCAGCGGCACCGAGGCGGCCGCCGCAACCGTCGCGCCCGCGATCAGCGCGCCCGTGTAGACGGAGGTCATCGCCGCGGCCCGGTCCGGGAAGTCCCGCTTGATCAGCCCCGGCATCAGGACGTTCAGCAGGGCGATCGCCGTGCCGACGAGGATCCCGCCGCCGTACAGCGCGTACACCGACGGCAGCACGCGCGCGAGGATCCCGACGCCGAGCAGCACCAGCGCGGCGAACAGCACCCGTTCGGCGCCGAAGCGGCGCCCCAGCCACGGAGCGACCAGCGCGCCGGCCCCGAGGAACAGGACCGGGACCGAGGTGACGAGCGAGGTCGCCGTCGAGGAGAGCCCGAAGGCGGCGGAGATCTCGCCGACCAGGGGCGCCACGCTCGCCAGGGCGACCCGCATGTTCAGCGAGGCCAGCACGATCCCGACCAGGAGCACCGCCGGGTGCGCGAGCCGCGCCCGCCACCGGGGTGGGGCGGACACGGCTCCGGCAGCCACCCGCAGGACCCCGGCCCCGGCCCGGCCCCCGGCCTCTCCCCCGACAACGGCTCCGACCCCGACAACGGCTCCGACCCCGGCATCGGCCACGGTAACGGCCCCGGCATCGAGCTCGGCGCCTGCGCCCCCGCCCTGGGTGGCGTCCGCCGTCCGTATCTCGGTACTCACCGGTCCCGGCCCGCCCCGTCGGTCAGGGCCGCGACCGTCTCCATCGGGACCCGCAGCAGCTCCCGCGCCTGGCGCTCCGCCGCCTCCGGGTCGCCCGCCTCGACCGCCTCCACGAGGGCCTCGTGCGCGTCGATGTCGACGGGAGGCATCTCCTGGTCGCCGAGCGCCTCCACCAGCACCTCGTGCACCTGCGCGGAGAAGAAGCGGTAGACCTCGACGAAGGTCGCGTTGTGCGTCGCTCCCACGACCGCCAGATGGAAGGCGAGGTCGGCGTCGGCGTCCCGGTCGCCCTCCTCCCGCAGGGTGGTCAGGGCCGCCCGCAGCCGCAGCAGGTCGTGGGTGTCCCGGCGTACCGCCGCGAGCCGGGCGGCCTCCGCCTCCAGGGCGACCCGCAGTTCGAGGACGTCGGCCGCGCCCGCGTGGCGCACCCCACGCAGCACGGCGGCGGGGTCGGTGGTCGACCTGACGAAGGTGCCGTTGCCCTGCCGGGACTCCAGGAGGCCGGCGTGGACGAGGACCCGGACCGCCTCGCGGACGGTGTTGCGGCCCACGCCGAGCTGCTGGGCGAGCTCGTGCTCGGTGGGAATGCGGTCGCCGACCGCCCACTCCCCTTCCGTGAGCTGCGCCCGCAGTTGCTCCACGACGGAGTCCACCAGCGAGGTCCGCCCCGCCGCCTTGAGTGCCATGTCGTTCCGACCTCTCCATTCGCCCGGTTGCCCAGTCATCCTACAACTGACCCTGTGGGGAACACGGGACTACTGTGGGCCCGTACGCGGACCGAACACCCTCACCACCCTCGGGAGTCAGTCATGTCAGACCGCTTCGACGTCGTCGTACTCGGAGCTGGCCCCGGCGGCTACGTCGCCGCCATCCGCGCCGCCCAGCTGGGCAAGCGGGTCGCGGTCGTCGAGGAGAAGTACTGGGGCGGTGTCTGCCTGAACGTCGGCTGCATCCCCACCAAGGCGCTGCTGCGCAACGCCGAACTCGCCCACATCTTCAACCACGAGGCGAAGACCTTCGGCATCAAGGTCGACGGCACCGTCACCTTCGACTACGGCGACGCCTTCCGCCGCAGCCGCTCCGTCGCGGACGGCCGGGTCAAGGGCGTCCACTTCCTCATGAAGAAGAACGGGATCACCGAGTTCAACGGCCGGGGCACCTTCCTCGACGCGAACACCCTCCAGGTGGCCAAGTCCGACGGCACCTCGGAGACGATCACCTTCGACAACTGCATCATCGCGACCGGCGCCACCCCGCGCCTGCTGCCGGGCACCGCCCTCAGCGACCGCGTCGTCTCGTACGAGCAGCAGATCCTCGCCGAGGACGCCCCGAAGTCGATCGTCATCGCCGGCGCCGGCGCGATCGGCATCGAGTTCGCGTACGTGCTGAACAACTACGGCACCAAGGTCACGATCGTCGAGTTCCTCGACCGGATCGCCCCGCTGGAGGACGAGGAGGTCTCCAAGGAGCTGGCGAAGCAGTACCGCAAGCTCGGCATCGACGTCCTCACCTCCACCCGCGTCGAGACCATCGACGAGTCCGGCCCGCAGGTCCGCGTCACCGTCACCGGCAAGGACGGGGCCCAGAAGGTCCTGGAGGCCGACAAGGTCCTCCAGGCCATCGGCTTCGCCCCGAACGTCACCGGCTACGGCCTGGAGGCCACCGGTGTCGCGCTGACCGAGCGCGGCGCGATCGACGTCGACGGCCGCTGCCGCACCTCCGTGCCGCACATCTACGCGATCGGTGACGTCACCGCGAAGCTGATGCTCGCGCACACCGCCGAGGCCATGGGCGTCATCGCGGCCGAGACCATCGGGGACGCCGAGACGATGGAGCTCGACTACCCGATGATCCCCCGCGCGACCTACTGCCAGCCGCAGATCGCCAGCTTCGGCTGGACCGAGGCGCAGGCCCGCGAGAAGGGCTACGACGTCAAGGTCGCCAAGTTCCCCTTCGTGGCGAACGGCAAGGCGCACGGTCTCGGCGACGCCACGGGCTTCGTCAAGATCATCGCTGACGGCACGCACGGCGAGATCATCGGCGCTCACCTCATCGGCCCCGACGTCACCGAGCTGCTGCCCGAGCTGACCCTGGCCCAGCAGTGGGACCTCACCGTCCACGAGGTCGCCCGGAACGTCCACGCGCACCCGACGCTGGGCGAGGCCGTGAAGGAAGCGATCCACGGCATTGCCGGACACATGATCAATTTCTGAGGTTTCTCCCAGCTTGGGGTGATAGGCACTGAGAGGTGCCGAGCAAAACCTCTCCGGGTGGCGAACCGTCCCGGCCGATCAGGTCGTGGGTGCGTTCGTCACCCGGTACGCATGTGTGGCTGGCGGTCATCGCGATCACCAGCCTCGTCATCGCGCTCTCGCCCGACGGTCTGGAGACGTATCTCCTCCACCGCAACAGCAGCAATCTCCACCAGCTCTCGCACCACCCGGTGCGGGCGCTGCTCGGCAGCGCGTTCTGGATCGAGAACCCCGCCGACCTCCTGCTGTACGCGGTGCTCTTCGAGGTCCTGCACGCGCCCGTGGAACGCTGGCTCGGCACCGAGAAATGGCTCTTCACCGTCGCGACGGCCCACATCGCGGCCACCTTGATCAGTCAGCAGGTCGTCCTGGTCGCCATCCGGCTCCACGACGTGCCGCGCAGCATGGCGCACGTCGTGGACATCGGCGTCAGTTACGGCCTCGCCGCCTCGGCCGGGATCCTGACCTACCGGCTGCCGCGCCCCTGGCGCTGGCTCTATCTCGCCGCCGTGATCGCGTTCTTCGTCGTCCCGCTCGCCACCGACCGGACGTACACCGACCTCGGCCACGCGGTCTCGCTGGTGATCGGCCTCGCCTGCTATCCGCTGACCCGGGGAGAAAAATCGGTCGCACCCGAACAAGGGCCCGGCGCACACTAGTTGTACGGGGGGCACGGGGGATCCCCCGTAGGGAGCGGCCGCTTCGAGCGCGCGGACCTGGTCCGTGCGGGCCGCTCCCTCCCGGAGGGTTGGCCGAGTGGTAAGGCAGCGGCTTGCTAAGCCGTAGTCGGGGGAAACCCCGCGCGCGTTCGATCCGCGCACCCTCCGCAGAGTCCGACGCCGAGTACGACGAAGGCCACCCCGAGGGGTGGCCTTCACTTCTGCCGGCTGCCGTCTGCCGGCTGCCGGCTGCCTTCTGTCCTGTGGCGCCTGTCGGGGCGTCAGGCCGACAGCAGACGCTCCAGCACGACCGCGATGCCGTCCTCCTCGTTGGAGGTCGTCACCTCGTCCGCCACCGCCCGCAGCTCCTCGTGCGCGTTGCCCATCGCCACTCCGTGTGCCGCCCAGGCGAACATCGGGATGTCGTTCGGCATGTCGCCGAAGGCGATCGTGTCCGCGGCCTTCACACCCAGCCGGCGGGCGGCCAGGGAGAGTCCCGTCGCCTTGCTCAGACCGAGCGGGAGGATCTCCACGATCCCCGGACCCGCCATGACGACGTCCACGAGCCCGCCGACCGTCTCACGGGCGATCCGCGTCAGCTCGTCGTCGCTCAGCGCCGGGTGCTGGATGTAGAGCTTGGTCAGCGGCGCCGCCCACAGCTCCGCCGGGTCCTCGTACGGCACGTACGGCAGGGGCCCCTCCTGGGCCCGGTAGCCGGGGCCCATCAGGACCTCGCCCTCCAGGCCGTCGCGGCTGGCGGCCAGCGACAGCGGGCCGACCTCCGCCTCGATCTTGGAGAGGGCGAGTCCGGCGAGCTGCCGGTCCAGGGTCAGCGAGGTCAGCAGCCGGTGCTCACCGGCGTGGTACACCTGCGCGCCCTGCCCGCACACCGCGATCCCCTCGTAGCCGAGGTCGTCGAGGATGTGCCGCGTCCAGGGCACCGCCCGGCCGGTGACGACGATGTGCGCCGCGCCCGCCTCGGTCACGGCGGCGAGCGCGTCCCGCGTGCGGCCGGAGACGGACTCGTCGGCGCGCAGCAGCGTGCCGTCGAGGTCCGTCGCCACCAGGCGGTAGGGGAAGCGGCTCACTTGGCGATCGGCTCCAGGACCTCGCGCCCGCCCAGGTAGGGCCGCAGGACCTCGGGCACCCGCACCGAGCCGTCGGCCAGCTGGTGGTTCTCCAGGATCGCCACGATCGTGCGCGGTACGGCGCACAGCGTGCCGTTCAGGGTGGCCAGCGGCTGCACGGTCTTCTTGCCGCCCTGCTCGTCGCGCATGCGGACGGAGAGGCGACGGGCCTGGAAGCTGTCGCAGTTCGAGGCGGAGGTGAGCTCGCGGTACTTGCCCTGGGTCGGGATCCACGCCTCGCAGTCGAACTTGCGGGAGGCGGAGGCGCCGAGGTCACCGGTGGCGACGTCGATGACCTGGAACGGCAGCTCCAGGCCCGTCAGCCACTGCTTCTCCCACTCCAGGAGCCGCTTGTGCTCGTTCTCCGCGTCCTCGGGCGCGACGTACGAGAACATCTCGACCTTGTCGAACTGGTGGACGCGGAAGATGCCGCGGGTGTCCTTGCCGTACGTGCCGGCCTCGCGGCGGAAGCAGGGCGAGAAGCCCGCGTACCGCAGGGGCAGCTTGTCGGCGTCGATGATCTCGTCCATGTGGTACGCGGCGAGGGGGACCTCGGAGGTGCCGACGAGGTAGTAGTCGTCCTTCTCCAGGTGGTACACGTTCTCCGAGGCCTGGCCGAGGAAGCCGGTGCCCTCCATGGCGCGCGGGCGGACCAGCGCCGGGGTCAGCATCGGGATGAAGCCGGCCTCGGTGGCCTGGGCGATCGCCGCGTTGACCAGGGCGAGCTCCAGGAGGGCGCCCACGCCGGTCAGGTAGTAGAAGCGCGAGCCGGAGACCTTGGCGCCCCGCTCGACGTCGATGGCGCCGAGCGCCTCGCCCAGTTCCAGGTGGTCCTTGGGCTCGAAGCCCTCGGCCGCGAAGTCGCGGATGGTGCCGTGCGTCTCCAGGACGACGAAGTCCTCCTCGCCGCCGACCGGGACGTCCGTGTGGACGATGTTCCCGAGCTGGAGCAGGAGCCGCTTGGCCGTCTCGTCGGCCTCGTTCTGTTCGGCCTCGGCGGCCTTGACGTCGATCTTGAGCTGCTCCGCCTTCTGCAGGAGCTCGGCGCGCTCCTCGGGCGTGGCCCTGGGGATCAGCTTTCCGAGCGACTTCTGCTCGGATCGGAGCTCGTCGAAGCGGACGCCGGACGACCTGCGCCGCTCATCGGCGGAGAGCAGGGCGTCGACGAGCGCGACGTCCTCTCCACGGGCGCGCTGGGAGGCGCGAACACGGTCGGGGTCCTCACGGAGCAGGCGAAGGTCAATCACCCCACCAGGCTACCGGTGCCCGCTTGCGTGCCCCCACCGGATAAGGTCGCGCGTGTTGTTTTGCCCGAATTGCCACTTCGGGAAAAGAGAATCACCGGTCGCCGGATTCACTTATCCACAGGCTGTGCGGAAGTTCTGTGGACTACGGGGAAGATCATGGGGATTCCGCACCGCGAACCTGGCAATTCCGTGATCAAACGTCATTCGACCACTCATTCGGGTGGGAATTGCTCGCTCCAAAGAGTTGATCCTGGGAAACGCGGTGACGGACGCGTCATCGGTGTGCTGTGGACGACCAGGGCGGGGCCGGGGTGGTACGGGCGGGTGACCGGGGTGATTTGTCGACCATGTCGGAATGCGATGTCGACTTGTCCCCAGGTCGAGGCGCACCCTGTGGATAACCTCTGTGGGTAACTGAAAAGTATGCAGGTAGGACTAGTTGTTCGTGCCTGTGGACGACCGCCCCCGCCAGTGGGAGCGATCGGTCACTATCGGGTCAGGCCCGACCGTCCTGGGCCCTCGCCAGCCAGTCGGAGGCCTCAGTGAACTCCACGTCCGAAGTCCCGCGCCGCAGCGCCGACACGTCCTCGACCGCGACACCCGCCCTCGGGTACGAGCCGAGGAAGCGCACGTTGGGGCAGATCCGCTTGAGCCCCATCAGCGCCTCGCCCACCCGGCGGTCCGAGATATGGCCCTCGGCGTCCACGGCGAAGCAGTAGTTCCCGATCCCCGCCCCCGTGGGCCGGGACTGGATCAGCATCAGGTTCACCCCGCGCACCGCGAATTCCTGGAGCAGTTCGAGGAGGGCACCCGGATGATCGTCACCCAGCCACAGCACCACCGAGGTCTTGTCCGCGCCGGTCGGCGCGGACGGGCGGGCCGGCCGGCCCACGAGCACGAACCGCGTCTCGGCGTTCTCCGCGTCGTGGATCTCCGTGACCAGCGGCTCGAGCCCGTACGTCGCCGCGGCGAACTCTCCCGCGAAGGCGGCGTCGAAGCGGCCCTCCTGGACCAGCCGGGCCCCGTCCGCGTTCGAAGCGGCCGACTCCCACAGGGCGTCGGGCAGGTGTGCCCGCAGCCAGTTCCTCACCTGCGGTTGGGCCACGGGGTGGCCGGTGACCGTCTTGATCTCCGAGAGCTTCGTCCCGGGCCGCACGAGCAGCGCGAAGGCGATCGGCAGCAGCACCTCGCGGTAGATCATCAGCGGTTCGCCGGAGGCCAGCTCGTCCAGCGTCGCGGTCACCCCGCCCTCGACCGAGTTCTCGATCGGTACGAGCGCGGCGGCGGCCTCCCCGTTCCGTACGGCGTCGAGCGCGGCCGGGACCGAGACCATCGGGACGAGCTCCCGGGTCGCGGCCTCGGGCAGCGTACGCAGCGCGGCCTCCGTGAAGGTGCCTTCGGGGCCGAGATACGTGAACCGGGTGGCGGACATACCGTCACCCTAATGGTCGCCGGGCGCGCGGGCCGCCTGCTCGAACGACATCTCGAACGGCATCTCGCACGAGATCGCGGGCGGTCTTCCGGGCCGTTACGCCTCCAGGAGCCGCTGGCCCACGTACTCGCCCGCGGCCGGGCCGCCCGGGACGGCGAAGAGGCCGCTGGACTCGTGCCGGATGAACGCCGACAGCGCATCGCCCCGGTCGAGCTTGCGCTGCACCGGGACGAAGCCCCGGAGCGGATCGGCCTGCCAGCAGATGAAGAGCAGCCCGGCGTCCGGTGTCCCGTCCGGGCCGATCCCGTCGTGGAAGGAGAAGGGCCTGCGGAGCATCGCCGCCCCGCCGTTCTGTTCGGGGGCGGAGATCCGGGAGTGGGCGTTGTCGGCGATGACCGGCTTGCCGTCCGTGCCGAACTTGTCCAGGTCGAGCTCGGTCGTCTCGCTGCCGCCGGTGAGCGGTGCGCCGTCGGACTTCCGGCGGCCGATCACCTGCTCCTGCCGGTCGATCGGGAGCTTGTCCCAGTCGTCGAGCAGCATGCGGATCCGCCGCACCACCGCGTAGGAGCCGCCGGCCATCCACTCCTGGGCCCCGGTGGCCCCGGCCGGGACGAAGATCCGCCGATCGAAGTCGGGCTCCGTGGGCTTCGGATTGCCCGTGCCGTCGACCTGACCCATGAGGTTGCGGGCGGTCATCGGCTTGGCGGTGGCACCGGCCGAGCGGTTGAAGCCGTTCATCTGCCAGCGCACCCGGGCCGCGTCGCCGGCGTCCTTCTGGACGGCCCGCAGCGCGTGGAAGGCGACGAGCGCGTCGTCGGCGCCGATCTGCACCCACAGGTCGCCCTCGGACCGCCGGGGGTCGAGGGCGTCGGAGGAGAAGGCGGGCAGCGGGTCGAGCTGCGCCGGGCGGCGCGAGACCAGCCCGGTGCGGTCGAAGAACGTACGGCCGAAGCCGAAGGTGACCGTCAGCGAGGAGGGGCCCGCGTCGAGCGCGATGCCCGTGTCCTCGGCCGGGGCCTTCCCCGCCATCAGCACCTTCGCCGTGGCCGACCAGCGGCGCAGCAGGGCCATGGCCTCCTTGCGACCGGCTCCCGGTGCGAGGTCGAAGGCGATCAGATGGCCGCGGGACTGGAGGGGGTCGGTGATGCCGGCCTGATGTTTCCCGTGAAACATCACCTCGGTCGCGCCGACGGAGGTCAGGGCCTGCGGACCGCCGGCGCCGCCGGTGGTCCCGTCGCCCGAGACCGCCGAGGAGACCCCGACGCCGCCGGCGGCGCCGATGACGAGTCCGGCCGCGCCCGCCGCGCCGACGGTGCCGAGCAGGCGCCGTCGGGAGATGTCCACAGGGGTGCTGTTGCGGCCGCTGTCGCTGCTTTCGCTGGTGCCGCTGTTGTCGTGCTCGGTCACGAGGGTCAGCCGATCTTCACGTTCTTGTCGATGGTGGTCTGGTCGATGTCGGAGGTGCGGACGGTCACCTGGATCTTCCACTCGCCGGGCATCGGGATCTGGACGCCGCTCGCGGTCCAGTGTCCGGTCTGGATGCGGTCGGGGGCGACGGGCAGGGGGCCGACGTCCTTGGCCTCCAGGGTGAAGGCGACCTTGATCTCGGGGACGTCCAGAGGTTTGCCGTTCGGGCGCTCGACGAAGAGGTGGAGAGCGTTGGCGCCGGTGCGGCCGGGGTCGAGGCTGAGACGGACGACGCCCTTGCCCTCGACGCCGCCGGTGTCGAAGGGCAGCCGGATGTCGACGGGCCGGTCGGGCACGGCGGCCGAGCCGGCGGTGGATCCGGTCCGGCCGGCCTCCTCCTCGGTGCGGCCGGGCTCGGTGGAGGTGAGGACGGTGGTCACGGCGAGGAGGACCACGGCGACGGCGGCCTCGGTCAGCACCGAGCGGCGAAGACCGGTCCGCTCGGGGTCGGCGTCCCGCTCCCGCTTGCGGCGGGCGGTGGCGACGGCGGCGCGCTGCCGGGCGAGCTGAGCGGCCCGCTCGGGGTCGGGCTGGGTCTCCGGATCGGTCTCGGGCGCGGATGCGCTCTCGGATTCGGCGGGCTCGGAAGCGGCGCCGACGAGGGCGACGGCCTTCTCCGCCTCTGCCTCCTGCTCTGCTTCCCCGTCGGGCTCGTCGTCCGTCGTCGCACCCTCCTCCGTGGCGGGGTCCGCCGCGGAGGGGGTCGGGTCGGCGAGGCGCTGGGTCCAGCGGCGCGATATCCAGGCGATGCCGAGGAGCACGGCCAGCAGGCCGAGCTTGACCAGCAGCAGCTGCCCGTAGCGGGTGTCGGTCAGGGCGGACCAGGAGCCGACCTGGCGCCAGGACTGGTAGACGCCGGTGGCCGCGAGGACGAGAACGGAGCCGAAGGCGACCTTCGAGAAGCGTTCCACCGCCGAGCGCTCGACGGAGGGGGCCCGGTAGAGGGCGACCAGCAGCACCGTGAGTCCGCCGAGCCAGGCGGCGACGGCCAGCAGGTGAAGGATGTCGACGGGCATGGCGATGCCGGGCTGGATGCCGGTCGAGGCGTGCTCGGCCAGCGCCCAGGTGCCGGCGATGCCGGCGGCGACGACGGTGCCGCCGAGACCGAGTCCGAACGCGAGGTCCTTCCGCTCCTTCGGATCGGTGCGGTGGGCGTAGGAGCCGAAGAGGACCGCGACGAAGAGCGCCGCGGCGCCGAGCAGCAGCAGACGGGAGGTGAGCGCGGCCCCGGTCTTGGTCTCCAGGACGGACTTCAGGCCCGCCAGGTCGAAGGCGTCGGAGAGCTCGCCCGAGCCGGTGTACGGGTTGCGGAGGAGGAGCATCGCCAGGGTGGCGACCGTGAGGGTCAGCCACGCCCGGACCACGGTCCGCTGGACCGGGCGGACGCCCGCCCCGCGCGGCCAGCACACCAGGACGAAGGCGCCGCCGCCGACGAGGACGGCGAAGGAGGCGTACGAGAGGTAGCGCGCGATGCCGTAGAGGGCGCCGACGACTCCGCCGCCCGCGTTCGGCTCGGGCAGCGCGACGGAGGTGGTGGAAGGAGCACCGATGGAGAAGGTGAAGGCACCGGCGATCGGGTGGCTGTCGGCGGAGACCGTCTGCCAGGCCACGGTGTACGTGCCGTCCGGCAGCCCGGCGCGGAGCCCGACTCCGTACCGGACGACGGAACCGCTGCACAGGTCGCGCATCTCGCCGGTGTCGGCCCGCCGGCCCGCCGGGTCGAGGACCCGGATCGAGTCGGCGCTCATGGCCACCTGTTCGGAGAAGGTCAGGTTGACCTCCTTGGGAGCGGTGGCGACCACCGCCCCGTCCCTCGGGTCGCTCGCGGTGAGCGCCGCGTGCGCGGAGGCGGGGGCGGCGCCGGCCAGCAGCGTGCCGAGCAGCGCGGCCGCGAGGATCAGCAGCCGGGCCACGGCGGTACCGAGGCGCGGGGCGGTGGTTGTCATCTCTGTGTCACTCCGTCAACGAGCTCAGTGCTGCTGCGGGTTGTGGTTGGCTGCCTCGACGGGAACGTCGACCTTGATGGGGCCGGACTTCTCGAAGTGGAGCTCGATGCTGACCTTCTCGCCCTGCTTGGGCTTCGTCTTCAGCTCCATGAACATGATGTGGTTGCCACCGCGTTCGAGCTTCAGCTCCCCGTTCGCGGGGATGTCGAAGGACTTCACCTCCACCATCTTCTGGTCCTTCGTCTCGTGGATCGTGACGTCGTCCGAGATGGGGCTGGTGACGGAGGTGAGCTTGTCCGCGGTTCCGCCGCCGTTGGTGATGGTGAGGAAGCCGCCGGCCATGTCCATCACCGGCTGCGGCATGAAGGCGCCGCTGACCTTCAGCTCGGGCTTGTCGCTGTCGGACGAGCACCCGGTCAGCGCGAGTGCGCCGGCGAGGGCGACGGCGGCGGTCAGGGCGGTGGTGCGGCGGTTCACGGGTTCTCCCCCTTGATGAGCTTCGGCAGGTCCTTGGCGTACTCCTCGACGGTCGTGTCCTCGCCGTACAGGACGTAGCCCTGGTCGGTGGTGGGCGAGAAGGCGATGACCTGGGCGCCGTGCATGGAGATGACCTTGTCGCCCTCCTTCTTGGGCGGGTCGATCCCGATGCCGATCGAGCGGGCGCCCGCCTGGATGGCGGAGAAGTCGCCGGTGAGACCGGTGAAGGTGGAGTCGCCGGCGGCGGGCAGCCACTTGGCGAGCTCGGCCGAGGTGTCACGCTCGGGGTCGGTGGTGACGAAGACGACCTGGAGCTTGTCCTGGTCGGCCTTGGGGAGCTGCTTCTTGGCGATGGCGATGTTGCTCATCGTCATGGGGCAGACGTCGGGGCAGTGCGTGTAGCCGAAGTAGACGAGTGTCGGCTTGCCCTTGGTCCGCTCGCGCAGGTCGTACTTCTGGCCCTTGGTGTCCGTGAGGACGAGCGAGGGCTTGGTGAACGGCCGGTCGAGCACGGTGGCGGCCTTGGTGGAGTCCTCGGCGCCGGAGACCTCGGCGATCGAGCCGGAGCCGGTGCCGGGGGTCTTGTCGTCGTTCCCGCCGAGGCCGACGGCCGCGGTGATGCCGAGCGCGGCGACGATCGCGACCGCGGCCACGATCAGCGGGGTGCGCCGTCCGGGACGGGCCGTGCCCGCCCCGGACGTCTTCTCTTCAGACATGTGGTTCTTTCGGTTCTCAGGTGAGGGTGCGGGCCGTCAGGCCGAGCGGCGGCGGCCGGCGAGGACGCCGAAGGCGACGCCGGCGATGCCGACGAGGATGCCGATGACGCCGAGGATCCGGGCCGTGGTGTCGGAGGAGGAAGCGGCGGCGGCCGTCTTCTCCTCGTGGTCGCCGGACTTGTCGTCGTGCCCGGTCTTCGCGTCCCCGGAAGCGGAGGCGGAGGCGGATGTCGACGCCGAGGCCGAGGGAGCGGTGGCGGCGCCGTGGTGGTCCTCGCTCGCGGCGGAGAGCTTCAGGACGGGAGCCGGGTTCTGCGGCTCGTCCGCGCCCTCCTTCGCCTCCTCGATCCAGCGCACGATCTCCTTGTTGTCGTACGTCTGGATGGCCTTGAGCACGAGCTGGTCGGTGTCCTCGGGCAGCTGACCCAGCGAGAGCGGGAACTGCTGGAACTGACCGGGGCCGATCTTCGAGCCGTCGGCGGTCCACGTCACCTTGGACACGGCCTCGTTGATCTTCTTGCCGTGCAGCTCCAGCGGCTTGCTGAGCTTGCTCTTCGTCACCTCGGCCTTCCAGCCGGGGACGGGCTGCGGCATGACGGAGGCGAGCGGGTGGTCGAGCGGGAAGTTGACCTCCAGCTTCACGGTGGAGGCGTTGTCCCGCTCGTTCGGGACCTTGATGTTGACGGTGGCGTAGCCACCCTTGGCGGCCTCGCCCTGCGGCTGCACGCTGACGTGCGCGAAGGCCGTGCCGGACAGCAGCACGACGGAGGAGAGCGCGATGCCACCGGCGAGGGCGACACGGGAGGCGGAAACGGAAACGGTCATGGCAGAGGACACTCCGGCTCTGAGGAGGACGGCGGGACCCGGCGCGCCGAGGGGAGGTACCCCGGTCGAGGCGCGCGGGCGCACGCGGCGCCGCTCCTGGTGAGCGGTCCGCGTCAGGCTGCGAGGACGCAGTCGGCGGCGGCCGGCGGGCCGCGCCTGATCACCGTGTCCTCGAGCGCCTCGAACACGGGCGGCGGCGAGGAGTCGAAGGCCGTACGGGCGGACAGCAGCGCTCCCGCGTGCGGGCTCGCCGGCAGTCCGGCGAGCAGGCCCCGTACGAGACGGAGGGCGGCCCGCAGGGAGCGCACGAGGGCGCACTCGGCGAGCTCCGTCGCGCCCTGCTCGGAGAGCTGGACGAGCCGGACCAGGGCCCGGTCGCCGCGGCGCAGCAGCCAGCCCGCGGCGAGTGCCGCGAGCAGATGGCCGAGGAGCATGGGCAGTCCGGGCAGCAGCCCGGGGGCCGGGGCCGCCGCGTGCGCCAGGTGGCCGTGGGCGGTGGCCGGGGTGAGTCCGGCGTCGCCGACGATCCGGGCGGCGTCGGCGGGGCTGATGGCCCCGGCGCCCGCGCCGCAGACCAGCTTGGCGGCCATCCGCACGAGCGCGTCGTCGGCCGTGGGGCTCAGCGCGAGGGGGCGCTGACCCAGGCTGAAGAGGGTGTGCAGGCCGAGCTGCCCGCCCGCGAGGGCGCCGACGACGAAGGCGAGGGAGCGGTCGCGTCCGGTGAAGAGGACGGTGACCCCGAAGACGCCGAGGAAGCCGGCGACGATGGTCCACAGGGCGATCCCCGCACAGGCGGCGAGGGCGTGTCCCAGCGCGGACAGCACGACGCAGACCGCGGTGAACACCGCGGCCCTCAGCAGCCGTGGAGCGAGCGCGGGGGCAGTCATGGCGGGCCCATCATCGCACCAGGGGCAGGCCCGTCATGAGGCAGGTCCGTAAGGTCGTTCTTGGGCGTCTTCGGGGTGACATACACCGGCGTCCCGGCGGGTGCATCCGCCGAACGAGCGCTCTTGTCGCCTTCGGGGGCTTACGAAGGGTTCCGTCCGGCAATAGGTATCGGTATGTCGAGCCGCTGCCGGGAGGCTGGAGCATGAGCATCTGGTGGTCACTCCATCTGCGGCGCGAGGCCGCGAGCGTGCCGCTGGCCCGCCGGCTTCTGCTGGGCACGATGGAGACCGCGGGGGTCGATCCGGACGTGTCGTACGAGCTGTCGGTCGCGCTGACCGAGGCCTGTGCGAACGCGGTCGAGCACGGCGGTGACGTCGACGGCGGGACAGGCGGGACGGGCAGGGCGTATCGGGTGACGGCCTACCTGGACGGCGAGACCTGTCGTATCGAGGTGGCGGACTCGGGCCCGGGCTTCCCCGGTGCCGAGACGGCCTCGGCGCCGACGGCCCCCTCGGACGACGCCGAGCACGGCCGGGGGCTGCGGCTGATCGAGGAGCTCGCGGACCACGTGCAGTTCGGCAACCGCTCGGGCCGGGGCGGCGCGGTCGTCAGCTTCGACAAGATCCTCAAGTGGAAGGACGGGCCCTCGCTCCTGATGGTCTGAGCCGGGGACGGACGTGCGCCTGGCAGCCGTACGAGGACAAGACGTGCGAGGACAAGCCGTACAAGGACAGGACGTGCGAGGTCAGCCGTACAAGGGCAGGACCTGCGAGGTCAGCCGTACAAGGGCAGGACGTGCGAGGTCAGCCGTACAAGGACTGCCGTACGAGGACGTACGCGTACGGGGAAGGGCCCCCGCCGGTCGGTCGGCGGGGGCCCTTCGTCTCCAACGTACGCGTGATCGCGGAGGTCAGCCCTTCAGGCCGGCCATCCACGCCTCGACCTCTTCGGAGCGGCGCGGCAGCGCGTCCGAGAGGTTCACGTTGCCGTCCTCGGTGACGAGGATGTCGTCCTCGATCCGGACGCCGATGCCGCGGTACTCCTCCGGCACGGTCAGGTCGTCGGCCTGGAAGTACAGACCCGGCTCGACGGTCAGGCACATGCCCGGCGCGAGGGTCGTGTCGACGTACGCCTCGGTGCGCGCGGCGGCGCAGTCGTGGACGTCCATACCGAGCATGTGGCCGGTGCCGTGCAGGGTCCAGCGGCGCTGGAGGCCCAGCTCCAGGACGCGCTCGACCGGGCCCTCGACGAGGCCCCACTCGACGAGCTTCTCGGCGAGGACGCGCTGGGCGGCGTCGTGGAAGTCGCGGTAGGCGGCGCCGGGCTTCACCGCGGCGATGCCGGCCTCCTGCGCCTCGTACACGGCGTCGTAGATCTTGCGCTGGAGCTCGGTGTACCGGCCGTTGATCGGCAGGGTGCGGGTGATGTCCGCGGTGTAGAGCTCGTTGGTCTCCACGCCGGCGTCGAGCAGCAGCAGGTCGCCGGAGCGGACGTCGCCGTCGTTGCGCACCCAGTGGAGGGTGGTGGCGTGCGGGCCGGCGGCGCAGATGGAGCCGTAGCCGATGTCGTTGCCCTCGACGCGGGCGCGCAGGAAGAACGTGCCCTCGATGTAGCGCTCGCTGGTGGCCTCGGCCTTGTCGAGGACCTTGACGACGTCCTCGAAGCCGCGGGCGGTGGCCTCGCAGGCCTTCCGGAGCTCGGCGACCTCGAAGTCGTCCTTGATCAGGCGGGCCTCGGAGAGGTAGACGCGCAGTTCCTCGTCGCGCTCGGCGGTGACCTTGTCGGTCAGCGCCGCCTCGATGCCGGCGTCGTGGCCGCGGACGGCGCGGACGGAGCCGGTGGCCTCCTTCAGGTGGGCGGCGAGCTCGCGGACGTCCTTCGCGGGGACGCCGAGGAGCTGCTCGGCCTCGGTGAGGGAGTGACGGCGGCCGACCCACAGCTCGCCCTGGCCGTCGAGCCAGAACTCGCCGTTCTCGCGGTCGGAGCGCGGCAGCAGGTAGATCGTCGCCTCGTGGCCACCCGCGGCGACGGGCTCCAGGACGAGGACGCCGTCCTGCGTCTGGTCGCCGGTGAGGTACGCGTACTCGGTGGAGGCGCGGAAGCTGTACTCGGTGTCGTTCGACCGGGTCTTCAGGTTTCCGGCGGGGACCACCAGGCGCTCGCCCGGGAAGCGGGCGGACAGCGCGGCGCGGCGCGCGGCCGTCTTGTCGGCCTGCGCGATCGGCGCGAGGTCACGCAGCTCGGTGTCGGCCCAGCCGGACTTCATGTTCTCGGCGAGCTCGTCGGACACGCCCGGGTACAGGCCGTTCTTCCGCTGCTTGATCGCCTGCTCTTCGGTCGACTCTTCCGGGGTCTCCGGCGTGAGCTCCTCGGCCACGGGTCTGCCTCCTCTTGGTACGACACTGAACCCCCACCATCGTACGGTCGTACGGAAGGGGGCCCAGGGCCGGAAGACCCATTACCGGAGCGTCACATTCCGGTCACTCGAAGCGGGCGGCCAGCAGGACCATGTCCTCCTCGTCGTCAGCGGCGCCGCGTCCGAGGCCCTCGGGCAGCAGCGTCCGCAGGACGTGGTCGGCGATCGCGCCCGGGTCGCCCCGGTCCGCCTTCGGCACGCTCGCGGCGGCCGCGTGGAGGCGTGCGAAGGCCCGGTCCATGGCGTCGCCGGTACGGCGCAGCAGCCCGTCCGTGTAGAGAAGCACCGTTTCTCCCGGGGCGGGGGACAGCTCGACGCTCGGCGCCTCCCAGCAGGAGAGCATCCCGAGCGGAGCCGAGAGCGAGGTCTCGACGAACTCGGTGCGGTGCTCGCCGATGACCAGCGGCGGGGCGTGCCCGGCCCCGGCCAGGACGATCCGGCGCTGCGCGGGCTCGGCGTAGGCGAAGAGCGCGGTCGCCGAGCGCGCGGGCTCGGTGAGCCGGAGCAGGAGCTCCAGGTCGGAGAGGACGGCGACGGGATCCTCGCCCTCCATCACCGCGTACGCCCGGAGGGAGGCGCGCAGCCGTCCCATGGCGGCCAGCGCGCTCGGGCCGGTGCCGGAGACGGAGCCGACGGCGAGCCCCAGGGCGCCCTCGGGCAGCGGCAGCGCGTCGTACCAGTCGCCGCCACCCCGGGGGCCGGTGCGGTGGCGGGCGGCGAGCTGGACGCCGGGGACGCGGGGGAGGCGGCTCGGGAGCAGCTCCTCGGCGACGGTGGAGACCTGCGCGTGGGCGCGCTCGACCTGGAGCAGGCGGGCGAGGTGCTCGGTGGCGAAGCGGCCGTACAGCCCGATGAGGTGCCGCTGGCGCTCGGAGGGCTCGGCGGGCTCGTCGTAGAGCCAGACGGCCGCGCCCAGCCGGCCGGCCTCCTCGGTGGCGAGGGGCAGGGCGTAGCTGGCGGCGTAGCCGAGGCGGGCGGCGACCTCGCGGTGGCGCGGGTCGAGGCCCTCCTCCGTACGGACGTCGGGGATGGCGATCGGATCGGGGACGCGGGCCGGGTCGGCGGGATCGGGGAGGCCGTCGAGGAGGCGGCCGTAGCTGGTGGCGCCCCGCGGGACGGTCTCGATCGTGCCGAGCTCGGCGTGGGCGAGCCCGAGGCCGATCGTGGTGGCGGGGCCGAGGCCGTCGGCGGGTTCGAGGACGGCCATGCCCCGGCGCGCGCCGACGAGGGCGGCCCCGGCACCGAGGACCTCGGGCAGGGCCTCGTCGAGGGACGAGGTCCTGATGAGGCGCTCGGTGAGTTCGTGGAGGGTGGTGAGGTCGGAGACCCAGCCGGCCAGCCGGTCCTGGATCAGCGCGCCGGGCGGGAGGGCCGCGTCGGCGGGTGTCGCCGCCGCGGGGACCCCGGAGAGGGGCGCCGTAGTGTGCGGGGAGTGGGGAACCGTGGAATCGATTCCGGCCACTTTCGGCATGTGTGGGGCGCTCATGTCAGTCGGCTTTCCGACCGGTGCGTTTGACGCCATAGCATCGCAAACCCCCATGTCATTCTGCGCCGCTCGATGCATCCACATCTACACGCACGGGAGGAGCGATGTCCAGCATTGTCCCCATGGCACTTGTGGTGTCCGTGAGCTCGTGCGCAAGGGTTGAAGTACGCGAGAAGTTGGCCGAAAATTGCCCCCGGTGTGCACCTTTTGCGGTCGACTGGCGTCGTTTGAAAGCGCGTCATTCCGAGCGTGCTGGGTACGTACTCGATGACAGGCAGGGGCAGTTGGAGCTGCCCCGGAACGTGCCGTGGAACCCCGGCGTCCTACATGCCGCAGGCCTCGGCCCGTCCCCCAGTGGCGGGGAACGTGTTCTGACCCGGCTTGGATCTGGCACCGATACGGATCGACCTGGCTCGACCTGGTTCCGACCTGGCTTCACCCGGTTCCGACCTGGCTCCACCTGGTTCTGACCTGCTCCACCGGTTCCTCCCCGGCTCGACCTGGCTCCACCGGTTCATACCTGGCCCGTCGACCCCGCTTCCGGCGTGGGGCGGAGCGCCACCGACCTTGTACGCGCTGATACGCACGGTGAAGAGATCTGCACATGGTGTGATGTGGATTCGGCGTTCAACGGAAAGGAACGAGCGCTCATGCGCGAGATCCTCGGAATCCTGGGACCCCTCCTGAGGCGAGGCAGGCGACGCAGGCTCCGGCTCCGGCGTCGCGAGGTGACGACCGCCCGGCTCGACGCGGCGGTCGCCTTCGCCGTCGAGTGGGACTGGCCCGTGCTGCCTGGCGTGGGCCTGAGCGCGAAGACCCGTACGGCCGCGGGGCCCGCCTGTGCCTGCCCCGACCCCGAGTGCGCCGTGCCCGGCGCGCACCCCTTCGACCCCGGCCTCCTCGCGGCCACCACCGACGAGCGGATGATCCGCTGGTGGTGGACCAGGCGCCCGGAGGCGCCGGTGGTGCTCGCCACGGGCGGTGGCGCGCCCTGCGCGGTGAGCCTGCCCGCGGTGGCGGGAGCGCGGGCGCTGGCGGCGCTCGACGCGATGGGCATGCGGCTCGGCCCGGTGGTGGCGACGCCGACGCGCTGGTCGATCCTCGTCGCGCCCTACGGCCTGGAACGGCTCGGGGAGCTGCTGTACGCGAAGGACAGCGTGCCCAGCTCGCTGCGGTTCCACGGCGAGGGCGGCTATCTGCTGCTGCCGCCCTCGGTCGCCGGGAGCGGACAGGTGCGGTGGGAGCGGGCGCCGCTCGTCGGCTCGGCCCGGCCGTGGCTGCCGGACGTGGAGGCCGTGGTGGACGCCCTGGTCGAGGCGAGCACGAGCGCACCGGGCGGCGGGAGCCGGCTCACGTACTGAGCGATGAGTGCTCACGGGACGAGGTGGGTGCTCACGCACTGAGGTGAGTGTTCACGCACTGAGGCGGGTGCTCACGCACTGAGCGGTGACTGCTCACGCACTGAGCGGTGAGTGCACGCGTACGCGGAGGTGCGCGCAGGGGACATTCACCCGAACGGGTGTGTCCTGGCCCGACTTGCAGGGGAAACGGGCGCGCGGCCGACCGGGCGCCCGCCGGCCGCCGATATGTTCGCCCCACCCGTCGAAGATCCCGGGCGAAGGAGCAGGTGGGTCGCATGAGTCCGGTGATGAGCCCGGCGAAACTCCGCACGGTCGGGCTCGGGGCGGCCGTCGTGGTCGCCGTCCTCGTGCCGATCGTCGCGGTGGCCGGCCCGACGGCCGATCCCGTACGGCCTGCCGGCGCGGGCGACGCGAAGTCCGGGGGCGGGCGCGGTGCCGGCTCCGCGGCGCGAGCCGGGGACGGGGGCCTGCTGACGGACCTGGGGGTCGGGAACGGGCCTCGTACGGAGGGGCCGCCCGCCGCCGGTGCGGCGCGGCCCCGCGCTTCCGCCCCTGCGGAGTCCTCCCCCGGCTCCCCCTCCGATGCCCCGGCCGCCTCCTCCGCCACATCGGTCCCATCGGTCACTCCGGTGTCTCCGGAACGGATCACGAAGTGTGGGCCGGAACTCGCCTCTCCCGAGGGCGTCGAGGCGCAGACCTGCGTCCTGACCGAGGGGCCCGACACCTGGGCGCGTACGTACTACCGGAACGCGTCGAGGCAGGATCTCGACGCGTTTCTGACCCTGATGGCGCCCGGCGGGCGGACCGTACAAGTGCGTTGCCCGGTCGAGGCGCAGGACGAACCGGGAACCTGCGAAACACCCAGGGAACGCGCTCAGGGCAAGGCCACCGCGTATACGGCGGTCGCGGAATTCGCGGGTAGCGGCGAAGGGGGCGACACCCCGCTGCTGCTGCGGGCGGGCAGCAACACGGCGGACACCGAAGGAAGTTGAGTGCCGAACGCGCCGACGTGGCCGGGGCGGGCATAGAAACGCCCGATCGCTGGCGACGGGGGATGCACCAGCGACCGGGCTTCCAGAACGGTAACAAGAGATCTGCTGTTCGCAAATTCGATCTCGGTTATTCGGACAGGGATTTACCCGCCCGCAGACCGGGTTGTGGCGGAAGTCACCGACTGGTCGGTCTGTCAGTCACCGATACCACCTGGGGTATCAGCTGAGAGTCACCTGACGGTTCGTGAGGCCGCCACGCGCCCGGCGCTCTTCGGCCGTGAGCGGGGCGTCCGAGGCGAGCGCCCCGGCGAGCCGCTCGGCGAACTCGGCGGCCGGCTTCTCGCACTCCTCGGCGGTCATGGAGGTCGGCAGGTCCCACACCGGCACCATGAGGCCGTGGGCGCGGAAGGAGCCGACGAGGCGGGTGTTCTCGCCGAGGGACGTGCCCTCGCCGGCCTGGAGGCGGGCGAGCGCGTCGAGGAGCTTCTCCTCCGGGTGCGGCATGACCCAGCGCAGGTGGTTCTTGTCCGGGGTCTCGCACCAGTACGCGGAGTCCACACCGGTCAGCTTGACCGTCGGGATCGCGGCGGCGTTGGCGCGCTCCAGGGAGGCGGAGACCTCGGGGTCGGCGCCGTCGGCGGAGGCCGGGATCCAGAACTCGAAGCCCGTGTGGACCTCGGGCTCGAACGGCGCGTCCGCGTCGAGCAGCTCCTGCAGGCGCGGGCCCTCGGCCGGCACGCGGCGCGGCGGGACCGGGTTGCCCGGCTCGGTCTCCAGAGCGCGCTGGAGGGTGTCCGCGAGGTCGCGCGCGAGGTCGCCGGAGGAGGAGTCGTTCTGCAGGGCGAGGAGGACGGAGCCGTCGTCGCGGCGCAGCGCCGGCCACGCCATCGGCAGCACGGTCGCGAGCGTCACGGACGGCACGCCCTCGGGCAGCCCGCCCTTCAGGGTGAGCGGCACGGTGGCGGCGGGCACGAGCTCGCGGAGCGCGACCCAGTCGCACTCGCCGGGCAGACCCTCGAAGGGGCGCTGGACGAGCTCGGTCACGGCGTGCGCGGCGGACCGGCCGTGACAGGCCTTGTAGCGGCGGCCCGAGCCGCAGGGGCAGGGCTCGCGCGCGCCGACGACCGGGATCTCCCCGCTCGTGACCTGTGCCTGGCCGGCCTTGCCGGCCTTCGTCTGGGGGCGCTTCTTGGCCATGGTGTGGCTTTCTCCCGATCGCGGCGGTGCTGTGTGCAGCTGTATCGGGCGCGAGCCTAGCCGCACAGCGCGCCACCACTCCTCAGGCGGGGCGCGGGCCCTGCCCTCACGCACCCCGGTGCCCTCGGACTCCGGTGTCTCTGTGCTCCGGTGCCCCCGTGCTCCGGTGCCGGTCCGGTCCGCCGATGTCAGTCCAGATCGTCGTACGCGTCGAGGAAGTCGAAGCCGGAGCCGCCGCCGACGCGCGCCGCGAAATCCTCGCGGCGGTGTCCCTCGGTGACCACGACCCAGACCGTGACCTCGCCGGTCGCGCTGTCCCGTACACCCCAGTCCTGGGCCAGCGCGCTGATGATGTTCAGCCCGCGTCCGCCGCGCGCGGTGACCGAGGGAGTCGACGGTACGGGTCTCGTGGGACCACCGCCGTCCGTCACCTCCACCCGCAGACCGCCCGCCGAGTCCACCCGCCAGGCCGCCAGTACGTCGCCCTCGCCCCGCTCCTCCCGCCCCAGCGGCCTGCCGTGGCGACAGGCATTGCTGAGCAGCTCCGAAAGGATCAGTACCGCGTCGTCGACGACCGATTCCGACACCCCGCTACGGTACAGCTCGTCCCGCATCCGGTGTCGCGCCTCACCCACGCCGGCAGGGCCATGGGGAACGGCCATGCTCGACGACGTGGGCACCTCTTGTGCCACCACCAACGCCACCCCCGAGACCTCCTTTGCCCCACGCCACCGTGTGGATGCCCCACTGAACTGCACCGGAAACCGGCCAAGGTGCGTGGCGTGTCGCACTCGTGACGATCGAGTACGCGCTGAACGCGCCGGTGCACTCCCCGTAAGCCCTGATGAAGGTGTGACGAGTGGGGCGGGAGAGCAGGGATCAGCCGCGGCCCAGCTGGTCGAGCACCAGCTTGGGACGGTTGGTGATGATCGCGTCCACCCCCAGGCGCACGCAGAGCTCGACGTCCTCGGGCTCGTCGACCGTCCAGACGTGGACCTGGTGCCCGGCCTTCTTGAGCCGCAGGATCACGGCGGGGTGGTGGCGGACGATCCGGATCGAGGGCCCCGCCACGCGCGCGCCCGCGGGGAGGCGCCCGTCGCGCAGTCGCGGGGTGACGAACTGGGTGAGGGAGACGGTCGGCAGGGTCGGGGAGGCGGCGGCGATCCGGTGCAGGGAACGGGCCGAGAAGCTCATGATCCGCACGGGGGAGTCCTCGCGGGACGCGGGCGCGTCGAGCCCGAACCGCTTCAGGAGCTGGAGGAGCCGCTCCTCGACCTGGCCGGCCCAGCGGGTGGGGTGCTTGGTCTCGATGGCCAGCTCGACCCGGCGGCCGGCGTCGGAGACCAGCTCCAGGAGGCGCTCCAGGGTGAGGACGGAGGTGTACTCGGGGTCTCCCCAGTCGGGGCTCTCCGAGGCGTCGTCCCGCTCCTCGCGCTCCTTCCAGACGCCGAAGTCGAGCGCGGCGAGGTCGGCGAGTTCGAGGGCGGAGACGGCACCGCGACCGTTCGACGTACGGTTGACGCGACGGTCGTGCACGCAGACGAGGTGGCCGTCGGCGGTGAGCCGGACGTCGCACTCCAGGGCGTCGGCGCCGTCCTCGATGGCCTTCACATAGGCGGCCAGGGTGTGTTCCGGGGCGTCCTCGGAGGCTCCGCGGTGGGCGACGACCTGGACCGGGGCGCTGTTCGGGTGCTGCCGTGCGTGAGTCACGGCGTCATGGTGCCATTGGCGGGGCCGGGCGAGCACACGGGGCTGTCCGTTCTGTCCGTATATAAAGGATGGAGTGCAGATGCACAGCTCCGCCTTACAGCGGCCTGACGTGCTGTGGGAAAAGCTGGTCACAGCACCCTGGGCAATGACACGCAGACAAGCGAGCGCAGGCAAGCGCAGCCAAAGACAGTCCTAGACGGTCATAGACAGTCACACGCAGCCAACGAGCAGTCGACGAGGAGAGCGAGCTGTGAGCACCGAGAACGAGGGCACGGCGGTTCCGGCGGACCCGACTGCCCCGTCCGTCCCTCCGACGCCTCCGACCCCTCCCGTACCTTCGACTCCGCCGGCGGCGGAGGCACCGACGACGGAGCAGGCCCAGGTGCCCGCTCCCGAGCCCGCCCCGGCCCCTGCCCCTGCCCCTGCGGCCCCGGCCCCGGCGCCCGCAGCCGTCCCGGCGCCCGCTCACCCCGCCCCCGCGCCCGCCGCGGTCGGCGGAGCCGGTGGCTGGCCCCCGCCCCCGCCGGCCGTACCGGCCTGGGGTGCGCCCGTACCCGCCGCTCCCGAGGCGCCCCGCAAGCGGACCGGAGGCCTCGTGGCGGCCGTCCTGGTCGCGGCGCTCGTCGCGGGCGGTGTCGGCGGCGGCATCGGCTACTGGGCGGCCCAGCGGGGCGACAGCGAGAGCACGGGCTCGACGACGGTCTCCTCGGGCGAGGCCCCGGCCTCGTTCAAGCGCGACCCGGGCACGGTCGCCGCGGTCGCGGCGAAGGCGCTGCCGAGCGTGGTCACGATCCAGGCGAAGTCCGGCGGAGCGCGCGGCGAGAGCGAGGGCGGCACGGGCACCGGCTTCGTGTACGACCAGGAAGGCCACATCGTCACGAACAACCACGTGGTGGCCTCGGCGGCGGAGGGTGGCACGCTCTCCGTGACGTTCCCCGACGGCAAGACGTACGACGCGGAGGTCGTCGGCCGCGCCCAGGGCTACGACGTGGCCGTCCTGAAGCTCACGAACGCCCCGAAGGGGCTGAAGCCGCTGCCGCTCGGCAACTCCGACCAGGTGGCGGTCGGCGACTCGACGATCGCGATCGGCGCGCCCTTCGGCCTCTCGAACACGGTGACGACGGGCATCATCAGCGCCAAGAACCGCCCGGTGGCCTCCGGCGACGGTCAGGGCGGCGGCAACTCGTACATGAGCGCCCTGCAGACGGACGCCTCGATCAACCCGGGCAACTCCGGCGGCCCGCTGCTCGACGCGAGCGGCGCGGTCATCGGCATCAACTCCGCCATCCAGTCCACCGGAAACGGCTTCGGCCAGTCCCAGGCGGGCTCGATCGGCCTCGGCTTCGCGATCCCGGTCAACCAGGCGAAGAACGTGGCCCAGCAGCTGATCAAGACGGGCAAGCCGGTCTACCCGGTGATCGGCGCGACCGTGAACATGACCGAGCAGGGCGAGGGCGCGACGATCGCGACCCAGGGCACCGGCGGCACCGCTTCGGTCACCCCGAACGGCCCGGCGGCGAAGGCGGGCCTCAAGGCCGGCGACGTGATCACGGGCTTCGGTGGCCATGTGATCGACAGCGGTCCCACGCTCATCAGCGAGATCTGGACCCACAAGCCCGGAGACTCGGTCAAGATCACCTACGAGCGCGACGGGAAGACGGCGACGGCCACGGTCACCCTCGGCGAGCGCACGGGCGACAGCTAGAAAGCCAGAACCTGCCCGGACGAGGACGAGGACGAGGACGAGAACGAGGGCGGGAACGGGAACGGGAACGGGAACGGGGGGAGGGGAGCGCCGACACCAGGCGCTCCCCTCCCCCATCTCGTGTCTCGGTCTCGGTCTCGTCCTCGGGGTCTACGACCGTCGGCCGCCGTGAGAGGCGAGGGTCTCGGTGCGCGACTCCCGCGCGTCCCACACCTCGTCGCTCGCGACGTCCGCGATGTCGATCCGCGAGGTGCCGTACTCGCGGAGCTCGTTCCCGCGGAACTCCCCGAACTCGCCTCCCTGAGGCCCGTTCCGGTGCGCGGGGCGGCGGCGCGGCTCGTCGTCGCCCATGATCAGCAGCGGGTCGAACATCACGACGGCCGCGGCCAGGACGAGGAAGATCAGCGGGCCGACGAGCATCGGCAGCACGTTCAGGAGCGAGGAGCCCTCGGCGGTGTGGGCGGTGCCGTCGACCCGCACGCTGACCGCGGCCATCCCCGTGTAGTGCATGCCGGTCACGGCGACGCCCATGACGGCACTGGCACCGAGACTGGCCAGGAAGCCGCGGACCGAGACGGCCGCCCACAGCGCGGCGGTCGCCGCGACGACGGCGATGACCACGGAGACGGCGACGACGGCGGGGGAGTAGTCGAGCTGCCCGTTCATGCGCATGGCCCCCATGCCGAGGTAGTGCATGCCGGCGACGCCGAGCCCGGTGAGCAGGCCCGCGATGAGCAGCGGGGCCGGCCTGGTGCCGAGGTAGCCCACGATGAAGACGCCGATGCCCACGACGGCCACGGCCACGAGGAGGCTGAGGAACGTCAGGGAGGAGTCGTACGAGATCGGCGTCTCCCGCACCTGGAAGCCGAGCATGGCGATGAAGTGCATCGTCCAGATCCCGCATCCGATCGACGCCGCGCCGAGCGCCAGCCAACCGGGCTTCCGCGCCCGGCGGGTACTGAGGGACCGGACCGTGCAGCGCAGTCCCAGGGCGCTTCCCAGACAGGCCATCACATAACCCACCAAGGGCGTGACCATGCCGTAGCTGAAGCCGTCGATCGTGCCGTGCACCCTGCAACCCTTCGGGAATCACACGGCGAATGCCGCGAATCCCATATATGTGGAGATCTTGTGAACAAGGGACTCTAACCCAGCCGCCTCCCCGGTCGACCCCGCCCCACCCCGCTCCCCAGCCGGTACGCTGTAGCCCGCTCCGCCCCAGGTGGGCCGGGGCGAAGGTGGGTTGCCCGAGCGGCCTAAGGGAACGGTCTTGAAAACCGTCGTGGCAGCGATGTCACCGTGGGTTCAAATCCCACACCCACCGCAGCAGGTCGGCGCGCGCGTCGACCGGAAGGGGCGCCTCTCGTCAGAGGCGCCCCTTTCCGCTCGGCCTGCCGGGGGGCGATGCGCGGACGCCCGATGCGCGGGACGCCTCGCCGGGTGAGAGGGTTCTCGGCATGGTGCGGATCGTGCTGGTTCAGGGGGACATCACCGCCGAGGCGGCCGACGCGGTGGTCAACGCCGCGAACTCGTCGCTGCTCGGTGGCGGAGGCGTCGACGGGGCCATCCACCGGAAGGGCGGGCCGGAGATCCTTGCCGCCTGTCAGGAACTCAGGCGCTCGCACTACGGCAAGGGCCTGCCGACCGGGCGGGCCGTGGCGACGACCGCGGGACGGCTGCCGGCCCGGCATGTGATCCACACCGTGGGGCCGGTCTGGTCCCGGGACGAGGACCGTTCGGCCCTGCTGGCATCCTGCTACCGCGAATCGCTGCGGATCGCCGACGAGCTGGGTGACCGGACGGTCGCCTTCCCTGCCATCTCCACCGGGATCTACGGCTGGCCCATGGACGACGGGGCCAGGATCGCCGTGGAGACCGTGCGGGCCGCCCGTACCGAGGTGGAGGAGGTGCGCTTCGTGCTGTTCGACGCGGTGGCGTACGCGGCCTTCGAGGCGGCGGTGGGCATGCCCGACCTTCCGTAGGGAAGATCGCAGAACATTTCCGCCATGGCGGACCGTGAGTTCGAATTCCGCGATTCCGGGACGCGCCGGGGCGTCTTTCCGAGAGAAAGATTGGCGGAAAATCTGCCGGAACGCTTCCTCCCTTGCCGCGCCCGGACTCCCTCGGCCGCAGGCCCCTCCGCAACCGGCTGAGCTGCGCCTTTCTCACTTCGCCGGGGTTTATCAAGCTGTCCTCACGCTTGCGGGGGAATAACCCGCTCCGGGGTGGTTCGCCGGGGATTCGGTGGGCAACTCTGGATTCGCGACGTCGAGCACAACGACCGAGGCGGTCGGCCAACTGCCTTGGTAATGGCTGTAGTTCAGAGAAGTTCTCGAAGCAGTTCCGTGCAAAGCACCAGTTTCAGTTCCCGGAGGAACAGACATGGCAAGCATCCGTACCGCCCGCGTCCTCGCCGCTGCCGCCGCCCTGCCCCTCGCCGCCGCGCTCTTCACCGGGGTGGCCCAGGCCGACAACGGTGGGTTCGCGGACGACGGATCGAACACGAGCGTCGCCACGATCATCGGCAGTGGTGTGGGCGGGGACAACTTCGGCAACTCGACCACCACGCAGCAGGTGGCGACCGGTTCCGGTGCCTCCAACCAGAACAACACCGCGAGCGTGAACGGCTCCGCGTTCACCCACATCGACCAGTCGAACGCGGTGGTGAACTTCTTCCCGTGGTGGTAGCCGGCAGCAGCACGGGAGCCGGCCCGCAGGGGGGTGTGACCGCGGTGTGAACGACGGCCCGTACGCCGGTACTTCGGTACCGGGCGTGCGGGCCGTCCGCGTTTTCGCGCCCCGCGCACCCGGGGGGCGTGCGGTCGCCGACCTTGACAGGGGTCCTGAATCTGACGGACAGTCAGAAACCTCAGTCGTCCCACGGGAGGCCGTCGCCGTGCACCTCGCCCCGACCGAGCGGCAGCTGCGGCTGCGCGCCGAACTCCGCGCTTACTTCCGCGAGGTGATGCCCGACGGCCCCCCTCCCCCCGACGACGCCGCCGCCCAGCGCCGGCTGCTCCGCCGGATCGGGGACGACGGCCTGCTCGGCCTCGGCTGGCCCGAGGAGTACGGCGGCCAGGGCCGCGGCCCCGACGAGCAGTTCGTCTTCTTCGACGAGGCCTACCGGGCCGGCGCACCCGTCTCCATGGTCACCCTCAACACCGTCGGACCCACCCTCATGAAGTACGGGACCGACGAGCAGAAGGCCTACTTCCTGCCCCGGATCCTGCGCGGCGAGACCGTCTTCGCCATCGGCTACAGCGAGCCCGAGGCCGGTACGGACCTCGCCTCGCTGCGGACCCGGGCGGTCCGGGAGGACGAGGGGTGGCTGATCGACGGGCAGAAGATCTTCACCTCCAACGCCCAGAACGCCGACTGGATCTGGCTCGCCTGCCGCACCGACCCGGACGCGCCGCCGCACCGCGGCATCTCCATCGTCCTCGTCCCCACCGGCTCGCCGGGCTTCTCCTGGACGCCGATCGTGACGGTCGGCGGGCTGACGACGACCGCTACCTACTACGACGGGATACGCGTCCCCGCCGGGAACCTCGTCGGGCCGGAGCACGGCGGCTGGGGACTGATCACCGAGCAGCTCAACCACGAGCGGGTCGCCCTCGCCGCGATCGGCATGCAGGCCGAGGACTTCTTCGCGGCGGCGCTCGACCGGGCGAGTACCCCCGATCCGGTGACGGGCAGGCGTCGCATTGACGAGCCGTGGATACGGATCCGGGCCGCCGAAGCGCATGCCCGGCTGGCGGCGACACGCCTGCTCAACTGGCGTTTGGTGGGGGACGTGGGGGCCGGCCGGCTGGCCCCGGGGGACGCGAGCGGCGTGAAGTTCGCGGGAACCGAATCGGCGGTCGAGGTGTATCGAATATGTCAGGAGATCGCGGGCGGGGCGGGGACGGTGCGAGCGGGTTCGCCGGGGGAGTTCGACGGCGGCGAGCTGGAGCGCATGAACCGGGCCGCGCAGATCAACACCTTCGGGGGAGGGGTGAGCGAGGTGCAGCGCGAGATCGTCGCGAGGATGCGGCTCGGCATGAAGGGGAGGGGGCGGCGATGAACGAGGGGGAGCGGACGGCGCGGACCGGCGGGGGTTCCGCGGCGGACGCGTTGTACGAGCGGATCGTCGCCTTCGAGGGGCGGCCCGCCGCCACCGCGGGGGTCGGCAAGGACCCGGTCAACCTGCCCATGATCCGGCACTGGTGCGAGGCCATGGGTGATGTCCACCCGGCGTACGAGGGGCCGGGGGCGGTCGCGCCGCCGACCATGCTCCAGGCCTGGACGATGGGCGGGCTCTCCGGGCACGGCGACCGCTCCGAGGCGTACGACGAGCTCTTCGCGCTCCTCGACGGCGCCGGGTACACCTCGGTCGTCGCGACCGACTGCGAGCAGGAGTACCTCCGGCCGCTGCGACCGGGGGACGCGATCACCTTTGACGCCGTCATCGAGTCCGTGTCGCCGCGCAAGACGACCAGGCTCGGGACCGGGCACTTCGTCACGACCCGCATGGACGTCCGGGCGGACGGCGAGCTCGCGGGCACGCACCGCTTCCGCATCCTCAAGTACGCGCCCGCGCGGCGCCCTTCGAAGCCCGCCCCGCTCCCCCAGGAGCCCGCCGCCGCGGCGCCCCGACGGCCCCGCCCGGTCGTCAACCGGGACAACGCCGGATTCTGGGAGGGCGTGGCCGCGCACCGGCTGCTCATCCAGCGCTGCGGAGGCTGCGCGAGCCTGCGCCTGCCCTGGCTGCCGGGATGCGCCGAGTGCGGCTCGCCGGAGTGGGACACGGTCGAGGCGAGCGGCGCCGGGACCGTCTACTCGTACGTGGTCATGCACCACCCTCCCTTCCCGGCCTTCGACCCTCCCTACGCGGTGGGGCTGATCGAACTGGCCGAGGGCGTACGGATGATCAGCAACGTGGTGGGCGTGCCGTACGACAAGGTCCGGATCGGGATGCCGGTGCGGCTGGAGTTCCTGCGGGTCGACGAGGAGCTGGAGCTTCCCGTCTTCCGTGCGGGAGGGGAGGGCTGACATGGACTTCACCCCGACCGAGGAGCAGGAGGCCGCCCGGGACCTGGCCGCGCGGATCTTCGGCGACCTCGCCACCCACGAGCGGCTCGCGGCGGCCGGCACCGGCAGCGACCCCGAGCTGTGGAAGGCGCTCTGCGCCGCCGGACTCCCCGGAGCCGTCGAGGAGACCGGGCTCCTCGGGCTCGTGCTCCTCCTGGAGGAGCAGGGGCGCAGGACCGCGCAGGTCCCGCTCGCCGCGACCTGTGTGTACGGGATCCTCGCCGTCGCCCGGCACGGCACCGAGGAGCAGCGCGCCCGGCTCCTGCCGGGTCTTCGCGACGGCACGGCGGTGACGACGGGCGCCTTCCCCGCGACCGGTGGGGTCGTGGCGCACGAGGGGAGGCTGAGCGGGGCCGTGCCGTGGGTGCCGTGGCTCAGGGACGCCACCCACGTCCTCGTGGCGGACGCGGAGCACGGGCTGTGGCTCGTCCGGACGGAGGACGCGGCCGGCACCGGGACCGTCGAGCTGACCGCGCCCTGGTCCGCGGGGCGGCTCGTGCTCGACGGCACGACGGCGGAGCGGCTGGGCCCCGACCCGGGGGCGGGTGCCGGCTCCGGGGCCTATGCGGACGTGCTGGCCGCCGCGCGGGTCGCCTTCGCCGGGCTCCAGGCCGGGGTGTGCGCGGGGTCGCTCGCCAGGGCCGTGGAGTACACCTCCGTCCGCGAGCAGTTCGGGCGCCCGCTCTCCACCCACCAGGCGGTCCAGCTGCGCGCCGCCGACGCCCACATGGACATCGAGGCCATCCGGGTCACGGCCTACGAGGCGGCCTGGCGCCACGACGAGGGCCTGGACGCCGGCGAGGCCGCGCTGACCGCCGCCTGGTGGGCGTCCGAGGCGGGCAAGCGGGTCGTGCACACCGGGCAGCACCTCCACGGCGGCATGGGCGCCGACCTCGACCACCCCGTCCACCGGCACTTCCTGTGGGGCCGGCAGCTCGACGCGTACCTGGGCTGCGGCACCGAACTCCTCGCCGAACTCGGCGACCTGCTCGCGAAGGGAGACCCGTCATGAAGCCCGGGGAAGAGCTGCCGCCGCTCACGATCCCGATCACCCGCACCCTGATCGTCGCCGGGGCCGTGGCCTCACGCGACTTCCAGGACGTGCACCACGACGCCGAGCTGGCCCGGGAGAAGGGCTCCCCGGACATCTTCATGAACATCCTCACGACCAACGGACTCGTCGGTCGGTACATCACGGACCACTTCGGCCCCGGCGCGGTCCTCCGCAGGGTCGCCATCCGGCTCGGCGCCCCCAACTACCCCGGGGACACCATGACCCTGACCGGGACGGTCGCCGAGGTGGCCGGGGACACGGCCACGGTCCGGGTCGTCGGGGCGAACGACCTGGGCAACCACGTCACCGGGACGGTCACCGTCACCGTGGAGGTGGCGCGATGAGCGTCCGCACCAGGGACGGCCTCGGCGGGCGGGCGGCCGTCGTCGGCATCGGGGCGACGGAGTTCTCCAAGGACTCGGGCCGCAGCGAGCTCTCCCTCGCCGCCGAGGCGGTACGGGCCGCCCTCGACGACGCCGGACTCACCCCCGGCGACGTCGACGGCATGGTCACCTTCACCATGGACACCAACCCCGAGATCACCGTCGCCCAGGCCGCCGGGATCGGCGAGCTGTCCTTCTTCTCCCGCGTGCACTACGGAGGCGGGGCCGCCTGCGCCACCGTCCAGCAGGCCGCGCTCGCCGTGGCCGGCGGGGTCGCCGAAGTCGTCGTCTGCTACCGGGCGTTCAACGAGCGGTCCGGTCGCCGCTTCGGATCCGGCGTCCAGCAGCGTGAGCCCTCCGCCGAGGGCGCCGCGCTCGGCTGGCAGCTTCCCTTCGGGCTGCTCACCCCGGCCTCCTGGGTCGCGATGGCCGCCCAGCGGTACCTCCACACCTACGGGCTGACCCCGGATGCCTTCGGGCACGTCGCCGTCACCGACCGGCGGCACGCGGCGAGCAACCCCGCCGCGTACTTCCACGGGAAGCCGATCACCCTCGCCGACCATGCCGCCTCGCGCTGGATCGTCGAGCCGCTGCGGCTCCTCGACTGCTGCCAGGAGACCGACGGCGGCCAGGCGATCGTGGTCACCTCCGTCGAGCGCGCCCGCGACCTGCCCAAGCCGCCCGCCGTGATCCTGGCGGCCGCGCAGGGCGCCGGACGCAAGCAGGAGGCCATGACCAGCTTCTACCGGGACGAGTTGACCGGGCTGCCGGAGATGGGCGTCGTCGCCCGGCAGCTCTGGCGGACCTCCGGCCTCGCGCCGGCCGACATCGACGTGGCCGTCCTCTACGACCACTTCACGCCGTTCGTGCTGATGCAGCTGGAGGAGTTCGGCTTCTGCGGTCCGGGGGAGGCGGCGGACTTCGTCGCGGCCGACGCGGTCCCGCTGAACACCCACGGCGGGCAGCTCGGGGAGGCCTATCTGCACGGCATGAACGGCATCGCGGAGGCGGTGCGGCAACTGCGCGGGACGTCCGTGAACCAGATACCCGGCGCGGCCCGGACCTTGGTCACGGCGGGCACCGGGGTTCCCACGTCCGGGTTGATCCTGGGCACGGACGGCTGACCCGACGGCCCCAGCGGTGGCCGGGCGGGGCGGGCGGCTCTTCACTCGCGCCATGAGCACAAACGCACCGCCCTCGCCCGAGCCTTCGTCCTCGACCCCGCACCCGCACCCGCCGTCGCCTTCGTCCTCGACCCCGCACCCGCCGTCGTCCTCGTCCGTCCGGCCGCCGTGCGCACGGTCCGCGCCGCCTCCCGGGGCGCGGGCCGTGGCCGCCGCCCTGCTGGCGGCGATGGCCGGCGTGGCGCTCCTCACCGGTCCGGCCGGGGCCTCGGCCGTGGCGCCGCCCGCCCCGGCGTCCCCGGCCCTCCCCCCGACCGGACCCGAGGCCGCCGCGCCTGCCGCCCCCGCCGGACCCGACACCACCAGGCCCGACGCAGCCCCCGCCCCCGCGCCCGTCGCCCCCGCCCCCGGTGCGGCCGCCCCCGCCGACGCGCCCGTGCCGCCCCCGGCCGCGCCGCGCTTCGCGGGCAAGGCCTTCGACACCTGTGAGGCGCCGTCCCTCGCGGTGATGAGGGCGTGGCTCAGGTCCCCGTACCGGGCCGTCGGGGTCTACTTCGGCGGCCGGGGCCGAGGGTGCCCCCGGCAGAAGGAGCTGACGCCCGCCTGGGTCGCCTCGGCCCACGCCATGGGCTGGCGGCTGCTGCCGCTCTTCGTCGGCTCCCAGGCGCCGTGCGTCCACTCCGCGGCGAAGCGGCCGTACGCCATCGGCAGCCGTCCCTGGACCCAGGGCGTGCAGGAGGCGGGCGAGGCGGTGCGGGCGGCGGGGGCCCTGGGGATCGGCACGAGCAGCCCGCTGTACCTGGACATCGAGGCGTTCCGGCTGGAGGACACGCGCTGTGCCGCCACGACCCTCTCCTTCGTCCGCGGCTGGAACCGGGAGGTGCGGCGCCTCGGCTACGTGCCCGGCTACTACAGCAGCGCCGACACCGGGATCCGGCAGATCGAGGAGGAGCGGAAGGCGGGCACGCAGGACCTGCCGTCCGTGATGTGGTTCGCGCGCTGGCGGGGCGCGCCCGCGCTGTACGCGGAGACCTCGCTGCACCCGGAGGCCTGGATGCCGCACGCCCGCATCCACCAGTACGCGGGAAACGTCGCCGAGTCGTACGGAGGACACCGCGTCCTGATCGACCGGAACGCGGTGGACGCTCCGGTCGCCCGCGTGACGGCGGCGGAAACCACCGGTTCGGCCCGGTATCGGCCTGGCCTCGACCCTGACTCCGGTGCGGGGCGACTCCACCCAGAGGAGGTCCGGCCGTCGTCCCTCCTCCAACCTGAGGCGGACCCCGGTTCGGGACCTGGGGCCGATTTGCCGGGCACGGTCCGCTTCTAGCGTGGAGTCATGACTCCGCCACCCTCTGGCCCCGTCTGCACCGGCGCCTCGAAGGCCGCCCTCGGCCATGTGCCGTACCCGTCGTTCTCCTCGTACGTCCGGGCGCGCGGTCCCGTGCTGCTGCGGACGGCGCGCTCCCTGACCGCCAACCCCTGTGACGCCGAGGACCTTCTCCAGACGGCGCTCGCCAAGACGTTCATGGCCTGGGAGCGCATCGAGGACCACCGCGCGCTGGACGGCTACGTCCGCCGCGCGCTGCTGAACACCCGTACGTCGCAGTGGCGCAAGCGGAAGGTCGACGAGTTCGTCTGCGAGGAGCTGCCGGAGCCGGCCGGCCTTCCGGAGCCCGACCCGGCCGAACGGCAGGTGCTGCACGACGCGATGTGGCGCGCGGTGATGAAGTTGCCGGAGCGCCAGCGCCAGATGGTGGTCCTGCGGTACTACGAGGACCTCAGCGAGGCACAGACCGCCGAGGTCCTCGGGGTCTCGGTCGGCACGGTCAAGAGCGCGGTGTCCCGGGCGCTCGGCAAGCTCCGTGAGGACCCGGAACTGACCCCCGTACGGTACGAAGCGGCGTAAGAGACGGCGCCGGACCAGGGGAAGCGGAGGGAAGAGCCGCTTCCGCCAGTGATCACTGGCAATTCACGTACTCCCGGGTAGTGACATACCGCGCGGTACGTGCGCAGAATCTCCACACCCTTTCTGCCACGCCACGTAGCGCCCACCGGGAGGACGCCCCGTGTACAGCACCATGCAGGACGTACAGCTGACCGTGAGCCGCATCCTCAAGCACGGGATGACGATCCACGGAAAGTCCACCATCACCACCTGGACGGGTGAGCCCGAACCGCACCGCCGCTCCTTCGCGGAGGCCGGCGCCCGCGCGCACCAGCTGGCCAACGCCCTGCGCGACGAACTCGGGGTGACCGGCGACCAGCGCGTCGCGACCCTGATGTGGAACAACTCCGAGCACGTCGAGGCCTACTTCGCGATCCCCTCCATGGGCGCGGTCCTCCACACCCTCAACCTGCGCCTTCCCCCCGAGCAGCTCGTGTGGATCGTCAACCACGCCGCCGACCGGGTCGTCCTCGTCAACGGCTCCCTGCTGCCGCTCCTCGTCCCGCTGCTCCCGCACCTTCCGACGGTCGAGCACATCGTCGTCGCGGGCCCCGGGGACCGCTCCGGCCTGGAGGGCGTCGCGCCGCGCGTCCACGACTACGAGGAGCTGATCGCCGGCCGTCCGACCACGTACGACTGGCCCGAGCTCGACGAGCGTTCGGCCGCGGCCATGTGCTACACCTCGGGCACCACCGGCGACCCCAAGGGCGTCGTGTACTCCCACCGGTCGATCTACCTGCACTCCATGCAGGTGAACATGGCCGAGTCGATGGCCCTGACCGACCGGGACACGACCCTCGTCGTCGTGCCGCAGTTCCACGTCAACGCCTGGGGCCTGCCGCACGCCACCTTCATGACCGGCATCAACATGCTGATGCCGGACCGGTTCCTCCAGCCGGCCCCGCTCGCCGAGATGATCGAGCGCGAGCGGCCGAGCCACGCCGCGGCCGTCCCGACCATCTGGCAGGGCCTGCTCGCCGAGGTCACCGCGAACCCCCGCGACCTCTCCTCGATGACCCAGGTGACCATCGGCGGCGCGGCCTGCCCGCCCTCCCTCATGGAGGCGTACGACCGGCTCGGCGTCCGCCTCTGCCACGCCTGGGGCATGACCGAGACCTCCCCGCTGGGCACGATGGCCCACCCGCCGGCCGGGCTGAGCGCCGAGGAGGAGTGGCCGTACCGCGTCACGCAGGGGCGTTTCCCCGCCGGCGTCGAGGCGCGGCTCGTCGGCCCCGGCGGCGACCACCTGCCCTGGGACGGAGAGTCGGCGGGCGAGCTGGAGGTCCGCGGCACGTGGATCGCGGGCTCGTACTTCGGCGGCGTCGACGGCGAGGAGATCCGCCCGGCCGACAAGTTCAGCGAGGACGGCTGGCTGAAGACGGGTGACGTCGGTGTGATCAGCCCCGACGGCTTCCTCACCCTCACCGACCGCGCGAAGGACGTCATCAAGTCCGGCGGCGAGTGGATTTCGAGCGTCGACCTGGAGAACGCGCTCATGGCGCACCCGGAGGTCGCCGAGGCCGCCGTCGTCGCCGTGCCGGACGAGAAGTGGGGCGAGCGCCCGCTCGCGACGGTCGTCCTCAAGGACGGCGCCACGGCCGACTACGAGACGCTGCGGTCCTTCCTCGCCGCCGAGGGCGGCATCGCCAAGTGGCAGCTTCCGGAGCGCTGGGCGATCGTGCCGGCGGTGCCGAAGACGAGCGTCGGCAAGTTCGACAAGAAGGTCATCCGCAGGCAGTACGCGGAGGGCGAGCTGGAAGTGACGGAGCTGTAGCCGAGGCCGGCAGCGGACGAGGAGCGGGGGAGGGCGGCTGCCCTCCCCCGCTCCTCTGCCGCCGTACCGCTAGGGCCTGTCTTTCGGATCAGGCCGGGCTCGCGGGGTCTGGCACGCACGCTCGCCGCGTTGTCGTCGGTCGTCCACGTCCCCCGCAGCCCTTCGGGCACGGGGGTGCCCCCACCGCGTTGACTCCCTCCTCCGCCTTGCGATCGCACGCACCAGACCCGCTCCCTGATCCGGCCTGATCCAAAAGACAGGCCCTAGTTGGTGCCGATCTTCGCGAGCAGGTCGACGATCCGGGCCTGGACCTCGGTGCTGTTCGACCGCTCGGCGAGGAAGAGGACCGTCTCGCCGGAGGACAGCTTCGGCAGCTCCTCCTCGTCGAGGTCGGCCGAGGTGTAGACGACGAGCGGCGTACGGTTCAACTGCCCGTTCGCGCGCAGCCAGTCGATGATCCCGGCCCGTCGGCGACGGACCTGCATCAGGTCCATGACGACGAGGTTCGGCCGGGTCTCCGTGGCCAGCGCGACCGCTTCGGTGTCCGTCGCCGCCCGCGCGACCTGCATCCCGCGCCGCTCCAGGGTGGCGGCGAGCGCCGCCGCGATGTCGTCGTGCTCCTCGATCAGCAGGACCCGGGACGGGTGCTGCTCGCTGTCGCGGGGCGCGAGCGCCTTGAGGAGCACGGCGGGGTCGGCGCCGTACGCGGCCTCCCGGGTCGCCTGCCCGAGGCCGGCCGCCAGCAGCACGGGCACCTCGGCCGCGACGGCGGCCTGACGCAGCGACTGGAGCGCGGTACGGGTGATGGGCCCGGTCAGCGGGTCGACGAAGAGCGCGGCGGGGAAGGCGGCGATCTGGGCGTCGACCTCCTCGCGCGAGTGCACGATCACCGGGCGGTAGCCGCGGTCGCTGAGCGCCTGCTGGGTGGAGACGTCGGGCGCGGGCCAGACGAGCAGCCGGCGCGGGTTGTCGAGCGGCTCGGGCGGCAGCTCGTCGTCGACGGGCCGCGGCGCGGGCCGGTTGGCGACCTCGATCGCGCCGCCGGGACCGTCGAGCGGCTCGGGCCCTTCGGCAGAGCCCTCGGCGGGCGCCCCTATGGCGTAGGCGCGGCCCTCGGGCGCGGCCGGGGCGAGCCCGAGCGCCGCCTCGGGTGCGGACTGCGGGTGCGGCTTGGCCGTGGTGTCGGCGGCCGCCGGTACGGGGATCGCCGCCGGCACCGGCGGGTCGACCTCCGGCGGGGTCGCCAGCTTGCGCCGCCGCCCGGAGGGGGCGGGGGCGGCCGGTGCGGCGGGGGCCGCGGCCGGAGCAACCGGAGTGACGGGCGCGGCGGACACGACGGACGCGACGGGAGCGGCGGGCGTGGCGGGCGTGGCCGTCGGCGGGACGAAGGGAACGCCCTGCCCGAGGGTGCGCACGCTGAACGCCCGCCCCTGGGTCGAGTCCTTCGTGTCCCGGGACTCCTGTGGCATGGGCAGTTCGGGCGGCAGCGGTACGGAACCGGTGCCGGACTGCGGTGCGGGCGCGGGGAGCGCGGCCGGGACCGCGCCCGGCAGCGGGGTCGACGACGCCGGTACGGGCGCCGGCGGTGCCATCGCGCGACGCCGGCCGCTCGGCTCGGGCAGCGGCTGAGGCTGCTGCGCGAGGTGCGGATGGGGCTGCGGGGGCGTGTGGTCGGAGCCCGGGACGCCGCGTACGGCCTCGTGCTGCGCCTCGTCGGAGACGGGCAGCGCGACGGCACCCGGAACCGGAGCCGGAAGCGGCGCGGGCGCCGGCATCGGAGCGGGTACGGGAACCATGCCCGGGTCGGCGGACTCGGGGCGGTCCGCGTCGGCCGGCGGGAGCGCGAAGGGCGTGCGGGGACCGGCGTCGGCCGCGGCGGCCCGCTCCTGGGCGGCGGCGAGGGCCCGGCGCCGGCGCCCGCTCGGCGGGGCGACCGGTGCGTCCGCTTCGGAGGCGACGGCCGGCAGGGCCAGGGCAGGGCCGTGCGCGGGCGCGGGCACGGCGGCGACCAGGTGCTCGGCGGCGGCGACGCCCTGCGGAGGCACGGCGGCGCCCAGTGCGGCCCGCCCCTGAGCGCCCTCGGCGGCGGTCACCACGGAGCCCTCGGCGGGCCGGCCCCGGCGCCGGCCGGTGGGCTCGACGGGCGGGGCGGAGGGCAGGGCGACGGGCCCCCCGGAGGGCAGGGCGGCGGCCGGGAGCGCTGGCACGGCGGAGCCGTCGGCACCGGCGTTCTGCTGGGCCGGGATCAGCTCGGCGCTGCCGGACGCCTCGCTCGTACGGGCACGGCGGCGCCCGCCCGGCTGCTCGGCGCCCTCAGGGGCGACCGGGCTCTCCAGGAAGGCGTCGGTGGAGGCGCGCCGCGCACGCCGCCGTCCGCCGCCCGAGGTCTCGGCCTCCGCACCCGTGGCCTGCGCGGGCAGGGCGGGCAGTTCCCGTGCACCGGAGTCCTGTGCTTCCGCACCGGGAGCGGACGAGGAGGAAGCGGGCGAGGCGGCGTCGGAGGGCGGAACGTCGGACGAGGGAGCGTCGGGCGTACGGGCGGCCGCGGGAACCGTGCCCCGCCCGGCCCCGACCGGGACCTCCAGGACATACGCGCCGCCGCTCGTCCCCGGCACCTCGTGGGTCTGCACGACACCGCCGTGCGCCGCCACGATCCCGCGCACGACGGGCCCGTGGACCGGGTCGCCGCCCGTGTACGGACCGCGGACCTCGATGCGTACGACGTCTCCGCGCTGGGCGGCCGCGACGACGATCGTGGAGTCGGCCGGCCCGGCGCCCGGCGCGGCGGCCCGGTTCTGGCCGGTCGCGTCGACGCCGGCGACGTCCGCGACGAGGTGCGCGAGCGCGGTCGCGAGCCGCTCGGGGTCGACCTCGGCCTCGATCGGCGGCGCGTGCACGGCGAACTGCGCGCGGCCGGGCCCGATCAGCTCGACGGCCGCGTCGATGCCGGCGGTCACGACCCCGTCGAGCAGCGCGACGCGCCGGTCGAGCTCCTCCGTGCCCGCGTCGAGGCGCTGGTAGGCCAGGACGTTGTCCACGAGAGCCGTCATCCGGGCGTACCCGGCGGTCAGGTGGTGCAGCACCTGGTTGGCCTCGGGCCACAGCTGCCCGGCGTCGTCGGCGGCGAGCGCGCCCAGCCGGCCGCGCAGCTCCTCCAGCGGGCCGCGCAGCGACTCGGCCAGGACGGCGGTCAGCTGCTCGTGCCGGGCGGCCAGCGAGGCGTACCGCTCCTGCTGCTCCTCCCGCTCGACGGCGTGCCGCTCGGCGCGGTCGGCGAGCTCGGCGGCGTGGCGCTCGGTCCGCTCGGCGAGCTCGGCGGTGTGCTCCTCGACGAGCTGCTCGTACGGCCTGCGGTCGGTGAAGGTCATCACGGCGCCGACGAGCTGGTCGCCGTCCCGCACGGGCGCGGTCGTGAGGTCGACCGGCACCCGGTCGCCCTTCTTCGCCCACAGCACCTGTCCGCGGACGCGGTGCTTGCGCCCGGACTTGAGGGTGTCGGCGAGCGGGGACTCCTCGTACGGGAAGGGCTCGCCGTCGGCGCGGGTGGCGAGGATCAGCGGGTGCAGCTCCTGGCCGCCGAGCTCACCGGCGCGGTAGCCGAGGATCTGCGCGGCGGCGGGGTTGACGAGGACGACCCGGCCGTCGGTGTCCGTGCCGACGACGCCCTCGGCGGCGGCGCGCAGGATCATCTCGGTCTGGCGCTGCGAGCGGGCGAGTTCGGCCTCGGTGTCGAGGGTTCCGGTGAGGTCCCGGACGACGAGCATGAGGAGTTCGTCGCCGGTGTAGCCGCTGTAGGAGTCGTAGGCCTCGCGGCCGTCCTCCAGGCTGGCGCTGGTGACCTCGACGGGGAACTCGCCGCCGTCCGTCCGGCGGGCGATCATCCGGGTCGGCTTGGTGCGGCCGCGCTCGTCGGTGCCTTCGGGGCGGCGCATGGAGCCGGGAATGAGGCGGGAGTCGAAGTCGGGCAGCAGGTCGAGGAGACCACGGCCGACGAGTGCGGTGCCGGGCGTCTCGAACATGCCGAGGGCGATCGTGTTGGCGTTGACGACCGTGCCGTTGCAATTGACGAGCACGAGGCCGTCGGGGAGGGCGTCGAGTATGGCTGCGAGGCGAGCAGCGCCTCGGGATGGCCTGCTGCTCACGACGACGGTTCCTCCCTGACCCACTGCACGTGCTTGCCTGTCGGCAGGCGGGCCCCATCTTGCCTCTCGGGCCGCAGCCTGTCACTGAGGGAGTCTAAGGGAGCCGCCGCCCGCCGTTCGTTGCGAGAGCCGATGCCGGAGACATCTCCGGAGTTGTCCCCGGAGTCATCGCCCCAGGATGGGGAGCACCGGCTGGAGCTCGGTCCAGCGGTTGATCTCGCAGCCGTTGACGCGGGAGAACCGGGCGTCGATCTTGCGGCCCTGCCAGGTTCCGGTGACGTGTGCGACGGCGGGGCCGCCGTACACCTGGGTGCAGAGGGCGTCCTGCGGGACGGCCTCGAACGGGTTCGTGCCCGCCTTCGCGTGGTCCTCCAGCCGCGCGCAGGCGTCCTCGGCGGCCGGGTGTGTCCCGCCGGCCGGGTCGTCGCAGGTCAGCTCGAAGGTGCCGTCGGCGCCGGGATGCCCGCTCTCGGCGACGGTCACGGTCAGCGTGTCGGGCGGGGAGAGCAGGGGCAGCGGCGGCAGGGGGCCGAACCCGGAGGTCCCGGCGGTGGCGGCGGCGGTGGCGAGGGTCGCGAGGACGAGGCGGCGCAGCATGCGGATCTCCTGGAACGGCGGTGCGAGGCGTAGGACACGGCCCTCCCCCTCTAACGCTCCGGGCGCCGGGGCGTTGCGCAAGCGGGGTGCGCCGGGTGGGCGGCGCGGTCGTGGACCACGGGGCGCGCGGCGTGGCCGGGGCGCGCAGTGCTTTGCCCTGGACCCCGGAGGCCTAGTACGGTGAGAATCGATTGGTGACAGCCGGTTCGCCTGTGTCATCATCTGCACGCACCAACCGCGTATGCGCGAGGTGCATGGAGGCGTCGCCTAGTCCGGTCTATGGCGCCGCACTGCTAATGCGGTTTGGGTCTTAAAGCCCATCGAGGGTTCAAATCCCTCCGCCTCCGCCCCTACCGAAGCCCTGGCCCCACGGCCGGGGCTTCGGCCGTTTCCGGCCCTGCACACGGGGCGCGTGTGACCCCGGTCTCTTTCTGCCTGTTTCTGCCCCGCGAACCCCGCTGCGCCCGCTCCGTCCGCAGGCTCCCCACCACGCCGCTGAGCGACGTTTTCGCAGGTCACAAGGGGTGGGGTGAATGGATTTCACATGACGGCGGCAGTCATGTAATGTTCTTCCTGTCGCCGCGAGCGGGCCGAAAGGCCGGGGAGCGAAGACAGAAAACAGAACAAGCACTCGTAGCTTAACGGATAGAGCATCTGACTACGGATCAGAAGGTTGCAGGTTCGAATCCTGCCGAGTGCACACAGGTGAGAGGCCCGGACGAGAGTCCGGGCCTCTTGCGTTGCGTGGCCCTGCGGCGGCGGACGGCGGTGGCATGACGTCGAGTCCGGGGCGGTGACCGGTCGATGCAGTGTTCATCTGCGGTCCCTTGCGTCATGGTGCGGCGAGGTCTGATGATCGTGTTTTCTCATCATCAGTGGGGGTTCGGACATGGCACTCTTCGGGAACGCGCACGCGATCGACCCGGCTCAGGCGCAGCAGGACTACGCGCGGCTGCTCGGGCAGGGGGAGCAGGTGCACGCCGCGTACCTGCTGATCCGCGACACGATCTTCTTCACCGACCGGCGTCTCGTGCTCGTCGACAAGCAGGGCATCACCGGCAAGAAGGTCGAGTACCACTCGATCCCGTACCGCAGCATCACGCACTTCGCCGTCGAGACCGCCGGCACCTTCGACCTCGACGCCGAGCTGAAGATCTGGATCTCGGGCAACGCCGTGCCCGTCCAGAAGACCTTCACCAAGGGCGTCGACATCTACGAGGTGCAGGCGATCCTCACGCAGTTCGTCGCCAAGTAGGGGACGGAGCGGAAAGCCCCCGGGTTTCCGGGGGCTTTCCCCATTTTGGGTGAACCTGTCTGATTTGAATGTCAGTTGAATATGCCCTCGGCCTAGCTTGCGAGGTGGAGGTGATGATCGATGGACGCGATCGACATCGATGACATGGTGCACGTCGCCACCGGGGCGCGTCTGAGGCGGCTGACCGCGCCGGACGGGACGCACTGGTTCCCGGTCGTGGACGTGGCGAAGCGGCTCGGGTACCCCGGGACGCGGGCGGCGCTGCGGACGGTCGTGCTGCCCGAGGGCTGCCTCGCGAGGGCCGGGGAGCTCGCAGGGAGCACCGCGATACTCGCCCTCAGCGGCGTCAGAGCCTCGGCGCGCATGGTGAACCTTCCCGGGCTCGTCCAGCTCGTCTCCGCCTGCCGGAGGCCCGAGGCCGGGCCGTTCCGCGCGTGGGTCGCGGAGGTCGTGGCGGCGGTCCAGCGGGACGGCGGCTACGCGCTCGAACCCTCGCCCGTCCACACGGGCTTCCTCCTCCCGCCGGACCTTCTCGACGCCCTCGTACGGCTGGAGGGCGAGTTCGACGAGCAGGCCGCCGCGCACGCCGCCTACGAGGAGCACACCGACCGCGCGGAGCTGCTCCGGGAGACACGCGAGAACCTCGCGAGGGCCGCCGACTCCCTCGCGCGCCTCGCGGTGCCGCAGCAGCGCACCGGCGTCGCCTACACCGCGCTCACCCCGCAGCAGCTCGTCGAGTCCTGGGCCATCACCGGCGACACCCGCACCGTCGCCTGCTGCCTCGCGCCCGCGCTCGTGCGGGGCGGGGTCCGCTATCGGGCGCAGGACGTCACCCTCCGCACCGGTCTGTCCGGCGAGCGCGTCAGCGACTGCGTCCGGATCCTCCTGGAGCGCGGCTGCATGCGGGAGGTGGGCATCCCGGACCCCGACGGTGCCCGGATCTACGTACTGCCCTGAGGGGGGTGGTCGGGGCGGCGCGCCTCTTGGCCGAGACTGGTCGGAGGAGCGGGGCAGGGAGGCGTGGGCCGGTGGAGTGGTGGTGTCGGGGGCTCGGCTGGGCCGGTGGCGTGCCCGGGCTGCGATGGCGCGGTGGTCGCGTGAGCACCCTCGCGTACGGGCAGGAGCTCGGGTTCCGAGCCGTCGGCGTGCGGCGTTGCCCCGGGGCCCGGGGCAACCCCTGCCCCCTGGAGGCCGCCGTGTCCGGGCGGGCCACCGGCGGGCGGTGCGCCGAGTGCGCGCGGCTCGACCGGGCCCACTCGGTCGCCGCGGACACCCTGCTCGACGACCCGCAGCCGTACCGCGTCTACCTCGCCTGGTTCGGGCCCGGTATGACCAAGGTCGGGATCACCGCCGAGGCCCGGGGTGAGGCCCGGCTCCTGGAGCAGGGCGCCGTCGCGTTCAGCTGGCTCGGGCGGGGGCCCCTCATGGCCGCGCGCCGGACCGAGGAGGTGCTGCGGCAGGCCCTCGGCGTGCCCGACCGGATCGCGTACGAGCGGAAGCGGGCCGTACGGCACGTCCTGCCGGACACCGAGGACCGTGCCCGTGAAGTGGCGGAGCTGCACCGGCGCGCGCGTGCGGTCGGGGGGTGGACGGAGACCCTGGAACCGCTGGACTTCGTCCCCCGCGACCATGTCGGCGCCTTCCACCTCGACGGGCTGCCGCCGCTCGACGGCACGGTCACCGAACTCGTCGACGGCGGCGTCGTCACCGGGCGGCTGCTCGCCGCCGCCGGTCCCGACCTGCACCTGCTCGATTCCGACGGGCGCTGCGTCGTCCTCGACACCCGGCTCATGGGCGGCTGGGCTCTCCAGGGAGCGGGGGAGGGGGAAGGGGCCGGGTTCACGGTGCCTGTGGCGGCCGTCGCGGCGGCGGAGCCGGAGAGTGCTCAGGGGGAGCTCTTCTGACGGTTCGCAGGACCCGTCGGACGTCCCTCGCCCGTCGGCCACTTCGTAAAGTTCTGGATCCCTTTGGCCTGCGACCGTGGACATCTCGGTCCGGCCCCGGCGAGGGTGATCACATGACTCCGAAGCTGGTGGCGGGCCTGGAACCGCCCTACTACACCGCCGTGTTCACCTCCCTCCGCCCCGAGGACCCCGAGGGTTACGCCGAGACCTCGGACCGCATGGAGGAGCTCGTCGAGAAGGTCCCCGGGTACCTCGGCTCCGAGTCCGCCCGCAATCCCGGCGGAATCGGCATCACCGTCGCCTACTTCCGTGACCTGGAAGCCCTCGACGCCTGGCGCCTCGACTCCGAGCACATGGCCGCCAAGGCGCGCGGGCGGGAGCAGTGGTACGACAGCTACAGCCTCCACATCGGCAGGGTCGAGCGGAGCTACAGCTTTGAGCGGGAGTAGCGAGAGCGACGTCCCGGCGCTGATCGAGCGGCTCGGGATTCCCGGGCTCGTCGATGTGCACACGCACTTCATGCCGCAGAACGTCCTCGACAAGGTCTGGGCCTACTTCGACTCCGCCGGCCCCCTGACGGGCCTGGAGTGGCCCATCACCTACCGCGAGGAGGAGGACCGCCGGCTGGCGATCCTCCGGGGGTTCGGGGCCGTCGCGTTCACCGCGATGCTCTACCCGCACAGGCCCGGCATGGCCGCCTGGCTGAACGCCTGGGCCGCCGACTTCGCCGCCCGCACCCCCGACTGCCTGCACACCGCGACCTTCTTCCCCGAGCCGGGCGCCGACACGTACGTCCGCGAGGCGCTCGACGCCGGTGCCCGTGTCTTCAAGGTCCATCTCCAGGTCGGCGGTTTCGACCCGACGGACCCGCTGCTCGACACCGTGTGGGGAACCCTCGCGGACAGCGGTACTCCCGCCGTCGTCCACTGCGGCTCGGGGCCCACCCCGGGGAAGTTCACCGGACCCGGACCCATGGGCCGGCTGCTCGCGCGGCACCCGAGGCTGCGGGTGATCGTCGCGCACATGGGGATGCCCGAGTACGGCGACTTCCTCACCCTCGCCGAGCGGTACGAGGGCGTGCGCCTCGACACCACCATGGCGTTCACCGACTTCAGCGAGCGGCTCGCGCCCTTCCCGAAGACGGAGTTCGGACGGCTCGCCGAGCTCGGAGACCGGATCCTCCTCGGCTCCGACTTCCCGAACATCCCCTACCCGTACGCCCACCAGCTCCACGCCCTCGAACGCCTCGGGCTCGGGGACGACTGGCTGCGGCGAGTCCTGTACGAGAACGGCGCCGCGCTGTTTCACGTGAAACCGACCCTCTCCCCCTGACCTTCGAGAGGCCTCCGAGGACCGTCGGGTCCTCGCGGGACCTTCGAGGGCTTTCTCAGGGAATTCACAGGAAAGGGAAAGAGGGATCTCAGCGGAGGCGGCGAGCGTGGGCGCATGACCGTCACCACACGCCGCCCCGGCACCCGCGCCGACATGCTCCGTGCCGACGGCACCGCCGTCCGCGTCCTCGTCGTCGACGACGAGGCCTCGCTCGCCGAGCTCCTCTCCATGGCACTCCGCTACGAGGGCTGGCAGGTGCGGAGTGCCGGGGACGGCGCCGCCGCCCTGCGCTCCGTACGCGAGTTCCGGCCCGACGCCGTGATCCTCGACGTGATGCTCCCCGACGCCGACGGGCTCAGCCTGCTGGGCTCGATCCGGCGTGAGCAGCCGGAGGTCCCGGTCCTCTTCCTCACCGCGAAGGACGCGGTCGAGGACCGGATCGCCGGTCTCACCGCCGGCGGCGACGACTACGTCACCAAGCCCTTCAGCCTGGAGGAGGTCGTCGCCCGGCTGCGCGGTCTCATCCGCCGGTCCGGCGCGGCGCAGGCGCGCAGCGAGTCGCAGCTCGTCGTCGGGGACCTGACCCTCGACGAGGACAGCCACGAGGTCACCCGGGGTGGGGACTCGATCCACCTCACCGCGACCGAGTTCGAGCTGCTGCGCTACCTCATGCGCAACCCGCGCCGGGTGCTCAGCAAGGCGCAGATCCTCGACCGCGTCTGGTCGTACGACTTCGGCGGCCAGGCCAACGTCGTCGAGCTCTACATCTCCTACCTGCGCCGGAAGATCGACGCGGGCCGCGCCCCGATGATCCACACCCGGCGCGGGGCCGGGTACCTCATCAAGCCGGGGGAGTAGCCCCCGTGCGTGGACGTGGCAGGCGGCCGTGGTCGCTGCGCACCCGGCTGGTCGTCTCTGCGGTCGCGCTGATCGCGGTCGTCGCGGCCGTGATCGGGACGGTGACGACCATCGCCTTCCGCTCGTACCTGTACGACCAGGCCGACGAGCAGGTGCGGGACGTGTCGAAGCGGGCCGCCGGGCCACCGGCCGACATGCCCCTCGGGCCCGACCCCGGCCCCGGCAAGGACCGGCTCGCGTTCGTCCTGCGCGGCGGCACCCCGGTCGGCACGCTCGGCGCGGAACTGGTGGGCGGGGAGATCACCTCGGCCGGGCACTCGGTGGAGGAGAAGACCGAGGACGGCGGGTTCGACGGGCCGGAGTACCAGGACCTCGACGCCGCCCAGCGGGCCGCCCTCGCCGCCGTCCCCCGCGACAGCCGTCCGCACACCGTCGAACTGCCCGGCGGCCTCGGCTCCTACCGGGTCGCGTACGCGGAGGGCAGCCGCGGCACGTTCCTCATCGGCCTTCCGCTCGCCGAGGTCGAGGACTCCCTCTCCACCCTCGTCCTGGTCGAGCTGAGCGTCACCGGCGCCGGGCTCGTCGCGGCCTCGATCGCCGGGACCGTGCTGGTCCGGGTGGCGCTGCGGCCGCTGCGGCGGGTCGCCGCCACCGCGGGGCAGGTCGCCCGGCTCCCGCTGCACAGCGGCGAGGTGGCGCTCCATCAGCGGGTCCCGGAGACGGAGGCCGATCCACGGACCGAGGTCGGCCAGGTCGGCGCGGCCATCAACCGGATGCTCGACCACGTCCACTCGGCCCTCGACGCCCGCCAGCAGAGCGAGACCCGCGTCCGGCAGTTCGTCGCCGACGCCAGCCACGAGCTGCGCACCCCGCTCGCCTCGATCCGGGGGTACGCGGAGCTGACCCGGCGGGGCCGGGAGGAGTGCGGGCCCGACACCCGGCACGCGCTCGGCCGGATCGAGTCCGAGGCGACCCGGATGACGGGCCTGGTGGAGGACCTCCTGCTGCTCGCGCGGCTCGACGCCGGGCGCCCGCTCTCGTACGAGAGCACCGACGTCGTCCCGCTCGTCGTGGACGCCGTGAGCGATGCCCGCGCCGCGGGACCGGAGCACCACTGGCGCCTCGAACTTCCCGCGGACGGCGAGGCCGTGACCGCACGGGCCGACGGCGCCCGGCTCCAGCAGGTGCTCGTCAACCTCCTCGCCAACGCCCGTACCCACACCCCGGCCGGGACCGAGGTCACCGCCCGCGTCCGGACTGAGCCCGGTGCGGTGCTCGTCGACATCGAGGACGACGGGCCCGGCATCCCGCCCGCGCTCCTGCCCGCCGTCTTCGAACGGTTCGCGCGCGGCGACGCCTCCCGCTCCCGGAACGCGGGATCCACCGGCCTGGGGCTCGCCATCGTCCGGGCGGTCGTGCTCGCGCACGGCGGTGACGTGACCGTCGACAGCACCGCCGGCCGGACCGTCTTCACCGTCCGGCTGCCGCACGCGGCCCCTGCGCAGGAGGCCCACTCCCACCCGGCCCTCGTGTAGGCGTCCCGCTCCCGCCCGATCCCCGCGCCGGCGGCCCACTCACAGGCGGGGCACAGGCTCGTCACACAGCCGTGACAGCGGCCCCGGCGAGTGTCCTGGGTATGCGAACCCCAACGATCGCGGGCCCCGCGTCCCGGACCCCCGGCGCCCTTCCCGCCCGGGAGCACCTGCCGGTGAGCGTCGCCGGAAGGCCCGTCCTGGACGTGGTGATTCCCGTCTACAACGAGGAGAAGGACCTGGAGCCGTGCGTCCGCCGGCTCCACGAACACCTCGTCCGGACCTTCCCGTACGGCTTCCGCATCACGGTCGCCGACAACGCCTCCACCGACACGACACCCGCCGTCGCGGCCGCCCTCGCCGCCGAGGTGCCCGAGGTGCGCTCCGTACGGCTGGAGCAGAAGGGCCGCGGCCGGGCGCTGCGGACGGTCTGGTCGGGCTCCGAGGCACCCGTCCTCGCCTACATGGACGTCGACCTGTCGACCGACCTGAACGCGCTGCTCCCGCTGGTCGCGCCGCTCATCTCGGGCCACTCGGACCTGGCGATCGGCTCCCGCCTCGCCCGCTCCTCGCGGGTGGTGCGCGGGCCGAAGCGGGAGTTCATCTCGCGGGCGTACAACCTGATCCTGCGCGGCTCGCTCGCCGCCCGCTTCTCCGACGCCCAGTGCGGCTTCAAGGCGATACGGCGGGACGTCGCCGAGCGGCTCCTCCCGATGGTCGAGGACACCGGCTGGTTCTTCGACACCGAGCTGCTGGTCCTCGCCGAGAGGGCCGGGCTCCGCATCCACGAGGTGCCGGTCGACTGGGTCGACGACCCCGACTCGACCGTGCACATCGTGCGGACGGCGACGGACGACCTGAAGGGCGTCCTCCGGGTCGGCCGGGCGCTCGCGACCGGTTCGCTGCCGCTCGACCGGCTCGCCCGCCCCTTCGGCGACGACCCGCGGGACCGCGAGCTGAGCGGGGTGCCGGGCGGGCTCGCACGGCAGCTGGTCGGCTTCTGCGTGGTCGGCGCGCTGTCCACGCTCTTCTACCTCGCCCTGTACTCGGCCTTCCGGCTCGGTCTGGGCCCGCAGCTCGCCAACGCCGCCGCCCTGCTGGTCTCGGCCGTCGCCAACACGGCGGCCAACCGGCGCCTCACCTTCGGCGTACGGGGCCGGGACCGGGCCGTCCGCCATCAGGCGCAGGGGCTCGTGGTCTTCGCCGTCGGCCTGGCCCTGACGAGCGGTTCGCTCGCGGCCCTCGGCGCGGCGACCGGCGATCCGGCGCACTCCACGGAGCTCGCCGTCCTGATCGTCGCCAACCTCGCCGCGACGGTCCTGCGCTTCCTCCTCTTCCGGCTCTGGGTCTTCCCGGACCGCGCCTCAGCAAGGAACGAACGATGACCACCCTGTCGACCGCCGTCCACTCGGCGCCCCGCACCGGCCGGCTCACCCGGCTGTGGCGCGGCCGCCCCGAGGACGCCCCCTGGGTCCGGCCCGCCTTCCTCGGCCTGCTCGCCGTGACCACCGCGCTCTACCTCGGGAACCTGAGCGCCTCCGGCTACGCCAACTCCTTCTACTCCGCAGCCGTCCAGGCCGGCGGCGAGAGCTGGAAGGCCTTCTTCTTCGGCTCCCTCGACGCGGCCAACGCCATCACCGTCGACAAGCCCCCGGCCGCCCTCTGGCCGATGGCGCTCTCCGTCCGCCTCTTCGGCCTCGGCTCCTGGCAGATCCTCGTGCCCGAGGTGCTGATGGGCGTGGCCACGGTCGCCGTGCTCTACGCGGCCGTCCGGCGCCGGTTCGGCGCGGGCGCCGGGCTCGTCGCGGGCGCGGTCCTCGCGCTGACCCCCGTCGCCGCGCTGATGTTCCGCTTCAACAACCCGGACGCGCTGCTCGCGCTGCTCATGACGGTCGCGGTGTACTGCGTGCTGCGCGCCCTGGAGCAGGACGAGGGCGCGGCGAAGTGGCTGCTGTGGGCGGGCGTGGCCTTCGGGTTCGCGTTCCTCGCGAAGACCCTCCAGGCCTTCCTGATCCTGCCGCCGCTCACGCTCGTGTACCTGGTCTGCGCGCCCGGCGGGCTCGGGAAGCGGCTCGGCCGGCTAGCCCTCGGCGGGCTCGCGATGCTCGTGTCGGCGGGCTGGTGGGTGGCCCTGGTCGAGCTGTGGCCGGCGGCCTCCCGCCCGTACGTCGGAGGCTCGCAGAACAACAGCTTCCTTGAGCTGACCTTCGGCTACAACGGCCTCGGCCGGATCAACGGCAACGAGACCGGCAGCGTCGGCGGCGGCGGTCGCGGCGGCCAGGGCGGCGGCTGGGGCGAGACCGGGATCGGCCGGATGTTCAACGACGCGGTCGGCGGTCAGATCTCCTGGCTGCTCCCGGCGGCGCTGATCCTGCTCGTCGCGGGGCTCGTCGTCACCCGGCGGGCGCCCCGGACGGACACGGCCCGCTCGGCGTTCCTCGTGTGGGGCGGCTCGCTGCTGATCACGCTCGCCGTCTTCAGCTTCATGGCCGGCATCTTCCACGAGTACTACACGGTGGCCCTGGCCCCGTACCTCGCGGCGCTCGTCGGCATGGGCGCGGCGGTGCTCTGGGAGGAGCGCACGCGGTGGCCCGCCTCGGCGGCCCTCGCGCTGACGGTGGCGGTGACGGCCTGGTGGTCGTGGTCGCTCCTCGGCCGGACGCCCGACTGGCTGCCGTGGCTGCGCTGGACGGTTCTGGTGGCGGGCGCGGTGGCCGCGCTCGGGCTGCTGTTCGCGGGACGGACCGACCGCCGGTTCGGGCTCGCACTGGCGGGCCTCGGCCTCGCGGCGGGACTCGCGGGCCCGTTCGCGTACACCTGGGAGACGCTGGGCTCCGGACACCAGGGCTCGATCGTCACGGCCGGCCCGGCGGGCGGCGCGATGGGCGGCCGGGGCGGTCCGGGCGGCGGCCGGATGTTCCAGATGGGGGCGATGCCACAGGACGGCCAAGGCCAAGGCCAAGGCCAAGGCCAAGGCGGTCAGCTGCCCGGTGGGCAGGGGCAGATGCCCGGCGGGCAGGGTCAGGGCCAAGGGTGGATGCCCGGCGGTACGGGCGGCGGCACCCCGCCCCAGGGCGTCCCCCAGGGCATGCCCGGCATGCCCCAGGGCGCCTCCCGCGGTGAAGGCCGTCCCGGCGGTGGCGGCATGGGCGGTCTCCTCAACGGCGCCTCCGTCGGCGCGGAGGCGAGGGCCGCGCTCCTCGCGGACGCCGGCGACTACACCTGGGTCGCGGCCACCGTCGGCGCCCAGAACGCGGCCAGCTACCAGCTCGCCACCGAGAAGCCCGTGATGGCGATCGGCGGCTTCAACGGCAGCGACCCGTCCCCGACGCTCGCCCAGTTCCAGCAGTACGTCGCCGAAGGCAAGATCCACTACTTCATCGGCGGCAGCGAGGGCGGCACCGGCGAAGGCGCCGGCCAGACGGGCGGTGACCAGACCGGCGCCCGGACGGGCGCCGGCCGCATGGGCGGCGGCCCCGGCGGCGGCAACTCGGAGATCGCCGCCTGGGTCTCGGAGTCCTTCGAGAAGGTCACCGTCGGCGGCGCCACCTTCTACGACCTGACCAAGTCGAAGTAATCGCTATACACCGTACGAGAGTCCTTGTACGGTGTACGACACAAGCCCCGTACACCGTACAAGGAGTCCTGCCCATGACGGCGTCGAACGCCCCGGCCAAGCCCACCGGCGGCCACCCTCAGCGCTGGCTGATCCTCGGCGTCATCTGCCTGGCCCAGCTCACCGTGCTGCTCGACAACACCGTGCTCAGCGTCGCGATCCCCTCGCTGACCTCCGAGCTCGACGCAAGCACCACCGACATCCAGTGGATGATCAACGCGTACTCGCTCGTCCAGTCCGGCCTCCTGCTCAGCGCGGGCAACGCCGCCGACCGCTACGGCCGCAAGAAGCTCCTCGCCGCCGGCCTCGCGCTCTTCGGCCTCGGCTCGCTCGCCGCCGGCCTCGCCGACTCCACCACCCAGCTCATCGCGGCCCGCGCGGGCATGGGCGTCGGCGGCGCGCTCCTCATGACCACCACCCTCGCCGTCGTCATGCAGATCTTCGACGACTCCGAGCGGGTCAAGGCCATCGCGCTCTGGGCCACCGTCGGTTCGCTCGGCTTCGCCGCGGGACCGCTGATCGGCGGCGTCATCATCGAGCACTTCTGGTGGGGAATGATCTTCCTCATCAACATCCCGGTCGCGCTCGTCGGCCTGGTCGCCGTCCTCAAGCTCGTACCGGAGTCGAAGAACCCGCAGGGCGACCGCCCCGACCTGCTCGGCGCGCTGCTCTCCACCATCGGCATGACCGCCGCCGTGTACGCGATCATCACCGGACCGGAGCACGGCTGGACCTCCACCGAGGTGCTGGTCCCGGCCGCGATCGGCGTCGTCGTCCTGGCCGCCTTCGCCCTGTGGGAGCTGCGGACCCCGTACCCGATGCTCGACATGCACTTCTTCCGCAACCAGAAGTTCGTGGGCGCGGTCGCCGGCGCGATCCTGGTCATGTTCGGCATGGGGGGCTCGCTCTTCCTGCTCACCCAGCACCTGCAGTTCGTCCTCGGCTACGAGCCGCTCGAAGCCGGCCTCCGCATGGCGCCGCTCGCGCTGACCGTCGTGGCGCTCAACCTCACCGGTGTCGGTCCGCGGATCGTGATGAAGCTCGGCACCCCGGTCACCGTGGTCGTCGGCATGACCCTGGTGGCGGCCGGACTCGGCTCGATCGCGCTGATCGGCGGCGGCACCGAGGGCACCTACTGGGGCATGCTCCTCGGCCTGGTCCTGATGGGCACCGGCCTCGCCGTCTCCAACCCCGCCATGGCCAACGCGATCATGAGCTCGATCCCGCCGGAGAAGGCGGGCGTCGGCGCCGGGGTGAACGGCACCCTCGCCGAGTTCGGCAACGGCCTCGGCGTCGCCGTCCTCGGAGCCGTGCTCAACGCCCGCTTCGCCGCGCTGGTCGCCGTCACCGCGAGTTCCCTCCCGGCCGCGCTCGCCGCCGCGGGCAGCGAGGCCGAGCGCCAGGAGATCTCCGAGGCCTTCGCCTCCGGCCTCCAGACCAGCCAGCTGGTCGGCGCGATCGCCGTGCTCGCCGGCGGACTGCTCGCCGCGGCCCTCCTGAGGCGGGCCGAACGGGCCGAGCAGGCCGAGGGGAACCCGGCCGCCGAGCAGCCCATCGCTGCCTAGCATGGTCACGGACAGCTGACAGACGGAGGAACGCGATGGTCAAGGCAGCCGATCGGGCCAAGGACCCGGCGCGCTCCAGCGTCTGGCTGGAGGAGAGGGCCGCCCGCAGTGGGGGCGGCCCCGCCGGGCTCGACCGGGACAGGATCGTCTCCACGTCGATCCGGATGCTCGACGAGGAGGGCCTCGCCAAGCTGTCGATGCGCAAGCTCGCGACCGAGCTCGGCGTCACCGCCATGTCCCTCTACTGGTACGTGGACACCAAGGACGACATCATCGAGTTCGCCATGGACAGCGTCTACGGCGAGGTCGACCTCGCGGCGGTCGACGCCGCCCGGGACTGGCGGGAGCGGGTCCGCGTCCTGGCCATGGAGTACCGGAGGATGCTGGTCCGGCACGCGTGGATGTCGCCGAGCGCGGGGCAGTACCTGAACATCGGCCCGAACTCGGTCGCCGTCGGGCAGAAGATCCACGAGGCGATCCGGGACACCGGCCTCCCGCTGGAGCGCCGGCCGAGCGCGATGTCGGCGGTCTTCCAGTTCGTGTACGGCTACGGGACGATCGAGTCCCAGTTCGGCCGGCGCGCGGCGGAGGCCGGCATGTCGCAGGACGAGTTCTACGTGGACTCCATCAAGGCCTTCCGGGACGATCCCGAGTTCGAGGCGCGGGCCGAGGGCCTGAAGGAGGTCCTCGACGAGCGGGCCTCGCACGGCAGTGTCACCGCCATCTGGGACCGCGACTTCGCCTACGCCCTGGACGTCCTCATCGCCGGGATCGAGGTGATGGTCGCGCGCGAGGCCGAGGAGGCGGAGCACCGCGCCGACGACCGTACGGAGAGATGACGGAGCGGCGGGCCGTCCCCTGCCCGCCGCTCCGTACCCGACCCGGCCGCGCCTCCGCTCGAAGCGCGGCCGGGAGTCTCTGTAAGACCTGAACTCTCAGGCTCCGGGCCTCAGGCCTCGTCGGCCGTCACCGAGCTGCTCTTCAGGGCGACCTCCTTGATGAACAGGGTCACCACGAAGGCGAGCAGCGCGAACGGTGCCGAGTAGAGGAAGACGTCGCCGACGCCGTGTCCGTACGCGCTCTCCATGACCGTGCGGATCGGGACCGGCAGCTTGTCCATGTCCGGGATCCCGCCGCCCGAGCCGCTCTGGCCCATGGCGGCCGCGGCCTTCGGGCCGAGCTCGGCCATGCCCTCCTTGACGTAGTCCGTGACGCGGTGGGCCATGACCGCGCCCAGCGCCGAGACGCCGACCGCACCGCCGAGGGAGCGGAAGAAGGTGACGACGGAGGAGGCGGCGCCGAGGTCGGCGGGGTCGACCTGGTTCTGGGTGCAGAGCACGAGGTTCTGCATCATCATGCCGAGTCCGAGGCCGAGGACCGCCATGAAGACGGCGATGTGCCAGTACGTCGTGTCGTAGCGGATCGTGCCGAGCATCCCGAGCCCGCCGGCGGCCAGGGCGCCACCGCTGACCAGCCACGCCTTCCACCTGCCGGTCTTGGTGATGATCAGGCCGGAGACGGTGGAGGAGACGAACAGGCCGCCGATCATCGGGATGGTGAGGACGCCCGACATCGTCGGCGACTCGTTCCGCGCCAGCTGGAAGTACTGGCTGAAGAAGACCGTGCCGGCGAACATCGCGACACCCACGAAGAGCGAGGCGAGCGAGGCCAGGGTGATCGTGCGGTTGCGGAAGAGGCGGAGCGGGATGATCGGCTCGCTCGCCTTCGACTCGACGAGGACGAAGATGCCGCCGAGCGCCAGCGAACCGAGCACCATGACGGCGGTCTGCCAGGACATCCAGTCGTACTTGTCGCCCGCGAAGGTGACCCAGACGAGGAGCAGGGAGACGGCGGCGCTGATGAAGAAGGCGCCCGCCCAGTCGACCTTGACCTGGCGCTTCACGACGGGGAGGTTCAGGGTCTTCTGCAGGACGATCAGCGCGATGATCGCGAAGGGCACGCCCACGTAGAAGCACCAGCGCCAGCCGAGCCAGTCGGTGTCGGTGATGACGCCGCCGAGCAGCGGGCCGCCGACGGTGGCGACGGCGAAGGTCGCGCCGAGGTAGCCGCTGTAGCGGCCGCGCTCACGCGGGGCGATCATCGCGGCCAGGATGATCTGGGAGAGGGCGGTCAGACCGCCGACGCCGATGCCCTGGACGACACGGCAGGCGATGAGCATGCCGGTGCTCTGCGAGAGTCCGGCGACGACCGAGCCCGCGACGTAGATGACGAGGGCTGTCTGGACGAGCAGCTTCTTGGAGAAGAGGTCGGCCAGCTTGCCCCAGAGCGGGGTCGTCGCGGTCATGGCCAGGAGGGCGGCCGTGACCACCCAGGTGTACGCGGACTGGCCGCCGCCCAGGTCGGTGATGATCTGGGGGAGGGCGTTGGAGACGATCGTCGAGGACAGGATGGCGACGAACATGCCGAGCAGCAGACCGGAGAGCGCCTCCATGATCTGCCGGTGCGTCATCGGGGCTCCGGTGGTGGTGTCCCCCGGTGGGGCGCTCTCGCCGCGCACACCGGTGGCAGGTGTGGTGGTTGCCATCAACTTCCTTCGTTCTCAAGCGTGGTGGGCCCGGCAGTCCCCGAAGGAGTCGCGGAGGCGGGCGAGCAGGTCGGTGAGCAGTTCGACGTCGTCGTCGGACCACTCGGCGAGGGTGTGGGCGAGCATGTCCGTCAGCCGTCGGTCGAGGACGGCGAGCATGGACTCGCCCGCGGGGGTCAGGTGGAGGATGCGGGAGCGTCTGTCGGCGGGGTCGGGCAGTCGCTCGACCCAGCCGCGGTCCACGGTGTGGGCCACGTGGCGGCTGCTGACCGACACGTCGACGGCCATCAGCTCGGACATGCGGCCGATCCGCATGTCCCCGTGGTGGTGGAGCAGGGCGAGGACGACGGCGGACCCGCCGGGGCATTCGGCGGGCAGGGTACGCGCGAGTCCGCGCTTCACCGCTCCGATCGCGCTCACCTGGCGGGCGAGGTTCTCGTAGCGCTTGCCTCTGTCCATCGGACCCATCGGACACTCCATGGATGTTGTTGCTTAGGGCAACGATAGAGATGGATGGTTGCTTCAGGCAAACTAAATCGGTCAAACGGCGCTAAAGAATCGGCAAAGGGCGGTCGGGGCCGAGGGTGAGGGCGACGGGCTTGGGCCGCCCACCTGGACTTCGCTAGGGTCCGGCTCATGGCACACAACCCCCAAGCACCGTACGGCCAGGGCCAGGGCCCTCAGGGTTACGGCTCCCAGGGCCAGGGCCCCCAGGGTTACGGCCCCCAGGGTCAGGCCCCGCAGGGTTACGGCTCCCAGGGCCAGGCCCCTCAGGGCTACGGCTCCCAGGGTCAGGGTCCGCAGGGCTACGACCACCAGAGCCCCCAGGGTTACGTCCCGCAGGGTCACGCCCCCCAGGGGCAGGGCCCCGAGGGCGGCTACGACCCCGCCGGCAGCACCCAGATGTTCCGCGCCTTCGTCGACGAGGCTCCGCAGCAGCGCCAGCCGCAGACCGCGGCCCCCGCCTCGGCCGGGCCGCGCGTCGGCCTGATCGCCGGCGTCGTCGCGGTGATCGTCATCCTGGCGGCCGTCGCCTGGCTCGCCCTGGGCTGACCGCTCGGCCCGTGGCCTCCGGCCCTGGGCCGACCGCTCGTCTCTCCGCCCCCGCACACTCCGGTGGGCCGGATCCGCGTCACGCGGACCCGGCCCACCTCTGCTTTTCCGACGCGTGCAGGCTTCCCCGTCGCCGCGGACGCGCGACGAGCACCGCCACCTCGAGGTGCTCGTCAACAACGCGGGCGTCATGGCGCCGCCCCGGACCCTGAGCGCACAGGGTCACGAGCTGCAGTTCGCCACGAACCACCTCGGCCACTTCGCGCTCACCGGGCTGCTCCTCGATCTGCTCGCCGCCGGCCGCGACCCCCGGGTGGTCACCGTCAGCTCGATCAACCACCGACGGGGCAGCCTGCGCTTCGACGACCTCGGCGGTGAGCGCGGCTACGCACCCATGGCCTTCTACAACCAGTCGAAGTTCGCGAACGCCGTCTTCGGCCGGGTGCTCCACCGCCGCCTCACCGCGTACGCCAGCCCGGTCCGCAGCGTCCTCGCGCACCCCGGCTACACCGCCACGAGGCTTCAGACCCGGGACACGAGCGGGCTGACCCGGCTGCTCTTCGGCGGCATCGGCAACCCGCTGATCGCCCAGTCCCCGGAGCGGGGCGCGCTGTCCCAGCTGTACGCGGCCACCGACCCGACCGTGGTGGGCGGCGAGTTCATCGGTCCGGGCGGCATGGGCGAGCTGCGCGGCGCCCCGGCCCGCGTGCGCCTCTCGGACGCGGCGGCCGACGCCGCCACCGGGCGACGGCTGTGGGAGGTGTCGGAGAGCCTGACCGGGGTGAGCTTCCCGGTCACTGCCAGCTGACGGTGACCCGCTGGGTGTCGATCCGCATGCCCAGCGGCACCCGCCAGGACTCCACGCACACGGTGTACGTCTGCGTCCGTGCCGCCGCCGCGGCGATCGGGCCGGGCAGGGGCTGGTGGGAGGTGATCGTCCGCCAGTCGACGCCGAGGGCGCCGATGATGTGCGTGTCGAAGGTGACCGTGCCCGAACGGGCCGCCGTGCCACCGGTGTTGCGGAAGGTGACGGTCACGCGCTCGCACCAGCGCCGGTCGCCGTCGGCGAGGACGGGCTCGGAGACGGTCAGGGAGGCGGGCGCGGGCGTGGTCGCCGGGGGAGTGGGGGACGTCGGGCCCGGCGTCGAGGGCGGGGCGGACGTGGGGCCGGGGCCGGGACCGCCTGTGCCGGGGGCGGGCCTGGTCCCGGGGGCGGTGGTGGGGGTACGCGGCGGGGCACCGTCGCCGGACCCCGGAGCCGTACCGGAGGAACCGGAGCCGGAACCAGAGCCGGAACCAGAGCCGGACCCGGATCCGGAATCAGAGCCGGAACCGGTGCCGGTGTCGGGGCGGCCCGGTGCCGAGGTGGTCGGAGCCGTACCCGGCCTCGTACCGGAAGAGCCCGGACCGCCGAAGGGAGGGGTCCCACCCCCGCCCGCCGCATCCGACGACGAGGGCGCCGGCGCCGGCGACGAGGTGCTGGAGGTCGTCCCGCTCGCCGTGGGGCCGTCCAGGGGGACCAGGGTGACCGCGCCCGAGGGGGTGACCGCGCCCTTGGGGGAGGGGCCGGCGCCGACCGCCGCGTACCCCTCGCCGTCTCCGCCGCCGCCGCAGGCGGTGAGCGCTCCGCCGAGGCAGAGCGCCACCGTCACGAGTCCCGGTCCCGGCTTCCTTCGCCTCATGGGCCAAGTCTGGCTGACGAACCGTCAACAATGCCGGACTTTCGAGAAGTTCAGTCGGAGATGAGGCCCTCGCGCAGCTGGGCGAGCGTGCGGGTGAGCAGCCGCGAGACGTGCATCTGGGAGATGCCGACCTCCTCGCCGATCTGCGACTGGGTCATGTTGGCGAAGAAGCGCAGCATGATGATCTGCCGCTCCCTGGGCGGCAGTTTGGCGAGCAGCGGCTTGAGGGACTCGCGGTACTCGACGCCTTCGAGGGCCGTGTCCTCGTAGCCCAGGCGGTCGGCGAGCGAGCCCTCGCCGCCGTCGTCCTCGGGCGAGGGGGAGTCGAGGGACGAGGCCGTGTAGGCGTTGCCGACGGCGAGGCCGTCGACGACGTCCTCCTCCGAGACCCCGAGCACGGCGGCGAGTTCGGGCACCGTGGGGGAGCGGTCGAGCTTCTGCGCGAGCTCGTCGCTGGCCTTGGTGAGGGCGAGCCGCAGCTCCTGGAGCCGGCGCGGCACGCGCACCGACCACGAGGTGTCGCGGAAGAAGCGCTTGATCTCGCCGACGACCGTCGGCATGGCGAACGTCGGGAACTCCACGCCCCGTTCGCAGTCGAAGCGGTCGATCGCCTTGATCAGGCCGATGGTGCCGACCTGGACGATGTCCTCCATCGGCTCGTTACGGGAGCGGAAGCGGGCCGCCGCGTACCGCACGAGGGGGAGGTTGAGCTCGATGAGGGTGTCGCGGACGTACGTCCGCTCCGGGCTGTCGGCGGCGGCGCCTTCGGTGTCGAGGGCGCGCAGCCGCAGGAACAGGGAGCGCGAGAGGGTGCGGGTGTCGAGGGCGCCGGGCGTGGCGGGCAGCGGCGGAGCCGTGGTCGCCACGGTGTCGACGGCGCTCTCCGCGACGGTCTCCGCGGAGCTCGCCGCGGGGCGTTCGGCCGCGGTCGGAGCCGTCGTCTGCGTGGGCACGGGAACGGGCGTGAGCGTGAGCACCTTCGAGCTGCCCAGTTCTGTGGACATGCCACCCCCTTGAGGTCGCGGACGGTCGCGGTGGCCGCGACCATCTGAGGAACGCAGCCTCCACCTGAATACCGGCGGCGGGGCTGCGGCAAACTCGGTTCCAGCAGAATGTCACATGTCGGCAACACGCTGTAGTGACTTGTCGACAAGAAGACGGCGCATTTCCGCAGGAAACAAGGGGTGTACGGCATTTGGGGCGCCGCAGAATCGTTTCGAAGTGGTCTACCCGTTCCGGTTACGCCTCGATTCTGTTTGCGGATCTCAAACGCGCGAAGCTGCGGGCGAGGAGCCTTGACACATGCATCTGCGAGACGCCGAGCTCCTGGCTGATCTGAGACTGGGTCAGATTGCTGTAGTAGCGCAGCATCAGGATCCGCTGCTCGCGCTCGGGCAGTTGGACGAGCAGGTGCCGTACGAGGTCCCGGTGCTCCACGCCGGCGAGCGCGGGGTCCTCGTAACCGAGCCGGTCGAGCAGCCCGGGCAGCCCGTCGCCCTCCTGCGCCGCCTCCAGGGAGGTCGCGTGGTACGACCGTCCGGCCTCGATGCAGGCGAGCACCTCGTCCTCGCCGATCCGCAGCCGCTCGGCGATCTCCGCGGTCGTGGGGGAGCGGCCGTGGGCGGTCGTGAGGTCCTCCGTGGCGCCGTTCACCTGGACCCACAGCTCGTGGAGCCGGCGCGGCACGTGCACGGTCCGGACGTTGTCGCGGAAGTATCGCTTGATCTCGCCGACGACGGTCGGCATGGCGAAGGTCGGGAACTGCACGCCCCGGTCGGGGTCGAAGCGGTCGATCGCGTTGATCAGACCGATGGTGCCGACCTGGACGACGTCCTCCATCGGCTCGTTGCGCGAGCGGAAGCGGGCCGCCGCGTACCGCACGAGCGGCAGGTTGGCCTCGATGAGGGCCCCGCGCACCCGGTGGTGCTCCGGGGTGCCAGGTTCCAGGTGCTTGAGCTGCCCGAAGAGCACCTGGGTGAGGGCGCGGGTGTCGGCGCCGCGGGTGCTCTGTGGGCGGGGGCGCGGGGTCTCCGCCGCACCTGCCTCGTGCTGGGGCGGGACCTGAGGCGCTGTACTGGCCGGCACGTTCACGCCACCCCTTTGGCTGGTGTTGCTGGTCGACTGGGTCAACAACGGTCAACTCATCCGTCAAAAGCGGTCATAGCATCACAAGACATGTCCACTGTGTGCAAGCACCGTATAGCCACGTGTTGAGGGCATGTTGGAGCAAAAAGGGGAGGCCAGAAACCCGCGAGGCCCCCCGCCATGACGGCGGGGGGCCCCGGTGGAGGTGTGGCTAGAAGGCGTAGTCCGCGATCACCCAGGTGGCGAACTCGCGCCACTGGGCGACACCCGCCTGGTGCGCGGGGTGCTCCAGGTAGCGCTGGAGGGCGTCCTTGTCCTCGACGGCGGAGTTGATCGCGAAGTCGTAGGCGATCGGCCGGTCGGTGATGTTCCAGTCGCACTCCCAGAACCGCAGCTCCGGGATCTGCTCACCGAGAGCGCGGAAGGCCTCGACGCCGGCGACGACGCGCGGCTCGTCGCGCTCGACTCCTTCGTTGAGCTTGAAGAGGACCAGATGGCGGATCACGAAGGGCTCCTAGTTGATGAGTTCGGTCATGAACTCGCCGACACCCTGGGCGGCGCTGGAAATGCCCTCGAACCCTACCTGGACGAGATCGGCCGCTCTGGAGGGGGACGTGACGATCGTGTACAGCACAAAGACCACGACCGCGTACAGCGCGACCTTCTTCGCTTGCACCACTGCTCAGCCCTCCCCTGTCCCCCGCCGTACGACCGCGCCACTCTAACCGAGCCTTTATGGACCAAGGGCCCGGAGATCGAGGCCTTTTGCCGCCCCCCGGAAGAGTGACGGGCGCGCAGGATGGATGTCGAGCCCGGCGGATCTGGCAGGAATCCGCAGGGCTTGCCGGAACCGGCCCGCACTGCGGGGTCCGCGCCGCGAGCTTCCCCCTGACTGCGGCGCAGGGCTTGTAGGACCGGTTCTCGTCGGGGGGAGCGGCTTGTCCCCCCGATGCCGTTCCCCCCGTCCTACGGAGAAGGCCCCGGCCCACGCCCCGAGCGCGGACCGGGGCCATTCCCGTACGCGCCCACGAAGCTCCGCGCCCACAGGCGCCCGGGGTACGCCGAAGGGCCCGGTGCTGATGCACCGGGCCCTTCGATCGAAGCGGTAGCGGAGGGATTTGAACCCTCGGTGAGTTTCCCCACACTCGCTTTCGAGGCGAGCTCCTTCGGCCGCTCGGACACGCTACCGAGAGAGAGCTTAGCCGAAGTTGGCGCTGCGATGAAATCCGTATCGAAGACCAGGTCGGAGCGGGGGTCAGCGGGTGCGGAAGAAGGCCGTCAGCTGCTCCGCGCACTCCTCGCCGAGCACGCCGTGGATCACCTCGGGGCGGTGGTTGAGACGCCGGTCCCGTACGAGGTCCCAGAGCGAGCCCGCCGCGCCCGCCTTCTCGTCGAGCGCGCCGAACACCACCCGCTCGACGCGCGACTGGACGAGGGCGCCGGCGCACATCACGCACGGCTCCAGGGTCACGACGAGCGTGCAGCCCGTCAGGCGCCACTCCCCGGTCGCCGCGGCCGCCCGCCGCAGGGCGAGGACCTCGGCGTGGGCGGTCGGGTCGCCGGCCGCCTCCCGCTCGTTGTGCGCGCGGGCGAGGACGGCGCCGTCCGGGCCGAGCACGACCGCGCCGACCGGTACGTCACCGGCGGGCACGGCCGCGTCGGCCTCGGCGAGAGCGAGCCGCATGGCGTCCCGCCAGGGATCGCGTACGGGATCGCGCACCGGTTCGGGCCCGGGTCCGGGCCCGTGCGCGGTCGACGGGTCGTGTGCGGGTACGGCGTGCGGCACTAGCGGACGGCCTCCAGGACCTCCGCGGCGCCCAGCGCGTCCGCGATCACCGCCAGCGCGTCGGTGTCGAGCGCCCGGAGCTCGCGCTCCGAGAGTCCGAGGTCCGCGAGGACCAGCACGTCGCCCACGGGCGCGGACGGCACGGCCTCGGCCGCGGCACCGGCCGGCTCGTCGTCGTGGTCGGCGTCGTCGGCGAGGGGTTCCCCGTCCTCCGTGCCGTCCAGGTCCAGCGACTCCAGCTCGTCGAGCTCGGCGTCGAGGTCGTCGCCGAGGATCTCCCGGGTGAGGATCTCCCCGTACGAGGAACGGGCGGCGGCGGCGCCGTCCGAGACGTAGATCCGAGGGTCTTCCTCACCCTCGATCCGGACGATCCCGAACCACGCGTCCTCCTGCTCGATGTAGACGATCACCGTGTCGTCGTCCGAGGCCTCACGGGCGAGCTCGGCCAGATCCGACAGGGTCTCCACGTCGTCGAGCTCCGTGTCGCTCGCTTCCCACCCGTCTTCGGTGCGCGCGAGCAGTGCGGCGAAGTACACCTGACTCTCTCCCACTGATCAGAGGTGTGACGTTCCGGCGGCGCGCTCCTGATGCCCCGCCCAATCGGCATCGTGACAGAAACAGGGCGATCAGGAGAGGTCTTCGGCTCTTGAGTCGTGCATCAGTCTGAAGGGCACCGCCATCGGGCGGGCGTGCGACCCCGGCGCACACGGGGGGCGCACGGCGGGCCGCGCCCGGCGGCCTCACCAGCGGAACGTCCTCATGCGCATCGCCTGGCGCATCCGCGCGGCGCGGGCTCGCCGTGGCTGCACGCGCTCGCGCAGCGCCTTGGCCTCGTTCAGTTCGCGGAGGAACTGGGCGCGGCGCCTGCGGCGCTCCGCGTCGGTCTCCGGTGCCTGCCGGTCGGCCGCCCCCTCGGCGGCGTTCTCGGCCGGTTCTTCCAGGTCGGGCATCTGCCACACCACCCCATCGCTGGGTCCCTGTGCCCCCACCTTCCCCCAGTGGCGTGGGTCGACGCCAGTGCGCGGCGGGCTACTGTTGAGTCATGCGTCTCCACGTCGTCGACCACCCTCTGGTCGCCCACAAGCTCACCACCCTGCGCGACAAGCGCACGGACTCCGCGACCTTCCGCCGTCTCGCCGACGAGCTGGTCACCCTGCTCGCCTACGAGGCCACCAGGGACGTCCGGACCGAGCAGGTCGACATCGAGACCCCCGTGACCCCCACGACCGGTGTGAAGCTCTCGCACCCGCGTCCGCTGGTGGTGCCGATCCTGCGTGCCGGGCTCGGCATGCTCGACGGCATGGTCCGGCTGCTCCCGACGGCCGAGGTCGGCTTCCTGGGCATGATCCGCAACGAGGAGACGCTGGAGGCGTCGACCTACGCCACGCGGATGCCGGAGGACCTCTCGGGCCGCCAGGTGTACGTCCTGGACCCGATGCTGGCGACCGGCGGCACGCTGGTCGCGGCGATCCGCGAGCTGATCAAGCGCGGCGCCGACGACGTGACCGCGGTCGTGCTCCTCGCCGCCCCGGAGGGCGTCGAGATCATGGAGCGCGAGCTCGCGGGCACGCCGGTGACCGTCGTGACGGCCTCGGTCGACGAGCGGCTCAACGAGAACGGCTACATCGTCCCGGGCCTGGGCGACGCGGGCGACCGCATGTACGGCTCCGCCGAGTAGTCACGCTGCCGGCTCCGCCGAGTAGTCACGCTGCCGGCTCCGCCGAGTAGTCACGCTGCCGGCTCCGCCGAACAGCGGACGCGCAGTCCCTCAGCACTTTCCGGTCGGTACGGGCGCGGGCTTGGTCAGGGCGACCAGGGCCGCGTCCGCCGCTGTTTTCGGGGTCAGCGTCTTGAACGCCGTCCCGATGATCAGGTCCACGTCCGCCGTGCCGCGGGTGTCCGTCTTGGTCGTGGCGCCCTTGAGCTGGGTGCCGAGGACCGGGAAGGCGCCCTTGGTGGCCGTCGGCGCGCCGAGCAGCAGTCCGGCGCCGGGGACCTTCTTGTCGAAGGCCGCGGGGGCGTTCCCGACCTTGCCGACCTTGAAGCCGCGCTTCTTCAGCTCGTCCGCGGTCGTCTTGGCGAGTCCGCTGCGCGGGGTCGCGTTGTAGACGTTGACCGTGATCTGGCCGGGCTTCGGAAGGGCCGCTGCGGGCGGGGTCGTCGCCTTGGGCGCGGGTTTGCAGTCGGTCTGCTTCCCGGCGGTCGTCTTCCTGCCCTCGTCGCCGGAGAAGACGTCGACGAGCTGGAGCGTGCCCCAGCCGGCCGCGCCGAGCACGACCACGGAGGCCGCGGCCGCGAGGATGATCCTGCGCCGGCGGTGGGGGCGGCGCATGCGCGGGTAGACATCCCCCGTGATGCGGTACTTTCCGCCCATTCCGGGGGGTGTGAGCATGCTCATGAACGCAGCGTAATACCGCCCGTCGGCGATGCCTACTTGATGATCATGTGATCGCGTCCGGATGGGGGCGAACTGACCCCGAAAGGGTCAGCGGCGGTGGAACGTCAGTCGAGTTCCAGGACGCGGGCGTGCAGCACCTGGCGCTGCTGCAGTGCCGCGCGGACGGCGCGGTGCAGTCCGTCCTCGAGGTAGAGGTCGCCGCGCCACTTCACGACGTGCGCGAAGAGGTCGCCGTAGAAGGTGGAGTCCTCGGCGAGCAGCGTCTCCAGGTCCAGCTGGCCCTTGGTGGTCACCAGCTGGTCGAGGCGGACCGGGCGCGGCGCGACGTCCGCCCACTGCCGGGTGCTTTCCCGGCCGTGGTCGGGATACGGCTTTCCGTTTCCGATGCGCTTGAAGATCACACGGAAAGCCTACCGGGCGAGCGGCTCCCGGCGCAGCCACGCGAGGCCGATGGGATGCTGGTGCGAACCGTGACAAAAGCGAAATCAAGGTGTCGTCATGAGCGTCAGCGAGCAGAGCGCACAGCCGCCCGCCCCCCTTGCGGGGCCCGCAGCCGAGATCGCCGCCGGGTACGCCTTCGACGGCGCCGCGCTCGATCTGGGGGCGCTTCTCTGGGACGGCGTCTGTCACCCGGACGCGCCGGTCCGCATCCCGCTGCCGATGCTCAACCGCCACGGTCTGGTCGCCGGCGCCACCGGTACCGGCAAGACGAAGACGCTCCAGCTGATCGCGGAGCAGCTCTCGGCGCACGGGGTGCCGGTCTTCCTCGCCGACGTCAAGGGCGACGTCTCCGGGATCTCGGCGCCCGGTGAGGACGGCGAGCGGGTGCGGGAGCGGGCCGCCCAGGTCGGCCAGGAGTGGCGGGGTACGGGCTTCCCCTGCGAGTTCTACGCGCTCGGGGGCCTCGGCCCCGGCATCCCGGTGCGCGCCACGGTGACCGGCTTCGGCCCTGTGCTCCTGTCGAAGGTGCTCCAGCTCAACCGGACGCAGGAGCAGTCGCTCGGCCTGATCTTCCACTACGCCGACGCCAAGGGCCTCGAACTGGTCGATCTCAAGGACCTGCGGGCGGTCGTGGCCTTCCTGGTCTCGGACCTCGGGAAGGCCGAGCTGAAGGGGATCGGCGGGCTGTCGACGGTGACGGCCGGGGTGATCCTGCGGTCGATCACCGCCTTCGAGCAGCAGGGTGCGGGCGACTTCTTCGGGGAGCCGGACTTCGACACCGCCGCGTTCCTGCGGACGGCGGCGGACGGGCGGGGGACCGTCTCGGTCCTGGAGCTGCCGGCGGTGCAGGACAAGCCGCAGCTCTTCTCGACGTTCCTGATGTGGATGCTCGCGGACCTCTTCCAGGACCTGCCCGAGGCCGGCGACCTGGAGAAGCCGAAGCTGGTCTTCTTCTTCGACGAGGCGCACCTGCTGTTCAACGGGGCGTCGAAGGCGTTCCTGGAGTCGATCACGCAGACGGTGCGGCTGATCCGCTCGAAGGGCGTCGGCGTCTTCTTCGTGACGCAGACCCCGAAGGACGTCCCCTCGGACGTGCTCGGCCAGCTCGGCAACCGGGTGCAGCACGCGCTGCGCGCCTTCACCCCGGACGACGCCAAGGCGCTCAAGGCGACCGTGCGGACCTTCCCGAAGTCGCCGTACGACCTGGAGGAGGTGCTCACCGGGCTCGGCACGGGCGAGGCGGTGGTCACCGTACTGAGCGAGAGGGGCGCCCCGACGCCGGTGGCGGCGACGCGGCTGCGGGCGCCGGAGTCGCTGATGGGGCCGGTCGACGCGGCCGCCCTGGACGCGGCGGTGAAGGGGTCGCCGCTGTACGGGCGTTACGCGGAGGCGGTGGACCGGGAGTCGGCGTACGAGAAGCTGACGGCCGAGCAGCTCGCGGCGGAGAAGGCGGCGTTGGAGGCGGCGGACGCCAAGGAGGCCGCCAAGGTGGCCGCCGAGGAGGCGGCCAGGGCCGAGAAGGCGGGGCGGCGGGACGCAGCGAGGGCTCCTCGGGAGAAGGAGGAGCCCTCGCTGACCGAACAGGTGGTGGGCAGCGGGATCTTCAGGTCCCTGGCCCGGTCGGTCGGCACCCAGCTGGGCCGGGAGATCAGTCGCTCGATCTTCGGGACGGCCCGCCGGAGGCGGTGACGGCCGGGTGGCTGCCCGGACGGCTACGGGGCCGACTACTCGGTGACCTCGTGGTGGTCGCCGTGCAGGCCGCCGCCGCTGCCCGCGTCGCCCGTGGTCGGGACGGAGACGACCGGCTTGCGCAGGGACGAGATGTCGTGGGCGTAGGTGCCCACGGCGTTGGCGATGACGTCGATGTTCACGTCGAAGGCGGTCATGTTGACGTTCTTGATGTCGTCGCCCTTGGCGTGGTAGTTCACGTCGTACGCGACACCGGCCTGGCCGCCGAACTTGGCGGCCTGGCCCGCGGTCTTGATGCCCTCGGCGCCGGTGAAGGTGCCGCCGGAGGGGATGCCGACCTCGATGAACGGGCCGTAGTCGGAGCGGCCGGTGAAGTCGGTGCCCTCGTGCGGGACTCCGCGCTTGTCCATGAAGTCGTTGATGTCGCGTTCCAGCTGGGCCGAGCCCTCGGGGCCCGCGCCCGCGCCGACGCCGTCGGAGTTGTCGCCGTCGTACACGAACAGGCCGTAGTTCGGCGAGGCGATCATGTCGAAGTTGAGGTAGAGCTTGATCTCCTTCTTGTCGAGCTCCGTGAGGGTGTTCACGTAGTGCTCGGAGCCGAGGAGGCCGTTCTCCTCCGCGGACCACCAGGCGAAGCGGACCTTGTTGCGGACCTTGTCCTTCGACTCGGCCAGCTCCAGGGCGGCCTGGAGGAGACCGGCGGAGCCCGAGCCGTTGTCGTTGATGCCGGGGCCGGCGGTGACGGAGTCGAGGTGCGAGCCGAGCATCACGGTGTTGGCGGCGTTGCCGCCCCGGGTCTCCGCGATGACGTTGTTGGTGGAACGCTTCTCCTGGAGCTGGCGGATCTCCAGGGAGAGGGAGACCGGGCCGTTCGCGAGGTCGGCGGCGAGCTGGGCGCCCTCGGCCTGGGTGAGACCACCGGTCGGGATCTTGCCGGCCGTCGCGTCGCCGAGGGTGCCGGAGAGGGCGCCGTCGGTGTTGTTGTAGATGACGGCGGCGGCGGCACCGGCCGCGGCGGCGTTCTGCTGCTTGACCGCGAAGGTGCAGCCACCGCGCTTGATCAGCGCGATCTTGCCGGTGAAGGTACCGGAGGCGAAGTCGCCCGGCTCGCAGCCGGTGGTGCCGTCGGCGTCGACGGGCACGGCCGCGAGGGCCGCGGTGATGCCGCCGACCGGGGTGGACTTGGTGTACGTCATCGCCTTGATGTCGAGCGTGCGGGGCGCGGGCGAGACGACGGAGGCCTTCTCGGCGAGCGTCTGCGTGTACTCGAACTCGAACTTCTGGTACCGGACGTCGTAGCCGGCCTTCTTGAGCTGCGTGTACACGTAGGCGGCGGAGGCGTCGTGGCCGAGCGAGCCGGCCGCGCGGTGGCCGCCGGCCGAGTCGGCTATCGCCTGGAACTTCTGCAGGTGCTTGAAGGCGCCCTGTGCGGTGGTCTCGCGGACCAGCTTCTTCGCCAGCTTTGCGGCATCGCGGGCCGGAGCGGCCGCGGGGTCCTGGCCGGCGGTGGCGGGAGAGGCGAGGACCAGCGGGGTGGCGATGGCGGCGGCGGCCAGTATGGCTGCGGCGCGTCGCTGGGTTGCGTTCACAGAAGTCCTTCCCGGTACGGACGAGGTTGAGGGGAAGTTAGCGATCTCGGGGGGGTTCTGTGAACAGGTTCTGCGTAATTCCTCTCGCCTTGAGCAGGATTGACATCTGGAATTATCAATTCCCGGACGATTTTCCCGCCTTGGCGGCTTTTGCCTCCTTTGCCGCCGCCTTCATCTCCTGCTTGTGCGCGCGCACCTTCGCCAGCGACTCGGGCCCGGTGATGTCGGCGGCCGAGCGGTACGAGCCCTGCTCGCCGTACGCCCCCGCCGCCTCCCGCCAGCCCGGGGGCCGTACCCCGTACTGCTTGCCGAGCAGCGCCAGGAAGATCTGCGCCTTCTGCTTCCCGAAGCCCGGCAGCGCCTGGAGCCGCGCGAGCAGCTCCTTCCCGCTCGCCGCGTCCGCCCAGACGGCCTCGGCGTCGCCCCCGTACTCCTCGACGAGGAAGCGGCAGAGCTGCTGGACCCGCTGGGCCATCGACCCCGGATAGCGGTGCACGGCCGGCTTCTCGGAGAGCAGCGCGGCGAACTCCTCCGGGTCGCGGGCGGCGATCTCGTGCGCGTCGAGATCGTCCGCCCCGAGACGGGAGGCGATCGTGTACGGGCCGGAGAAGGCCCACTCCATCGGGACCTGCTGGTCCAGGAGCATGCCGACGAGCGCGGCCAGCGGCGAGCGGCCGAGCAACTCGTCGGCCTCGGGCTGCTGGGCCAGATGGATCTCAGGGGCTGCCTTGGGACTCATCCTTCGATCATCCCGCCGGTGCCGGGCTCGCGCCCGGTGGGTTCACCCTCCCGCGCGCTCGGAGCCTCTCGGGACCTCCTTCGCGAAGCGGTCCAGGGCCGCGAGGATCAGCTCGCCGGTCCGCAGGTCGCCCAGGTGCCCCGCGTCCTCGACCACGTGCAGTTCCGCCTCCGGCCAGGCGCGGGACAGCTCCCAGGCGGTGGTGGGCGGGCCGGCCATGTCGAGCCGGCCCTGGATCAGGACGCCGGGGATGCCCGTGAGCCGGTGCGCGGCGCGGAGCAGCGCGCCCTCCGCGAGCCAGGCGCCGTGGGCGAAGTAGTGCGCACAGATCCGTACGAAGCCGAGCCGGGTGTCGTCGACCCGGTCGGTGTACGGGGTGCCCTGGCCCTCCATGGACAGGACCGCGTCCTCCCAGGCGCACCAGTCGGCCGCGGCCTTCTCCCGGACGGCCCGGTCGGGGTGGCCCATCAGGGCGGAGTACGCCTCCACCAGGCCTTGCGCGGTGTCGTCACCGCTTTCGTGCCGTGCCCGCGCCCCGGCGCGGAAGCGTTCGTGGGCCTCGGGGAAGAAGCGGCCGGCTCCCTCGTACAGCCAGGCGATCTCGGATCGGCGGGTCGTCGTCACGGCCGCGACGACGATCGCCGTGACGCGCTCGGGGTGGGCCTCCGCGTACGCCAGGATCAGCGTGGAGCCCCAGGAGCCGCCGTAGAGCAGCCACTGCTCGATGCCCAGGTGCTCGCGCAGTCGCTCCATGTCGGCCACCAGGTGCGCGGTGGTGTTCACGGACATGTCGGCGGCCGGGTCGCTCGCGTGCGGGGTGGAGCGCCCGCAGCCGCGCTGGTCGAAGAGGACGACGCGGTAGGCCTCCGGGTCGAAGAACCGGCGGCTGCGGGGGTTGGAGCCGGAGCCGGGCCCGCCGTGCACGACGAGCGCGGGCCGGCCCGCCGGGTTGCCGGAGACCTCCCAGTGGACGAGGTTGCCGTCGCCCACGTCGAGCAGGCCCTGGTCGTACGGTGCGGTCTCGGGGTGCATCCGCCCGAGCCTACGGGCGGCGACGCTCCTGCGGTGGGGCTACCGGCCCTTGATCCGTACGGCCGGGTCCTCGCACCACTCCAGGACCGAGGCCCACTCCCCGTACCCCGAGCCGGGGTTGAGGTGCTCGCCGCCCGGGACGTGGTCCGTGTCGAGGCCGAGCGGGGTGCCGTAGTGGACGTCCGCGCCCTCGGGGCAGTACGGGTCCCCGTCCCCGTACACGAGCCGTGCGCGCACACCCTCCTCCGCGAGGTCGAGGCCGTCGGCGAAGGCCGCGATCTCCGGGATCGACGCCGTCACGCCCGGCGAGGGTGGGGCGACGAGCAGCACCCGGTCGGCCTCCGGCCGCCGCGCCCCGGCCCGCAGCCACAGCAGGACCGACAGGCTGTGCGCGAGCACCACGAACTCCCCGTCGGCGGGCCGCTGTCCGTGCTCCGTCAGCGCGGCGAGCCAGTCGTCGAGCACGGGCGCGTCCGCCTCGGGAAGCTGCGGATAGCGCACCTCGTGCCCGCGCGCCCGCAGCTCCCCGGCGAGCCAGTGCTGCCAGTGACCCGGCGGACGGTGGTTCTGGAAGCCGTGCAGGATCAGGTACGTGGTCATGCCGCGATCCTGCGCCCGCGGCCCGCTCCGGGTCCAGCGCCGTCCACGCGTCGGAACCCGTCTCAGGCCCTCAGGGTCAGCAGCTCCCGTACCCCGGCCTTGAGGCGCTCGCTCGACAGCTCCTGCTCGACCGTCAGGTGGTGCATGACGTCCGGCGAGAACGGTGCGAGTGCCAGGTGCGCGAGGAGGGTGGCGTCGGATGTGGGCCTCAACTCGCCGATGAGCAGGGTCATGTGCGTGTGCATCACCCGGTAGGCGCCGCTGTGGTAGCGGGCCCGGGGTGCGGCTGAGTGGGCGGCGAGCAGGATCTCGCGCTGTGCGCGGACCCGGTCGACGAGCGCGTCGAGGAAGGCGTCGAGCCGCTCCGCGGCGGGGGCGCCGGGCCCGAGCGGCGGCGGGCCGCTCATGTAGGCCTCCTGGAACCGGCGCTCGCGGTCGTCGAGCAGGGCCCACAGGAGCTGGGAGACGTCGCCGAAGCGGCGGTAGACGGTGCCGACGCCGATCCCGCTGGCGTGGGCGACCTGGTTCATGGTGACGGCCTGGGGGCCGTCCTCGGCGACGATCCGGGCGGCCGCGTCGAGGATCTTCCGCCGGTTGCGGGCGGCATCGGCGCGCTCGGGGGCGGGGCCGTCGCCGACGGTGGGGAGCAGGCCGAGGGCCGGCAGGGGCGCGGGCGGGGGAGTCGGCGCGGACGCGGAAGGTGCGGGTGCGGGTGCGGGTGCGGGTGCGGGTGCAGGGGGCGGCGGGGTCGCGGCCGCGTCCCCGGTCCGCGGTTCTCTCGTGCTCATCTGCCGGCTCCTGTCCTGTCGCCTGTACGCCCGTGTGACCGTCGCCCGTTTCCCCCTCGGTAGGTCCTCGATGTGAGCATACCTGCCGCCCTTGCAAAGCGGATAGCAATCCGCTTAACCTCGAACCATCGAAACGGAAAGTAATCCGGTTGAGGGAGTTCGTCATGTCCGTGAAGGTCGCCGTCATCTACTACTCGGCCACCGGTGCCGTCCACCAGCTCGCCCAGGCCGTCGCCGAGGGTGCCGAGAAGGCCGGTGCGGAGGTGCGCCTGCGCAGGGTCCCCGAGCTCGCCCCGGACGCCGCCATCGACGCGAACCCGGCCTGGCGCGCCCACGTCGACGCCACCGGTGACGTGGAGACGGCCACGCTGGACGACCTGGAGTGGGCCGACGCGTACGCGCTGGGTTCCCCGACCCGTTTCGGGAACGTCGCCGCCCAACTCAAGCAGTACGTCGACACCTCGGGCGGCCTGTGGCAGCGCGGCGTCATGGCGGACAAGCCCGCGACCGCCTTCACCAGCGCCCACAACGTCCACGGCGGCAACGAGTCGACGCTGCTCGCGCTCTACAACACCTTCCACCACTGGGGCTCGGTCATCGTCTCGCCCGGCTTCACCGACCCGTCCGTCTACGCGGCCGGCGGCAACCCCTACGGCACCTCGCACCCCGCCGCCAACGGCGCCCCGGAGGAGAACGTCCTCCAGGCCGCCCGCTACCAGGGCGCGCGCCTGACGCGGATCGCGAAGCGGCTCAAGGGTCTCGCGGACTGAAGGGGTTTCTTGTACGACTGACCGGGGCTGCGGCCGCACGGTCCGGAACGTCGATCACCCCCAGGGCATGGGCATGCCCTGGGGGTGATCGACGTTCCGGGAACCGCCTGCGTCCACAGCCGTCCAACTGCGTCCACGCCTACGGCTCCACGCCTACGGCTCTACGCCAGCGACAGGAAGAGCTTCTCCAGCCGGGCCCGCATGGCCTCGCGGTCCTCGCCGTCCTTCCGGCCGTCCTCGATGTCGGTCAGACACTGCTGGAGCCCGGTGGCGATGATCGCGAACCCGGCCCGGTCGAGGGCGCGGGAGGCGGCGGCGAGCTGGGTCACGACCTCCTCGCAGTCCCGGCCCTCCTCGATCATCCGGATCACGCCGGAGATCTGGCCCTGGGCCCGGCGCAGCCGGTTCAGTACCGCCTTGAGCTCCGCGCCCGCGAGATCGAGTTCCACAGCCATACCTCCACAGATACCCCAGGGGGTAATTTACTCCCCCGTGCGGGACTACGGCCAAGGATGACACCTGCCGCGGGCGGACCCCGCTCGCTCAGGGGGCGTAGCGGCGGAGGAACATCTCGACCCCGTCGGCGACGAGCCGCTCGGCCAGGTCCTCGGCGAGCTCGGTCCCGTACTGCTCGAAGACCATCTGCGGGAAGACGAGCAGCGAGTAGAGCTGGAGCACCGCGACCTCCAGGTCCGGGATCTCCAGGAGTCCCCGGTCGGCGAGGGTGCGCAGTGCGTCCGCGACCGCGGGGTGGTGGCCGGCCGGGCCGTGGGCCCGCCAGGCGCGGCCCAGCTCGGGGAAGCGGTGGAGCTCGGTGGCGACGAGGGTGCGCAGCGCGCGGCCCTCCTCGTCGGCCCGTACGGCGCGGGCCCAGGCGTGGCCGGCCTCGGTGAGGGCGGCGCGCAGGTCCTCGGCCTCGGCCAGCCGGGAGAGGTCGGGGCCTTCGGCGCCCTGGTGCAGGGGTTCGTCGAGGGCGCCCGCGACGACGGCGGTGAAGAGCGCTTCCTTGCTGCCGAAGTGGTTGTAGACGGTGACCTTGGAGACGCCCGCCTCGGCGGCGATCGCGTCCATGCCGACGCCGAAGCCCTCGTGGAGGAAGAGGTCGCGGGCCGCCCGGACGACGGCCTGGCGCTTGCGGGCGGCGCGGGCTCCGCCGGGTGCGGGCCTGGGGGGGTCGGGCTGCGCGTTCATGCCCCGAACCGTACCAAGTCAACTGTACCGTTGAGTTCAACTGTACTGTGCCGTACAGTTCAGTTATGCCCACCGACATCGCCGTACCGACCCCTGCCCCCACGCATCCACGCCGCTGGACGGCCCTCGCGCTGATCTGTGCGGCCCAGTTCATGCTGGTCCTCGACGTCACCGTCGTGAACGTCGCCCTGCCCGCCCTCTCCGCCGACCTCGACCTCGGCCGTACGGCCCTGACCTGGGTCGTCACTGCGTACACCCTGTGCTTCGGCGGGCTCATGCTGCTCGGCGGCCGGCTCGCCGACGCCCTGGGCGCCCGCCGCGTCCTCCTGGCCGGGCTCGCGCTCTTCACCGCCGCGTCCCTCGCCTGCGGCCTCGCCGCGAGCGCCCCCGTCCTGCTCGGCGGCCGGATCGCCCAGGGCGTGGGCGCCGCGCTCCTCTCCCCGGCCGCGCTCGCCCTCGTCACGACCGCCTTCCACGGCGCCGAGCGGGCCAGGGCCCTCGGCGCGTGGGCGGCGATCGGCGGCACCGGCTCGGCCGTCGGCGTCCTACTCGGCGGCGCCCTCACCGAGGGCCCGGGCTGGCCCTGGGTCTTCCACGTCAACGTCCCGGTGGGCCTGGCCCTGCTGGCCGCGCTCCCGAGGGTCCTGCCGGCGGACGGGCGGCAGCGGCGTACGGGCGGCGGCCGGCTGGACGTCCCGGGCGCGCTCCTCGTGACCACCGCCACCGGCGCGCTCGTCTACGGCCTGGTCCAGGCGGGCGACTCCGGCTGGGCCTCCGCCGAGACCCTGCTGCCGCTGCTCGGCGCGCTCGCGCTCTACGGGGCCTTCGCCGCGGTCGAGCGGGCGAGCGCGGCCCCGCTGATGGACCTCGGGATGCTGAGGCGGCGCCCGGTCGTCGCGGGCTCGTTCCTGATGCTGGTCGCGACCGCGCTGCTGATCTCGTTCTTCTTCCTGGGCTCCCTGCAGCTCCAGCACGTCCACGGCCTCGGGGCCCTCCGCACCGGCCTCCTCTTCCTTCCGATCGCCCTCACGACCGCGATCGGCGCCCACCTCGGCTCGCGCCTCGTGACGACGAGGGGCCCGCGCGCCTGCGCGGCCGGCGGCCTGGCGCTGGCGGCCCTGGGGTGTCTGCCGCTGACGTTCCTCACTCCGGGCGCCAACCCCTGGGCCACCCTGCTGCCGGGCCTGGCCACGGCGTCGTTCGGCCTCGGCGCGGTCTTCGTCGCGGCGACGACGACGGCCCTCGGCCTCACCCCGCACGAGGCGGGCCTCGCCTCGGGCATCGTGAACACCTTCCACGAGGTGGGCGGCTCGATCGGCGTGGCCGCGGTCTCCACCCTCGCCCTCACCACCACGACGGCGGTCTCCGCCCCGGGTCCCGTCACCGTCACGGGCTTCACGACGGCCTTCACCCTGTGCACGGCCACAGCGGCAGCGGCGTCCCTGGCGGCTCCCTTCCTCGTCCCCCGGGGCACCCCGCACCACACGGGCGGCCCCCACGGGGTCCACTGAGGGCCGGCCACGGACCGCGCCCGGCTCAGTCCTGGCGGGGACCCCGCTCGTCGACCGGCCGGATCACCACCGCGTACTCCGGTGCGCCGGCCGGGGCCGGGCAGCGGGCGACCCGGGCGGCGATCTCCGTGACGCGGTCCAGGGAGGCGCAGTCGAGGAGCCAGTAGCCGGCGAGGACCTCCTTGGTCTCCGCGTACGGGCCGTCCGTGACGACCGGCCTGCCGTCGCCGTCCACCGTCACGAAGCGGGCCGTGGACGGGGAGTCGAGGCCCTGGCCGTCGAGCATCTCGCCGTTGGCGGTCAGCTCGGCGTTGATCGTGTTCATGTGGTCGAACATCGCCTGGAGATCCGCCTTGGTCCAGGCGGGGCTCTCGGCGGAACCGCGGCCCACCATCGCCTCGTAGTCGGCCTGGGAACCCTGCACCATCATCAGGTACTTCACGACGTCCTCCTCGTGTCCGTGTCCGGTTCTGCCTCTCGCAGGAGAGTCGGAGCCGACGGGAGGTTCTCGACACCGCGCGGTCAGAAGCCGGAAAAAAGGGAGAAATCACCCGACCGCCCCATGATTCCCGAGTGGACGTATTCAGCTTCTCCGCCGCCTTCATCACCTTCTTCTCCGTCGTCGGCCCCCCGAAGGTCCTCCTCACCTTCGCCGGACTCGCCCAGGCCCACCCCGTCGGCCAGCTCCGCACGATCGCGCTCATCTCCTCGGGCGCGGCCGTCCTCGTCGGCCTGGTCACCGGCATCCTGGCGCCCTGGATCCTCGACCTCTTCCACATCAGCACGCCGGCCCTCCAGATCGCGGGCGGCGTCATCTTCTTCCTCTACGCCGTCGGACTCGTCCTCGGCCTCCACCTCGGCTCCGACGGCTCCCACCAGGACGCGCCCGACCTGGTCAGCGGGGTGCGCGAGCTGCTCATGCCGTACGTCGTGAGCCCGCTCGCCATGACGGCCGTCCTCATCGAGGCCGCCGCACGCGACTCCTTCACCTGGCGCTCGACGGTCGTCGGCGCGTACGTGTGCGTCATCGCCCTCGACCTCGTCTGCGTCCTGCTCCTCACCCGTCTCCTGCAACGCACCCACCACGCCACCATCGAGCTCCTCGGCCGCCTCCTGGGCCTGCTCCTCGCCGCGGTCGGCGTCGACCTCGTCCTCGACGGCCTCTACGACCTGGGCGTCCCCAACCTCGGAGACCGCCACTAGGCCGTGTTTTGAAAGTGGTGCACGATGGGGTCGACCGCGTACCGATCGAAAGAAGCCTCGTGGTTGACCCCGCGCTCAAGCACGCCCTGCGCCGTCTCCGCTCTGTGAAGTCGCAGCAGCCGTCCGATGCGTGCTCTGCCGAGTTCGCTGACTGGCGGGAGAGGATCGCTGGGGCCTTGGACGCGTTGGCCCCCGTGCTGGTCTTCGAAGAGGACAGAGTCAGGGCCAGAGCGGAGGCGGCAGCAGCACGGGAACAGGCCGCAGACGTTCGACGCCGGGGTGAGATCAGGGCTAGCAAGCGCTGATACTGCGGGCGGCCATCCAGATGGTGAGGTCGCGGGAGATGTCGTTGATGCTGTTCGAGGTAGTGACCTCGTGCTCGTTGCGGGTGGTGTCACGGCGAACGATCTCGTAGCCGCCTTCGTCCAGGACACCCACTGAGGCGAACCAGACAGGGTCGTCATCGTCGGGCTGGACGACCACGAAGGTGTTGTCGGAGTCGTTGAGGTCGCTGATCAGCATGAACAGTGCGTCCTCGGACGGGTCGTCGATGCGGTCACCGTTCTCGCTGTCGGCGCCGTAGTACTGAGCCCCCATCGTTGTCGCTCCTCGCTCTGTCCACCGTGAATGCGGTCAGCATGGCATGCGTGGCCAACAGCAGCGGCAGGTCACAGCCATTCGCCGATCGCGGCTATCACGACGGTGGCCTCGAAGCGGACCGCGAGTTTGTCGAACCGTGTGGCCACCGCCCGGTTGCGCTTGAGCCGGTTGATCCCGCACTCGACCGCGTGCCGGGCCTTGTAGTCCTCGTGGTCGAAGGCCGGAGGCCGCCCGCCGGCCTTCCCCTTCCGCTTGCGGTTCCTGGCCTGGTCGGCGGGCTCCGGGATCGTGCACCGGATCCCGCGCTTTCGCAGGTAGGCCCGGTTGGCGCGGGACGAATACGCCTTGTCGCCCCGCACTCGCAGCGGACGGACACGCGGACGGCCGGGCCCGGTGCGGGGTACTCGGATGCTTTCCAGCACTGTGGCGAACTGGGGGCTGTCACCGCGCTGACCTGCGGTGACCAGCAAAGACAAAGGCCGCTGGCCTTGTTCGCAGGTCAGGTGGATCTTGGTGGTGAATCCTCCCCGCGACCGGCCCAGGCCATGGTCGCCGGGTTCGGCCTGGACACCGCCTGGCGGTTCCTTCTGGGCCTGTCCGTCGCGGCGGGCGCCCGCGGCGTGCTGGTGGGCCCGGCAGATCGTGGAGTCGACGTTGACCTCCCACGTGATCAGCGCGGCCGCGTCCGCCCGGGCCTGCAGTCTGGTCAGCAGCTCAGGCCAGGTGCCGTCGCGCTGCCAGCGGCGGAAAAGTCCGTAGACCGTCTGCCACGGCCCGTAGTCCGTCGGCAGATCCCGCCACGGAGCACCGGTCCTCACCCGCCACCGGATACCGTCGATCAGCTTCCGCCGGCCCAGAGACGGTCTACCCAACACCGCAACCGGCAACAACGGTTCCAGCACCGACCACTGCTCGTCAGAAAGATCCCCTCGCCCCACCCCGAGATCATCACGGCACAGGACGAGGGAACGAACCCACTTCTAAAACACGGCCTAGGGGGTGTCTCCTGCCGATCGGGCCGGGCCCACGGCGCGATCCGGAAGAGGCGCCCCCTAGGCCGCGGCCAGCTCCCGCTCCAGCGGGGTGCGGAACCGGGGCGTCACCCGTACGTCCCCCACCCACCCCGCCAGCCGCGCCGCCTCCGCGCCGATCGCCGCCTCCGCCTCCCCGCCGACGTCGGCCAGGAGTCGGTGGACGATCCCGCCGTCCGGCCGCTGCGCCCAGACCCCGACGATCCGGCCGTCCCACCACACGGTCGGCGCGATGTTCCCGCTGCGGTCGTACAGCGCCGCCCGGTGCCCGGGGTCCTGGTACCAGTCCCGGGCCTGCCAGCCCATCGCCGTCGGGTCGAGCGCGGGCAGCAGCGCCGCCCAGGGCTCCGGCGCCGGTACGGGGTCGAGGTCGTCCGGCAGGACGAAACCGGTCCCGGCCGCCAGCGTCACCGTCGCCGCCCCCACGGCGGCGAGCGCCGCCCGCACGTCCGTGACCTTCCACCCCGTCCACCACTTCAGGTCCGCCTCGGTCGCCGGCCCGCAGGCCGCCAGCCACCGCCCGAGCAGCTCGGCCCGCGCCTCGGCCGGCGGCACCGCCGGGTGTTCCTCGGCGAGCGCCCACCGGAACCGGCTCGACGTCCACGTCCCCTGCGGCCGGCCACGGACGATCCGCCCCTCCATGCCCAGGACCCGCAGCACCCGGCTCGCGACGGACTGGACGCCCTCCTGACGGGTGCCCGGCCCGTACACGTATGTCTCCCGCAACCTCGGTACGGCCGAGCCCAGTTCGGCTCCGGTCGCCTCCCCGCGTGCGGCCAGCTCGGCGAGGACGAGCCGCTCGGTCCCGATGAGCCAGGACTCGTCGAAGGAGCTGCCCGCCGCCAAGTGCCGCAGCAGCAAGGCACGTTCGCGGGCGGCGGCGGGGCCGGTCGTCGAGGCCTGCACGGCGGGCGCGAGGGAGGCCGGGAAGACGAAGACCGTGTGCCGCATCCCGTGCATCCGGACCAGGGACCGCTCCTCGTACAGCGCCCGCCCGAGCGGCCCGACCGGCCCGCCGTCACCCGCCAGTCGCGCCCCGACCGCGAGGAACACGCTCGCGGGGTCCGTCCCGTGCAGTGCCACCACGGATTCCCCGACCTCTACGGCCGTCCCGGCCCGCGCGACCCCGGCCAGCCGGTGCCGGACCGCGAGCCGGGCCCGGCGCTCCGCGTCGCCGATCGTTCTCGTACGCGTCCCACTCATGCGACCAGCATGGCCTCGGGCACGCCGGGAACCGAGTGGATCCACGGATCCGCCACGGCGAGCCGCGAGCCGTCATCCGTGAACAGTGTGCCGTGAGCAGTGTGCCGTCAGCCGTCAGCCGTCAGCCGTCAGCCGTGGGCAGTGTGCCGTCAGCCGGCCGCCCGCTCCTCCAGCGGTCGTCGCCGCAGGGCCGGTTCGGTGAGGGCGCGGGGGCGCCAGACGCCGTCCGGCGGGTAGACGTTCGTCCCGGGCGGCACGATCGCGTCGATCCGGTCGAGGACCTCGTCCGTCAGGACCACCGGCGCCCCCTTCAGCAGCCCCTCCAGCTGCTCCATCGTGCGCGGCCCGATGATCACGGAGGTCACCGCCGGATGTGCGGTCACGAAGGCGATCGCCAGCTCGGGGAGGCTGCACCCGATCTCGTCGGCCAGCGCGACGAGCTCCTCGACGGCGTCGAGCTTGGCCGCGGTGACGGGGAGCGAGGGGTCGAAGCGGTGCGGATGGAGCGCGGCCCGGCCGCTGCTCAGGTCGATCGGCGCGCCCTTGCGGTACCGGCCGGTGAGGAAGCCGGAGGCGAGCGGGCTCCAGGTCAGCACCCCCATCCCGTACCGCTGGGCCACGGGCAGCACGGACGCCTCCACGCCCCGCGCGAGCAGCGAGTACGGCGGCTGCTCGGAGCGGAAGCGGCGCAGCCCGCGGCGGTCGGCGACGGCGTGCGCCTCGACGATCTCCTCGGCGGGGAAGGTGGAGCAGCCGAAGGTCCGGATCTTGCCCTGCGTGACGAGGTCGCCGAGGACGTCGAGGGTCTCCTCGATGTCGGTGCGGGGGTCGGGCCGGTGGACCTGGTAGAGGTCGATCCAGTCGGTGCCGAGCCGCCGCAGGCTGTTCTCGACGGCGAGGGTGATCCAACGCCGGGAGAGTCCGCCCTTGTTGGGGCCTTCGCCGCCCATCGGGAAGTACACCTTCGTCGCGAGGACGGTCGACTCCCGGCGCCGCGGATCGCGCAGCGCCTTGCCGACGATCTCCTCGGACTCGCCGCCCGAGTACATGTCGGCGGTGTCCACGAAGTTGACGCCCCGGTCGAGGGCGGCATGGATGATCCGTACGGAGTCCGCGTGATCCGGATTGCCGACGGCACCGAACATCATGGTGCCGAGGCAGTAGGTGCTGACGTCGATCCCGGTCCCGCCGAGTGTTCGATAGCGCATGTGCGCACTGTAGGAATGAGAGTGCGCTCGAAGGCAAGAGGAAATCGCCCCGCCCGCGCCCGAGTTCAGCCCAGGAAGGCCGTGACCAGGGCGTGCAGCACCTCGGGCCGCTCCAGGTGCGTGTCGTGCCCGGTGCCGGGCACGCCGGCGCCGCGGAGTCCGGGCCGGAGCCGGGCCATCTCGGCGTACTCCTCGGCGCCGATGATCCCGCCGTGCCCGCCCTGGCCGAGGACGGCGAGGACGGGGCAGGTGATCGCCGCCCACTCGTCCCAGAAGGCGCGGCGGGCGAGCTCGTCGAGCGACCGGACCATGACGTCGGCGTCGAAGCGGGGCCACAGCCCGTCGCCGCGCTCCTCCAGCCCGCTCGCCCAGCCCTCCCCGACGGCCCGCTTGCCGCCGCCGAGGTACGCGACGGCCGCCTCCCGACTGGGGAAGGGCACCGGCCGGTCGGCGAACCACGCGGCGATGCCCGCCTGGAGGCCCGGGTCCGAGCCGCCGGGCCCGGCCTCGACGAGGACGAGGGCGCGGGGCAGTCCGGGATGGGCGGCGGCGGTGAGCAGGGCGGTGTGACCGCCGAGCGACTGCCCGATCAACGCGGGCCGCCGGAGCCCGAGTTCCGTCACGACGGCGACGACGTCGGCGACGTACGCGGCGCGTGAGACGTCCCCGGGCCGGCGCTCGCTGCCGCCGTGCCCGCGCTGGTCGAGGGCGAGGACGCGGTGTCCGGCGTCCCGCAGGGCGCGGGCGGTCGCGTCTCACTCCCCGGCGTGCCCGGCGAGCCCGTGGAGGAGGAGGACGTCGTCCCCGGAGCCGCCCCAGTCACGGCAGGACAGCCGTACGCCGTCGGGAGCGAGGACGACCCGCTCGACGGGACCGGCACCCGGCGCGCCGGGCTCGGCCTGCTGGAAGGAGCACAGGGAATCCGTCACCCGACGATCCTCCCTCACGGCTGGAGGAGCTGATCGGCGACGGCGGTGCGGGCGTAGAGGACCGAGCGCCCGCTGCGGTGGGCGGTGACCAGGCCGGCGTTCCGCAGGGCGATGAGGTGCTGGGAGACGCCCGCGGCGGACAGGCCGCAGTGCGTGGCGAGCTGGGTGGTGGAGGCCGGGGTGTCGAGCTCGGTGAGGAGCAGGGTGCGGGAGCGGCCGAGGACGGCGGCGACGGCGTCGGTGGCGGCGGTCGCGCGGGGTTCCCACAGGGTGCCGATGCCCCGTGCGGGGTAGGCGAGTTGGGGCGGGTCGGGGTGGACGGAGCGGGTGAGGACCTTGGGCCAGGCGAAGGCGGAGGGGATGAGCAGCAGCCCGGAGCCGGCCTGGTCGCGGGTGAGCGCACAGTGGCGGCGTACGAGCCGCAGGGTGCCGTCGTCCCACCGCACGGTCTCGTGGAGCTCGCTCAGGACCCGGGCCGAACCGTGCTCGGCGACCTGGCGGGCCCGGTGGAAGACGTCGGCCTCCAGGAGCTTCTGGATGCGGGCCCAGTAGGGCGCGAGGGCGAGCTCCCAGTAGGTGTCGATCTCGTCGGCGACCTTGCGGAGCGCGGCTTCGGGAGCCTCGTGGAGCAGCCGTCGCCGGGGCCCGTCGCCGCCTTCCACGGCGAGGCGCCCGAGGTCGTCGCGTACCTGCTCGGGAGGGGTGCGGCGGATGGCGTCGAGCTCGGCGCCGAGGGTGGGGAAGGGGCCGGTGGGGGTGGGGTTGAGGAAGTCGGCGAGGTAGCCGTGGGCGGGGACGAGGGCGGCGAGCCAGCCCCGGTCGAGCCCGGCCCGCACCAGCCTGGGGCGTACCTGGGCGGCCCAGCGCCGGTGGGGGGAGGCGCCGGTGGTGTCGGGCTGCCGGGCGAGGAGGCGGAAGCTGGTGACGACCTCCCACATGGGGGAGACCGCGAAGCGGGTCTGGGCGAGATCGGCGGCGGAGAAACGGAGCCCGGATTCCATGGAGTCACCGTCCTGGTAGGCGACACGTCGCCGTCGCAGTCGAATGGATTCGTCCTGAGCTTAATCATTGGAGCCCCGAACCGACCCAAGGCAAAACTCCCCCATGCCCACCTCCCCCTCCCCCTCCCCCTCCCCCTCCCCCTCCCTCTTCCGAGGCCTCCCGCCGATCGTCTGGACGATCTTCGCCGGAACGATCGTCAACCGTCTCGGCTACCTGGTCACCCCGTTCCTGGTCTTCTTCCTCGCCTCGCGCGGAGTGACCGGCACCGACACCACGTACGTCCTGGGCGCCCTCGGCGCGGGCAACCTCATCGGCCCCGTCGTCGGCGGCATCCTGGCGGACCGCGTAGGCCGCCGTACGACGATGCTGATCGGCCTTACCGGCGCGGCGGCGGCGCAGGGCGCGCTGTTCCTGGCGCCCGGGGTGTGGACGATGGCGGTGGCGTCGCTGCTGGTCAGCACGGCGGGCAGCACGGTGTCACCGGCGGCGTACGCACTGCTGGCCGACGCGGTCGACAGTGAACGCCGGCAGCGCGCGTACGCCCTCTTCGGCTGGGGCGTGAACATCGGCACCGCGGTGGCGGGCGTCCTCGGCGGCTACCTGGCGGCGCACGGCTACTGGCTGCTGTTCGCGGTGGACGCGGGTTCGATGCTGCTGTACGCGGGGGTGGTGGCGACGCGCCTCGAGGAACCGGCCCGCGCGAAGACCCCGGAGAAGGACGGCATCGGCTACGGAGTCGTCCTCCGCGACCGCCTCGCCCTGCTGCTGCTCCCGCTGTTCGGCATCCAGCTGTTCGTGTACTCGCTGACCGAGGTCGCCCTGCCGCTCGCGATCCGCGACAGCGGGCTCTCCCCGGCGGTGTACGGGGCGATGGCAGCGGTCAACGCGGTCCTGGTGGTCGCCCTCCAGCCCTTCCTGACCGCCCGGCTGGCCCGGCTGCCGCAGCTCGCGGTGCAGAGCGCGGGCAGCGTGCTGATCGCGGTGGGCGTGGCGCTCACGGGCCTGGCGGACGGGATCGTCGGCTACACCGTGTCGGTGGTGGTCTGGTCGCTCGGCGAGGTCGTGGTCGCCGGCATCGCCGCGGGCGTCGTCGCCAACCTCGCCCCGGCCCACGCCCGGGGCCGCTACCAGGGGGCGTTCAGCTGGACCTGGGGCGTGGCGCGCTTCGGGGCGCTCACGGTGGGAGTGGCCGCGTACACGACGCTGGGTCCGGCCGTGCTGTGGTGGACGGCCCTGCTGGCGGGCTCGGCGGCCGCGGCGGCGACGCTGGCGCTGACGAAGAGGGTCGACCGCCGCCACCCGCACGACCTGGCGGCCTGACACCGGCGCGTGCGGCGGAACCCCCTCCCGTCCTCTCCCTACTCGCCCTCGGCCAAGGTGTGGGCGACGAGAGCGTTGGCATGCCCGTGCCCAAGACCGTGCTCGGCCTTGAGCCAGGAGACGAGCTCCATGTGCTTGGTGAGCGGCGAGGACCGGATGAGCTCCTGCCACTCGGAGACGGGCCGCCCGTACTTCTTCTCGATGGAGGGGAAGTAGCTGGCGGGACCCTTGGGGGCGCTGGTGGACATGGAGCTCTCCTCACGGCAGGAACGAAGACGTCACCACTACGACCCCCCACCCGACCGAAACTCATCGCCTGCCGGAGCATCGATCCCGAGCACGTCAATCCCGCCTAATGTGCTCGGGATCGATGTGCCGCCGGACCATGGGTACGGAGGCGAGGCCTGCGGCGATCAGCACGCCGAGGGCACAGGCGAAGAGCAGCGGCAGCCCCTCCCAGTCCCAGTGGACCGCGCCGCCCCCGGTGATCAGATAGCTGGACTCGGCGAGCCACCCGGTGACGATGGCCGCCCCCAGCCCCACGACGAGCGGCAACCCGACCTGCACGACCTGCACGACCCGCAGGGTCCCGGCCCGGGCCCCCAACAGAGCGAGCGCGGTCACCTGCCCCCGCCGCTCCATGGCCCGATCGGCCACGGACACGACGAACGCGGCCACCCCGATGACCAGCCCCAGCACCATCCCGACAGCAAGCAGACTCCGAATCACGGTGAGCTGCGCAAGCGCATCGATCACGATCCCGACGGGCTCGACGGAAGCGGTGGGAGCAACGGCCCCGACACCGTCGAGCACGGCCCGGACGGTGGCTGGGTCGGCGTCGCTGACGAGAGTCAGAGTGCCGGCCGAGTCAGCCAGGTTCGCGGGAGCGAGGGAGGGCGGGACGAGCAGGGCGCTGGTGTGAAAGACGGACGGCTGGTACGTCGTCATGTCAATCCGCTCATGGGGAACGGTGAGGAAGCTCTTTCGCCCGTCGCGGGTCTCGAAGGGGAACCGGTCACCAGGCTGGGGGTCCTCCGGATAAGCAGAATTGGCTTCGTATAGCTGCATGATCCTGCCGTCCACACAGCCCTTCGTTGACTGAGTAGTCGCGGCGAGCTGTGCGCAGTTCGCGACCAGTAGATCGACGTGCCGCCACACGTCGTCACCTGGCGAATCCCATGAGCTGTACGCGATCACATGCGTCTGCGTGTCAGGGATCTTTGTGAGTTGATGCCTTTGCTCGGCAGTTAAGTCGCTGAGGCTGATCTGGTACTCCTGAACGGGTGCCGTCCTTCGACTGACCTGGTCCAGCTCGACGAGAACTCCCTGCGTGAGCGAGGCTCCAAATACCAGTAGTACGAGACCGGTGACCACGCGCAACGATGATCCGGGGTCGACCTCAGTGCGCCGCATCGCCAAGGCCACGGGCAGAGATTTCGCCATCCTGGCCAGCCGTCGCGCAATCCATGCTGTGATCGGCGCCAAGCCGAATACGAGTCCGGCCCCGGTCAACAGAACGGCGCCGGGTACCAGCACGGAACTGGCAGAACCCCCGGACGGGTCACGCCCCAGCACACTCAGCACGCAGTACCCGCCGATGATCCCGAGTCCTGGTACCAGTAGCAACGTCCCGTACATCCTCGGAGGCTTGATTTCCCCGGTCCGCCGGACACTGATCGGCGACAGGGCGGCTCGCCGCGCACTGAACTGCCCGACCACCCACGCGAGGGCAGGACACCCGAGGAGACACAGGGCAACAGTGGACCACGAGGGCCGCCCGTCTGGTGGATACCAGCGCAGCCCGGGTAGCCCGACACGCGCCATGATCTCGTTGACCCCGAGATACCCGACGAGCCCGAGTACGGCCCCGGCGAATGCGGCGACCACGCTTTCCCCCGCGTTGACCCGCAGGGTGTCCTTCATGCTGAGGCCGACGAGCCGCAGGGCGGCCAATCGGCGGGCCCGGGACTCGCCGGAGAGGCGGGCACAGACGGAGAGGAAGGTGACTAGTGGGAGCAGCACGATGCAGCCGAGGGTGAACCGCAGGATGTCGAGAGTCGACGGGTCGACGATCTGCCGCCAGGACGTGCCGATGCCGAAGCCACCAAGCGCCTCTGCTCCGCTCAGCTCGGCCGGAGTTGTGCCGATGTAGGCGTACAGATCATTGGCGTCACCCAGTCCCTCTGGTGCGATTGTTCCGGTGACGCGCCCGGGTACGAGCCCAGCTGCTTTTGGGTTGGCTGCCAGGATCTCTAGCAGTTTCGGCGAAACGATCGCTTCACCGGCCTCGGGAAGTTTGTCGATACCCGGTGGGACCTTTGTCGACCCTGGGCTCGTGCGTGCGACAAAGACTCGATGGAACGGCTGAGACCCGTACGGATCCCGGAACTCGCGATAGATGACATTGCTATTGCCCGGTCGGGGTTCCCGGGCGTGAGTGCGGGCATCGTGAGCGGTGAGGATCGACGGAATGGTGAGCACTGCAGCAAGGCAGGCCACTCCGAGCGCGGATCCGAGCGCCATCAGGAGGAAGCGAACCCGCCCTCTGCGCCCACTGCCCCAAAGCAGGCGGAGCCCGAGGAGGAACGCGTTCACACTGCCACCCGCTGGGTCAGCAGACCGTCCGACATTGTGTACTGCGTGTCTGCTTTTGCTGCGACGTCCGGGTCGTGCGTGACGATAACCACGGCTGTCTTCTGCCGCCGCGCGAGTTGGAGGAACTCCTCCAAAACGGCAGTGGCGTTAACGCTGTCGAGGGCACCGGTTGGCTCATCCGCGAACACCACGTCCGGGCGGTGTACCAGCGCCCGTGCCACTGCCACGCGCTGACTCTGGCCACCCGACAGCTTCGACGTCCTACGCCGGAGCAGGTCACCCATGCCGAGCCTGCCCAGGATCTGCGCGGCCATCGCATGAGCGTGTGGCTTGCTGATTCCGGCAAGCCGGAGGGGAAGCGCAGCATTCTCCTCCACGGTCAGCTCAGGAAGCAGCTCTCCGTACTGGAAGACGAACCCCAGGCGAGTACGACGCAGGGCGCTCAGTTCGCCGTCGGGCAAAGAGGAGAGGTGGACCCCGTCGAAGGTCACTGTGCCGCAGGAGGGCGGAAGGACGCCAGCAAGGCAGTAGAGAAGGGACGACTTCCCCGACCCGCTGCTCCCCATGATGGCAGCCACTTCGCCGCGCTTGAGCGTGAAGTCAGCGCCATTTACCGCCTGATGCGTGCCGTAAGAAAGATCCACGCCCTCGGCGCGGAGGATGACATCCATGGTGGTGGGCTCCCTACAGGTTGGGAGCCGCACACATGCGGCTCCCAGGGTCGTCGACTATCGGCGGGTGAACAGCCGCTCCGGGGAGCAGTTGTCCGGCCGCAGGGAGCCGCGGTCGCGGCACACCTGCAGTCGCACATCCCTCGTCTTCAGAACCGCGCCGTCGAAGAAGACCTCGTTGACCTTGATGTTCTTCCGTTGGACACCCTTGATTCGGCCCCAGGGATAGCCTGCAACCTTGCTGCGGAGGTAGACGTTATGGCCGTCTTCGGGGCTGGAGTCCTTCAGCTCGCCCTTTACGTGCAGCCCGCTCGGTACCTTGCTCGCGGACTCCCACTGGTAGGTGCCAACGAACTCGACGCCGGGGTCCGTCATTCGGAGTGTGTGTTCCGAGTCCGCCACCGCCACCCCCATTCCTCCGAAGAACAGCCCCGCGGCCACCACCGCAGTCGCCAACTTCCTCATCGATAACCCCTGTCTGGTCGAACCGGTAGGTCATCACAGAAAGTATCGGCATCACTACACACTGGTGGTCGCAGGAACGTCCCTCTCTCGCAGCACCGCTCTAACCGGTGAACAAAACCCTCGCTGGGCGACGGCGAAGTTGCCTTCGGCCTGCCCGGAGTCGTGGGTTGGGCTTCGTGGCTCTGTCCGCCTGCGACGAGCGTCCACGAGGGGTCTGGCGCCGCTCCTCGGGATCGACTCCGTGAACTCCCGCCAGGGTGTGCAGACTTCGCGCCTGCGTCGGCGTCGGCGTCGGCGCAGTCGGACGAGAGCCGGGAGCGGCTCGGTTGCCGCGCCGGCGGGCTTGGGCCGTTCCGGGTTTCGCGGTCAGAGCCGGTGGCCGCCAGCCGCTCCCGCGTCCCGGTGCGTGCGGTGCATGCGGATGCCGCGTGGGTCGGGTTCCGTGAGGGTGATCCGCGGTGCGCCTGCGTGAACGGGGGCGCTCTCGTCCGGGTGGCGGGCCTGCGCCTTCCCTGGTCTCTTCCTCCGCCGCGCGCCGCGCCCCTTCGTCGGCCCCTTCGCGCCGCCGCACCACCGCCGAGGCGTGCGGATCGATCGTCACGGCCTGCTCGCCCGGCCCGGTCCGCCGACGAGACCTGCCCCAGCGCCCGCCCACCCGGTCGTGTGCCGGATCCGCGTCCTGGCGATGGACGAGAAGGTCGTGGCCCAGCGGGCGCGGATGCGGTGCCACGCGCCCCTGGAGGACATGCACCGCACTGAGGCCGGCATGTGCGAGGCGGGCTTCATCGACGAGGAGGCCGCCCGGGAGCTCGTCGACATGTGGAACCAGGCGAAGGAGATCACTCGCGCCGGTATGCCCCTGGGGGAGGTCCACGTCCCGGAGGGCTGGGGGACTGGGGGACTGGAGGGGCGGAGCATCGCCAAGTGCGGCAGCCCCTTCGGCCCGACCGCTGATCAGCTGTACGCCAAGTACGGCTCCTGGCGGCAGGTCGTCGACGCCTCGACGCGGACGAGTACGGCGTCGACCGGGAGCTGGGCCTGGAGTGCCGGCCCTGCCCCGCGCAGTGCCGGGGGAACGGAGAAGGGCCCCACCCGGAGAGGTGGGGCCCTTCTCGTCGTTCAGGAGGCGTCGGGCCCGGACTCGTCCCAGGTCCCGCCCCCGGCCGCGTCGCCGGACGGGGTGACCCACTCGACCAGCTGGACGACGACGCCGTTCGGGTCGGTCAGCTGGAAGAGGCGCTCGCCCCACGGCTCCTCGCGCAGCGGCATCGTGATCGGCGCGCCGGCCTCCCGCAGTCGGGCCTCGTGCGCGCTGAGGTCGCTGACGGTGAGCGCCAGGATCAGGCCGCCCGCCCGCTGGTCGCGCTGCTCGGCGGGGAGGACCTCGGTGCCCTGGCGGAGCAGCACGATGTCGACGGCGGCGTCGTCCCGGGTCAGGGAGGCGAAGCCGTCGGCGGCCATGGCGACCTGGTAGCCGAGGTGGGTGGTGAGGAACTCCTGCGACGCGGTGACGTCGGCGACGGTGAGGGAGAGGGTGGAGGTGGTGACGTTCAGGGTGACTCCTCGAAGAGAACTTTACGACGGACGTAACTTTACGCACGACCTTCAAGGTGTGTCAAGCGTATTTTTGCTACGAGGGTAAGATTCTTTCCATGGGTATCGAGAGCATGGGACTCCGTGAGTCCAAGAAGCAGGAGACCAGGCAGCTGATCTCCGACCACGCCACCCGCCTGTTCCTGGCGCAGGGCTTCGAGCAGACGACGATCGCCGAGATCGCGACCGAGGCCCGGGTGGCCAAGAAGACGGTCACCAACTACTTCCCGCGCAAGGAGGACCTGGCCCTCGACCATCACGAGCAGTTCACCGCGAGCCTGGCCGCCGCGGTCGTCGGCCGCGCGGACGACGAGTCGCCGCTGGCCGCGCTGCGCCGGGACTTCACCGCCGCCCTCGACGCCCGCAACCCCGTCGCGGGCTTCGCCGGCCCCGAGTTCGCCCGCATGGTCGCCGACAGTCCCACCCTCACCGCCCGCCTGCGTGATCTGCACGACCAGCGTGAGGAAGCCCTGGCCGTCGCCCTCGCGGAGGCCGAACCCGCCGCCGCCGATTCCGTCGCGCCCCGCGCCGCCGCCGCGCTCCTCGGGGCCGCGCACCGTCTGCTGTTCCGGCGGATCCAGGAGCTCACCCTGGCCGGCGAGTCCAACGATGTGATCGCCGCCACCCTGGCCCCGGAGGCGACCCACGTCTTCGATCTCCTGGAAGGGGCACTCGGCGGCCTCCCGTCGGCGGCCGGGTGAAACGCCAGAGGGCCGGACCGCTGATGCGGTCCGGCCCTCTGGGCTGGCGGAGGATACGAGATTCGAACTCGTGAGGGGTTGCCCCCAACACGCTTTCCAAGCGTGCGCCCTAGGCCTCTAGGCGAATCCTCCGCTCGGAACATTACATGACCGAGGAGGGTGCTCGCGAACTCGATTCGATCACTCGCTCCGAGCCGGGGTCGGTGAGGAGTCGGGGAGGAGTCGGGAGGGGGGTGGGTGGGCCGAGGGGCTGCCGGGATCGGGTAGGCTGGGCGGAGCCCCTCACGCGGCGCTATCTGACTGAACTCCCCCAGGGCCGGAAGGCAGCAAGGGTAGGTTGGCTCTGGCGGGTGCGTGGGGGGCGCTTGCGTTCCCCGGAGCGGAGTGGTCCCCGGGCGGATCTGTCCCCGGGTGGATCGGTCCCCGGGCGCCCCGGGCGGATCCGTCCCCAGCAGGCGCGGTGGTCCCCGGTGGGGTGGTCCCCCGTGGAGTGGACTCCGCCGGGTGTCAGGAGCCGTCGGGTGTGGGGAGCGGTGGCGCCGGGATCGGTCGGTGGTTTTTCCCGGGTTGTCGGTGGGCGCCTATAACCTCGTATACGTGTCGTCTCTCGCGCTGTACCGCCGCTATCGCCCCGAGTCCTTCGCCGAGGTCATCGGGCAGGAGCATGTCACCGACCCGTTGCAGCAGGCCCTGCGGAACAACCGGGTCAATCACGCGTACCTGTTCAGCGGGCCCCGCGGCTGTGGCAAGACGACCAGTGCGCGCATCCTCGCGCGGTGTCTGAACTGCGAGCAGGGGCCCACGCCCACGCCCTGCGGCGAGTGCCAGTCCTGCCGCGACCTCGCGCGGAACGGGCCGGGGTCGATCGACGTCATCGAGATCGACGCCGCGTCCCACGGTGGTGTGGACGACGCCCGTGACCTGCGCGAGAAGGCCTTCTTCGGGCCCGCCTCCAGCCGGTACAAGATCTACATCATCGACGAGGCGCACATGGTCACCTCGGCGGGCTTCAACGCCCTGCTGAAGGTGGTCGAGGAGCCGCCGGAGCACCTCAAGTTCATCTTCGCCACGACCGAGCCCGAGAAGGTCATCGGGACCATCCGGTCGCGGACCCACCACTACCCCTTCCGCCTCGTGCCGCCCGGCACCCTGCGGGAGTACCTGGGCGAGGTCTGCGGGCGCGAGGGCGCCCGGGTCGAGGACGGCGTGCTGCCGCTCGTCGTGCGCGCCGGCGCCGGGTCCGTGCGTGACTCGATGTCCGTGATGGACCAGCTGCTCGCCGGTGCCGCCGACGACGGTGTGACCTACGCCATGGCGACCTCGCTCCTCGGTTACACGGACGGGTCCCTGCTCGACTCCGTCGTGGACGCCTTCGCGGCCGGCGACGGCGCCGCCGCGTTCGAGGTCGTCGACCGGGTCATCGAAGGCGGCAACGACCCTCGCCGGTTCGTCGCCGACCTGCTGGAGCGGCTGCGGGACCTCGTGATCCTCGCCGCCGTGCCGGACGCCGCCGAGAAGGGGCTCATCGACGCGCCGGTCGACGTCATCGAGCGCATGCAGGCGCAGGCGTCCGTCTTCGGTGCCGCCGAGCTCAGCCGGGCCGCCGACCTGGTCAACACCGGTCTGACCGAGATGCGCGGCGCCACCTCCCCCCGGCTCCAGCTGGAGCTGATCTGCGCGCGCGTGCTGCTGCCCGCCGCCTTCGACGACGAGCGGTCGTTCCAGGCGCGCCTCGACCGGCTGGAGCGCGGCGTCGCCGTCGGAGCCGGGCCCGCGCCCGTGTTCACGCCCGCGTCGGCCGCGCCCGCCATGGCGTACGTGCCCGGGCCCGAGGCCCACACCCCGCTCGCCCCGCCCCCGCTCCCGCCGGCCGCGGCCCCCGCCCAGCAGCCCCAGCATCAGCCCGCGCCCGCTGCCGCCCCCGCCGCCCCGGTGCAGGACCAGCCCCCCGCCTCCCGGCCCGGCGCCTGGCCCGGGGCCGCGGCTCCCGGCAGCGGCGCGCCCGGTTCCTGGCCCGGAGCGGCGGCCCCCGCTCCGGTGGCGGCCGCCCCCGCTCCCGTACAGGCGCAGCCCGCGCCGCAGGCCCCGGCTCCCGCCGCCACCGGCGGCGGGGACACGGCGCAGGTGCGCAACCTCTGGCCGCAGATCCTCGACGCCGTCAAGAACCGGCGCCGCTTCACCTGGATCCTGCTCAGTCAGAACGCGCAGGTGGCGGGCTTCGACGGCACCACCCTCCAGCTCGGCTTCCTTAACGCCGGCGCCCGCGACAACTTCGCGAGCAGCGGCAGCGAGGAGGTCCTGAAGCAGGCCCTCGCCGAGCAGTTCAACGTGCAGTGGCGCGTCGAGGCGATCATCGACCCCTCGGGCGGCGCCTCCCCGCCGCCCGCCGCGGCCAACTTCGGCGGCGGCCGCCCGCAGGCCGCCCCCTCCTTCCAGCAGGCCCCGCCGCCCCCGCCCGTCCAGGCGCAGTCCGCCCCGGCAGGCGGCTTCCCGCAGTCCGCCCCCGCGGGCGGCTTCCCGCAGGCCGCCGCCCCCGCGCCGGCGCCTGCCCCCGCGTACACGCCGCCCGCGCCGCAGCCCGTGGCGCCCGAGGACGACGTGCCGGAGGAGGACGACCCCGACCTCGTCGACTCCGCGCTCTCCGGGCACGACCTGATCGTGCGCGAGCTCGGAGCCACCGTTGTGGAGGAATACACGAACGACTAGGGCCGTCTCGCTCGGTGGCCCGCACAAGGGGCATCCCGGCCAGCGGGCTACCCTGGCTGGCGTGAAGGTCCTCGTCATCGGCGGCGGCGCCCGCGAACACGCCCTGTGCCGCTCTCTCTCCCTCGATCCCGACGTCACCGCTCTGCACTGCGCGCCCGGCAACGCCGGAATCGCGGAGGTCGCCGAGCTGCACCCCGTCGACCAGCTGGACGGCGAAGCCGTCACGCGCCTCGCCACCGAGCTCGGCGCCGAACTGGTCGTCGTCGGCCCGGAGGCCCCGCTGGTCGCCGGTGTCGCCGACGCCGTCCGCGCGGCCGGCATCCCGGTCTTCGGCCCGTCGCGGGAAGCGGCGCAGCTGGAGGGCTCCAAGGCGTTCGCCAAGGACGTCATGGCCGGTGCCGGTGTGCCCACCGCCCGCAGCTACGTCTGCACCACCCCCGAGGAGATCGACGAGGCGCTCGACGCCTTCGGCGCTCCGTACGTCGTCAAGGACGACGGCCTCGCCGCCGGCAAGGGCGTCGTGGTCACCGAGGACCTCGACAAGGCCCGTGCGCACGCCCTCGCGTGCGAGCGCGTCGTCATCGAGGAGTTCCTGGACGGCCCCGAGGTCTCCCTCTTCGCGATCACCGACGGCGTCACCGTCCTCCCGCTCCGGCCCGCGCAGGACTTCAAGCGCGCGCTCGACGGCGACGAGGGCCCGAACACCGGCGGCATGGGCGCCTACTCGCCGCTGCCCTGGGCCGACCCCAAGCTCGTCGACGAGGTCATGGACAGCGTCCTCCAGCCCACGGTCGACGAACTGCGCCGCCGCGGCACGCCGTTCTCCGGCCTGCTGTACGCCGGTCTGGCGATCACAAGCCGCGGTGTCCGGGTCATCGAGTTCAACGCGCGCTTCGGCGACCCCGAGACCCAGGTGGTCCTCGCCCGCCTGAAGACCCCGCTCGCGGGCGTCCTGCTGAACTCCGCCAACGGCACCCTGGACGACCAGGCGCCGCTGAGCTGGAGCGACGAGGCCGCCGTCACCGTGGTCGTCGCCTCCCACAACTACCCGGACACCCCGCGCACCGGCGACCCGATCGAGGGCCTCGACGAGGTCGCGGAGCAGGACGCCCCGCACGCGTACGTCCTCCACGCGGGGACGAAGCGGGACGGCGACGCGATCGTGAGCGCGGGCGGCCGCGTCCTCTCGGTCACCGCCACCGGAACGGACCTGGCGCAGGCCCGCGAGCGTGCCTACGCGGCGGTCGGCCGTATCCGGCTCGACGGCTCGCAGCACCGTACGGACATCGCGCGGAAGGCCGCCGAGGCCTGACCCGGCACGGCGTTTCCGCCGTTCTCTCGTGCGGCCGTGCGGTGAACCGTACGGCCGCACGAGCGCCATCACCTTTGCCCAAAGCCATTCCATCGAGTGACGGCTCGGCCATCCGGATGACGGCCGCCAACGCCCCAACTAGGGTGCGGCGGAGGCGTTCCGGCACTTGGCCCACCGGCATTGCGATGTCAGTGACGGGTGCCACAGTGGGGGAGTGAGCAACACCGCCACAGGCAGTCCCGACATGGGCAGGAGGGGGTGATGTACGGCGTGTCCGGTACCGGCGCCGTTGTCGGCGAGGAGTGGGGTGCGCGCGCCGCGCGCTCCCGGGCACTCGCCGTCCTCCGTGTCCGAGGCAGGGCCCTCGGCCTCGCCGTGCTCCCCGCCGCGGTGGCCGTCGTCCTGTACGCGGGCGGGGCCACCGGCCACTTCACCGGGTCCGGCTGGGACACCGCCCGCTGGGTCGTGACCGTCCTCGCGGTCGTCGTCCTCCTCGCCGCCACGGCCGTCGCCCTCGTCGTCGCCCGCGCCCGGCCCGCCGCCACGCCCACCGTGGAGCTCTCCGAGACCGCGGCCCCCGACCTCTACCGGCTCGTGCGCGACCTGGCCGACCGGCTCGACGTCCCCGCGCCCTCCGCGGTAGCCCTGACCCCGGACTGCGACAGCTGGCTGGAGGACCGCACCCACCGGGCCCACCGCGCGCTCCGCACCGCGCCCGACGACGACGGCGCCCCCGTCCTCGTCATAGGCTCCCCGTTCCTCTGGTGGATGCGGGTCGCCGAACTCCGCGCGGTCCTCGCCCCGGTCGTCGCCGGTACGGGCCCGGCCGCCCACCCCGACATAGCCGCGGCCCGCCGCTTCATCCGCGGTCTCGACGCCGCCGTCGCCGTACCCGAGACCCCCGGCCTCGACCCCTTCCGCAGGGCCGGCGCCCAGGGCGTCGGGCAGGTCGCCCGCGTCCTGCTGCGCGCCTGCCGCGGGCACGCGGCCGAGATGGAGCGCGGTGTCGCCGCCGCCGGCTCGGAGCGCGCGCAGTCCGTGGACTACGGCGTACGGATCGTCGCCCAGGAGCAGGTCGGTCTGGCCTACGCGGGCTGGGACCGGCTCCTGACCCGGGTCGCGCTGCCCGCCTGGCGCATGGGCCGCTGGCCCGCCAAGCTCGACGCGGGCGTGGTCTCCGCGCTGACCGAGCTCTCCCGCCGCGACCGGCTCGCGGACGCCTTCTCCTCCCGGCTCGGCGAGCGCCCGGCCTGCGACCTGCTGGAGGAGCCGGGCGCGGTCGACGAGGCGGCCTCGCTGCTCGCCGCCCGCCTCTTCCACGGCGGCCCGGCCGAGGCCGGTCCCGACTGGTCCCCGGTGGAGTGGAGCCAGTACCCGGAGGAGGTCGTCGACCGGAAGTGGCGTACGGACGCTGCCCGGCTCCACGAAGTCCTCGACCGGCTGGGCGTCGCCGACGCGGCCGCCGGGTCCCCGTCCGCCTCCGGCGGCCCGACGCTGACCCGGGTGATGGCCCACCTGTCCACCACTCCGCCGGCCCCCGGCACCGCCACCCCCGACCCGAAGGCCCCGCGGGACCTGGACACGCCCGGGGAAGCCGCGGCCGAGAAGCCCTCCGACGCAGCTGCCGAGACCGCGCCCGAGGAGACCTCCGGAGCAGCTGCCGAGACCGCGCCCGAGAAGACCGCTGGCGCAGCCGCCGACGCCGGCCTCGAAGACAGCCTCGACGCGAGTCCCGACGCCGGCCTCGAAGACAGCCTCGACGCGAGTCCCGACGCCGGCCTCGAAGACAGCCTCGACGCGGGCGTCGACGCGGGCCCCGACGCGGGGCCCGAAGCGGACCCCGACGACGAGGGCGACGCTCTCGACGACGAGGACGCCGGCCTCGACGACGAGCCGCACGCCAACCCCGCCGCCGACGCCCTCGCCGCCGCGCTCAGCGCGTTCGTCGCGCGTGAGGAGGCGGCCCGGGAGGCCCGCGCGGCCGCCGAGGCGGCGAAGACGGCGGCGCGGACCGCAGCCCAGGCCTCCGGACCCGCCCCGGCCCCGCACGTGGGCGTCAGCGGTCCCGACGGGCCCCTGCCGCTCTTCCCGCTCCAGCCGCCCCGCACCGGCCGTGACCTGCTCGCCGACCACGTGACCGCGATGGTCTGCTGCGCGGCCGTCGACACCGCGGAGGCCGCCCCCGGCCTCGACTGGCTCGACGGGCCCGCCCTGCTCGTCGGCGGCGAGCGCACGGTCGACCTCGGCCCCCGGGTCCTCGCGCTCGTCGAGGACGGCGACCCGGAGCCCCTGCGGGCCTGGCTCGCCCGCACCGGAGTCCGCCCGGAGAAGCCCGTGCGCCTGGTCTGAGCACCCCTGGGACCCGCCCCCGAAGCCCGCGTCCCGGAGCCTCGGCTTCCACTCTCGTCAATTCACGACGAACGGTGACGGAGTGCGTGCGTTATGTGATGTGCTGGAGACCGTCACTGACAAAGGCAAGAACCAGAGGCACTGACCGAGCCGACCGGGGGAGTCGAGGGAGGGGCGCAGCATGGGGGCCGAGCAGATCAGGCGGTGGGAGTCCGGCGCGCTGGCGCACGCCGTGAGCGATCCCTTCGGACAGGGCCCGCTGCCCTGGCTCCGCGGTTCGGAGAACTACTTCGACGACACGGGTCAGATGGTCCCCTGGTACGCGGACGAGATCCTGGCCCGCGGCGGCGGGGGCGGCCCGCGCACGGCCGACGACGTCCGGCGCCAGATCAAGGGCTTCGCCTCGACCGGGGCCGTCGCGCCCGGCGAGTCGATCGACTTCCACATCACCGTGGACCCGCCGCAGCAGTTCCTGGTCGACGTCTACCGGATCGGCCACTACGGCGGTGACGGCGCCGCGAAGATCACCACGAGCCCGCGGCTCTCGGGGATCGTCCAGCCCGCCCCGCTCACCGCCGACCGCACGGTCTCCTGCCACCACTGGTGGCAGTCCTGGCGGCTCCAGGTCCCCTCGTACTGGTCGATCGGCGCGTACGTCGCGGTCCTCACCACGGCCGACGGCTACCGCTCGCACATCCCGTTCACGGTCCGCGACAGCCACCCGGCGGACCTCCTCCTCGTCCTGCCGGACGTGACCTGGCAGGCGTACAACCTCTACCCGGAGGACGGCCGCACCGGCGCCAGCCTCTACCACGCGTGGGACGAGGAGGGCCGGCTGCTCGGCGAGGAGGACGCGGCCGTCACCGTCTCCTTCGACCGCCCCTACGCGGGCGCGGGTCTGCCCCTGCACGTCGGCCACGCCTACGACTTCATCCGCTGGGCCGAGCGGTACGGCTACGACCTGGCGTACGCGGAGACCCGCGACCTGCACGCGGGCCGGGTCGACCCCAGCCGCTACCGGGGCCTGGTCTTCCCGGGGCACGACGAGTACTGGTCGGCCCCGATGCGCAGGACCGCCGAACTCGCCCGCGACCAGGGCACGTCCCTCGTCTTCCTCTCCGCCAACACCATGTACTGGCAGGTGGAGCTGGGCCCGTCCCCGTCGGGGGTGCCGGACCGCCTCCTCACCTGCCGCAAGCGCCGCGGCCCCGGCCGGCCCGCCCTCTGGCGCGAGGTCGACAAGCCCGAACAGCGGCTCCTCGGCATCCAGTACGCGGGCCGGGTGCCCGAACCGCACCCGATGGTCGTACGGAACGCCGAGCACTGGCTCTGGGAGGCCACCGGGGCGGGCGACGGCGACGAGCTCCCCGGCATGGTCGCGGGCGAGGCCGACCGCTACTTCCCGCGCACCGCGCTCCCCGAGCACCAGGGCCGCATCCTGCTGGCCCACTCGCCCTACCGGGACGGCGACGGAGCGGTGCGCCACCAGGAGACCTCGCTCTACCGGGCGCCGTCCGGCGCGTGGGTCTTCGCCTCCGGCACCTTCGCCTGGTCCCCGGCGCTCGACCGGCCGGGCCATGTCGACGCGCGGGTCCAGCGCGCCACCGCGAACCTCCTCGACCGGATCTGCAAGAGGGAGTAGGCGCCCGCCCACCGGGAGGAGGGCTCGCCGCGGGGCCCGGACGTCGTCCCCGGCTCTCCGTGCGAGAGAATCGGAGACGCTCCTGGATCAACCTACGCGGAGGAACCGTGTCCGGATTCGTAGAAAAGCCCGAACCTGTCCAGGTCCCGGGCCTCACCCATCTCCACACGGGCAAGGTCCGCGACCTGTACCGGAACGAGGCGGGCGACCTCGTCATGGTGGCGAGCGACCGCATGTCCGCGTACGACTGGGTCCTGCCCACCGAGATCCCCGACAAGGGCCGGGTCCTCACCCAGCTCTCGCTGTGGTGGTTCGACCGGCTCTCCGACCTGGTCCCGCACCACGTCCTCTCCACCGAGCTGCCGGCCGGCGCCCCCGCCGACTGGGCGGGCCGCACCCTCCTCTGCAAGTCGCTGAACATGGTCCCGGTCGAGTGCGTCGCCCGCGGCTACCTCACGGGCTCCGGCCTCGTCGAGTACAACGAGTCCCGCACGGTCTGCGGCCTCGAACTCCCCGAGGGGCTCAGCGACGGCTCCGAGCTGCCCGCGCCGATCTTCACCCCGGCGACCAAGGCCGCGGTCGGCGACCACGACGAGAACGTCTCCTTCGAGGAGGTCGCCCGCCAGGTCGGCGACGACACGGCCGAGCTGCTGCGCAGCACGACCCTCGCCGTGTACTCCCGGGCCCGGGACATCGCCCGCGAGCGCGGGATCATCCTGGCCGACACCAAGTTCGAGTTCGGCTTCGAGAGCACCCCGGACGGCGACCGCCTCGTCATCGCGGACGAGGTCCTCACCCCGGACTCCTCGCGCTTCTGGCCGGCCGACCAGTGGCAGCCGGGCCGCGCCCAGCCTTCGTACGACAAGCAGTTCGTGCGGAACTGGCTGACGTCCCCGGCCTCGGGCTGGGACCGCAAGAGCGAGACGCCCCCGCCGCCGCTCCCGCAGGAGATCGTCGAGGCGACGCGCGCCAAGTACCTGGAGGCGTACGAGCTGCTGACCGGCGAGGCCTGGTCCGACCGCTTCTAGGGGCACGAGAAAGCCCCCCGGTCGGATCGACCGGGGGGCTTCTTCATGGAGCGGACGACGAGATTCGAACTCGCGACCCTCACCTTGGCAAGGTGATGCTCTACCAACTGAGCCACGTCCGCATGCGCCGTAGCGCGGGGCTAACTATACCCAACCTTTCGCCTGCGCGAGACGCACGGCCGTGTGACGGTTCTCGGCACCGAGTTTCGCGGCGGCCGAGGAGAGGTAGTTCCGGACGGTTCCGGGGGAGAGCGAGGCGCGCCGGGCGATCTCCGTGACGGGTGCTCCGTCGGCGGAGAGTTCGAGGACCTCGGCCTCCCGGGCGGTCAGCGGGGAGTCCCCGGCGGCGATGGCGTCGGAGGCCAACTCCGGGTCCACGTAACGGTTTCCGGCGTGCACGGTACGGATGATCTCGGCGAGCCGTTGGGCGCTGACGGTCTTCGGGACGAAGCCGCGGACGCCGGCGGAGAGGGCCCGCTTCAGGTGGCCGGGGCGGCCGTGACCGGTCACGATCATGGTGCGGCAGCCGGGCAGTTCGTCCCGCAGGACCGTGGCGACCGTCACACCGTCGGCGCCGGGCATCTGCAGATCGAGGACGGCGACGTCGGGCCGGTGGGCGCGGGCCATGGCGAGCGCCTCGGGGCCCGTCGCCGCCTCCGCGACGACGACGAGGTCGTCCTCCAGGCCGAGCAGCGCGGCGAGCGCGCCGCGGATCAGATGCTCGTCGTCGGCGAGCAGCACGCGCACGGGGGCGGGAGCGGGGACGGTCATCGGGCCACTCTCGCACCGGACTTCCCGGGTGTACGGGGCAGGGGCACCCGGGCCGCGACCCGGAACGTGCCGTCGCCGCCCGGACCCGCCTCCAGGGTCCCGCCGACGGCCGCGAGCCGCTCCCGGAGCCCGGCGAGCCCCGAACCGCCGCCGGCACCGAGCGCGGTCCCGAGCCCGGCACCGAGCGCGGTCCCGAGCCCGGACCCGAGCGAGGACTCGAGCCCGGACCCGAGCGAGGACCCGAGCCCGGACCCGAGCCCCGTGGAGGACGAGGACCCGGGCCCCGTACCGCCTCGCGCACCGCCCTCGGTGCCCGGCTGTCCCGCGCCGTCGTTCTCCACGGTCAGCAGCACCTCGTCCTCCTCCTCGCGGACGGAGATCGCGCAGCGCCGCGCGTCCCCGTGCCGCAGCACGTTCGTGGTGGTCTCCCGGACCACCCAGCCGAGCGCCGACTGCACCTCGTCGGGCAGCTCGGTCCCGGTCGGGCCGAAGGGGGAGGCGATGGCGCAGTCGATCCCGGCGGCGCCGAGGACGCCCCGGGCGCCTTCCAGCTCGACCCGCAGGTCCGCCTCGCGGTAGCCGCGTACGACGTCCCGGACCTCCCGCTGGGACTCCTGGGCGATGCGCTGGACCTCGATCATCTGGTCGACGGCCTCGGGGCGTTCGCGCCGGGCGAGCTGGACGGCGAGCTCGCTCTTGAGGGCGATGACGGACAGGTTCCGGCCCATGACGTCGTGCAGGTCGCGGCCGAAGCGGAGCCGCTCCTCGGCGACGGCGAGCCGGGCCTTGAGGTCGCGGGAGCGCTCCAGCTCCCAGACGATCTTCATGAGCCAGCCGGAGAAGCCGCAGGCGGCGGCGAGGCCGTAGCCGCCCAGGAGGATCCCGATCGCGGAGCCGAGGCCCTCGGCCGGGTGGAGGCCCATCACCGCGATCGCGCCGCCGGTCGCGAGCGCGACGGCCGGGACGACGTACAGCATGCGCCGGGGGCGGCGCACGCAGAGCACGAGGCCGCCCAGGGAGAAGACGACGATCCCGGTGACGACGGCGGTGCCGACCGCGGGATCCGCGAGCACCCCCGTCGCCCGCAGCGCGATCACGGTCAGCGCACCGCCGGCCGTCAGGGCGACGAGCGCGGTCGCGAGCCGGACCGGCCGGTCGCGCCGGTCCAGGGCCCAGTCCAGGGCGCGCGAGGAGAGCACGGCGGTCAGCGCGGCGTGCGCGCAGACGAACAGTGCGAGCGCGAGGCCCAGAGGGAGGCCGAGGGGGCGGGCCGTCAGGCCGTCACCGGCTTCCGCGAGTGGCACCAGGGCGATCGAACCGATCTCGATCACCGTGAAGAAGTGGAAGCTCCACCGGGTGTACAGCTCGACCTTGGCCGCGCTGCCGCGCCGGGTCCACCACCCCGTCAGCCTGGACACGCTCCCTGCCCCCTTACCCGTCCCCGCCTACCTGCGGGGTTCCCAGCGGAACCACTTCCGGACAGCAAACACGGTGAGGACGCCCCAGGCCAGCGTGTTGAGCAGGGCGGTCAGGAGGTCCTCGGTGTGGCCGACACCGAGCCAGCCGGCCCGGACGAGCTCCATGACCCCGCTGAACGGCAGGAGTCGGGTGAGGTTCGCGAGGAGGTCGGGCAGGAGGTCGCGGGGGACCATCAGTCCGGAGCCCATGGCGGAGATCAGGAAGAACGGCAGGGTGGTGAGGCCCGCGCTCTCGACGTTCCGGGTGATGGCGGTGGTCGCGGCGGCCAGTCCGGCGAGCAGCAGGACGCCGGCGAGCAGGCCGAGCACGAGCAGGTCCGGCCGTCGTGGCGCGGGGACGTCGAGGGCGATGGCGCCGCCGACGGAGAGGACGGCGCACTGGAGGAGGGCGATGGCGGCGGAGGGGAGCGCGGCGCCGCCGAGGATCTCCAGGTCGGTCGCCTCGCCGGTGCGCAGCCGCTTGAGGACGAGCTCCTCGCGGCGGGCCACGAGGGCGGAGACGAGCCCCATGTAGACGACGAGGACGAGGACCATGCCGGTGCCGCCGATGAGGGTGGTGCCCGCCATGCCGCCGGGCAGTTCCTCGGGGCTCATCTGCCCGAGGGAGGACCGCAGCAGGAAGATCATGAGCAGCGGCATCAGGAGGGCGATGAAGAGGTTGTTCTTGTTCCGCCCGAGCAGGGTGAGTTCGGCCCGCCCGAGCGAGGCCATGCGGCGTGCGGTCGCGTTCATCGCAGACCCTCCAGGTCGGTCGCCAGGTCGCCGTTCAGGTCCTGGTCGAGGGCGTCGGTGCGGGAGGCGATCTCCAGGAACGCCTCTTCGAGGGTGGCCGAGCGGGCGTCGAGCGCGTCGAGCCGTACGTCGGTCTCGCGGGCCCAGGCGAGGAGTTCGCCGAGCGCGTCCTGGAGCGCGTGGGTACGGATCTCCACGCGCCGGCCGTGCGCGGCGGCCTTGAGGGCGAGCGGCAGGCGGGCGGGTGCGACTCCCTCGGGGAGGGTGAAGCGGATGCGGGCGGGCCGGGCGGCGGTGACCTCGTCCGGGGTGCCGGTGAGCACGATCCGGCCCTGGTGCATGATCGCGAGCCGGTCGGCCAGGGACTCGGCCTCCTCCAGGTAGTGCGTGGTGAGGAGCACGGTCGTCCCCTCGTCGCGCAGTCTCCGCACGAGGTTCCAGGTGTCGCGCCGTCCCTCTGCGTCGAGTCCGGTGGTCGGTTCGTCGAGGAAGAGGACCTCGGGGCGGCCGAGGAGTGCGAGGGCGAGGTCGAGGCGGCGCCGTTCGCCGCCGGAGAGCTGCTTGATCCGGACCCGTTCGCGGGAGCCGAGGCCGACGGCCTCCAGTGCCTCGCCGGCGGGCCGGGCGCCGGTGGTGCAGCCTGCCCACATCCGTACGGTCTCGGCGACGGTCAGGTCGCTGGGGAAGCCGCCCTCCTGGAGCATGACGCCGATGCGGGGGCGGACGGCGGCCCGTTCGTGGTACGGGTCGTGGCCGAGGACGCGGGCGGTTCCGGCGCTGGGCGCGGCGAGGCCCTCCAGGAGTTCGACGGTGGAGGTCTTGCCGGCGCCGTTGGTGCCGAGGAGGGCGAAGATCTCGCCGTGGGGGACGGTGAAGGAGATGCCGCGCACGGCCTCGAAGCCGCCGGAGTAGCCGCGGCGCAGGCCTTCCGCTTCGATCGCGTTGGTCATGTGTCCAGACTCCCGGCGCCCGGGGCCGTCCGGCAGTGCGCGCTGTCATCGCCGCTTCTGACAAATGTCATGGCGTGGCGTCAGGCCGGGGGGCCGGTCGGGTCCGGTCAGGGTGATGGACACGACGAAGGCCCCGGTTCCAGAGAACCGGGGCCTTCGACTTCCTGAGCGGACGACGAGATTCGAACTCGCGACCCTCACCTTGGCAAGGTGATGCTCTACCAACTGAGCCACGTCCGCATTGCTCCCGACCGACTTTCATCGGGCGGTGCGAGCACCACTCTACCTGATGCACCGGAGTGCTCGGTAATGCGATGCAGAGCGGGTGACAGGAATTGCACACTGCGCCTTCCCCCTGGAAGGGGGATGTTCTGCTACTGAACTACACCCGCACGCTGCGTGAGGTTCGGCTTTTCGGCCTTGCCCCTCGGCGTGATCCAGACTCTAGCGGATCAAGGGGGGTGCATGGCAAATCGGCTCGGCCGGCGTCGGTCCGGCCCGTGCCGACCCCCTCTGTCCGGTCCCTCTGGCCCGTCCCTCTGCCCGTGTCTCTGTGCCGGTCCCGCTCGCGGCGGTTCAGCTCGCGGCGTGGAAGGCCTCGTAGACCTTCTTCGGGATGCGGCCCCGGGCGGGCACGTCCATCTTGTTGGACTGGGCCCAGGCGCGGACCGCCGCCGGGTCGGGCGCGAGCGAGGTGCGGGTGTAGGTCTCGGCCCCGCCCCTCAGGCCACCGGTGCCGCCCTTCACGCCTCCCGCTCCGCCCTTCGCGCCCGCCGACTGCTTGCGGCCGGCGGCGAGGTAGGGGGCGAGGGTCTTGCGGAGTTTCTTTGCATTGGCAGCATTCAGGTCGATCTCGTACATCTTCCCGTCGAGGCCGAACGCGACCGTCTCAGCAGCTTCTCCGCCGTCGATGTCATCGGAGAGAGTGACCACCACACGCTGAGCCACGGATATCGGTCCTTTCCTGCGGCCGCCGGAGTCGGAACGACGCTTGTGGCGCCTCTGACGTGCGACGATGCCGACCGTTCGGCTGTGCCGGGACAATGCTGCTTTCCTCTGGATTCCTTTGTACAGCGGTAGGCGTCGCATTGTGAAGCCCCGGCAATTACTTCAGCGTGTCCCGCCGGATTGAGGTCCGCAATATTTCGCTGGAATTTTGCTCGCGGATGTGCCTGTAGGGGGTGGGCGGCGTTCGTTGCCCGTTCGTGGTCCGTTCATGGGTCTTTGGGGATCTCTTTGTAGGATCCTTCAGATCTCTACCCGCGTAGAATTTGGAGGCAGGTACGCTGAGGGGACCGCCCACGCAACACACCACCGGGAGTGCCAGTGGCACGCGTCGTAGTCGACGTCATGCTCAAGCCGGAGATTCTGGACCCTCAGGGGCAGGCGGTGCAGCGTGCACTGCCCCGCCTGGGATTCGCCGGAATCGCCGACGTCCGTCAGGGGAAGCGCTTCGAGCTGGAGGTGGAGGGACCGGTCGACGACGCCGCCCTCGCCCGCATCCATGAGATGGCCGAAACCTTCCTTGCCAACACCGTGATCGAAGACTTCGTCGTGAAGGTCGAGTCGTGACCGCACGCATCGGCGTCGTCACGTTCCCCGGAACGCTCGACGACCAGGACGCGCTGCGCGCCGCCCGCCTCGCGGGCGCCGAGCCCGTCTCGCTCTGGCACCGCGACAAGGACCTCAAGCAGGTCGACGCCGTGGTTCTCGCCGGCGGTTTCTCCTACGGCGACTACCTGCGGGCCGGGGCCATCTCCCGCTTCTCGCCGGTGATGGAGAGCATCATCGAGCAGGCCAAGGCGGGCATGCCCGTCCTCGGCATCTGCAACGGCTTCCAGATCCTCACCGAGGCCCATCTGCTGCCGGGCGCGATGCTGCGCAACAACCACCTCCACTTCATCTGCCGCGACCAGAAGCTGCGGGTGGAGAACGCGGAGACCGCCTGGACGTCCGACTACGAGCGCGGCCAGGAGATCGAGGTCCCGCTCAAGAACATGGACGGCCGGTACGTCGCCGACGAGCGCACGCTCGACGAGCTGGAGGCCGAGGGGCGGGTGGCCTTCCGCTACCTGGACATGAACCCCAACGGCTCGCTGCGCGACATCGCGGGCATCACCAACGCCGCGGGCAACGTGGTCGGCCTCATGCCCCACCCGGAGCACGCCGTCGAGCCGCTGGTCGGCACCGGCAAGACGGACGGCCTCGGTTTCTTCACCTCGATCCTCAAGAAGCTGGTCAACGCCTGATGAGCCTCGACACCGTCAAGCACGCGAGCGAGACGCCGGACAGCGAGCAGCCCTGGAAGGAGCTCGGCCTCAAGGAGGACGAGTACGCGCGCATCCGCGAGATCCTGGGCCGTCGTCCCACCGGCGCCGAGCTCGCCATGTACTCCGTCATGTGGTCCGAGCACTGCTCCTACAAGAGCAGCAAGGTCCACCTGAAGCAGTTCGGCGAGAAGGTCCCCGAGAACGACGCCATGCTCGTCGGCATCGGCGAGAACGCCGGCGTCGTCGACGTGGGCCAGGGGTACGCGGTCACCTTCAAGGTCGAGTCGCACAACCACCCCTCGTACATCGAGCCCTACCAGGGCGCGGCCACCGGCGTCGGCGGCATCGTCCGCGACATCCTCGCCATGGGTGCCCGCCCGGTCGCGGTCGTCGACCCGCTGCGCTTCGGCGCGGCCGACCACCCCGACACCAAGCGCGTGCTGCCCGGTGTCGTCGCCGGCATCGGCGGCTACGGCAACTGCCTGGGCCTGCCCAACATCGGCGGCGAGGTCGTCTTCGACTCCTGCTACCAGGGCAACCCGCTGGTCAACGCCGGCTGCATCGGCGTGATGAAGCACGAGGACATCCACCTCGCCAAGGCCTCCGGCCCGGGCAACAAGGTCATCCTCTACGGCGCCCGCACGGGCGGCGACGGCATCGGCGGCGTCTCGGTCCTCGCGTCCGAGACCTTCGACGACACCAAGCCGACCAAGCGGCCCGCCGTCCAGGTCGGCGACCCCTTCCAGGAGAAGCTCCTCATCGAGTGCACCCTGGAGATCTTCAAGGAGAAGCTCGTCGCGGGCATCCAGGACCTCGGCGGCGCCGGGCTCTCCTGCGCCACGTCCGAGCTGGCCTCCGCGGGCTCCGGCGGCATGCACGTCGACCTCGAGAAGGTCCACCTGCGCGACGCCACGCTCTCGCCCGAGGAAATCCTCATGAGCGAGTCGCAGGAGCGCATGTGCGCGATCGTCGAGCCGCAGCACGTCGACCGCTTCCTGGAGATCTGCGAGAAGTGGGACGTCATCGCGGTCGTCATCGGTGAGGTGACCGACGGCGAGCGCCTGGAGATCTTCTGGCACGGCGAGCAGATCGTCGACGTGCCGCCGCGCTCCGTCGCCCACGAGGGCCCGACCTACCACCGGCCGTTCGCGCGCCCGGACTGGCAGGACGCGCTCCAGGCCGACGACGCCGGCAAGCTGCCCCGGCCGCAGAACGGCGAGGAGCTGAAGGACCAGGTCCTGAAGCTGGTCTCCTCCCCGAACCAGGCCTCGAAGTCCTGGATCACGGACCAGTACGACCGGTTCGTGCAGGGCAACACGGTCCTGGCGCAGCCCGAGGACGCGGGCATGGTCCGTATCGACGAGGAGACCAACCTCGGCGTGGCCATGGCGACCGACGGCAACGGCCGGTACGCGAAGCTCGACCCGTACACGGGTGCGCAGCTCGCGCTGGCGGAGGCGTACCGCAACGTCGCCGCGTCCGGTGCCAAGCCGCTCGCCATCTCGGACTGCCTGAACTTCGGTTCGCCCGAGGACCCGGCCGTGATGTGGCAGTTCGCCGAGGCCACCCGTGGTCTCGCGGACGGCTGCCTCCAGCTCGGCACCCCGGTCACCGGCGGCAACGTCTCCCTGTACAACCAGACGGGCGAGACCGCGATCCACCCGACGCCGGTCGTGGCCGTGCTCGGTGTGATCGACGACGTCAACCGCCGTACGCCGATCGCCTTCGCGGAAGAGGGCCAGCTCCTCTACCTGCTCGGCGACACGCGTGAGGAGTTCGGCGGCTCGGCCTGGTCCGAGGTGATCCACCAGCACCTCGGCGGCATGCCGCCGGCCGTGGACCTCGACCGCGAGAAGCTGCTCGGCGAGATCCTGATCTCGGCCTCCCGCGACGGCATGATCGACGCGGCGCACGACCTGTCCGACGGCGGTCTCGTGCAGGCGGTCGTCGAGTCCTGCCTGCGTGGCGGGAACGGCGCGCGCCTGGTCGTCCCGGAGGGCCTGGACGCCTTCACGTTCCTCTTCAGCGAGTCGGCGGGCCGTGCGGTCGTCGCCGTCCCGCGCAGCGAGGAGCTCCGCTTCACCGACATGTGCGGTGCGCGGGGTCTGCCGGCGACCCGGATCGGTGTCGTCGACGGTGACGCGGTCGACGTCCAGGGCGAGTTCGCGCTCTCCCTGGAGGAGCTGCGTACGGCCCACGAGGCGACGATCCCGGGCCTGCTGGCCTGATCCGACGGATCCGACGCTCTGCGCGCAAGCCCCCGCCCCTTCCGGGCGGGGGCTTGCGCGTTGTCCGCTTGCGCGAAATTACGTAATTACGTAATCTTCGAGGAATGGAGCTGGAAGAGCGGGTGGCCGAGCTGGAACGGCGGATGGCCGCCCTGGAGGGTGCCGAGCGCCCCGCACCCGAGGCCGTCGACGCGACGTTCTGGGCCCTGGAAGGGTTCAAGGCGGAGCTCGCCGAGGCCGGGGAGCGGGGCGCCGACGGCGGTGTGCTGTTCACGGGTTCGGTCCGGCTGCCCACCGACGAGCGGTACGAGTGGCAGTTCGGCGCGCTCACCGAGCGGCTGCTCGACGAGGAGTGGGCCGGTGCCGCCGACTCCTTCGCCGCGCTCGGCCATCCCGTACGGCTCCGGCTGCTGCGGGAGATCCTCGGCGGCCGCCGTACCGCCGCGGAACTGGCGGAGTTGGCGGAGATCGGCACGACCGGCCAGATCTACCACCACCTGAAGCAGCTGACCGGCGCCGGCTGGCTCCACACGACGGGCCGCGGCCGCTACGAGGTCCCCGGGGCGCGGGTCGTCCCGCTCCTGGTGATGCTCACCGCCGCCCGCCCTTAGCGACCGACACAGGGGGAACGTCCATGCCTTCTCGCAAGACCGTCTTACTGCTCCACCGCGTGCTGTGGCTGCTGTTCGCCGCGCAGGCGCTCGCCTCGGTGGCCTTCGACCCGCCGTATCCGTACTGGGCGGGCTGGCTGCCGGCCCTCGCCGCCGCCGCCGTCGGCACCGGCCTCTTCGTGACCGCGCGCCGCCGGGTCGCCTCGGCGCCGCGCGCGACGATCGAGGTGGGCCCGCCCGTCGCCGGCCGCTGGTCGGCGCTGAACAGCCCGGCCGACCGGACACCGAGCCACGGCACGCACCAGTACGCCCAGACGTACGCCATCGACATCGTGGAGGAGGACGAGGAGCGCCCGCGCCCCGCCTTCGCCCGGCTCTGGCCCCTCGTCCGCGGCAACCGGGACTTCCCGGCCTTCGACGCGCCGCTGCTCGCCGTCGCCGACGCGACCGTCGTGCACGCCGAGGACGGCCAGCGCGACCACCTGAGCCGCAACTCCCTGCCCGCGCTGGTCTATCTGATGCTGATCGAGTCCGCGGTACGGGCCCTCGCGGGCGCCCGCCGCGTGACCGGCAACCACCTGGTCCTCGACCTCGGCGACGGTACGTACGCGATGTACGCGCACCTGCGGCGCGGCTCGCTCGCCGTCCGGCCGGGCGACCGGGTCGTGGCGGGCCAGGAGGTCGCCCGGTGCGGCAACTCCGGGAACTCCACCGAGCCCCACGTCCACTTCCAGCTGATGGACGGCCCGGACCTGGAGACGGCCCGGGGCATCCCGTTCACCTGGCGCGGCATCGGCGTACCGGCGAACGGCGAGACGTTCACCGCCTCGGGTCATCCGGCGGCGGCCTGACCCCAGAAGGCGTCCGACTGCTCGATGTCCTCGACGCACTCGTCGATGTCGGTGATCTTGCCGCCCATGATCGTGAAGATCAGCGCGCCCTTCATCTCGATGCCCCGGTCGCCCCGTTCGGCGAAGAACGTGTTCGCCGCGACGGCGTGGCCGCGGCCGTCGACGGAGACGCTGTCCAGCTGGACCTGCATCTTGCCACCGGTGAGCTCGAACATCTTTCCGTACATGGCGAGGATGTTGTCGCGGCCCTTGAAGTGCCCGGAGATCTGGCTCTCGCCGGGGGAGTGGTGCGTACAGTCCGCCGTCATCAGGCTGCCGACGGTCTCCATGTCCCCTTTGGTCCACGCGGCGAATCCCCGGCGGACCAGAGCGATGTCAGGGTGCTCAGCCATGGCTGCTCGACCCCTCTCGTACGCGTTGAGGTGTGTGCGGGAAGCCCTCCCCCCTCCAGTCTCCGGCTACCCTCGCCCCCATGCCACCGGCCAAGAAGCGCACCCGCAGCTACGACTCCGCCAAGATCCGGGCCGCCGTCCTCGCGCAGTTCGCGCACGTACGGGACGGGGTCGCGGCGCTCCCGCCCGAGCGGCTGGACGCGCCGACGCGGCTGGGGGAGTGGACCGTGCGGGAGCTGGCGGCCCACGTGACGATGGCCCTGGGCGCGGTCGCGCGCTACCTCGGCGAGCCCGAGCCGACGCGGCGGGAACTCGCCCTCCTGGACTGGCCCCTGGCCACCGCCACCGCCTCGGCGCGCATCGACGAGGACACCCGGGCGATCGACGCGGCCGACCTGGCGGAGCTGTTCGGCCGGACGGCCGCGCGGTACGAGGAGCTGGTCGCGGGCGCGACCGACGAGAGGCTCGTCCCGACCCGCTTCGGCGCCATGACCCTCGCCGACTTCCTGGTGACCAGGACCGTCGAGCTCGTCGTCCACACCGACGACCTGAACGCGGCGACCGGCGCCGGCATCCCGTACGACCGGCAGGCCCTCGCCGCCTGCGTCCGGCTGCTCGCCGACGCCCTCGCGACGAAGGCCCCCGGCGGAGCCGTCGAGGTGCGGATCCCGCCGTACGCGGTCGTGCAGTGCGTGGAGGGCCCGCGGCACACCCGGGGCACGCCGCCCAACGTCGTCGAGACGGACCCGCTGACCTGGATCAGACTGGCGACGGGCCGCGCGGGGTGGGCGGAGGAGAAGGAGGCCGCCCACGTGAGCGCGAGCGGCGAACGCGCGGACCTCTCGGCCGTCCTGCCGGTCCTCTCCTAGGGCGTGTTGCGAAAGTCCCGATCGCGCGCGGACGAACCGCGGGGAAGAACCGCGTGGCGGCACGGAACAACCGCGTGGCCGCCCGGGACAACCGCACGCGAGAACCGCGCGGAACCGGAATCCCCGGCCGCCCGTCCCATCTCCATGCCGAAGCCACGAGCCCTCGCCGCCCTGGTCCCGCTCCTGCTGCTCGCCGCCGGCGCCACCGCCTGCGGCACCGACCGGGGCCCCGGCGCCGGCCCGGCCGGGACCGCCGACCCCGCCCTGCCCGTCAGCGGGACGCACTGGTCGATCAAGGCCGTCACGGTCGACGGGCGCAGGTCGACCGCCCCCGCCGACGCGCGCGTCGCGTTCGAGGAGGCCGGCCGGGCCCAGGGGAACACCGGCTGCAACCACTTCGGCGCCACCGTCGCGGTGAACGGCGACACCCTCACCGTCACGCAGGACGAGATCACCGAGATCGGCTGCCCCGGTGACCGGGAGCGCTTCGAGAAGCAGCTGCTCAAGGCCTTCTCCGGTGAGCTCAAGGGCACGATCAAGGGGGAGCGGTTCACCCTCGCCTCGGCCGACGGCCGGAACGGCCTCGAACTGTCCTCGGAGCCGGGCGCCCCGCTGCGCGGCACCACCTGGAAGATCGACTCGCTGGTCTCCGGCGGGACCGCCGCCTCCCTGCCCGCCGGCAGCGGCGGCAAGGCGCGGATCGTCCTCGGCGAGGACGGCCGGGTCACCGGCAACCTGGGCTGCAACAACTTCTCCGCGACCGCCCGGGTCGACGGCACCACCCTCACCGTCGAGGGCCCGGCGGCGACCACCCGCATGATCTGCGCGAGCGCGGAGATGAAGCTGGAGACCTCGCTGTACGAGCTCCTCGACGGCCCGCTCACGTACCGCCTCGACCACCGGACGCTGACCCTCACGGACCCCTCGGGAGAGGGCCTCACGGCCACGGCGGCGGGGTAGCAGCCCTCGAAAGAAGGTGCACTCCGTCACATCGCGGGGGACCCCGAAGGCTGGTACGAGCGTCTGCTCATCGGGGTCCCGGGACGGGAATCCCTTCCCGCGCCTGCTTCGTAGGCCTCTCCAAGCCCGAGATGATCATTTTGTGCGATCCCACGAGTGGCACAGTCGCCACTTTTCTTCAATTCGGACCAGTGGTCGAGCCCGTCTACACTCGGAAACGTGCCACGTGGTGACGGTCGACTCAATCACGACCTGCTCCCCGGTGAGAAAGGCCCCCAGGACGCTTGTGGCGTCTTCGGTGTCTGGGCTCCGGGTGAAGAGGTCGCAAAGCTCACGTACTTCGGGCTCTACGCCCTCCAGCATCGGGGCCAGGAATCCGCGGGTATCGCGGTTAGCAACGGCTCCCAGATCCTCGTCTTCAAGGACATGGGCCTCGTGTCCCAGGTCTTCGACGAGACCTCTCTCGGCTCCCTCCAAGGTCATATCGCGGTCGGTCACGCCCGCTACTCGACCACCGGGGCGTCCGTGTGGGAGAACGCGCAGCCGACGTTCAGGGCGACCGCCCACGGCTCCATCGCGCTCGGCCACAACGGCAACCTGGTGAACACGGCGCAGCTCGCCGAGATGGTCGCCGACCTTCCCAAGAAGGAAGGCCGCTCGCCCCGGGTGGCCGCGACCAACGACACCGACCTGCTCACCGCGCTCCTCGCGGCCCAGGTCGACGAGGACGGCACGCCGCTCACCATCGAGCAGGCGGCCGCGAAGGTCCTCCCCGACGTCCGGGGCGCCTTCTCCCTCGTCTTCATGGACGAGCACACGCTCTACGCGGCCCGCGACCCGCAGGGCATCCGCCCGCTGGTCCTCGGCCGGCTGGAGCGCGGCTGGGTCGTCGCGTCCGAGTCCGCCGCCCTCGACATCTGCGGTGCCAGCTACGTCCGCGAGGTCGAGCCGGGCGAGATGATCGCGATCGACGAGAACGGCATCCGTACCTCGCGATTCGCGGAAGCGAAGCCCAAGGGCTGTGTCTTCGAGTACGTGTACCTGGCTCGCCCCGACACCGACATCGCCGGACGGAACGTCTACCTCTCCCGCGTGGAGATGGGCCGCCGTCTCGCGAAGGAGGCGCCCGTCGAGGCCGATCTGGTGATAGCGACTCCGGAGTCGGGCACCCCGGCGGCCATCGGCTACGCCGAGGCCTCGGGCATCCCCTTCGGGGCCGGCCTGGTGAAGAACGCCTACGTCGGGCGCACCTTCATCCAGCCCTCCCAGACCATCCGCCAGCTCGGCATCCGGCTGAAGCTGAACCCGCTCAAGGAAGTCATCAAGGGCAAGCGCCTGGTGGTCGTCGACGACTCGATCGTCCGCGGCAACACCCAGCGCGCGCTCGTCCGGATGCTCCGCGAGGCCGGCGCGGCCGAGATCCACATCCGGATCTCCTCGCCGCCGGTGAAGTGGCCCTGCTTCTTCGGCATCGACTTCGCCACCCGCGCGGAGCTCATCGCCAACGGCATGTCGATCGACGAGATCGGCAAGTCGCTCGGGGCGGACTCGCTCTCGTACATCTCCCTGGAGGGGATGATCGAGGCGACCACCATCCAGAAGCCGAACCTCTGCCGTGCCTGCTTCGACGGCGAGTACCCGATGGAGCTTCCGGACCCCGAGCTCCTCGGCAAGCAGCTCCTGGAGACCGAGCTGGCCGCGGGACCGGCCGCCACCGCGGCCTCCGACGCCCTGCGCCGCCCGTAAGACCCCGCTGCACACCCCGCAGTACGACACGAAAGTTCTTCAGCATGTCTGAGTCCACCAGTGCCGGAAGCGGCGCCAGCTACGCGAGCGCGGGCGTCGACATCGAGGCGGGCGACCGCGCCGTCGAGCTCATGAAGGAGTGGGTGAAGAAGACCCAGCGCCCCGAGGTCCTCGGCGGCCTCGGCGGCTTCGCCGGTCTCTTCGACGCCTCCGCCCTCAAGCGCTACGAGCGTCCGCTGCTCGCCTCGGCGACCGACGGCGTCGGCACGAAGGTCGACATCGCCCGCCAGATGGGCGTGTACGACACGATCGGCCACGACCTGGTCGCCATGGTCATGGACGACATCGTCGTCTGCGGCGCCGAACCGCTCTTCATGACCGACTACATCTGCGTCGGCAAGGTCCACCCCGAGCGGGTCGCCGCCATCGTCAAGGGCATCGCCGAGGGCTGCGTCCTCGCCGGCTGTGCCCTCGTCGGCGGCGAGACCGCGGAGCACCCGGGCCTCCTCGGCCCGGACGACTTCGACGTCGCCGGCGCCGGCACGGGTGTCGTGGAGCACGACCGGCTGCTCGGCGCCGATCGCATCCGTACGGGGGACGCGGTCATCGCCATGGCCTCCTCGGGTCTTCACTCCAACGGGTACTCGCTCGTCCGGCACGTGGTCTTCGACCGCGCCGGGATGACCCTGGACCAGCGGGTCGAGGAGCTGGGCCGGACCCTCGGCGAGGAGCTCCTGGAGCCCACCAAGATCTACTCGCTGGACTGCCTGGCCCTCACCCGGACCACGGACGTCCACGCGTACAGCCACATCACGGGCGGCGGTCTCGCCGCCAACCTGGCCCGGGTGATCCCGGACGGCCTGCACGCCACGGTCGACCGTTCCACCTGGACCCCGGGCGCGATCTTCGACCTGGTCGGCAAGGCCGGTCAGGTGGAGCGCCTGGAGCTGGAGAAGACGCTGAACATGGGCGTCGGCATGATGGCCGTCGTGCCGGCCGAGTCCGTGGACGTGGCCCTGACGACCCTCGCGGACCGCGGGGTCGAGGCCTGGGTCGCGGGCGAGATCACCGAGCGCGGCGCGCACACGACCGGCGCGGAGCTGGTCGGCGACTACGCGAAGTAGGCACGGCGCCCGGAAGCGGGCGGGCCTACGGCGACGGCCCGGCGGCACCCCTCAGGGGTGGCGCCGGGCCGTCGGCATGTACCCGTGGCCGTCGTCGCCGTCCGTACCGCGCGGGCAGCACAGAAACCCGGGCCGGGTGTACCGGACCGGGTTTCGGTGATTCAGAAGGTCAAGCGCGACGCGGGGACGACGGACCGGACTCGTCGTCCTCGTCCTCGTCGTCGTTGTAGAGATCCGCGTACTGCGCGTACGGGTCGTCTTCCTCGTCGTCGTCCTCGAACGGCTCGCCATTCGGCGGCTGGTTCGAAGTCGAAGCGCCCAGCTCATTGGCCAGACGCGACAGGTCAGTCCCGCCGCTGCTGTACTTCAGCTGGCGGGCGACCTTGGTCTGCTTGGCCTTTGCCCGGCCGCGCCCCATGGCTCGACCCCCTCGGTGACGGGGCTCGATGGCCCCAGAGTCTTGACACGCGTTCATGATTCGGAACGGACTCTCGACAGAGAGACCGGCCCGTAGGGCTTCAACGGTACCTGTTTCCTCGGGTCTACGGTACGCCGTGCGCATCACATACCTCGGTACAGAACCTTCGAGGTGCCCTTTCCTCGCTGGTCAATCGCGATTTTAACCTCTTCTTGAGGGTCGACCCGCCGAGGGGGGTGAGGGATGTCTCTCCGGTGTCGCTCCGGTGTCCTTCCGGAGCCCTCCGGGCGCCCCCGACGGCGGGTCGAACCTCTGTGCGGCCGGGCCGGGGCTCAGCCCCGTCGGGCCTCCGCCATGCGCTGCTCGGCGATCCGGTCGGACGCGGCGGCCGGCGGAATGCCGTCAGCCTTCGCACGTGCGAAGATTTCGAGGGTGGTGTCGAAGATCTTCGTCGCCTTCACCTTGCAGCGGTCGAAGTCGAAGCCGTGCAGCTCGTCGGCGACCTGGATCACGCCACCGGCGTTGACCACGTAGTCGGGCGCGTAGAGGATCCCGCGCTCCATGAGGTCCTTCTCGATGCCGGGGTGGGCGAGCTGGTTGTTGGCCGCGCCGCAGACGATGCTCGCGGTGATGAACGGGACGGTCTCCTCGTTCAGGGCGCCGCCCAGCGCGCAGGGCGCGTAGATGTCCAGGCCCTCGACGCGGATCAGCGCGTCGGTGTCGGCGACGACGGTGACCTGCGGGTGCTTGTCGGTGATCCGGCGGACCGACTCCTCGCGCACGTCGGTGATGACGACCTCGGCGCCGTCCTCCAGGAGGTGCTCGACGAGGTAGTGGCCGACCTTGCCGACGCCCGCGACGCCGACCTTGCGGCCGCGCAGCGTCGGGTCGCCCCACAGGGTCTGCGCGGAGGCGCGCATGCCCTGGAAGACGCCGAAGGCGGTGAGGACCGAGGAGTCGCCGGCGCCGCCGTTCTCGGGGGAGCGGCCGGTGGTCCACTTGTTCTCGCGGGCGACGACGTCCATGTCGACGACGTAGGTGCCGACGTCGCAGGCCGTGACGTAGCGGCCGCCGAGGGACGCCACCATGCGCCCGTAGGCGAGCAGCAGCTCGTCCGTCTTGATCTTCTCCGGGTCCCCGATGATGACGGCCTTGCCGCCGCCGTGGTCGAGGCCGGCCATGGCGTTCTTGTACGACATGCCGCGCGAGAGGTTGAGCGCGTCGGCGATCGCCTCGGCCTCGGTGGCGTACGGGTAGAAGCGGGTTCCGCCGAGGGCCGGGCCCAGGGCGGTGGAGTGGATGGCGATGACGGCCTTGAGGCCGGTGGCACGGTCCTGGCAGAGCACGACTTGCTCGTGGCCACCCTGCTCCGAGTGGAACAGGGTGTGCAGCACGTCTGCGGGAACGACAGGAACGCCGGTCACATCGGTCACGGTGGTGACTCCCAAGTACGAAGCGGCGGTTGCGGCCCTCCCTGCGGGTGGGGGAGGACCAGTTCGGCAAGAGAGTAAGTCCTACCTGTGCGTAGATCGGCAGCAGTGCTCAGGATCACCCTCTGTACTCCGGGATCATCCCCTCCGGGAGTGCCTCCGTGGAAGGATTCGCCGCATGTCGGTCGCCTCCTCGGTCCTCGTCCCCTATGCGTCCTATCTGCGGGTGTACGAGCCGCTGGCCGCGTTTCCGGAGCCGGAGCGGAGTCACTGGGCGCGGTACGCGCGCCGGCCGCGCACCCCGGGGGCGCAGGAGGAGCTGCGGCGCTCGCTGGCCGACCTCCTGTCGACGCCCCCGGTGCCGGTGCCGGTCCAGGAGAGCGGGGAGGCGTTCGTCGCACATCTGGACGGGGTGGTGGTGATCTGCCCGTGGCGGACCCGGCTGCGGAGCTGGCTGGCCGTCGAGGAGCTGGTGGCCGACGGGTATCCGGGGCCGGTGCTGGACGCGATGCTGCCGCCGGTCGTGCGCTCGCAGATCGCCGGTGACTACGAGCGCTGGCTGTCCGGGAACCCGGACGCGCGGCCGTGGATCCGTACGGCGGTCTGGCAGGTGCCGCTGCGCTGGTTCGCGCTCTTCGGGGACGAGGACCGGCGGTACGAGCCGGGGGTGCCGGCCGGCGAGGGCGGGACGGAGCCGGGGCGGCCGCCGGTGCTGCGTTACCGGACGACGATGGCGCAGGCGCGGCGGCGGCTGGCCCGGGCGCTGCGGGCCCTGCGGGAGTCGATCGAGGAGGGCCCGATGACGGAGGGCCTGGTCGACGTGGGCCGGTGGCTGGAGGAGTTCCATCCGCGGGCGCTCGTGGAGCTGGACTTCGGCGGCCTGGTGCACGCGGTCGGGGAGGAGTGGCTGGCGGCGGAGCGGTCGGCGGCGGAGATGGCGGAGGGGATCGCGGCGCTGCGGGCGGGGGACGGCGAGCGGGCCGGCGAGGTCTACGGGCGGCTGGCGGAGCGCTGGCGGGTCGTCAGGGACCTGCGGGGCGCGAACTGACATCAGTCGGGCATCTTCGTCAGGTCGCCATCGACAAGACATGTCCGGCTGGGGTAAATGATCTTCAGGCATCCGGACCGATCGGCTCCGGGTGCCTCCCGGCTCTCCCGGCGCGTGCTGCGCGCCGGGGTCTTTCGGCACATGGGTGACGAGGACGTTGGTCCCGATCCGGGCCTTTGGCTCAAGCGTGACGGACAGCACTTAACGCACCCTTGCGTCCATCACCCATCCTCGTGCCAAAATAGGACAAGGAGTCCGGGGAGGGTTCCTTCCGCCCAAGTTTGGGCGGAACGCTCAGCATTGCACTCTATGGGGGGTCTGAGGACTCCTGATCGCCCTGTGACTGATCGTCACAGGCGCGTGACTGTCCGTTATGGCATGGTCCATCGACTTCCGCCGCTGATGAACACCTGCGAGGGCAATTCCATCGGTTTGGCCGACGTGGCTGGACGGATGGTGTAGTTGTAGTGCCGAGGACAAGCCGTTCGTCCTATAACCGACTCGACCCGCTTCTGCCATTTCGGGCAACGCGGGTCAAGGTGCAGAATTTAGAGGAAAGAACCGAGATTGGTTCGGTTCTCCGAGGAGGCCGCTCATGACCGCTCGCACCCCTGATGCCGAGCCGCTGCTGACCCCTGCCGAGGTTGCCACGATGTTCCGTGTGGACCCGAAGACGGTGACCCGTTGGGCGAAGGCGGGCAAGCTCACGTCCATCCGCACCCTGGGTGGGCACCGCCGTTACCGCGAGGCCGAGGTTCGCGCACTGCTCGCGGGTATTCCGCAGCAGCGCAGCGAGGCCTGAGGCTCGCTCAACACCCCGCAGCACCCTGTAACACCGGGCCTGTCCGGATCCCCCAATCCGGTCGCCCACCCCTAGTACTGCCGACGGATTCCTGCCCCAACAGGCCTTCGTCAACGATCGCGCTGGACTCCGCCGGGTCTGGCGCGATCTTTTTTGTGCCCTGCGCCACTCCGTCGCCTGGTGGTGCAATTGCACATATTAAATCGGGCCGGTGTAGGAGGGGTGTAAGTGAAGGGGTTCCTGAAACTCTTTCGGTGACTCCCGTCACACCGGCGAAGCCTTGCCAATCACCAGCCTGCCACTCGCGGGAACGCTTCCAACCCGCCGTTGGTCATGGGTCGGTGGGACTTTCGTCCCCCTCGGGCCCCTCGTCCTCCTCGGGGTCGGGAAGCTCCATGACGAGCCGCAGGAGGCGATGGCAGACCGCGCAGCGGTCCGTGACGTGTCCGAACCGGGAAGCGGCCGCCAGATGGGCACGCAGCAGCGCACGCGTGTCGTGCCGTGCCGCTGACGCCGCCGCCATGCGCCACCACCTCCGCCGGGGCTCCGACTCCCTGAGTCCGGGGTACCGGCGGGCGCCCCGCGCCGTCAATACACGGCGCATACACCCGGGAACACGACGAAGGCCCGCATCTCGCGATGCGGGCCTTCGTTGAAGCGACTCTGACGGGACTTGAACCCGCGACCTCCACCTTGACAGGGTGGCGAGCTAACCAACTGCTCCACAGAGCCTTGCTCGCAGCCTCTCGTGAGCGGCTGCGAGACAGACTGTACAGCAGGTCAGGGGGTGCGGTCGAACTCGCCGTCGGGCAGGCGGGACTTTCGCAACACGCCCTAGGGCGCCGCCGCGTCGATCGCCTTCACGATCCGCTTGTCCGAGACCGGGTGGGCCGTGCCCAGCGCGTGCGCGAAATAGCTCACCCGCAGCTCCTCGATCATCCAGCGGATGTCGGTCACCTCGGTCGGCACCGGGCGGCCCTTCGGGAGCTGTTCGAGCAGCCACGCGTACTCGTCGAGCATCTCGTGGACCTTCTCCATCCGGGTGGTGTCCCGCTGGACCCCGGTCGCCATCTGCTGGAGCCGCCGGTCCACCGCCACCAGATAGCGCATCAGGTCCGGCAGCCGCTTGAGCCCCGTTCGGGTGACGAAGCCCGCCGGCACCAGCCAGGCCAGCTGCTCGCGCACGTCCGTGAGGTTGTTGATCAGGGCCAGGCTGTTCGTCGACTTCAGCCGGCGCTGGCAGGCCTGCCAGGCCGCCAGGATCTGCTGGACCTGACCCACCGTCCGGACCGTCGTGTCCACGAGGTCCGCGCGGACCTTGTCGTACAGCTTCCGGAAGGACTCCTCGTCCCAGGCCGGGCCGCCGTGGTCGGCGATCAGCTTGTCGGCCGCGGCGGTGGCGCAGTCGTCGAACAGCGCCTGTATCGAACCGTGCGGGTTCGAGGACAGCGCCAGCTTCTGCTGGTTGGTCAGCTTGTCCGAGGCGAACTTCGCCGGGTTCACCGGGATGTTCAGCATGATCAGCTTCCGGGTGCCCCGCCACATCGCCTGCGCCTGCTCGGCCTCCGTGTCGAAGAGCCGCACGGCCACGCTCTCGCCCTCGTCCACGAGCGCCGGGTACGCCTTGACCGGCTGCCCGGCCCGCCGGGTCTCGAAGACCTTCGTGAGGGCGCCGATCGTCCAGTCCTTGAGGCCCGTGCGCTCCAGGGAGGGCCCGGAGCCGTCCCGGCCGCCCGTGGCCGCCGCGGCAGCCTGCGAGAGCGCCTTGCGGGCCTTGGGGCGCAGCTGGAGCCGCAGCGCCTCCAGGTCCTTGTCCTCGGCCAGCTTGCGGCGCCGCTCGTCGACGATCCGGAAGGTCACCTTGAGGTGCTCGGGCACCTTCGCCCAGTCGAAGTCCTCGGCGGTGACCGGGACGCCGACCATCCGCTGCAGCTCCCGGGCGAGCGCGCCCGCCAGCGGCTCCTGCACGGGCACGACGGCGTCGAGGAAGCGGCTCGCGAAGTTCGGCGCCGGGACGTAGTGGCGGCGGATCGGCTTCGGCAGGGAACGGATCAGCTCCGTGACGACCTCCGCGCGCAGACCCGGGATCTGCCACTCGAAGCCCTCGTCCGTCACCTGGTTGAGCACCTGGAGCGGTACGTGGACGGTGACGCCGTCCGCGTCCGCGCCCGGCTCGAACTGGTAGGTCACGCGGAACTTCAGCGGGCCCTGCCGCCACGAGTCGGGGTAGTCGTCCTTGGTGACGGCCCCCGCCTTCTCGTTGATGAGCATCTCGCGCTCGAAGTCGAGGAACTCCGCCGCAGAGCCTCCTTCGTGGAGCTTGTGCTTCCACCAGGAGTCGAAGTGGGCGCCGGACACGACGTGCTCGGGGACGCGCTTGTCGTAGAAGTCGAAGAGCGTCTCGTCGTCGACGAGGATGTCCCGGCGCCGGGCCCGGTGCTCCAGCTCCTCGACCTCGGTGAGCAGCTTGCGGTTGTCGGCGAAGAACTTGTGGTGGGTCCGCCAGTCGCCCTCGACCAGGGCGTTCCGGATGAACAGGTCGCGGGAGACCTCCGGGTCGATCCGGCCGTAGTTCACCTTGCGGTCGGCGACGATCGGCACGCCGTACAGCGTCACCTTCTCGAAGGCCATCACGGCCGCCTGGTCCTTCTCCCAGTGCGGCTCGCTGTACGTCTTCTTCACCAGGTGCTGGGCGAGCGGCTCGATCCACTCGGGCTCGATCCGGGCGTTGACCCGGGCCCAGAGCCGCGAGGTCTCGACCAGCTCGGCCGACATGACGAAGCGCGGGGGCTTCTTGAAGAGCGCGGAGCCGGGGAAGATCGCGAACTTCGCGTTCCGCGCGCCCAGGTACTCGCCGCCCCGGCCGCCCTCGCGGCGGGAGCCGTCCTTCGCCCCGTCCTTGGACTCCTTCACGTCCTTCAGACCGATGTGGGACAGCAGGCCGGCGAGGAGCGAGACGTGCACGGACTGCTCCGGCGCGTCCTCCTCGTTGAGGTGGATGCCCATCTGCTTGGCGACGGTCCGCAGCTGCGCGTAGATGTCCTGCCACTCGCGGATGCGCAGGAAGTTCAGGTACTCCTGCTTGCACATCCGGCGGAAGGAGCTGGAGCCGCGCTCCTTCTGCTGCTCGCGGACGTACCGCCACAGGTTCAGGAAGGCGAGGAAGTCGCTCGTCTCGTCCTTGAAGCGGGCGTGCTGCTGGTCGGCCTGCGCCTGCTTCTCGGAGGGCCGCTCGCGCGGGTCCTGGATGGAGAGCGCGGCCGCGATGACCATGACCTCGCGGACACAGCCGTTCTTCTCGGCCTCCAGGACCATCCGGGCGAGCCGGGGGTCCACGGGCAGCTGGGAGAGCTTCCGGCCCTGCTGGGTGAGCCGCTTCTTGGGGTCCTTCTCGTTCGGGTCGATCGCCCCCAGCTCCTGGAGGAGCTGGACGCCGTCCCGGATGTTGCGGTGGTCCGGCGGGTCGATGAAGGGGAACTTCTCGATGTCGCCGAGCCCGGCGGCGGTCATCTGGAGGATGACGGAGGCCAGGTTCGTCCGGAGGATCTCGGCGTCCGTGAACTCCGGGCGGGTGAGGAAGTCGTCCTCGGAGTACAGCCGGATGCAGATGCCGTCGCTCGTACGGCCGCAGCGGCCCTTGCGCTGGTTGGCGCTGGCCTGGCTGACCGGCTCGATCGGCAGGCGCTGGACCTTGGTGCGGTGCGAGTAGCGCGAGATGCGGGCGGTGCCCGGGTCGATCACGTACTTGATGCCGGGGACGGTCAGCGAGGTCTCGGCGACGTTCGTCGCGAGGACGATCCGGCGGCCGGAGTGGGCCTGGAAGACGCGGTGCTGCTCGGCGTGGGAGAGCCGGGCGTACAGCGGCAGGATCTCCGTGTTGAAGAGGTTCCTCTTGGTGAGCGCGTCCGCGGTGTCGCGGATCTCGCGCTCGCCGGAGAGGAAGACCAGGACGTCGCCCGGGCCCTCCTTCTGCAGTTCGTCGACGGCGTCGCAGATCGCGGTGATCTGGTCCCGGTCGGACTCCTCGGAGTCCTCCTCCAGGAGCGGCCGGTAGCGGACCTCGACCGGGTACGTACGGCCGCTGACCTCGACGATCGGAGCTTCGCCGAAGTGGCGTGAGAAGCGCTCCGGGTCGATCGTCGCGGAGGTGATGACGACCTTGAGGTCGGGGCGCTTCGGCAGCAGCTGGGCCAGATAGCCGAGCAGGAAGTCGATGTTGAGGGACCGCTCGTGGGCCTCGTCGATGATGATCGTGTCGTAGGCGCGCAGCTCGCGGTCCGTCTGGATCTCGGCGAGCAGGATGCCGTCCGTCATCAGCTTCACGAAGGTCGCGTCGGGGTTCACCTGGTCGGTGAAGCGGACCTTCCAGCCGACGGCCTCGCCCAGCGGGGTCCGCAGCTCCTCGGCCACGCGCTCGGCGACCGTGCGGGCGGCGATCCGGCGGGGCTGCGTGTGCCCGATCATGCCCCGGACGCCCCGGCCCAGCTCCATGCAGATCTTCGGGATCTGGGTCGTCTTGCCCGACCCCGTCTCACCGGCGACGATCACGACCTGGTGGTCGCGTATCGCCTCCAGGATCTCGTCCTTCTTCTGCGAGACGGGCAGCTGCTCGGGGTACGTGATCGCGGGCACACGGCCGGCACGCGCGTCGACGCGCTCCTTGGCCTTGGCCGCCTCGGCGGCGATCTCGTCCAGGACGGCCTCACGGGCCTCGGGCTTACGGATGCGGCGGGCGCCTTCGAGACGACGGCCGAGCCGGTGGGAGTCCCGCAGCGAGACCTCGGCCAGGACGGACTGGAGGGCGGCGAAGGAAGTAGACATACGGATCCCAGGATCGCACCTGCGGCCGAGAAGCGGCGAACCGATTTCCGGGTGGGGGGTGCGTACTATTTCGGGCACGTCGACCGGACCCGAGAGGTATCGCATGTTCCGCACCACCCGCGCCCTGGCGGTCCTCGCCGCCCTGGCGGGTCTGGTGCTGGGCCTGCTGGTGCACGGGACGGGGCAGACCGCGTCCGCGGCCCTCGCTCCGAGCATCTCCCCCGCCCCCGGCGCTGCCCCGGTCATGGGTGCCGTCGTGCCGGGCTGCGATCCGGGCCACGCCATCACCGGGGCCTCGGGTCCCGTCGTACCGCCGCGCCCCGGCGGCTGCGCGGAGCTGCTGCCCGCACCGGCCGCCGACCGGACGCCGTCCTCGGCCCGGCACGGGGAGCCGGCGGGGCGGGGGAGCACGCCGGGGCGGGAGCCGCCCGAGCGCGTGGCGCCGTCACCCGTGGAGCTGTCGACCCTGATGAGGGTGTAGACGGACGGCCGCACCGAGCCGTCCCTCTCGTTCGCCCTTCCCTCTCCCTCCTCAGGAGCACTTCCGCATGTCCACGTCCAAGTCCAAGCCGATCGTGATCGTCTCCGCGGTGGCGGCCGCCGCCGTACTGCTCGGCGTCGTCTCCTACACCGCCACCGCCCCGTCCTCCGGCGGCGCGGGAGGCTCCTCCGCCGTCGCCGAGGTCTCCGCGGACCCGTCCGCCGGCGTCTACCCCGAGCTGGAGGCGTACGCCCGTCGCGACGCCGCCGACAAGCTCGCCCTGGGCCGGGCCGACGCGCCCGTCGTCCTCATCGAGTACGCCGACTTCAAGTGCGGCTACTGCGGGAAGTTCGCCCGGGACACCGAGCCGGTCCTCGTGAAGAAGTACGTGGACGAGGGCGTCCTGCGCATCGAGTGGCGGAACTTCCCGATCTTCGGCGAGGAGTCGGAGGCCGTCGCCCGCGCCTCCTGGGCGGCCGGGCAGCAGGGCCGGTTCTGGGAGTTCCACAAGGCCGCGTACGCCGAGGGCGCCAAGGAGAAGGGCTTCGGGAAGGACCGCCTCGCGGCCCTCGCGAAGGAGGCCGGCGTCCCCGACGCGGCCCGGTTCGCCAAGGACACGGACGGGACGGCGGCCCGTGCGGCGGTCAGGAAGGACCAGGAGCAGGGGTACGCGCTCGGCGCCACCTCCACGCCGTCCTTCCTGGTCAACGGGCGCCCGATCGCCGGAGCGCAGCCCCTGGAGACCTTCACCGAGGCCATCGAGGCGGCGGCGAAGAGCGCCGCCGCGAAGGGCGAGCGGTGACCTCCGGCATCGGGTACTTCGCCGCGTTCCTCGGCGGTCTGCTCGCCCTCCTCAGCCCGTGCAGCGCCCTGCTCCTGCCGGCCTTCTTCGCGTATTCGATCGACACGCGCGCGAAGCTGGTGGCCAGGACCGGCATCCTCTACGCGGGCCTGGCCACCACCCTCGTGCCGCTGGGCGCGGCCGGTTCCCTCGCGGGCCGGTTCTTCTACGGCAACCGCGACCTCCTGGTGACCGTCGGCGGCTGGCTGATCGTCGCGCTCGGCGTCCTCCAGCTCCTCGGCCTGGGCTTCGCCTCCCGCCGCATCGCCGAGGCGAGCGGCCGGATCAGGCCCACCTCGGCGCTCTCCGTCTACGCCCTCGGCCTGGTCTACGGCCTCGCGGGCTTCTGCGCGGGCCCGATCCTGGGCAGCGTCCTGACGGTGGCGGCGCTGAGCGGCAGCCCGGTGTACGGCGGGCTGCTCCTCGCCGTGTACGCGCTGGGGATGGCCGTCCCGCTCTTCGTCCTCGCGCTGCTCTGGGAGCGGTTCGACCTGGGCCGACGGCGCTGGCTGCGCGGCCGGCCGCTCCGGGTCGGCCCCCTCACGCTCCACTCGACCTCGGTCCTCTCGGGCCTGTTCTTCATCGCCCTCGGCACGCTCTTCCTCGTCTTCGACGGGACGACGGCGCTGCCGGGGCTGCTCTCGGTGGACGCCTCGTTCGCGGTGGAGCAGCGGGTGGCCGAGCTGGGGCGGGCGGTGCCGGACTGGGCGCTGCTCGTCGCGGTGGTGGCCGTGGTGGCGGGGGCACTCGCGCTGCGGGGCCGGCGGGGGAGCCGCACGCGGGAGCGCGAGGAGGCGTGACCGTCCACGGGGAGGGGGCGCGGGCCCCTTCCCCGTATGGACCCGTCCCGGGAACCCGTACGAACTCGTCCTGGAAGAACCGGGAACGGCGGGGAACGACGAAGGCCCCGTTCTTGCGAACGGGGCCTTCTGTTTGTGGCTGGGGCCGGGGTCGAACCGGCGACCTATCGCTTTTCAGGCGATCGCTCGTACCAACTGAGCTACCCAGCCACGAAGCTGTTTCCAGCTTCAGCGACTCTGACGGGACTTGAACCCGCGACCTCCACCTTGACAGGGTGGCGAGCTAACCAACTGCTCCACAGAGCCTTGCGTGGTGCGAGAGCAAGTCTCGCACACGTTTACTGCGTACCCCCAACGGGATTCGAACCCGTGCTACCGCCTTGAAAGGGCGGCGTCCTGGGCCACTAGACGATGAGGGCTAAGGGCCCACCTGCGCACTTCTCAGTGCGTCGGGGACGTGAGAAGCATATGGGATGTCGGCCGCGATCGCCAAAACGGTTTCCGCGCACCCCCGGCGAGTCCCCCTGACGGGGGGACAATGGGCGCGTGCTGGAGATGACGCGCGAGGAGTTCGAGGAACTTGTCGCCGAGGCCCTGGACCGGATCCCTCCGGAACTCGCCCGGCTGATGGACAACGTCGCGGTGTTCGTGGAGGACGAGCCCGCCCCGGACGATCCCGAGCTGCTCGGGCTGTACGAGGGAACGCCGCTGACCGAGCGCGGCGAGTGGTACGCCGGGGTGCTGCCGGACCGGATCACGATCTACCGGGGGCCGACGCTGCGGATGTGCGAGTCGCGGGAGGACGTCGTCGCCGAGACCGAGATCACGGTGGTGCACGAGATCGCCCACCACTTCGGCATCGACGACGAGCGGCTGCACGCGCTGGGCTACGGCTGAGCCGGGGCGTGTCCCTTGCGGCGCCGAGGGAGTTGGGCAGGACGACGCGTTCCTTCCCTGCCTGTTGTGTCCTGGAGGTGCCCCCGTGCGCCATTTGCCCACCCGTTTGCCCGCCCGCGTGCGATGGGTCGCCGCGGCGCTGGCCGTCGCCGCCTGCGCCGGTCTGAGCGGCTGTATGAGTGTGAGTGACGAGGGGGCGAAGCCGGCGCCCGGCGCGTCCGGGGGGAAGCGCGGTGTGGCGGCCGAGGCCGCGGGCGGCGCCGGCAGCCAGGACGGGGGCGGCGGCTCCTGGGACGGGGGCTCGGAGCACGGCGGGCCCGAGCCGGACGGCGCGGGCGGGAAGTCCCCGGTGCCGAGCGGCTCGCCGACGGGCTCCGCGAAGCCCTCGCCGGGCGCGGTGGCGCCCTCGACGGGGCCGGTCGGCACCGACGGCTCCTCGAAGCCCGGGGAGGCGGGCGGCGGGGCCGGCGGCGCGGGCGGCGGTCAGGGCTCGGGCGGGGGTCCTGTCGACGGAGGCAGCGGCGGGAGCGGCGGGAACGGCGGGAGCGGGGGCGCCGGCGGGAACGGGGACAGCGGGGGCAGCGGCGGCGGTGACGGCGGCGCGGGGAGCGGTGACAACGGCGGCGGGGCCGGCGGCCCGGGCGGCGGCGGGGTGACCCCGACGCCGGAGCCGACGCCGAACCCGACCACGGAACCCACCCCGGAGCCGACCACGGAACCCACCCCGGAGCCGACGCCGGAGCCGACCTCGAACCCCACCGATCCGCCGACCCCGGGGCCCGAGACCCAGCTGGGCGCGATGCGGGCCGCGGACGGGCCGGGAGCCCCTTCGGAGCCGTCCGCGTCACCGCAGGTCGGGCCGGTGTGACGTAGTCCGGTTTGCCATAGGTGGGGGAGGGTGCGTATGGTGGTAGATCGTTTGATCCCATTGCCCGGCGCCGACACAGAAGAGCGCCGTGTGGCGCGTACTCTCCCTAGCCGTGGCTGACCGCATTGAGGCGGTCGATTTGCGAATTCACGGAGTTGACGGGCGCGTGCCGAGACTCCGGAAGGTTTCGCATTTCGCATGTCCATTTTCAGTTCTGACCACGCCGTCATGCCCGAGAACGACGAGATCGTCGAGGCCGTAGTGGCCACCGAGAGCGTCGAGACGGCTGTCATCGAGGCCGACGACATGATCGACGCCGTCGACGGCGACGACCTCGGCACCGACGCGGACGACTCCGCCCAGGAGCCCGCCGAGCCCACCATCACCTTCGGCGACCTCGGTCTGCCCGAGGGCGTCGTGCGCAAGCTCGCGCAGAACGGCGTGACGACCCCCTTCCCGATCCAGGCGGCGACCATCCCGGACGCCCTGGCCGGCAAGGACATCCTCGGCCGTGGCCGCACCGGCTCCGGCAAGACCCTCTCCTTCGGTCTCCCGCTGCTCGCCACCCTGGCCGGCGGTCACACCGACAAGAAGAAGCCCCGCGGCGTCATCCTCACCCCGACCCGTGAGCTCGCGATGCAGGTCGCGGACGCCCTCCAGCCCTACGGCGACGTGCTCGGCCTCAAGATGAAGGTCGTCTGCGGCGGTACGTCCATGGGCAACCAGATCTACGCGCTCGAGCGCGGCGTCGACATCCTCGTCGCCACCCCGGGCCGTCTCCGCGACATCATCAACCGCGGCGCCTGCTCCCTGGAGAACGTCCAGATCGCCGTCCTCGACGAGGCCGACCAGATGGCCGACCTGGGCTTCCTGCCCGAGGTCACCGAGCTCCTCGACCAGGTCCCGGTCGGCGGCCAGCGCCTCCTCTTCTCCGCCACCCTGGAGAACGAGATCGACAGCCTGGTCAAGCGCTACCTGGTGGACCCGATCACGCACGAGGTCGACCCGTCCGCCGGTGCCGTCACGACCATGACGCACCACGTCCTCGTCGTGAAGCCGAAGGACAAGGCCCCGGTCACCGCGGCGATCGCCGCCCGCAAGGGCCGCACCATCATCTTCGTCCGCACCCAGCTGGGCGCCGACCGCATCGCCGAGCAGCTCCGCGACTCCGGCGTGAAGGCCGACGCGCTGCACGGCGGCATGACCCAGGGCGCCCGTACGCGGACCCTGGCCGACTTCAAGGACGGCTACGTCAACGCGCTCGTCGCGACCGACGTCGCCGCCCGAGGCATCCACGTCGACGGCATCGACCTGGTCCTCAACGTGGACCCGGCCGGCGACCACAAGGACTACCTGCACCGCTCGGGCCGCACCGCCCGCGCCGGCCGCTCCGGTGTCGTGGTCTCCCTGGCCCTGCCGCACCAGCGCCGCCAGATCTTCCGTCTGATGGAGGACGCGGGCGTCGACGCCTCGCGCCACATCGTCGGCGGTGCCGGCGCGTTCGACCCCGAGGTCGCCGAGATCACCGGCGCCCGTTCGCTGACCGAGGTCCAGGCCGACTCCGCGAACAACTCGGCCAAGCAGGCCGAGCGCGAGGTCGTCGACCTGACCAAGCAGCTGGAGCGCCTGCAGCGCCGCGCCGTCGAGCTCCGCGAGGAGGCCGACCGCCTGGTGGCCCGCGCCGCCCGTGAGCGCGGCGAGGACCCCGAGGCCGCTGTCGCCGAGGTCACCGAGGCCGCCGAGGCCGAGGTCGCCGCGGCCGCCGTCGAGGCCGAGCGTGCCGCTCGCGCCGAGGAGCAGCGCCGTGAGGAGCGCCCGGCGTTCCGCGACGAGCGCGGCAACTACGAGCGCCGTGACCGTGGCGGCGACCGCGGTGGCGACCGTGGCGGCTACCGCCGCGACGACCGCCCCTCGGGTGGCTTCCGTCGTGACAACGACCGTCCGTCCGGTGGTTTCCGCCGCGATGACCGTCCGTCGGGTGGCTTCAACCGTGACGACCGTGGCGGCCGTTCTTTCGAGCGTCGTGACAACGACCGTCCGTCCGGTGGTTTCCGCCGTGACGACCGTCCGTCGGGTGGCTTCAACCGTGACGACCGCGGTGGCCGTTCTTTCGAGCGTCGTGACAACGACCGTCCGTCCGGTGGTTTCCGCCGCGATGACCGTCCGTCGGGTGGCTTCAACCGTGACGACCGCGGTGGCCGTTCTTTCGAGCGTCGTGACAACGACCGTCCGTCCGGTGGTTTCCGCCGTGACGACCGTCCGTCGGGTGGCTTCAACCGTGACGACCGCGG
>NZ_JBIBVC010000001.1:0-38823 GCF_043080005.1 Streptomyces sp. NPDC015130 | reverse complement strand
GTGGCCGTTCCTTCGAGCGTCGCGACGACCGCCCCTCCGGCGGCCACCGCGGCAGCGACCGTCCGTTCAACCGTGACCGTCGCGACGACCGCCCCTCCGGTGGCTTCCGCTCCGGTGGCGGCGACCGCCCCTTCGGCCGTCGTGACGACCACCGCGGCGCCGGCTCGACCGGTTCGACCGGCGGCTCCTTCGCCCGCCGCGACGACAAGCCGCGCTGGAAGCGCAACGGCTGAGGTCGGGTGACCTGACACAGCAGGGCCCGTACGAGCACTTCGGTGCTGGTACGGGCCCTGTCCCGTTTCCGGACTCCGTCCGGCCGTCCCGATACCGCCTTCCCGTCACGTCTCGCTCCCTCGGGCGCCCGTTCGACCGGATACGCTCGTCCGATCATCAGGTTGCCCCGGGGAGGGACCTCTCTTTGTCTCGTTTCGCACGCGTGCGGCGCCCCCGCACGCGTATCGCCGTCCTCGCCACCACGCTCCTCGCCTCGGCCGTCGGCCTCTCGCCCGCCGTGGTCGCCGAGGCCTCGCCGATCGTCGGTGTCGACCAGCTCGACATCGCGCCGAACTGGCGGGCCGTGCCCCGGCAGGTGACCGTCACGGCGGCCGGCCCCACGGGCTACGTGCACGAGACGGAGGACCCCGGCCACCCCGGCGACGGACAGCTGGAGTGGACGGACCTCACCGACCCCGCGAAGAACGTCCGGCTCGGATACGGCAAGGGCAACCAGCCCTTCGCGCAGTCCGGCACCGGCGGGCGCCACCTGTACGTCCAGCGCGGGACCGGCGTCCACGCCGTCCGCGACCTGGAGAACGGCACCGAGCAGTCGTTCGACGTGCCCGCCGACGCCACGTACCGCGGACTGCTCGGCTCCACGCTGCTCTTCCAGCAGTACGCCTCCGCCGAGGACCGCTCCACGACCACCGGCTACCACCTGGTGAGCGCCGCCGACCCGAACGGGCCCCGCACGCCCGTCACCGGCTGGCCCGGGGGCACCCCCGTGCAGTCGGCGCGGCTCGTGGCCGGCGACGCCTCCGTCGCCGTGCTCGGCTTCGGCGCGAACAGCTACTCCGGCCTCGGCGTCGTCGACCTGGCCACGGGGAAGCTGACCGTGATCCCGACCGGGTCCACGCCCCTCGTGTCGGTGGCCGTGAGCCCCGACCGGATCGCCTGGACCGACGAGAACCGCACCGCCCACGTGCGGCAGCGCGCGGCCCTGACCGGCACCGAGCAGACGGTCGCCCTCCCGGACGGCCTGAGCACCGCCCGTATCGCCCTCGTCGGCGACTGGGTCCTCGCGCTGGGCGAGGCCTCCGGGGCCGACGCCTCCCTGAAGCGGCGGCTCGTCGCCCTCCACCCCGACGGGCGGACGAAGACCCTCCTGGAGAAGGCGGAGGCGGAGCTCACGCAGGTCGCGGGCGGGGGCGCGGCCGTCGTCGGCGGCACCTCCTCCTCCGACTGGTCGGCCTTCAAGGCCGTCGCGGCGAAGGACGGCGGCGCGCCGCTCCTGGAGAAGCTGAGCCGGGTGGAGCCGCTGCCCGCCGAGGTGCGCTCGCTCGCCCTCGGCGCGGGCCGGTTCTCCTCGCTGGAGCTGGGCACCCGGATGGGCAGTGGCTTCTACGGGTGGACGCCGCTGCCGGTCGGGCCGGTGCACACCGGTCGTCCGCAGCCGGTGTGGGTGGGCGCGGAGACGGAGCGGCTGGAGAGCAGCACGCCGCTGTTCGACAGCGGTGACGGCCGGACGGTCTACCTGGCCGGTGACGGGTCGAAGCCGCTGGAGGTCACGGCCCGTGACGCCGACGGCCAGGTGAGGCGGGTGCCCACCGGGCAGACGGCCGGCCGGATCGCCGACGCCTTCGGCCGGCGGGCGGTCTTCCAGGGCGGCGGGCAGACGCTCGCCGTGGACTTCGACGCGCAGAGCGCCAAGTCCGTCACCGGTGTGCCGTCGACCGCGCCGACGGCGCTCTGGGGCGACACCCTGTACGCGGGCACGGCCACGGCGGGCGAGGTGACGCGGACCGACCTGGCCACCGGCGGTCAGCTCGGCAAGGTCACGACGGGGACGGCGTGCGTCCCGACGGACCTCCAGGCGGCGGCCGGACGCTGGCTGTACTGGGCGTGCGGGGCGACCAAGCAGCGGGGCGTGGTCGACCTCAGGGCGAACACGAGGATCGTGCTGACCCCGGGGACGGACGGCGACGGCCTGCTGGGCGACGGCTACGTCGTCGACCGCGACGCGAGCAACTACCTCCGGCTCCACGACCTGACCAAGGTCACCGGCGGCAAGCCCGCGGTGCGCCGGCTCGTCGACGCCGAACCCGTGCCGGGCGCCCGCCGCGAGCACTGGACCGTGGACCGCTTCGGCGGGGCCGTCGCCTACAAGGACGCGAAGAACCTCGTCCACGTCGTGTGGACCGGCGTGCCCACGTCCGGCCTCACCGCCGTCACGTCGAAGGTCCCGGCGACGATGCGGCTCCAGGACGGCTGGAAGACGTACTGGACGCTGTCCAAGCCCTCGTCGTACTGGCAGCTGACGGTGCGCGACGCGATCTCCGGGTACCCCATCCGCTCCTACGTCGGCGGCGAGACCAGGAGCCGTGTCGACGTCACCTGGGACGGCCGGACGGCGGCCGGCAAGCCCGTCGCCAACGGCCGGTACACCTGGCACCTCCAGGCGAACACGGCGGACGGTCAGGGCAGCGACCTGTCCCTGACCGGCACCGTCACGGTCTCCGGCGGCCGGCCGGCCTGGCGCGACATGGCAGGGAACGACCGGCAGGGCGATCTGCTGGTGATGGACACGGCGGGTCTCGTGTCGATGTACCGGGGCACCGGGTACAGCGGACTGTCGGCGCGGATCGCGGGCACCGGCGCGAAGTTCCCGACGGCCTCCGTCCTCGTGCCGTTCGGCGACGTGAACGCCGACGGGTGCGCGGACGTGCTGGTGCGCGTCGGGGACCAGCTGCGGGCCTACCGGCCGGGCTGCGGGAAGGTCGTCTCGGCCTCCTCCCCGTACACCTCGATCGGTTCGGGCTGGGGGCAGTACGACGTCCTGACGTCCCCCGGCGACGTGAACGGTGACGGTCTCACCGATCTGATCGTGCGCCAGACGACGACGGGCGACATGTACTTCTACGCCGGTACGGCCGACCACCGGATGAAGCCCCGGGTCCGGATCGGCACCAACTGGAAGCTGTACAAGAAGGTCGTCGGCGCCGGGGACCTCAACAGCGACGGACGCGGCGACCTGCTGGGCGTGGACGCGGCGGGCGCGCTGTGGCGGTACTACGGCACGGCGACCGGCGGCGTCACCGCGCGGGTGAAGCTCGGCAGCGGCTGGGGCGCCTACACCTCGCTGGTGGGGGTCGGCGACATCTCCGGCGACGGCTGCGCGGACCTGCTCGCCCGTGACACGGCGGGACGGCTCTACGACTACGACAGCACCTGCCGCGGCACGTACGCCTCGCGCATGCTGATCGGCGGAGGCTGGAACGGCTTCAAGAGCCTCCACTGAGCCGACCTGACGGATGTCCGGGCCGGGGCGCGGCACGTGCCGCGCCCCGTGTCGGATACCCGATCGGTTCCGGGGGGCTCTGGGGCTATGCTGCTCGGGTGTGCTTGTGCACGGGCCGTTAGCTCAATTGGCAGAGCAGTGGACTTTTAATCCATTGGTTGTGGGTTCGAGTCCCACACGGCCTACCGAAGGCCTCACCGGAAGGACCCTCGTCGACCTGAGTCGGCGGGGGTCCTTCCGCTGTGGCGCCCGGGTGTCAGATCACCGGGCGGCCCGCGCGCAGGAGTTCACGCTCCGGGAGCTCGTCGGCCTCGCGCCAGGCCTGCACGCGGTGCGGGGTGATGACGAACCAGCGGTACGAGGCCGACTCGGTCCGCGGGTCGAAGCCGGTGCGCTCGACGAACCGGTCGCCGCGCTCCCGCGGCAGCTCGTCGATCTCCAGGACCTCGACGGTGCCGTCGATCATCGACACGTCCCGGGTGAGTCCGAGACCCAGGCGGACACGCCGGGTCGCGGCCAGGTTCCGGCCGGTCGGGCTGTTCGCCGGGGTGGAGACGAGCAGGGCCTCGCCGTCCCAGTCGAAGGAGAGCGGTACGAGGTACGGAGCGCCGTCCGGCGAGGCGGTGGCCACCCAGACGTCGACGTCGTGGGCGAGCCGCTGCTCGGTGTCGTGGCGGCGCTGGGCACGGGTGCGGGGCGCGGTGGTGGTCATCGGGCTGTCTCAGGCGTCCTGCAGGAGGCCGATGAGGTTGCCGTCGGGGTCGACGACCGTGGCGACGAGCCGGCCGCCGCCGACGTCCTGCGCGGCGTCCTTCACGGTGGCGCCGGCGGCGGTCACCTCGGCGAGCTTCGCCTCGATGTCCGGCACGTGCCAGTAGGCGAGCGAGGAGGTCAGGCCCTGCGGGCCGCCGCCAGGGAGGAGCCCGACGTGCTGGCCCGCGGCCTCGAAGGCGACGTAGTAGGGCTCGTCGACCTGCGGTTCGACGCCGAGGAGGGCGGCGTACACGGCCTTGGCCTTCGCCAGGTCGGAGACGGGGTGCAGAACGGTCTTGAGGCCCTGGGGGGTGGACGTACCGGCCATGGTCTTCGCTCCTGTGGGTCGCGTCGTTCGGTGTGGTTCCACTCTCCTTCAGCGGGGCGGAGTCCGCCTCCGTGGTGACCACGGAAAGCACCACGGAGTCCGGTACGGGGTTCGGTACGGAGTCGGGTGCGGGTCCGGTACGGAGTCCGGTGCGAGTCCGGTGCGGGCAAGACGCGGAGAGACCCCCGAAGTCGCCACGGAGCCGTCGATAATGAGCCGGTGTCGACTCCAGCGATCTCGTCCCGGGAAGCCGAGGTGCTCGCGCTCCTCGGGGAGCACCTCAGCAACGCGGAGATCTCCGCGCGGCTGTTCATCTCCGTGCGGACCGTCGAGTCGCACGTCTCCTCGCTGCTCCGCAAGCTGGCGGTGCCGGACCGGCGGGCGCTCTCCCGGCGCGCGGCCGAGGCGGCTCGCGAGGCGGCGCCCGTCGACATGCCGGTGCCCGTCCTGCCCGCGCCGTTGACGGCGTTCGTCGGCCGGGTGCGGGAGCGCGGGGAGCTGACGGCGGCGCTGAAGTCGTACCGCCAGGTCACCGCGGTCGGCCCGGGCGGTGTCGGGAAGACCCGGCTCGCGCTGGCCGTCGCCGAGGAGCTGTCCGCCGAGTTCGCCGACGGGGTGTGGTTCGTCGACCTGGCCCCGGTCGACGATCCGAGTCGGCTGGGCGCGGCCGTCGCGGCCGCCGTCGGCGTGGGCGAGCAGCCCGGACGCGGGATCGACGACTCGGTGGTCGCCGCGCTGGCGGACCGTCAGGCGCTGCTGGTCTGGGACAACTGCGAGCAGATACGCGACGGGGTCGCGCCCTTCCTGGAGCGGCTCCTCGTGGCCTGCCCGCGCGTCAAGGTCCTCGTGACGAGCCGGGCGCGGCTCATGGTGCCGTTCGAGCGGGTCTTCCCCGTGCCGCCGCTGTCGCGCGACGGGGGCGGGGACTCGGAGGCCGTGGAGCTCTTCCTGGAGCGGGCGGCCGCGGTGGGCCTGCCGTCGCCGGATCCGGCGGTACGCGACACGGTCGTCGCCCTCTGCGAGCGGCTGGACGGCATGGCCCTGGCGATCGAACTGGCCGCGGCTCGCTGGCCCACGCTCGGTCTCGACGGCCTCGTGGCCGGGCTCTCCGACCAGTTGAGGATCCTGGCCGGGGGGCCGCGCGCCGCCGACCGGCACCGCTCGGTGCGGGCGGTCCTCGACTGGAGCCACGACCTGCTGGAACCCGCGGACCGGGCGCTGCTGCGCCGGGTGTCGGTCTTCGTGCTGCCGTTCACCGCCGCCGCGGCGGCGGAGGTCGCGGGCTTCGCCCCGCTCGATCCCGGCGCTGTCGCCGACGGGCTCGGCCGACTGGCCGAGCAGAGCCTGCTCACCGTGACCCCGTCCGCCGCGGGCACCCGCTACCAGGCCCTGGAGACGATCAGGCAGTACGGCGCCGAACGGCTCGCCGAGGCCGAGGAGTCGGCGGTCGTGCGTACGCGGCACGTGGGGTGGTGCCTGGCCGGGGCGACCGGGCTCCTGGACGGTGGGGGCGCGGACTGGCGGGGCCGTTTCGACGCGGTGGCCGAGGACCTCAGGGCCGCCCTCGCCTGGGCCGCCGAAAGGCCGGAGCTCCGCGCGGACGCCCACCGGCTGGCGCTGTCCCTGGCGGGGTCGGCCTTCACCCGCAACCTGCTGGGCGAGGCGCAGGAGCGGTACGAGCAGGCCGCCGTGCTCGCCGGTGCGGATGCCCACGCCGCGGAGTCCCTGCGGCTCGCCGCCGGGGTGGCCGGCTGCCGCCGGCTGGGCGACGACATGTTCCGCCTGCACCGGGCCGCCGGGGAGGCCGCCCGCCGCGCCGGCGACCTCCCGGGAACGGCCCACGACCTGGCGACCGCCGCCACGGTCGCGTACCGCTTCTCCAGCGAGTTCGCCCGCCTCCCGTCCCCGGAGCAGGCGAAGGCCCTCCTCAAGGAGGCCCGGGAACTGTCGGGGGCGGGAGGCCGGGTGGACGGCGACCTGCTGGACGGCGACCCGGTGGACGGGGCCGCGGCGGGCGGGGACGGGCCGGACGTGGGCGGACCGGTCGGGACGGTCGGGGGCGGGGCGGACGTGGCCGGGCAGCGAGGGGACGGGGCGGTCGGGGACGGGGCGGTCGGGGACGGGGCGGGTGCGGCCCGCGCCGCCGTCGCGCTCGCCGAGGCCGCTGTCGTCGCCGACGCCTTCGGCGCCGTCCAGGGCGAGACGGTCAACACCGTGGAGGAGACGATCGCCCTCGCCGAGCGGGCCGTCGAGCTCGCCCGGCTCGCGGGCGACACCGTGGCGGAGTCCGCCGCCCTCGACGCGCTCTCCGGGGCCCGGAGCTGGGCCGGCGACACCTTCGGCGCCGCGGCCGCCGCCCGCCGCCGGATCGACCTCCTCGCGCCCCTGCCGGCGGCCCCCGCGCGGACCCACGAGCTCCTCGACGCCCTCGCCATGGCCTCCGGGACCGCCCTCGGCGCGGGCCGGTTGGAGGAGGCCCGGCGGTGGGGCGGTGAGCTCGCCGGCCATCCGCTGCTCGCCGAGGTGGGCCACCACGCCACGTCCTGGCTCCTGGTCGCCGACGCGTTCGCCGGCCGGGCCGGCGAGGTGCTCACCGCCAGCGGGCGCTTCCTCGACGCCTGGGAGCGCGGCGGCCGCCAGCAGTCGTTCTCCCTCGGCCCCGCGGCCGCCTCCGTCGCCATGGTCCACGGCCTGCGCGGCGACCTCGCCGCCCGGGCGGAGTGGCTCTCGATCGTCGACCGCGCGGGGACCTCGGAGGAGTACCGCCACGGCTACGGAGCGATCCTCGACGCCATGGTCCTGCTCCACGCCGGGGACGCCGCCGCGGCCCTCGACCGGGTCGAGCCGGAGCCGGAGCAGGTCTGGAAGTGGGTCACCTGGATCTGGCTGCACTGGTACGTGGCCCTCAGGGCGGAGGCCTCCGTGCTCGCCGGGCACCCGGACGCCCGGGCCCGGACGGCCGCCGCCCGGGCCGTCGTCGCCGGCAACCCCGTCGCCACCGCCCACCTGGACCGGGCGGAGGCGCTCCTCGACGGCGGCGACCCGCCGCGGCTCCTCGCCGCGGCGCGCGCCTTCGAGGCGGCCGGCAGCCGCTACCAGGCCGCCCGCACCCTGCTCCTCGCCGGCGGCGAGCACACCGCGGCCGGCACGACCGCCCTCGCGGAGCTGGGCCTGACCACGGGCCGGGCCTGACCACGGGCCGGGCCTGACCACGGGCCGGGCCTGACCACGGGCCGGTCCGAGGACAGGCCGGGCCGGTTTGCGCACGCGCCGGTGAGCAGGGGCCAGACTGATGACAGGCCGGTCTGTGCACGGACCCGGGCAACCCTCCCCGTCCCGGTCCGCGTCCGTGAGGGCGTACCCCCACAGTTCGAAGATCTTTTTCCTTCGAACGGGCCGTGCCGGGACGCGGGGTGAGAGACCGTGGGGGAATGTGGGAGACGGAGTACGGACGTACGGAGGTGGCGCCGGTGACGGCGAGCGGTTCGGGTGATCCGGCGGGCACGGCCCGGCGGCTGGCCCGTTGTGCGCTGGCGGCGGCTGCCGCCTCGATCGCGGCGCTCCTGACCGCCCTCACGGGCGGCCTGCTGATCCTGCTCGCCGGGCTCGTGGGGCTCGCCGCCGCGGCCATGGGCCTCTGGTGGTTCCTCGCCCACCGCGGGCTGCCGCGCGTGGCCGGCGCGGTGGTCGCCGTGGGCGCGCCGATCGGCGTCCTCGTCCTGTTCGTCGTCGGCGGCGTCTGGGTCAACGCGCTGGTGGCCCTCGCGCTCTGGGCCGTGGCGCTCGGCTGCGCGCGGACCGCGCTGCGCCGCCCCGACCGGGAGTGGGAGGCGGTGATGCGGGGCACGCCCGCCAAGCGCCCCCGCCGGCCCGTCCTGATCATGAACCCGAAGTCCGGCGGCGGGAAGGTCGGCCGCTTCGGTCTCGTCGAGCGCGCGGAGGCCCTCGGCGCCCAGGTCGTCCTGCTCGACCCGTCCGTGCAGAGCGACGTCACCGCGCTCGCCCGGAAGGCCGTGGCCGACGGCGCCGACCTCCTCGGCGTGGCCGGCGGCGACGGCACCCAGGCGCTGGTCGCCGCGGTGGCCGCCGAGCACGACCTGCCGTTCCTCGTCGTCTCGGCGGGCACCCGCAACCACTTCGCCATGGACCTCGGCCTCGACCGCACCGACCCGGCGAACTGCCTGAACGCGCTGACCGACGGCGAGGAGCTCCGGGTCGACCTCGGCTGGGTCGACGGGCGCCCCTTCGTCAACACCGTCTCCTTCGGGGTGTACGCGGACGTCGTCCAGCGCCCCGAGTACCGCGACGCGAAGGCGGAGACCGCGGTCGAGGTCCTGCCCGACCTGCTCCAGGGCGGCGAGGGCCCGCGCCTCGACGCGACGGTCGACAAACTCCGGCTCGCGGCGCAGCAGGCGCTCCTCGTCAGCAACAACCCGTACTCCGCTCCCGACCCCTTCGGCGTCTCCTCGGCCCACCGGCCGCGCCTCGACAAGGGCGAGCTCGGGGTGATCGGCATCCGCGTGGACGGCGCCGCGCAGGCCGCCGAACTGGCCGTCCGGGGAACCCAGGCGGCAGGCCTGAACGTTCTGACGGCTCGTAGGGTCGAAATCGTGGGGAGTCCGGGAAGCGCCGGCGCCGCCTCCGGCACCATCTCGGTCGCCGTGGACGGCGAGGCCCTGACGCTGCCCACCCCGGTGGTGTGCACGCTCCGTCCCGGCGCGCTGCGGGTCCTCGTGCCCCGCGACCGGCCGGGGACCGTGCCTCCGCTGCCGCCGCTCGACTGGCGGCGGATCACGAAGCTCGCCTTCCACACCCCGCACCCGGCCCACACAGCTCAGCACCCCTGAACCTCCCGAAGGAGCGGCGCATGACGGACATGACAGCGGAGACGGCGGAGCCCGAGGCCATCCGGGCGGTCCTGCGCGATCTCCGGGCCGTCGACGGCGCCGTGTACGCCGCCGTCGCCGCCACGCCCACGCCCACGCTCGACACGGCGCTGCGCCGCCTCTCCACCGCGGCGAACCACTCGAAGCTCTCGTTCGGCGTCGCCGCCGCACTCGCCCTCGTCCCCGGCCGCCCCCGCCGGGCGGCGATCGCGGGCGCCGGGGCGATCGCCGTGGCCTCGGCGACGGCCAATCTGCTGGGCAAGCGGCTCGTCCGCAGGCAGCGGCCGGACCGGGAGGCGGCCCGGGTGGCCGTGAGCCGGCACGTCCCGATGCCCGACTCGGCCTCGTTCCCGTCCGGGCACACCGCGTCGGCGGTCGCCTTCGCCGCCGCCGTGGGCTCGGTGCTGCCCGGTGCAGGTGTGCCCCTCGGGGTGCTGGCGGGCGCCGTGGGCTACTCCCGGGTGCACACCGGCGTGCACTACCCGGGTGACGTCGCCGCGGGCGCGGTGCTCGGCGTCGCGAGCGCCGCCGTCTCCCTGGCGGCCGTGACCTGGGTGACCGCCAGGGACAGGTGAGGGGCGCCCGGCAGCCTCGGCAGGTCACGCGGGGACGGCCTCGGCAGGTCACGCGGACAGGTGCGGGCGCCCGGCCTCGGCAGGTCACGCGGACAGGTGCGGGCGCCCGGCCTCAGAAGGTCGCGCGGGCCAGGTCCTCGTCCGAGAGGCCGAGCGCGGCGAGCCGCTCCGGGTCCGCGAGGATCTCGAGGCCGACGATCCGGTCCCCGGAGATCGTGAACGACATGAGCACGGACGGGCGGCCGTCCACGACCGCGACGAACGCGGGCGCGCCGTTGACCAGGACCGGCAGCGACGCCTGCTTGAACTTCGCGTACGTGAGCGCCTGCGCGACGACGGCCTCGGCGCCCCGCACCACCTTGGAGGCGGCCGCCAGGGCCCTGCCGCCGTCCGCCCGCAGCACCACGCCGGGGTCGAGGACGGCGAGCAGGCCCTCGAAGTCGCCGCCGTTCGCGGCGGCCAGGAAGGCGTCGGCGATCTCCCGCCGGCGCCGGGCGTCCGGGCCCGGCGGCGGGGTGGCGTCCTGGACCCGGCGGCGGGCCCGGCTGGCGAGCTGACGGGTCGCGGCCGGGGTGCGGTCCACGATCCGCGCGATCTCGTCGAAGGAGACGGCGAACATGTCGTGCAGGACGAAGGCGAGCCGCTCGGCCGGCGACAGCGTCTCCAGGACGACGAGGAGAGCGAGGCCGACGGACTCGGTGAGCTCCGCCGAGTGCTCGGGGTTCGTGGCGTCGAGGACGGTGACGACCGGGTCGGGGACGAAGTACTCCAGCGGGTCCTCGCGGCGCGAGCCGCGGGAGCGCAGCATGTCGAGGCAGACGCGGCCGACGACCGTGGTCAGCCAGCCGCTGAGGTTCCGCACCTCGCCGATGTCGGCGCGGCTGAGCTTGAACCACGTCTCCTGGACGGCGTCCTCCGCCTCGCTCAGCGAGCCGAGCATCCGGTAGGCCACGGCCCGCAGGTGCCCCCGGTCGGCCTCGAACCGCCGGGCCAGTGCGTCGCCGTCCTGTCGGTCGTCGTTCAGCTCGCCGTTCACGCGTCCGTCTCCCCCTTCGCCTCCGTCATGCCTCCATGACGGAGGGAACTCTGCCGATGTGACACCAACCGCGGCGGCCGAGCGGCCCGAACGGTCTCGTCACGTGAGATCCCCGCCGCGCCGCGCCGAACGCCCGGGATTCCCCGGCGGCAGTCCCCGACCGCCGTGGATCCGTACTTCAGCGCGATGATCTTCGTCCGTAGATTGATCACCATGACGACGACGACAACGACGCAGGTCAACCCCGTACTCCGCACCCCGCCGGCCTCCCCCGCCGCCGCTGCCGCGTACTTCTCCGCCAGCCTCGCCTTCCACGCCGACGTCTCCGACGTGGCCTCCGCGCTCGCCACCGCGAAGGCCGAGGGCACGGACCCCGGCTTCGTCGTGATCGACTCGCGTTCCACCGCCTCCTGGGACCAGGGGCACGTCCCCGGCGCGCTCCACCTGCCGACCGCGCTCATCCCCGAGCAGGCCGAGCAGCTCCTCGACAAGTCCGTCCCGGTGGTCACGTACTGCTGGGGCCCCGGCTGCAACGGCGCCACCCGCGCCGCGCTGGCCCTCGCCGAGCTGGGCTTCCAGGTGAAGGAGATGCTCGGCGGCTTCGAGTACTGGGTGCGCGAGGGCTTCGCCTACGAGACCTGGGAGGGGCCCGCGGAGAAGGCCGCGGACCCGCTCACGGCGCCCGTGGACTCCGACGACTGCGGCTGCTGAGAAACCGATTTCACGAATGCGCCGGGCATGACGTAGAGTCGTGTTTACCGACGCGGGGTGGAGCAGCTCGGTAGCTCGCTGGGCTCATAACCCAGAGGTCGCAGGTTCAAATCCTGTCCCCGCTACTCAGTAGCAGCGAAGGCCCGGATCCGATTTCGATCGGATCCGGGCCTTCGTCGTTCCCGCGCGCGGCTCGGCTTGACCTTGACGCGACGTCAAGATTTAGCGTTGTCGGCATGGAGTGGTCGATCCAGGAGATCGCCAAGAAGGCCGGCACCACCAGCCGCACCCTCCGCCACTACGGCGAGCGGGGACTGCTGGAGCCGAGCCGGATCGGCGCGAACGGTTACCGGTACTACGACCAGGCGGCGCTCGTGCGTCTGCAGCGCATCCTGCTGCTGCGCGAGCTCGGGCTCTCTTTGCCCGCGATCGCCGAGGTCCTCAAAGGACAGCGCGACCCGTCCGCCGCGCTGCGCACCCATCTGCTCCTCCTGGAGCAGGAGCGGGAGCGCATCGGCCGGCAGATCGAGGCCGTCCGCACCACTCTCCACAAGACCGAGAAGGGAGAACAGCTCATGGCAGAGGAAGTCTTCGACGGCTTCGACCACACGCGGTACGAGCAGGAGGTCACCGAGCGCTGGGGCCGTGCGGCGTACGAGCAGGGCGACCGCTGGTGGCGCTCGCTCGACGCCGAGGGGAGGAAGGCGTTCCTGGACGAGCAGACCGGCATCGCCCGCGACTTCGCGCAGGCGGTACGGGACGGCCTGGCCCCCGACAGCGAGGCGGTGCAGGCGATCGCGCGGCGCCAGGTCGCGTGGCTGTCGGCCACGACGACCCCGACCAAGGAGTACGTGATCGGACTCGGCCGCATGTACGTCGACGACCCGCGCTTCACCGCCCACTACGACAAGCACGGCGAGGGCACCGCGCTCCTCGTCCGGGACGCGATGGCGGTCTACGCGGAACGGAGCCTGTGAGCGATCGCAGCGATCCCAGTGGTCGGAAGTGGTCGGAAGTAAACGGTGGCCAAAACCGCGCCCGTCGTTTTGGCGGTGCGTGACACCCCGCCGTAGTCTCACGCGCACCATGGGTGACGACGGTGTGAGTGACGTAGGAAGGCGGGCGCCCGCCGTCCTCGTCCTGCTCGCGCTCCTCGCCCTCCTGATGAGCGTCTGCCACGGAGCGCACGGGCACGTCCTGCCCGCCTCCAAAAGCGCGTCGGCCGCCGTCTCCGCCCCCGCCCCGCCGCACGGCTGCGAGCGGTCCGGGGAGGTCTGGTCCTTCGACGCCCACCTGCCCGCGCATACCACCGCCTCACAGCTCGCCGCACCCGAGTCCGGCGGGGCCGTGACCCCGTCCTCGTACGCGGCGGACCTCCGCACCGACCCCCGCGCACGCTGTGTCCGGGGCAGGGCGGGACCCGGCCCCGAGCCGGGCCTTCTGCTGATCGCCCTCGGAGTGGACCGGAACTGAGCCGGGTCCCGCACCCACGCGTGACCAGGTTCCTTTCGGCGTACCACCTCAAGGACGTAGACCCCATGAACAGTCGCCTGTTCGGCAACACCCTGCCCATCGCCGTCCAGACCGTCGGCAACACCCCCGTCCTCTGGACGGACGACGGCTACTGGGCCAAGCTCGAAGGCTTCAACTTCGGCGGCATCAAGGACCGCGCCGCCCTCTACATGGTCGAGCAGGCCCGCCGCCGCGGCGAGCTGCGGCCCGGCGCGCCCATCGTCGAGTCGTCCTCCGGGACGCTCGGCCTCGGGCTCGCCCTCGCGGGCGTCCTGCACGGCCACCCCGTGCACGTCGTCACCGACCCCGGCCTCGAACCGATCGTCGAGCGGATGCTGGTCGCCCACGGCGCCCAGGTCCACGTCGCCACCGAGCCCAGCCCGCAGGGCGGCTGGCAGCAGGCCCGGATGGACCTCGTCGCCGACCTGCTGCTCCGGCTCGACGGGGCCTGGTGGCCCAACCAGTACGGGAACCCCGACAACTGCGACGCCTACGCCGGGCTCGCCGCCGAGCTGTCCGAGCAGCTCGACCGGATCGACGTCCTGGTCTGCGCGGTCGGCACCGGGGGCCACTCGGCCGGGATCTCCCGCGCGCTGCGCGCCACCGGCAGCCCCGCCCTGGAGCTGGTCGGCGTGGACTCGATCGGCTCCACGGTCTTCGGCCTCCCCGCCGGGGACCGGCTGATGCGCGGCCTCGGCTCCTCCATCCACCCGGCCAACGTGGACCACGACGCCTTCGACGAGGTCCACTGGGTGGCCCCCGCCGAAGCGGTGCGGGCGGCCCGCCGGCTGGCCTCGCGTCAGTTCGCCACCGGCGGCTGGAGCGTGGGCGCGGTCGCGCTCGTCGCCGGCTGGCTGGCCCGCACCCGGCCGCGCGGGACACGGATCGCGGCCGTCTTCCCCGACGGGCCGCAGCGGTACTTCGACACCGTCTTCAACGACGAGTTCTGCGCGGCGCACGGGCTCCTCGACGGGCCGGTGCGGGAGGACCCCGTCGCGTACGAGGCGGACAGGGCCGTCGACGGCTGGACCCGCCGGGTGCTGGAGCGGGCCAAGTGACCACGGCGGCGCCTCCCCGCGGAGGCATCTGGAAGCAGAGCCGCACCTTCGACCCGGCCGTCCGGCTGCTCTTCCTCAACCAGCTCACCATCAACCTCGGCTTCTACATGCTGATGCCGTTCCTGGCCGCGCACCTCGCGGACGGGCTCGGCATGGCCGCCTGGGCGGTCGGCCTCGTCCTCGGCGCCCGGAACCTCTCCCAGCAGGGCATGTTCCTGGTCGGCGGGGCGCTCGCCGACCGGCTCGGCTTCAAGCCGCTCATCGTGGCCGGCTGCGCGCTGCGGACGGTCGGCTTCGGGGCGCTCGCCTTCGCGCAGTCGCTGCCGATGCTGGTCGCCGCCTCGCTCGCGACCGGGCTCGCCGGGGCGCTGTTCAACCCGGCGGTTCGGGCCTGCCTCGCGGCGGAGGCCGGGGAGGAGCGGCGGGTCCAGGCCTTCGCGCTGTTCAACGCGTACTACCAGGCCGGGATCCTGCTCGGCCCGCTCGTCGGCGTGGCGCTCACCGGGGTGTCGTTCCGGCTGACGTGCACGGTGGCGGCGGTCCTGTTCGCCGGCCTGACCCTCGTACAGCTCCGGCATCTGCCCGCGGCGGCCGGGGCTTCCGCGCGGGAGGCCGCGGGGAAGGACGGGCGGGGGCAGTTCCGTACGGTCCTCTCGCACCGGACGTTCTGGCTCTTCTCGCTCGCGATGACCGGCTCGTACGTGCTGTCCTTCCAGGTCTATCTGGCGCTGCCGCTCGCGGCGGGCGGCACGGGGCTCACGACGGCGCTGTTCGTCGTCTCGGCGCTCGTCGCGCTCGCCGGACAGCTGCGGATCACGGCCTGGTGCCGGCGCCGTCTCGACCGCGAGCGGTGCCTGGTCCTCGGACTCGCGCTGATGGGCGGGGCCTTCCTGGTGCCGGCGGCCCTGGGCCGGGGCGTGGCGGGGCTGTTGCTGTGCGCGGTGGTCCTGGCGGTGGCGAACGCGGTGCTCTACCCGTACGAGATGGACACCGTCGTCGCCCTGGCCCGGGGGCGCTGGGTGGCCACCCACTACGGGCTCTACAACACGGTCTGCGGAATCGGGATCACCGTCGGGAACCTGGCGACGGGCGCGCTGCTCGACGTGACCGGGTGGTCGGCGGTCCCGTGGCTCGCGCTGTGCGCGGTCGGCCTGGTGTGCGCGGGCGCGGTCGCCCTCCTCGCCCGCGGGGGCCGCCTCGCGGAGCCGGGGCCGGAGAAGCCGGGCGCGGGGCCGGAGCCGGAGATCCCGGCCGCAGGGCCGGAGCCGGAGAAACCGGCCGCGGACGCGGGACCGGAGAAACCGGCGGCGGCCGCCCCTTAGAGCCCGGCGCGGTACGCCAGTCGGCCCCGTGGAGGTCGCCGCCGAGTGCGGTGGCGGCCACCCTGGGAGGGCGCGGTACAGAGCACCGTGACCGGTACGGGCCGGTACGGGCCGGGGCAGGAGAGCACAGGTGGGGCACCCCCAGGAGCGGCGGCGGGCGGGCGGCGGGCGGCGGCGCGGCGACGGCCGTGCCGCCTCCGGCCCTCCCGTGTACGGCGGAGCCCGGCGGTTCATCCGTGCGCTGCCCCCGCTGATCATCGTGGGCGGCCTCGCCTACGACGTGGCGACACCGCCCGAGTACACGGCGGCGCCGCTCTTCTCCGCCGCCCCGCTGATAGCCGCGCCCTTCTTCTCCATGCTGACCACCCTGCTCACCGGGATCGCCGCCGTCCTCGCCTCCGTCGGGCTGCACGGCTACAACGGCACCGTCGACGAGATCCCGGCCCTCACCGAGACGCTGACCGTCGTCACCGTGTCCGCGCTCGCCCTCCTCATCAACCGGGTCGTGCGGCGCAGCGGCGAGCGGCTGGCGTCCGCCAGGGTCATCGCGGAGACCGCGCAGAAGGCGGTGCTGCCGACGCCCGACGAGCGCATCGGCGGGCTGCAGTGCGCGGCCCGCTACGAGGCGGCGCAGGCCGACGCGTTCATCGGCGGCGACCTGTTCGCGGTCCAGGACACCCCGTACGGGGTGCGGCTCGTCGTGGGGGACGTGCGGGGCAAGGGGATGGACGCGGTCGAGGCGGTCGCCGTCGTGATCGGGGCGTTCCGCGAGGCGGCCGAGCAGGAGCGGAGCCTGGAGGGGGTGGCGCAGCGGCTGGAGCGGGCGCTGACCCGGGAGGGGACCCGCAGGGCCGGGCTCGACGCCTTCGAGGGGTTCACGACGGCCGTCCTGGCGGAGATCCCGCGCGACGACGGGCCGGGGGACGGAGGCGTACGGGTCGTCAACCGCGGGCATCCGCCGCCGCTGCTGCTGTACGTGGACGGGGATCTGGACGTGCTGGATCCGGCGGAGCCGGCGCTGCCGCTCGGGATGGGGGAGCTGGCGGCGTGGCCGGACCGGGCCGAGGAGCGGCCGTACCCGCCGGGCGCGACGCTGCTGTTCTACACGGACGGCCTGTCGGAGGCGCGGGACGCGCAGGGCGTCTTCTACGATCCGGCGGCCCGGCTCGCCGGGCGGATCTTCCCGGGACCCGAGGAGCTGCTCGACGCGCTCGTCGACGACGTACGCCTCCACACGGGCGGCGGGTCGACGGACGACATGGCGCTGCTCGCGGTGAGCAGGCCCGCGGCGGGGCAGCAGGAGAGGCGCCGGACGATGCCGGTGGTCCCGCCCGCCGCGCCGGCTCCTTCGGGACCTCTGGGGACTCCGGCTGGGCCTTCGGCGGGGCCTTCGGCACGGCCCGGTCACCAGGCGTAGTCGAAGGGTGTCACTCCGATAACAATTGACATAACGTCAGATCGCAGGGGTTCGGCCACTCCTTGCTGAAGGGGGGTCAACTCGGGCGATTCCCCACCAATTCAATGAACGATCACTGGGAACAGCTTGGAATCGGGCGCCCCTGTCTATTAACGTTCGATAACGCAGCGCGGTCGTCACACCCGTCGCAAGAGGCGGCACCGTGCGCACGCGCCGAATCCTGAAAAGGAACCGGGGAACCACCATTTGGGGTGAATCAGGCCCTTCGCACCCGTGCGACGAGCCCGTAGGAGACCTTCCTGCTCCGAACCCGTCAGCTAACCCGGTAGGCGAGAAGGAAGGAAAGGAGCGCGCCCCCGTGGCGTCCAACACTCCCGCATCCGAGGCCCCCTTCGACGCCTTCGGTGGTGGTGCGGGTCCTGCCGCTCCGGACACCGAGTGGAACCCCGACGAGGGAACCCTCCGCTCCGGCGGACGGCACCGGGTCGTCAAGCAGCGCTCCAACTTCGCCCGTTCCTCCACCGTCCTCGGCGTCGGCGTCATCGCGGCCGTCGGTGCGGGCGGCCTCGCCACCGCGCAGGAGAAGCCCCCGGTCGCGATATCGCTTCCCGACCTCCCGGACCTCCCCGACCTGAACCTCCCGGCCGCCGAGGACCTCCCCGGCGTCGGCGAGCTCTTCGCCGACGACCAGGCCGACCAGCAGATCCAGGACACCATCGCGGCGACCGGCGGCAACCCGAACCCGCTCACCGCCGCCACCTACGTGACGCCGGGCACGGACGACGCCTCCGCGACCACGCGTGCCGCCCAGGCCTCCTTCACCACGCAGAACGCCACCGCCGAGGCGGCCCCGACCCGCGCCGCCGACGCGGGCGAGATCCTGCGCGCCCGCATCCTCCAGCAGGCCGAGCAGCAGCAGGCCTCCGCCGACGCCGCCGAGAAGCTCGCCGCCGAGAAGGCCGCGGCCGAGAAGGCGGCAGCCGAGGCCGCCGCGGCGGAGAAGGCGGCCGAGGAGGCCAAGGCCAAGGCCGAAGCGGAGGCCAAGGCCAAGGCGGAGGCGGAAGCCAAGGCCGAGGCCGAGCGGATCGCCGCCGAGAAGGCGGAGGCCGAGCGCCTCGCCCAGCTCGCCGCGAGCTACTCGATGCCCCTCTCCTCGTACAGCCTCAGCGCGACCTACATGCAGTCCGGCTCGATGTGGTCCTCCGGCTACCACACCGGCCTCGACTTCGCGGCCCCCACGGGCACCCCGCTCAAGGCGGTCCACAGCGGCACGATCAAGTCGGCGGGCTGGTCCGGCTCGTACGGCTACCGGGTCGTCCTGGAGCTGGAGGACGGCACCGAGGTCTGGTACGCCCACCTCTCCTCCATGACGGTCGGCGCGGGCCAGACCGTGACCACCGGCGAGACGATCGGCCGCGTCGGCGCCACCGGAAACGTCACCGGCGCCCACCTCCACATGGAGGTCCACACCGCGGGCGGCGACGGCATCGACCCGGCGGCCTGGCTCCGCTCCAAGGGCCTGTCGCTCTGACGCTCCCGCGTCACGCACGGACCGGCCCCGACGGAATAGCCCCGGTGGCGCGGGTGGTTGATCACCGCATGACGACCCTCCGCCCGCTGGGCACTTCCGACCTGCACGTCTTCCCGCTCGCCCTGGGCGGCAACGTCTTCGGGTGGACCTCCGACGAGGCCGAGTCCTTCGCCGTCCTCGACGCCTACGTCGCCGCCGGCGGCAACTTCGTCGACACCGCCGACATGTACTCCTCCTGGGCCGAGGGCCACGAGGGCGGCGAGTCCGAGACGGTCATCGGCCGCTGGCTCGCCTCCCGCGGCCGCCGGGACGACCTCGTCATCGCCACCAAGGTCGGCGCCCACCCCCGCTACAAGGGGCTCGCCGCCACCACGATCAAGGGCGCCGTCGAGGAGTCCCTGCGCCGCCTCGGCACCGACCACATCGACCTCTACTACACGCACTTCGACGACGAGACCGTCCCGGTCGAGGAGATCGTCACCGCCCTCGACCAGCTCGTGAAGGACGGCAAGGTGCGGGCCGTCGCCGCCTCCAACATCTCCCCGGAGCGGCTGCGGGCCTCCCTCGACTTCGCCGAGGCGGAGGGCCTCACCCGGTACGTTGCGCTCCAGCCGCACTACAACCTGGTCTCGCGCGAGACGTACGAGGGCCCCCTCCAGGAGACCGTCGAGCAGGCCGGCCTCTCCGCGGTCCCCTACTTCGGCCTCGCCTCCGGCTTCCTCACCGGCAAGTACCGCCCGGGCACCACCGTCGACAGCGTCCGCGCCTCCGGTGCCGCCGAACACCTCGACACCGAGCGGGGCCGGGCCGTCCTCTCCGCCCTCGACGCGGTCGCCGAGGCCCACGACGCCGAGGTCGCCACCGTCGCCCTCGCCTGGCTCGCCGCCCAGCCGACGGTCGCCGCACCGATCGCCTCGGCCCGCACGGTCGACCAGCTCCCGGCACTGGTCGCCTCGGCGGACCTCACGCTCACGGAGTCGGACCTCAAGCTCCTGAACGAAGCCTCGGCCTCCTGACTCCCCACTAGGGCGTGTTGCGAAAATCCCGCCTGCCCGACGGCGCCTGGCACGCACGCTCGCCGCGTTGTCGGGATCACCCCGATACATCCAGTATCGGGGCGACCCTCCGCCTTGCGATCGCACGCACCAGACGCCGTCGGGCCCGCCCTTCGGGCGGCCGGCGCTACTTTCGCAACACGCCCTAGCTCCGATAGGGGTTGTAGCCGCCGTAGTCCAGATACTGCGGCGGCGCCCACACCCGCCCGGTGGCCCGTGCGGCGTACGTGAGCGCGGGGGAGGCGACCGCCCGGCGCTGCCAGAGGTGGTGCAGGAGCTCCTGCTCGCGGGCCGGGAAGTCGGGCCCGGCCGCGCCGCGCCGGGCCCGGTCCCGGAGGAACGCCAGGGTCGTCGCGAAGGACTCGTACTCGCCGACGGCCTGCGCCGCCGGAGGGCCGTACGTCCGGGCGGCGAAGGAGCGGGCCACCTGGCGGGCCCGCATCGAGGAGAGGGCCAGCGGCTCGGCGGGGGAGAGCCACCCGGCCGCCGCGTACGCCGGGAGCTCGCCGGATATCGTGCGCAGCTCGCGCTGCCGGCTCCACACCGCGAGCCAGGTCAGCAGGCCGAAGGCCGGGACCATGAAGCACGCGTACACCAGGTAGAAGGCCCAGGGGCCGCCGAAGGTGGCCGAGCCGTTCCAGGCGGCGTGCATGCCCATGGCGAGCAGCAGCCCGGCGAGCGGCAGCAGCACGCGGCGGAGCCGCTTGCCGCGGGGAGCGAGGGCGGCGAAGCCGAAGCCGATGCCGGTGAGCACGGTGAACAGCGGGTGCGCGAACGGCGACATCACGACCCGTACGAAGAAGGTCGCGGCGGTCACGGAGCCGATGCCGGTGGAGCCGAACTCCTGGTCCTCGCCGAAGGCGTTGCCGAGGTAGAGGATGTTCTCGGTGAAGGCGAAGCCGGTCGCGGTGAACCCGGCGGCGACGACGCCGTCGACGAGCCCGCCGAAGTGCCGTCGGCGGAAGAGGAAGAGGATCAGGATCGCGGCGGCCTTCGCGGTCTCCTCCACGACCGGCGCGATGACCGTGGCACCGAGGGTGTCGGCCGAGTCCGGGTCGGCGGTGGCCGTCGCGATCCAGCGGACGGCGAAGGAGTTCGCGAGGATCGCGACGAGCGCGGCGGCGAAGGCGCCCCAGGCGAAGGCGAAGAGCAGGTTCTTCCAGGGCCCCGGCTCGACCCGGTCGAGCCAGCGGAACGCCGCCATGAGCAGCGGTACGGGAAGCACCGCGAGGCCCAGCCCGACGAGGAAGCCCTGGGTGCCGGTCTGCTCGCGGACCAGCGCCAGGATCACGAGCGCGCAGAGCGCGAGCAGCGTGATCACGGCGACGGCCCGGAACAGCCGGCTGCGCCAGAAGGCGCGGCGGGGCCGGTAGCGCCACGTGGACCGGTCGGCGGCGGCCGGAAAGGCGGGCTCGTCGGTGCTCCGGCGAGGAACGGGAACGACCGCGACGACGCCCTCGGCCTCGCCTTCGACTTCACCTTCGACAGGAACGGAGTTCGACACGCGATCGACCCTAACGACCCCTGCCGACACCGGGCCAAGGAGCGGTGTACTCCCTGTCACTTCCTCCGGAAGAGGAGGTCGTGCACGACGTGCCCCTTGTCCAGGCCCTGACCCTCGAAGCGGGTGACGGGACGGAAGTCCGGGCGGGGCGCGAAGCCGCCGTCGGCACGGGTGTTCTCGAAGTCGGGATGCGCGGAGAGCACCTCCAGCATCTGCTCGGCGTACGACTCCCAGTCGGTGGCGCAGTGCAGCACGCCGCCGGGCTTGAGCCGGGTCGCGAGAAGGCTGAGGAACTCGGGCTGGATCAGCCGCCGCTTGTGGTGGCGGGCCTTGGGCCACGGGTCCGGGAAGTAGACGCGGCAGCCGTCGAGGGAGTCGGTGGCGAGCATCTCGCGGAGCAGGATGATCGCGTCGCCGTTGGCGACCCGGACGTTGGTGAGCCCGTTGCGGTCGGCGAGACCGAGCAGATTGCCCTGCCCGGGCGTGTGCACGTCCACGGCGAGGATGCCGGTCCCGGGGTCGGCGGCGGCCATCTGCGCGGTCGCCTCGCCCATCCCGAAGCCGATCTCCAGGACGACCGGAAGCCCGTCGAACATCTCGCCGAGGTCGAGGACCCGCTTGCCGTCGATGTCGAGGCCCCAGTCGGGCCACCGCTTGAGCATGGCCTCGGCCTGCCCGTAGGTGACACGGCTGCGCCGCGGCTGGAAGCTCCGGATCCGCCGCTCGTGATGAGCCCCGGCGGGATCGGGCAGGGGCCCCTCACCGGGGGCGAACATCCGACTGCCCCGCCGAGCGACAGGCTGGACGGTTTCGGCGTCGGTACGAGGACTGTTCTCAGGCTGCTCAGACACAATGCCCCCAATTCTACGATCGCCGAACCCCCACCCGAGGAACGCCCACCCGGAACCCCGATGGGCCTGTGCCGGTCACGCGAAGCTGCCACTGCAGGGTTCGGGTGACGCGTGCCGTCGGCGCGACCCTGCCGCCGACAGGGTTCAGGGGTCCGGTGCCGTCGGCGCGAAGCTGCCGCTGCGGGGTCCGGGGCGGAGCCCCGGGAACGGCTCCTCCTCCACCCCCACCGGCCCCCGGCAGGGTTTCGGGAAGGGGCGGGGTGGGGGCTCGACCGGCGACCGAGCAGCCGCACCACCCCGCAACCCCTACAACCGCGCCAACGCCCTCCCCGCGACCTCCCGCCCGATCGGCAGCGAAGCCGTCGCCGCAGGCGAGGGCGCGTTCAGCACGTGCACCGTCCGCGCCGCCTCCCGGATCAGGAAGTCGTCGACCAGCGTCCCGTCCCGCAGCACCGCCTGCGCCCGCACCCCCGGCGCCGCGCGCCGCAGGTCGGACTCCTCCACCACCGGCAGCAGCCTCCGCACCGCCTCCGTGAACGCCCGCTTCGAGAGCGAGCGCCGCAGCTCACCGGCCCCGTACCGCCAGTGCTCGCGGGCGATCGCCCACGACCCGGGCCAGGCCAGCGTGCCGCCCAGTTCGCGCGGGCGGACGACGGACCAGCCGTATCCCTCCCGGGCGAGCGCCGGCACCGCGTTCGGCCCGATGTGGACGCCGCCGTCGATGCCCCGGGTCAGATGCACCCCGAGGAACGGGAACGCCGGATCCGGCACCGGATAGACCAGGCCCCGCACGAGCGAGGGGTCCGCCAGCTCGTAGTACTCCCCACGGAAGGGGACGATCCGCATCCCCGGGTCGTCGCCCGCGAGCCGCGCGATCCGGTCGCAGTGCAGCCCCGCGCAGTTCACCAGGACCCGGGCCCGCAGGACCCGCCCGTCCGCGGTCCGCACGGCGACACCCCACGGCCGGCGGTCGATCACGGTGACCTCGGCCCCGTACGCGATCGTCGCCCCCGAGGAGTCGGCGAGCTGCTTGGCGACGGCCGTGTAGTCGCAGATGCCGGTCGTGCCGACATGGATCGCGGCCAGCCCCCGCACCCGCGGCTCGTACTCGCTGATCTGCGAGGGCCCGAGCTCCCGCACGGGGATGCCGTTCTCCCTGCCGCGCTGCACGAGCGCGTGGAGCCGGGGCAGCTCGTCGCGCGAGGTGGCGACGACGAGCTTCCCCGTCACCTCGTGCGGAATGCCCCACTCCGCGCAGAACTTGACCATCTCGGCCGCGCCCTCGACCGCGAACCGCGCCTTCAGCGAACCGGGCCGGTAGTAGATCCCGCTGTGGATCACCCCGCTGTTGCGCCCGGTCTGGTGCTGCGCGGGGGCATGCTCCTTCTCCAGGACCGTGACCCGCGTCCCGGGGGCGGCGCGCGTCAGCGCGTACGCCGTCGAGAGACCGACGATCCCGCCGCCGATCACCAGCACGTCACAGTCGAACACCAGCGCCACCTGTCACCTCCCACCCCTGATAGTGCACTGGCCCACTGACAATCCCGCGAAACCTCACGAGACGCAGCTCACGTGGCTCGCCCGGCCCACACCGACGCCACCCACGCCGAAACCCCCGCACCGCCCCAGCCCCCACACGGCTCACACAGCCCACAGCCCCCTGCAAGGCCCCACGCCTCGCGCAGGCCCCACAACGCTCACAGGCCCACACCTCCCGCCGGCCCCGCAACGCCCACAGGCCCCAATCCGCCCGCAGACCCCACAGCTCACACCGGCGCCACCAGCAGCGGCCGTGCCCGCTCCCGCAGCTCCATGACGCGCGGCTCGTCCCCGTACGGTTCGAGCCGGTGGAGCAGATCCCGTACGTACTCGGTCGTCCGCGCCGACGAGATCCGCCCCGCCACCTCCACCGCGCGCGTGCCCGCCGCGCAGGCCGCGTCGAGATTGCCCGACTCCAGCTCGGCGACGGCGGAGACGACGAGCCGCAGCCCGTGCGAGCGGACGAACTCCTCGGTCGGCCGGGACAGCGCCTGCTCGGTGAAGCGCCGCACCTCGCCCGGCATCCGCAGGTCCCGGTAGCACTCGGCGGCATCGGCGCAGAAGCGGTCGTACGAGTAGAAGCCCAGCCACGTCGGGTCGGCGTCGCCCGCCCGGGACCGCTCCAGCCACCCCTCGGCGGCCTTCAGCGCCGCCGCCGCGGCCGGCCCGTCGCCCGCCTTGGCGTGCGCGCGGGCCTCGACGAGCCGGAAGAAGGACATGGTGCGGGCGGTGGCGAGCCCCCGGTTCCGTTCGAGCGCGGCCTGCGCGAGGTCGACGCCCTCGTCGGCGAAGCCCCGGTAGGTCGCCTGGAGGGACATGGAGGCGAGGACGTAGCCGCCGAGGGGCACGTCGGCGGCGGCGCGGGCGAGCCGCAGGGCCTGGATGTAGTAGCGCTGCGCGGCCTCCTGCTGGCCGGTGTCGAAGGCCATCCACCCGGCCAGGCGCGTGAGCTCGGCGGTCGCGCCGAAGAGCGCGCGGCCGACCTCGTCCGAGTACGAGCCGAGCAGCAGCGGCGCCGCGTCCACGCGTAAGCACTCGGGGACCATCGACGAGCGCCAGTCCCCGCCGCCGTACTTGGAGTCCCAGCGGCGCGCGTCCTCGGCTGCCTCGCGGAGCTTGGCGACGTCGCTGTGGCCCACGCGCACGTGCTCCGTGCCGGCCGTGGCGCCGGAGCCGGCGTCCTCCCCGCCGGCCCCGGACCCGGGACCGGAGCCCGCACCCGCCCCATGACCGAGCCGGGGCGCCTCGCGCTCCACCGACGGGTCGGCCGGGGTTATCAGCCAGCGGGACGCGGGCGTCGCGTACGCGCTGACCGCGAAGGAGCCGGCCAGCGACTGCCAGATGCCGCCACCGCCGGCCCGCCGCCCGGCGAGATCCAGCCGGTACAGGTCGGTGGCCGAGCGGACCGCCTCGCCCACGTCCCGCGGGAAGGCGAGCCCCACCTCGGGCGCCGGGTCGGCGTCCGCGAGCCCGATCTCGTGCAGCGGCACGGGCCGGCCGAGCTTCTGGCCGATCGCCGCGGCGATCAGGTGCGGGGCGGCGCCCTGCGGCACCATGCCCTTCGACACCCACCGTGCGACCGACGTCTTGTCGTAACGAAGCGTCAGGCCCCGCTGCGCACCGAGGTCGTTGACGCGCCGGGCGAGCCCGGCGTTGCTGATTCCCGCGAGGGCGAGAACCGTGCCGAGCTTTTCGTTCGGCCCGCGTTGCTCCCTGGACATGACGCCACCCCTCGACAACCCAGACGGCCGCCACGACGCCGGGCATAGGCGTGCGGCATTCGTAAACACAGCGTAGTTCGCCGCATCCCTACCGTTAAGGGGCGGTGTTCCGTATGGCGGGATTGTTGTGTGAACGGACGGCGCCGGGGGCCGCCGGCCCGAGCCGTGCTCCCGTCGTGTGGCCGTGCGCCCGGCCGTGCGCTCTCGTCCGTCCGGTGCGGGGAGCGCTTCCATGGGCGGTGCGTGGGTCGGCCCGCTCGGCCGGGAACGGTGTCCCGGACCAGTGGGCTGGGGGACACCGCCGCTCCATTCCCCGCGGGCGGCGGACGGCGCCGGGAGGCGGGAGCGCCTCCCGGGCTGCCGGTGACGCCTGAGGGCGCAGGGCGCCCGGGCGAACAGCCGGACGCCGCCCCAACCCTCCGGGGAGGGGCGATATTTGGCCGAATGACGCCGGTGCTCAACTGGCCCATGCCAGGGGCGCATTCGCCTTTCACACGCGTGCACCCGGACTCCGCCCCGTGCGCCGTTGTCGTGGCAGCATGTCCTCCACCGAAACGAACGTGGAGGCGCCGATGCGATGGCTGGTGGGCTGGAGCAGTGTCGCCGCGAGCGTCGCCACGACCGCGGGGCAGGGCGCCACGAGTCCCGGGTACGGCTCCACGACGCCGGGCTACGGCTCCACGAGTCCCGGGTACGGCTCGACGGCGCCGGGCCACGCCTCCTCCGCCGCGGCGTACGGCTCCACGGCGACGGGCTACGGCTCCACGGCCGCGGCCGACCCCCGCACGGTGCAACCGGTGGGCGCACAGCCCCTCTGGGGCGGCCCCGATCCCTTGTGGGCGGTCGGCGACTGGCGCCCCGACGAGGTGCGTGTGGTGGCCGTCGACGACCACACCCGCCTCGCCGTGCTCGGCTGTTGCGCCGCCACCGACGAGGAGCTGAGGCTCGGCCTGCTCACCGCGCGCGGGGGCGCACTGCGGCATCTGACGGCATGGCCGGGGAGCTACACCGCCGTCGTCAAGGCGGGCCGCCGTGTCACCGTCACCGGTGATCTCGCGGGGGCCCGGCCGGTGTTCCACACCCCGTGGGCCGGCGGCACCGCCTACGCGACCGCCGCCCTGCCGCTCGCCGACCTCGTCGAGGCCCAGCTCGACATCGGGCACCTGGGCGCGCTGCTCGCCTGCCCCGAGACCCCGGAGGCGCTGCGCGACTCGACCCCGTACGAGGGCGTGCGGCGGGTGCCGCCGGGCCACGCGCTGATCCTGCGGGAGGGTTCGCGGGAGATCGCCGGGTACGAGACGGTGGCCTCGCTCGCCGTCGCGGCGCCCGAGTCCGACGCCCGGCAGGCCGTCGAAGGGGTACGGGACGCGCTGGTCGAGGCCGTCAGGGCCCGGCTCACCGCACCCCGGCACGCGCCCGAGGCCCCGCTGCCCGACCCGGGCCCGGTCCCCGGGATGGGGCCCGCCGACCGGCGGGCGGCCCGCGGCGGCGGCCCGGCGCCCGGCATCGGCGCGGACCTTTCCGGCGGCAGCGCGTCCGGCACGCTCGCGCTCCTCGCGGCGGGGCTGCCGGGGGTGCCGGGCACGATCCTCGGCCACGGCGCGGGCGCGGGGGAGCGGCTGCTCGCGGTCACCTTCAACGACCTGGTGACCCGCGCGGGTTCGGAGCGCGAGGACGAACTCAAACGGGCCGGGGAGATCGCGGCGGACCCGCGCCTGCACCACGTGGTCGTCGCGGCGGGCGAGGAGGCGCTCCCGTACGCGGCGCTGGACGGTCCGCTCACCGACGAGCCGGGTCCCTCGCTCGTCACGGCGGAACGGCACCGGCGGCGGCTCGCGGGCGGTAGCGCCGACCACTTCACCGGCATCGGGGCCAAGCAGGTCCTGGACGCGCACCCGGCGCGCCTCGCGGACCTCCTCATGGACCGCAGGCGCCGCTCGCTGGTGCGCCCGGTCGCGGCGCTCGCCAAGGCCTCGGGCGCGTCGGCGGGCGCGCTCCTGGTGCCGCTGACCGTGTACAGGGCGGCGCGGAAGCTGGCCCGTACCCCGTACCGGACAGGTCTGGAGGCGGCGGCGCGGCGGGTCCAGGAGGCGAACCGGGCGGCCCCGGACGGCTTCGGCCCCCTGGAGGCCTCGCTCTCGGCGCTGACCTGGTCGCGGCCGGGGCCCGCGGCGCGCTGGATGACGGGGGAGGCGCTGGCTGAAGTATCGGTTCGCCTGAACCGGGCGGCGACGCTGCCGACCTCCGTCCAGCGGCCGGGCGAGGCACGCGCGCGTGCCGCCCTCGCCCGGGCGGCGGCCGACCACCGGGTCCTGGAGCAGGCGGCGGAGATCCGCGGCCAGCGGCTGCACGCCCCGTTCCTCGACAACCAGGTGGTACGGGCCTGCCGCGCGCTCCCGGAGTCGCTCCGCGTCCAGCCGGACGCCCGGGCCGGCGTCCTGCGCACGGTCCTCTCCGGCGCCGGCGTCCACGACCTCCCCCCGGGCTGGGGCGCCCCGCACCCGGCGGTCCCGGCCGCCGCCGCCCGCGCCGGCCTGCGCACCGCGCTCCCCCACCTCCTGGCCCTCTTCGACGCCCCGCTCCTCGCTGACGCGGGCCTGATCGAGGCCCGCGTCGTCCGCGAGGCCCTGACCGCGGCGGCCGACGGCGCGCCCGTCCCGCTGGACGGCCTGGCCGACCTGGTCTCCACCGAACTCTGGCTCCGCCGCCTCCTCGCCCGCCGCGGCTCCTGCTGGACGAACACGGCCCAGCCCCGCGCACACCGAGCGGTCCAGGGCCCCCTGATCCCGGCGTCGAGGTCGCTGCCGGCGTGACGCCGGACGGCGGCGTTCGGATGAAACGTCACAGCACGCTCGTTCGAGTGAAAGCGTTCCGGACCCCGCCGCCATCCCGCCCTAAGCTGAGAGCGTCGCACCGAGCGAAGGAGGTCCAGCATGGCGATGCCGCTGCCGGTTCCGGAAGACGCGCTCTCCGAGGGCATGCCCGAACGTGAGGGTGCGAGTGTCCAGGAGACCTTCGAGCTGTTCAGTGCGCTGGCCCCCAAGGGCTGGCGCGTGGAGCTGATCGAAGGGGAGATCTGCGTGGTGCCTCCGGCCAACGGCGAGCACGAGGAGATCGTCTCGGAGCTGAGCGGTCAGGTCCGGGACCACGACAAGGGCGTCGGTCGATACACGGGCATCGGCCTCAGCCTGCCCGGAGCCGCCGACACGGTGCGTGTCATCCCGGATCTCGTCATCGCTCCCAAGGGCAGCTTCGACGACCAGCAGGAATGGCACGGCCCCGACGCCGTCCTCCTCGTCGCCGAGGTGACCTCCTTCTCCACGGCGAGCCGCGACCGCGTCCAGAAGATCCGGGCCTACGCCCGGGCCGGAATCCCCGTCTACCTCATGATCGACCGCGAGGCGGACGAGGCTGTCGTGTGCTCCGAGCCCTCAGGGGACGACTTCGGTCACAAGTCCATCCACAAGCTGGGGACAGTCGTCCCGCTCCCCTACCCGCTCGGCTTCGCCGTGGACACCTCGCAGTTCTGACCGCCGAGCTCTCAGAGCCCCACCCGGGTAAACCCCGAGGCGCACCCCGAGGGCAGCGGACACAATGACCCGGTGCGGTATCTCATCCTCGGCACCACCGAGGCCCTCGACCCCCGCGGCAACCCCCTCCCTCTCGGCGGCGCCCGGCTGCGCGCGCTCCTCGCCGCGCTCGCGCTGCGCGGCGGGCGGCCCGCCTCCACCACCGAGCTCGCCGACGACGTGTACGGGGACGACCCGCCGCAGGACGCGCCCGCCGCCCTCCAGGCCCTCGTCGGCCGGCTCCGCCGGGTCCTCGGTGCCCAGGCCGTCGCCTCGACCCCCGGCCCCGGCTACCGGCTCGCCGTCGGTCCCGACGACATCGACCTGTACGTCTTCGAGCGCCTGGCCAGGGAAGCGGGCACCCGCCTCGACGCCGGCGACCCCGACACCGCCGCCACCCTCCTCCGGGAGGCCCTGGCCCTCTTCCGGGGCCCCGCCCTCGCCGACCTCGCCGCCCCGGCGGGCGTCCGGCCCGAGGCCCAGCGGCTCGCGGCCCTGCGCCGCCGCGTCGAGGCCGACCTGCGTCGGGGCGCCACCGACGGACTCGTACCGGAGCTGACCGAGCTCACCACCACGTACCCGTACGACGAGGCCTTCCACGCCCACCTCATCCGCGCGCTGCGGGCCGAGGGCCGCCACGCCGACGCGCTCGCCGCGTTCGAGTCGGCCCGCCGCACCCTCGCGGACGGACTCGGCACCGACCCGGGCCCCGAACTCGCCGCGCTCCACCACGAACTCCTCGCGGCCACCCCGAGGCCCGGCCCCGAGCCCCGTACGCACCAACCCCCCACCACCCCCGCAGAGGCCCCCACACCCGCAGAGCACGCAGAGCCCGCAGACCCCACCCCCACCCCCGGCAACATCCGCCCCCGCCTCACCTCCTTCGTCGGCCGCGAGCCCGAGATCGCCGCGCTCCAGGAGGACCTGACCCGCGCGCGCCTCGTGACGCTCACCGGGCCCGGCGGCTCCGGCAAGACCCGGCTCGCCGAGGTGGCCGCGGTGCGCGCCGCCGGCCCCGCCGCCTGGATCGCCGAGCTCGCCCCTCTCGACGACCCCGAGGCGCTCCCCGGCGCCGTGCTCTCCGCGCTCCGCCTCCGCGAGATCAACCTGATCAGCCGCGACGGCGTACCCCTCCAGGACGACCCGACCGCGCACCTCGTCGAGCACCTGGCCCGCCGCCCCCTCCTCCTCGTCCTCGACAACTGCGAGCACGTGATCGGCGCGGCGGCCGCCCTCGCCGAGACCCTCCTCACCCGCTGCCCGCAGCTCCGCATCCTCGCCACCAGCCGCGAACCCCTCGGCGTCCCCGGCGAATCGGTCCGTCCCGTCGAGCCGCTCCCGCCCGACCCTGCCCACCGCCTCTTCGCCGAGCGCGCCCGCGCCGTACGCCCCTCCTTCGACCCGGCAGCCGACGCCGACGCCGGCACCGTCGACGAGATCTGCCGGCGCCTCGACGGCCTGCCGCTCGCCATCGAACTGGCCGCCGCCCGCCTCCGCCTGCTCACCCCGCGCCAGATCGCCGACCGCCTCGACGACCGCTTCCGGCTCCTCACCTCCGGCTCCCGCACGGTCCTGCCCCGCCAGCAGACCCTCCGCGCGGTCGTCGACTGGTCGTGGGACCTGCTCGAACCCGCCGAGCGCACCCTGCTCCGCCAGGTCTCCGTCTTCGCCGGCGGCTGGGACCTCGCCGCCGCCGAGGCCCTGGCGCCCGGGGCGGCCGACACCCTCGGCGCGCTCGTCGACAAGTCGCTGGTCGTGGCCACGCCCACCGACGAGGGCGAGATGCGCTACCGCCTCCTGGAGACCATCCACGAGTACGCCGCCGAGCGCGCCGCCGAGACCCCCGAGCTGCTGGCCGCCACCGGGGCCGCCCACACCGCCCACTTCACGACCCTCGCGGAGGAGGCCGAGCCGAAGCTGAGGTCAGGGGAGCAGCTTCCCTGGATCGACCGGATCGAGCGGGACCTCGACAACATCCGCGCCGCGCTCCACCGCGTCCTCCTCACCGGCCCCGACGAGGCCGCGGCCCACCGGCTGGTCTTCGCCATGGGCTGGTTCTGGTGGCTGCGCAACTACCGGCCCGAGGGCCTGGCCTGGGTCGACCGCGCGATCGCCCTGGGCGAGGACCCCGACGACCCGGCCGACCCCCGGTACTGGCCGCGCATGCACCTGCGCATGCTGCACTTCTTCCTCGCCGTCGAGAGCCATACGGCCGCCCACTACCGCGACGACCGGGAGGCCGTCGCCCTGGTCGCCCGGGTGCGCGCCGCGTTCGGCGCCGAGCCGGGCCCCGAGGCGGCCCGTTTCCCGGGGCTGCTCTGGCCGTTCACCGCGTACCTCAGCGAGGAGCCGTCGCGGATCCGGGAGCTGCTGGACGCCTCCGTCGCCAACTGCCGCCGCCACGGCGGGGACTGGGAGGTCGGCGTCACGCTCATGTTCCGTACGCACCTGGTCGTCGACATGCCCGGCGGTCTGGCGGGCGGCGTCTCCGGGATCGACGCGGACCTGGCCGAGCTCCGGGTCCTCTCCCGCAGGGTCGGCGACCGCTGGATGGGCGCCCAGATCGCGAGCGCCGCGGCCGAGGCCAACATGATGCGCGGCCGCCACGAGGAGGCGGGGGAGGCGTACGAGGAGGCCCTCGGCCTGGCCCGCGAGGTCGGTGCCCACGCGGAGACCCCGTTCCTCCTCGCCAGGCTCGCCGAACTGGCCTACCGCGCCGGTGACATGGAGACCGCGACGAAGGGGCTGGAGGAGGCGACGCGGGAGGCGGAGCGCTACCACGTGCGGGACACGGACATGTTCGTGTGCTTCCTGGGCGCGGCCATCGCCTGTCACCTCGGCGACGTCGAGGCGGCCCGCGCCCGGCTGGACGCGGCCGGCCGGCTGGTCGGGGTCGGCCCTCCGCCGCCGCACTTCCAGGCCGCGGTCACCGGACTCGGTGCCCGCGTCGCGGCGTACGAGGGCGGGGGCGTCGCGGCCGTGGCCGCCGCGGCCGACGCGCTGCGCGTCGCGCGGGAGGCCCAGTGTGCGGACCTCATCGTGGCGGCGCTCGGCGAGGGCCTCGCGGTCACCCTGGCCGAGGCGGACGAACCGGCCCTCGCGGTGACGGTCCTGGCCGCCGTCGACGGCTGGCGCCACGAGCTGCCCCGTTCGGTCCCGGAGCTGCGGGAGGCCGAGAAGGTGACGGCGCGGGCGCTCGCCGTGCTCGGCGCCCCGGGCCTCGCCGCCGCCCGCGAGGCCGGCACGGGCCTCGGCCCGGACGAGATCCTGGCGCTCGCGGCCGCCCGCACGGCGACGGAGCCGGGAGGAACGGTCAGGAGCAGCTGATCCGGGACTGCGCCCAGTCGGCGACCGCGGCCCGGCCGAAGGGCGTGTGCTCCTCCACCACGAGCCGGAGCGTGGAGCGACCGGTGATGTCGACGTGCACCGGGAGCGGTGGGTCGCCCGCCCGGACCACGTCGGAGCGCCAGAGCCGCTCGCCGTCCCCGTAGACCGAGAAGCGGACGCCGCCCTGGCCGACGAGGGCGCTCATGTCGTCGACGCCGACGACCGCGTCGTAACTCGTGCACTGCCGGTTGAGGTGGACGAGCAGCGAGGACGGTGCGTGCACGCTCACCCCGTACGCGTACGAGGTGCCGCTGATCGAGAGGCCCTTCCGCGGCCACATCCAGCTGCTGTCGGAGAGGGACACCTCGGGCTTGGTGCCGTCGCCGAAGATGCCGTACTCCAGCTCGTCGACCGGGTAGACGGTGGTCGGTGCGGGCGGCGGCGGCTTCGGCGTGGTCTTCTCGGCGCTGGGAGTCGGCGTCGGAGTCGGAGCCGGCGTACGAGGAGGAGTCGGGGTCGGCGTCGGCTCGGGACCGGCCGTGGTGGGCTTCGGCGTGGGAGCAGGTGTCGGAGTCGGCGCCGGAGACGGCTTCTCCTTCTCCGGAACGGGCGTCGGCGTGGGCGTGGGTTTCGGCGTGGCCTTCGGCGGAGCGGACGGTACGGGCGGGGCCGGCGGTTCCGGAGTCGGCGTCGGCTTCGCCGGGGGAGCGGGCTCCGGCGGTACGACGGGGGTGACGACCGGCTGCGTGGGCCTGGGCGCGGCGACGGGCTGCGGGTCACCGGCCATCGCCCAGACGAGCCCGGCGGCCGCGGCGACGGCGAGCCCGGCCGCGATGCCGGCCTTCGCGGGCATGCCGAGCCCTTCGGCGGCGGCCCCGCCCGAGCTCGCGCCCCCGGAGGCCCCGCCGGACGCGCCGGAGGCCGCGGCCGCCGCGCCCGCGCCGGCGGCACCGACGGCACCGCCCGCGACGACACCGGCGGCCTTGACGGAGTACCCGGCGGCGAACCAGCCGATGACGGCGATGGGCAGCAGCGCGGGGATCCCGGCGTTGACATGGGCCAGTTCACCGGCGGCGAGCCGGCACTTGGCGCACTCCTCCAGGTGCTTGCGCAGCCCGCGCTCGGCCCGCATCCGCAGTCCGCCGCGCGCGTAGGCGCCGAGCCGGTCCGCGTACCGGGCGCAGTCGCCGCCCGCGGTGAGGGACTGGCTGACATGGGCCTGGAGGTAGGCCTGCTTGAGGCCCTCACGGGCCCGGCTGGCGAGCACGGCCGTGGCGTTGGCGGTGAGCCCGAAGAGCGGCGCGACGTCGCTCGGGGACTCCTCCTCGACGGTCGTGTGCCACAGCACGGCCTGCCAGCGCTCGGGCAGCGAGCGGAAGGCCTGCATGGCGAGGGACTGCTCGGCCTCGTGCATGGCCCGCACGTCGGCGCCGAGGTCCACGGTGTCCTGGTCGGAGACCTCGGAGGAGCGGGAGGCCTCCGCCGCGAAGACGGCGAAGTCCTCGACGAGGTGCTCGCGCTTCTGCGTCCTGGCCCAGTTCGCCGCGGCCCGCCGGACGGTGGTCATCAGGTAGGCGCGTACGGCCTGTTCGGGACCTGCCCCGCCGCGCACCGCCTGGAGGGTGCGGGCGAAGACCTCGGCGGTGAGGTCGTCGGCGGTGTGCGCGTCCCGGCAGCAGGTGCGCGCGTACCGCCGGACGGCCTCGGAGTGGCGGCGGAACAGCTCCTCGTACGCGGAGTCGTCGCCGTCCCGCATGAGCTGGACGAGTGCGGCGTCGGAGGGAGGCAGTTCGACGGGAGGCGGAAGGACGCCACCGGTTTCGTCGGCCGAGTCGTCCGCCGAGAATCCCCCGCTCGCGGCCCCGGTCCCGGCCGCTGTCCCTACCCCCACGCCCGCGCCGCCCTTGCCCAAACGCTGCTGCGGAACGCTCGCCTCGACCGAGAGACTGCCCGGACCACCCTGGCTCGGCACCTGACGGGGCGGCAGCCCCCCGGTCTCCGTGCCGCCGCCCAGCGGATCGTCCCGACCGTCACCGCTCATCGCGGAAGCCCCCGTACGCACGCCCAGACCCGAACACCGGCCAAGACTGCCACAGAGCGCGAGCACGCCGAAGCGCCGCGTCCACTTACCACTCGTCCGGGGCGACTTCCTGTATCCGGGCGTAACCGCTCACACGTTCGTGCGATGCTCGTTGGTCCGCCCGGAGCACGGAATCACCGCACCCGACGTGAATGTCCCGGGACCTCGAAGACTCCGGGGACGCCCCGCGACCTCCCTACCGGGAGCGCAGACCCTCCAGAAGGATGTCGAGGAGACGCGCCGACGCGGCCGCCTGCTGCGCCGCGTCCGGCAGGGCCGGGGCAGCGGTGGCGATGACGAGCAGCACGTCGGCCACGGTCACATCGGCCCGCAGCTCGCCCGCCTCACGCGCCCGGTCGACGAGCCGGCCGACGACGTCGAGCAGCTCCGCCGCCCCCGCGTCCTCCCGCTCGGCGGCCGGCACGGCACGCGGCGCGACCACACGGGCGTCGGGATCGGCGACACCCCGCTGGGACGGGACCCGGGCCGCGTCCTCCGAGACGTCCGCGCCGACCGGCGCCGCAGGCTCGTCCACGCCCACCCGCAGCACCTGCGGAGGCAGCAGGCGACCCGCACCCGAGGCCACCGAGGTCCGCAGGAACCGGGAGAGCGCCGACCACGGCTCCTCCTCCTGGCCCAGCGCGGCCCGCGCCTGCTCGGTCAGCCGGGAGGTCTCCTCCTCGGCTATCCGCCGCACCAGCACGTCCTTGCTGGGGAAGCGTCGGTAGACCGTGCCGACACCGACACGGGCGCGGCGCGCCACGTCCTCCATGGGAGCCCCGTAACCGAGCTCGCCGAAGACCTCGCGCGCGGCGCGCAGCACATGCTCCAGATTGCGCTGGGCGTCCACCCGCAGCGGCGCGGACCTGCCGCCCGCCGACAGGGACACCGCCCCGGCGCCCTGGCTGTCGTCAGCGGTCGCCGTACCGACGCCCGACTGCCACCGTGAATCCTGAATCTGCATAAGCGTTCCCCCGCTCATGATGTCTCCCCCCGGAGACTCCCCGCCCTGACACGGGGCTTCCGGCCCGCGAGCGCATCGGTCCACGCGCTCCCGTCCCACACCCCGATGAAGTACGAACATAGTTGAGTCCGGGTCAATTCAGAAGGGGCAGTTCCGTACGGTGCGCCCCCCGATCGGAGCAAGGCCCGGAAGACTCCCGATTCCGACCCCGCGACCCACCCGTCACGCCCGCCGTGACCTGCACCGTTTCCCCCGTCCCCCGCTCGCGCGCCACCCCGCGCCTCCGTACCCCGCCGGTCACACAATTTGTCGAGCCTGTGGACAAACAACGGACGGGGGTGCGTCATGGGACAGTGACCGAACCTGCGCGCATTCTCGTGGTCGGCGGTGGCTACGTCGGCATGTACACCGCGCTGCGCCTCCAGCGGCAGCTCAGGGCCGAGCTCAGAGCCGGCACCGTCGAGATCGTGGTGGTCACCCCCGAGCCGTACATGACGTACCAGCCGTTCCTGCCCGAGGCCGCGGCCGGCTCCATCTCCCCGCGCCATGTCGTCGTCCCCCTCCGCCGGGTCCTCGACCGCTGCCGGATCCTCATCGGCGAGGTCCGCTCCGTCGACCACGCCAAACGGACCGCGGCCCTCTCCACCCTCGCCACCGCGGAGGAGGGCACCGGCGGCCTGGAGCTCACCTACGACGAGCTGGTCCTCGCCCCCGGCTCCGTCTCGCGCACCCTCCCGATCCCCGGCCTCGCCGACCACGCCATCGGCTTCAAGACCGTCGAGGAGGCCATCGGCCTGCGCAACCACGTCATCGAGCAGATGGACATCGCCTCCTCCACCCGCGATCCCGCGCTCCGCGACGCCGCCCTCACCTTCGTCTTCGTCGGCGGCGGCTACGCGGGCGTGGAGGCCCTCGCCGAGCTGGAGGACATGGCCCGGTACACCGCGCGGTACTACCACAACGTCAAGCCCGAGGACCTGCGCTGGGTCCTCGTCGAGGCCTCGGACCGGATCCTCCCCGAGGTGGGCGAGGACATGGGCCGGTACGCCGTCCGCGAGCTCCGCGGCCGCAACATCGACGTCCGCCTGGAGACCCGCCTCGAAACCTGCGAGGACAGGATCGCCGTCCTCAGCGACGGCACCCGCCTCCCCACCCGCACCGTCGTCTGGACCGCCGGCGTCAGACCCGCCCCCGTCCTCGCCGCCACCGACCTGCCCCTGAACGAACGCGGCCGCCTCCGCTGCACCGCCCACCTCGCCGTCGAAGGCGTCGAGCACGCCTGGGCGGCGGGCGACGCGGCGGCAGTCCCCGACGTCACCTCCGAGGAACCCGGCAAGGAATGCGCCCCCAACGCCCAGCACGCCGTCCGCCAGGCCAAGGTCCTCGCCGAGAACGTCGCCGCCTCCCTGAGCGGCCGCCCGCTCACGGAGTACGCGCACGCGTACGCGGGGTCCGTCGCCTCTCTCGGCCTCCACAAGGGAGTGGCCCACGTCTACGGACGTAAACTCAAGGGCTATCCGGCCTGGTTCATGCACCGCGCCTACCACCTCAGCCGGGTCCCCACCTTCAACCGCAAGGCCCGCGTCCTCGCCGAATGGACCCTTTCCGGCCTGTTCAAGCGGGAAATCGTCTCCCTCGGCTCACTGGAACATCCGCGCGCCGAATTCGAACTCGCCGCCGCACCGCCACCGGGGGACGGCGACAAGCCGTCGTCCTGACATCACTGTCAGTGCACTCGTCCACACTGGACGTGTGACCATAGGTGGGCTCACACCTGCACAGCGTGACTCTGCACGGCACCGACACCACGAGGCATACAGATCCGTGAACTTCACCCGTTGGAGCGCCCGGCTCCCCGGCACGCAGCGCCGCGCGGCGCGGGGGACCGAAGGCTCCGTGCCCGCAGCCCGCGGTGAGTACGGGCAGCAGCTGGAGCAGCTCGCCGAAGGCGCCACCACCACCGAGGTCCCCGCCCTGGAGGACTTCTCCGTACGGGAGCTCCTCGGCCGCCTCCCCGGCCTGGTCGCCCTCGTGTACGGCCCGGAGCACCGCATCGCGTACGTCAACGACGCCTACGCCGCCGCGTTCGGCCCCCGCCCCGCGGGCGCCACCGTCGCCGACACCTGCCCGGAGGCCGAGGAGCTCGGCCTGCTGCCCCTCATGGACCAGGTCCTGCGCAGCGGCAAGCCCCGGACGGTCAAGTCCCGCCGCACCCACGACGGCGGCTCGTACACGGTCACGTGCCTGCCCGTCGACAGCCCCCACATCGAGGACGGCGTCCTCGTCCACGCCGCCGACGTCACCGACCACGCCGAGGCCGCCGAGCGCCTCCGCGCCAGCGAGCGCCGCCACCGCGAGACCGCCGTCACCCTCCAGCGCTCCCTGCTCCCGCAGGAGCTGGAGCAGCCCGACGACCTGCGCATCGCCGCCACCTACCAGCCCGGCGTCGCCGACGCGGCCGTCGGCGGCGACTGGTACGACGTGATCACCCTCGGAGCGGGCCGCACCGCACTCGTCATCGGCGACGTGATGGGCCGGGGCGTGCGCGCCGCCGCCGTCATGGGCCAGCTCCGCACCGCCGTCCGGGCCTACGCCCGCCTGGACCTGCCCCCGCACGAGGTGCTCCAGCTCCTCGACGGCCTCGCCGCCGAGATCGACGCCAGCCAGATCGCCACCTGCGTGTACGCGATCCACGACCCCAGCGAGGGAAAGCTGGTCTACGCCTCGGCCGGCCACCTCCCGATCCTCGTCCGGGACGAGGACGGCACCGTGCGCCGCGCCGAGGACCCCACCGGCCCGCCCCTCGGCACCGGCGGCTGGCTGCACGCCTCGGGCTCCATCGCCCTGCCCCCCGGCTCCACCGCCGTCCTCTACACCGACGGCCTGGTCGAGCGCCGCCGCGAGGACATCGACGAGGGCGTCGAGGCCCTGGCCCGCGCCCTCGCCGGCGCGAGCGGCACCCCGCAGGTCGTCTGCGACCGGCTGCTCCGCGCCCTGGGGGTCACCGCCGAGCACGACGACGACGTGGCCGTCCTCGTCGTCCAGCACCCCTCCCGCCAGGGCTCGGACGCCGAGCTCTTCCACAACGCGGCCCTGGAGCTCCTCGGCGGGGTGGAGGCGGCGCCCCGCGCGCGTGCCTTCGCCTCCGGCGTCCTGTCGAGCTGGCGCTTCCCGGTCGAGCTGCGGGACCTGGGCGTCCTCGCCACCAGCGAGCTCGTGGCGAACTCCCTCCAGCACGGCACCCCGCCCATGCGCCTGCGCCTGCGGCGCACCGACCGCCGGCTGATCATCGAGGTCACGGACGGGGACGACCACCTCCCGCGCCGCCGAAGGGCGGAAACGGAGGACGAGGCGGGTCGCGGTATCTCCATCATCGCGACGATCGCCTCGTCCTGGGGAAGCCGCCGCACACCGGGCGGCGGAAAAGCGGTCTGGTGCGAGTTCGCCCTGCCGGACAAGCCCTGACCGTGTCGGTCTAGATGAATGAGTCCGATGTCTTCAGTGGTCATAGGCGATCAGTGAGCGTTTGACTGCGGCGCCGGTGGTCCAGTTGTGCCAGATGCCGGCGGC